>NZ_BOSG01000001.1:666964-1333929 GCF_018403225.1 Paenibacillus sp. J23TS9 | reverse complement strand
AATACAATTTCGCTGGTAACCGATCGTATGAAAGGGTTGAGCAAAAATTCTGAAACATGGGGATTCATCCATGCCGACATTCACCATAGCAACCTAGTTAGCACATCATCGGGAATCTCATTCATTGACTTTGGAATATCGGGATTTGGATATTACGCAATGGATGTAGCTTCTGCTGTCCTATTTACTAAAAGTGAATTACGGGATGATCTGCTTTCCGGCTACACAAATATAATTTCAAGGGAGATAGACATTGCACAATTAGAAGATTTTATGTTTTTGGTAATATGCGAACTCTACGCATTTCGAGTAAGCAATGAAGGAATGCATCTATGGATACGTGAACATATACCAAGTCTGATTGAACTTTGTAAATCCTTGCTTAATGGCAAAATGGTTTTTTATGAAATCAATCAAAGAGGCTTAGCAAACTAGAGAAGCCCGTAGATAAATTGATTGTGCTGATACATAAAGGAACAGTTCCGATAAAAACGAAATGGCTGGTTTTACGTAAGTTTACAATGAACGATAAACATTCGGTATACCACAACATGACAAGTGATGTTCAAGTGACAAAATATTTGTCGTGGGAGACCCACGAATCGCTAGAAAAAACGGCTGAAATGCTTACCAAATGGATATCAGGATACGAAAATCCCGAGTTTTACCGTTGGGCGATTGAGTTTGAAGATGAAGTGATAGGTTCAGTTCATTTGCTTGATATATCAAATAAGTCATGTCGTTGCGACTCGGGCTATTATATCGGTTCAAGATGGTGGAATATCGGTATTGTAACGGAAACCGCATATGAAGTCATGAGATTTGCATTTGAAGTAATAGGCATGCACAAAATAGTAGCTTGGCACGATGCAGACAATGCTGCATCAGGACAAGTTTCTAGGCTATACAACCATACAAACTTCTTTCTGAGCTACTACCCCGAATAGAAGAAAATGTTTCTGGTAGGAGCGAGACAGAATATCTGAACGAGCTCCCGATCTCCCGGTTCAATTGCTTCGACTTTTCAAGTTCACTTTTGGCGTGCTGGGAGCCTGCTCATCTTTGTCGGAGTGTTCCTGGTGACAGCTTTCGTCAATTAAATAGAGGCAAGAATGAATGCTTCAAACTCACAGGTTAAAGGAGAAATGAAATTTCTGTGCTTGGGTTACTTGGAGTCAGATAAAATGGATGCCCGCCCAAAGGATGAGACTGATGTTATAATGAACGAATGTCCGCCCCACCTAGAAAATTTCTACAAGAGCGGCCAAATGATTATTGATGCTGGTCTCGCATCCGAAACGAAATGCTTGCGGCGGGCGAATGGGAAAGTGAAGGTTATGGACGGTCCTTTTATCGAAACGAAGGAGATGATCGGTAGTGCTTTTCTCATAGAAGCACGGGACATGGAGGAAGCGATCCGGATTGCTTCCTTACATCCAACTGTACAAGTGGCATCGGGCGAGCAGTTTGGATGGGGGATTGAGATCCGGCCGATCAATTACTATGAATCGAGAGACTAGAATCAACGTTTTACGGAAAAGATCGTTCAATATATGAAAGTAAGGGCCATTCCGCAAGGAGTGGCCTTAAAAATTTGCCGTTACAGTCAGTGCGGAGATCCCTTCCATAAATGACAGGTGAGGTCATCACGCTAAACGGAAGACGTTAGCACAATAAAAGCAGCGGCAGTCTAGGTCTTTCGAGTTCCTAGTCCGTCACTGCTTTTTACGAGTCAGTCTAATTCAATTGTCGGGTGATCGTGTCGTTTGAGCTTAGAGTAAGGAGAAACGCCAAGTCGGACGCACTTCGCTTAGCGCATATTTTCGTTAAAATGTTGGCGGTACCCCTATTTAGTCTAAGCGGAAAGTTTTTTACTTTGTTAAGATCGCATATATCCTGTGGATCAGTTTATTTGCACCGATATACCCATCACGTTGATGATCCATGAGCAGAACAACGGTTAAAAAAGCTTCAAAATTGAGGCATTCCCCATAGTATTTAACTATCTGATAAATAAAAGGAACAAACCCAATATGCAGGTGTTAAGACATATCTACTGTCCAGCAGGTACCTGAGTTATCCTTTGCTCCTATATACGCGTTCCGGACGTCCGACCAGGCCATAGGAGAGGTCAGCATGCACAATGCCAACTCCGACCAGATGTTCTAAATATCTTCGGCTGGTGGAGCGGCTGATGCCGATCATTCTCGCGATTTGGTGCGCGGTGTGTGCTTCGCCGACATGGGAGATAGTATGAATAACCTTTTCGAGTGTCAATCGATCGATTCCCTTGGGAAGCGATCCAGAATCAGGAACTGCCTCGGACTTAGCCGCTCCGGACAGGAGTCGGTCAACATCGTTTTGGCCGATGCTGCCTGCCCTACCTAGCCTGAGAAGCTCTTGATGGAATAGAGCGTAGCGCTGAAGCGTTTCCTTCAATCGGTCAAATACGAGCGGCTTCATCAAGTAGTCGAAAGCCCCACTACGGATCGCTTCACCTACTGGCTCGATTTCCCTTGCTGCTGTGATCATAATGACATCCGTGCTCCGGTATTTCTGGCGGATATACAGCAGCAATTCCAGTCCGCTGACGCGGGGGAGATAAATATCGAGCAGCACAAGCCCTGGCTCCAACACTTCCAGCTGCGTTTTGGCCTGCATTTCATCCGTGGCGATTCCCACGACCTTAAATCCCGGCACCTGCTCAATGAAACGTCGATTGATTTCAGCTATTTTCACGTCATCTTCCACGATCAATACGTCAATGGTTCCGTTCTGATGAGATGTCTCCATGAATGAACTCCTTTCCTTCGGAACTCTGTTTGGGAATGGCTACTGTGAAGACGGTACCGGTTCCAGAATTGCTGAATGTGATGTACCCGCATAACTTGTTTACGGCGTGGACCACAAGGGCAAGACCGATGCCCCGATGCTCCCCTTGCTTGCTGGAGAAGCCTTTATCATAAATAGACTTGTTGTATTTCCCCGGGATCCCGACACCGTTATCCTCACAATCGATAATCAGATCCTGACCTAAATCCGTTAACAGCAGAGTTACCGTCCCTGTATGTTCAAGCAAATCTTCTCGTGCGAGCACGGCTTCCATCGCGTTGTCGATCAGGTTTCCTATTATAGTAACGAGCAGGCTCCGATCCATGTGGTCCGGGATATCCCGGAACGAGCTCTCGTAATCAATTTCAAAATTGAGCTTCAGCTCCTGCGCGTGGTTATACTTTCCAATCAGCAAACCCCCGATTACTGGATCTGGGATTTCCCTCATGATGAACTGGATCAGGCTTTGATGAACCTTTACTTCGCGGTTGATGAGATCTACGGCCTCCTGATAGGATTCGAGCTGAATCAATCCCGAGATCACATACAGCTTATTGGAATATTCATGCGTCTGAGCCCGGAGTGAGTCTGCGAACCGTTTAACCTGCGACAGCTCTTCTGCCAGCCTGTAAAGCTCCGACTTACTGCGGAAACTCGATACGGCTCCAGTTACGCGGTTTTGGCGATCCGTAATCGGAACCCGGTTGACCACGACTTCGTGATCACCAATGACCATTTCGCGATCAAACTCCGCTTCGCCACTGCGCATGACCTCGGGAAGCCTCGTATTGGGAAGGATATCCCCTATGTGTTTGCCTAGGATCTTTTCATTTTCGCCGATCTGAAGCAGCTGCAGGGCAAACCGATTGGCGGAGGTAACCATACCCTGCTGATTAACGGCAAGGATGCCTTCACGGATCGATTCGAGCACCGCTTTTTTCTCGGTGTACAACACGCCAATTTCTTTTGGCTCAAGCCCATGCGTAGAACGTCTGACGCTCTGCGCGATCAATACGGCACCGCCTGCACCGACTGCGAGGCTTACTAAAGAAAGGATGACTATCCCATGCTGGTATGTGTCGTTGATCCGGTCGATGTTATCGTTCAAAAAACCAACGGAGACGATGCCGATGACATTCCCTGCCGCATCGAGCACCGGCGCCTTACCCCGAATGGAGGGACCCATGGAGCCGGTAGCCCTAGAGATGATCGCTTGCCCCTCCAGCACTGGGCCGTTGTCACCACCAACCATGTATTTGCCGATACGGTCGGGGATCGGATGCGAATAGCGGATTCCTTCCCGGTTACCCACGACGATATACTGTGCATTCGTTTTTATGCGTACGCTTTCAGAAATCGGCTGAATGATGCGGGAGGGATCAGGATCGCTGAAGGCTCTTCGGATTTCCGGCATGATGGCGACGGTCTCGGCAACCTTGAGCGCCCGCTCGCCGATTTGGTCATCGAAGACGTTTGTGATGACAATGTAGTAAATGCCGCTCAAACTTAGAATGATGAACGTTAAAAGGGAACAAATGATGAGAATGAGCTTCGTCTGCAGCTTCATGAGAGCCCCCTATTTTTTGCTCCTATTGTAGCATAAAGTTTGACCGAAAATGTCCCGTGTTTTTCGTGAACAAAATGATCAAAATTCGCACAATGATGTTTTTATCCTTTATGCGCATATCATTTTCTAATCCGCAGATGGATGTTATTATGAAGGCGATTAATGTAAGCGCATACAAAATAACATTTTAACTCAAAGGGGAGTTTGAAAATGAATAAAAAAATGATGTCAAAAGTATGGAAAATGGCACCTGCAGCTCTTTTGGTCATCAGTCTTGTTGGATGCGGAAGTGCCAGTGGAAGCAAAGACCGGGCAGCCTCCAAAGGATCAAATTATCCAGATAAGGCGCTGACGCTAGTGGCACCGTCTGGGGCCGGCGGTGGCTGGGATATGACGGCGCGCACGATCTCGAAGGTCCTTTCAGAAACAAAGATCACAAGTAAAGCGATCACGGTTGAGAACAAGCCCGGTGGTGGTGGAGCCGTTTTCATGGCTGAGTACGCGACCAAAGACACCAAGGATAATTATAAGCTGTTCGTCAGTTCGCCTCCCATTTTGATTAACAACCTGAAGAAGGAAGGGAACTCGCCTTACGGTTATCAGGATACTACGCCGCTAGCGCAGCTGACAAAGGATTATGGCGCGATCGCGGTCGCGGCCAATTCGAAATATAACGACCTGAAAAGCCTTCTTGAAGACCTGAAGGCCAATCCGAAGAATTTTACGGTAGCGGGTGGATCCGCCCCGGGTTCCATGGACCATCTCGTCTCCATTTTGCCTGCGTTCAAGTATGGCATTGATCCCAAAAGCATAAAGTATGTCTCTTATGACGGCGGCGGTGAAGCACTGACCGCGCTGTTGGGCGGCAACGCAGATGTGCTCGGGACGGACGCGTCATCCCTGGATCAATATTTGAAGGCCGGCAAGATCAAAGTGCTTGCGGTCGCTGCTCCTGAACGGCTAGGCGGCACACTCAAAGACGTGCCGACTATGAAAGAGCAGGGAGTCGATGCCGAATTCCTGATTTGGCGTGGTATTTTTGGGCCTAAAGAGATGAGTGCGGTCGCCAAGGCTTACTGGGAAAACGCACTCAAAAAGATGACAGAGTCCAAGGAATGGGCAAGCGAAATGAACGCCAATAACTGGCAGAACGATTACAAGAACGCAGATGACTTCAAAGGATTCCTCGTTGAGCAGGAGAAGCAGCTGCAAGAGATGCTGACCGCCCTGGGAATGCAGAAGTAAATCCCTAGGGGGAGAAGGAGAATGTGCTTCTCCCCTGATGCTTACAAAGGAGAGATGGATCCATGAATCATTCATTTGACCGTTACGCCGGAATTGTATTCGGCGCGATCGGCATCGCTTTCGTCATTGGAAGCAGGGGCATTGCAACGAGCGCTTATGGCAGCAACGTCGGAGCGAATATTTTCCCCCTGTTTCTCGGCGGTTTCCTTACGCTGCTTAGCGCAAAACTCGTCTATGACACTTTCCGAAAGCAACAGAAGCAGGAAAGCAAGGAAAAGCTGGATTACAAGCGATTCGGCATCATTTTCGCAGCAGCATTGCTGTATGCCTTATTTCTTGAGGATATCGGATTCGTCATTTCGACATTCCTGTTTTTGTTGATCGGTTTTCAAACCATGCAGAGAGGCAGGATGTGGATGTCCCTTCTGATTTCCGCCTGCTTCTCGTACGGCGTTTATTTTCTGTACGTCAACGTGCTGGATGGTTCCCTTCCCGGTTTTCCAGCTTGGTTATTCTAATTTAGGGGGTTATGGCAGTGAGCACGATTGAATATTTGCTTCATGGCTTGGGCACGGCGATGCAGTGGCATAATCTGGTGTTTGTGTTCTTAGGTGTACTAATCGGCACTGTGGTTGGCGTACTGCCTGGCATCGGACCCATGAGCGGGGTAGCACTGCTTATTCCTATTACCGCAACGATGACTTCCGGATTGTCACCAGAAGAGGCGGCAACAAGTTCGATTATATTGTTGGCCGGCGTCTATTACGGGGCAATGTATGGGGGTTCGACAACCTCGATTTTATTGAATACGCCAGGAGAGTCCTCCTCTGTCGTGACGACGCTGGACGGCTATCAGATGGCGAAGCAGGGTCGGGCAGGGGCAGCGCTCGCAATTTCCGCGATTGGTTCCTTCGCCGCAGGTATCATCTCGCTCATCGGGTTGATTTTCCTCGCACGGCCGTTATCCGCTGTTGCGATCAAATTCGGGCCGGCAGAGTATTTCTCTTTGATGGTGCTGGGACTGCTTGCCATCAGTGGACTTGCTGGTAAATCCATGGTAAAGGCGCTGATAATGACTGCCATGGGATTGCTGCTTGCGACGATCGGCATCGATAACGTCTCCGGCGTGGAGCGCTTTACTTTTGGCATCCCGGAGCTGTACCAGGGTCTGGAGTTTCTAACGATTGCCGTCGGCATGTTCGCGGTTGGCGAAGTGTTCAAGACGATTCTCGAGAGGGAAAGCAATGAAGGGGAGATCGCCAAGATCAACCGTATTTTGCCGACTAAACAGGATATGAAGGACAGTGCAGCACCGATTGCACGCGGCTCTATTCTGGGCTTCTTTATTGGGTTACTGCCGGGAGCGGGTGCCATTCTGGCTTCGTTCTTTGCGTACATCGTAGAGAAAAAAATAAGCAAAAATCCAGAGAAGTTCGGCACGGGCGCCATAGAAGGCGTCGCCTCTCCCGAATCGGCGAACAATGCCGCGTCCGGCGGAGCCATGATACCGCTTCTCAGCCTAGGCATTCCTTCCTCGGGGACGACGGCGATCCTGATGGGGGCATTCATCATGTACAACGTGCAGCCAGGTCCCTTGCTATTTCAAGATCATCCGCAGCTGGCTTGGGGTGTTATCGCTAGCATGTTCGTCGGCAACCTGATGCTGCTCGTTTTGAATATGCCGCTGGTGAAGCTGTTCGCCAAGGTGATTGAAACACCTTCGAAATACTTGATTCCTCTCATTATCGTATTTTCGGTTTTTGGCGTGTATGCGGTGCAGTATTCCACCTTTGATCTCGTGCTCATTATGGGCTGCGGTTTAGCGGGGTACATTCTATCCAAAAATGACTTTCCGCTCGCTCCGCTTGTGCTCGGCCTGATCTTGGGACCGATGATGGAGAACAATATGCGGCGCGCGTTGACCATCTCGAACGGTGACTTCATGATTTTTCTGCAAAAGCCCATTTCGCTTGCCTTTCTCTTCATCGGATTACTGTGGATTACAATACCGCTGGTCCTGAAGCTCAAAGGCAAAAAGGTTCTGGTCAATGAGGAAGCTTAAAGAAAGGAATGAATCATGGATATTGAATGGCTGCTTCTCGGATTATTGAAAATCATCGTGATTAATATCGTGCTAAGCGGCGATAACGCAGTCGTAATCGCACTTGCCTGCAAAAGCCTTCCCCCCGAGCAGCAAAAAAGGGCCGTGTTCTACGGCAGCTTTGGCGCGATTGTCCTACGGCTCGTATTGACGATTGCAGCGGTATGGTTGTTAAGAATTCCCTTTGTAGAGTTGGCCGGAGGGCTCCTGCTGCTCTGGATAGCATTGAAGCTCATGCAGGGGGAAGAACAGGAAGAAAATCTAGAGGCGAGCCCCCATTTGGGAAAGGCAATCCGGACGATCATTATAGCAGATTTAGTCATGAGCCTGGACAATGTGGTGGCGGTCGCAGGTGCAGCTTCAGGAAATTATATCCTCATTACTCTGGGGCTGACCATCAGCATCCCGCTCATTATATGGGGAAGCAAGCTGCTGATGGTCCTGATGAACCGTTTTCCGGTTATCGTGCTGCTCGGAGTGGCACTACTCGGATATACGGCGGGCGAAATGATGCTGAACGATAGTCATCTGAACGCCTTGGTGGAATCGCTTCCCCCATTCCTGCATATCCTGATACCGCTTCTGTTGGCCACGGCAGTTGTCATTGCAGGGAATCTGCTGAAGCGTCGCCGCTATTTTCATCGGAATCAGGGCGAGCAGACCGCAACCGGTACCCGCCGGTAAGGACCTTAATCAATTCTCATGAAAGGGCTGCCAATTGACCTGGCATCCTTTTGCGTAAATGGGGGCAATCAGCAACTTATTATTTTAAATTTAAAAATAGGTTTATATAGTGTGTGACTCGTCATGTCGGGGGACAAGAATATGGTCCCTTTGAAAGTCGCTATTAGCGGCTTTTTTTGTTTTATCGGTACAAGTTCTTGTCCCGAGCCAAGGACAAGAACTTGTACCAATTTTATGCTATACTGTTTAGGCTATGCTCTTGCCTGTTCGCTATCGAGCGATAAGACAAACTAACAGTATTTATATTGTTGGAGGCGATGTAATGACTGGGATAAGTGCTGGAGCTCTTGTAGCGATTGGTGCTGCGCTTTACATAATTTTGAAGAAAAAGAAGAAATGACGGAGAGACGCTTGACCTGCTTCCTTGAAGCGTGTGACCCATACGGCCGCCGCTGTCGAGGGACAAGAACATATTCCCATTGAAGTCGCTATTTTAGCGTCTTTTTTGTTATATCGGTACAAGTTCTTTTCCCGAGTCAAGGACAAGAACTTGTACCGATTGCCGAATTCGGACAAGAACATGGTACTATTGCCGATTTGATAAATATCTACCTAGGAAAGGTGGGGCTCTTTTGAGTGATAAACTAGACTGGATTAGGATCAATAAAACTTCAGTCCTCGGAAGTATTTCAAGCTGTAAACCCGTTTGAAAGTGCAAATATTAATTTAATCTCAAAACTTTTATGCAGGTATCATACTTCAAATTTAATACGTTTACCATAGCTGCAGCCTTGCTTCCAAAATTCTAGCCATCTGTTCAACCATCTCTTCTGGCGTATATGGCATAGATTGGACGACCCACCACTAAATCAACCCCGTAATGGAAACGGATAAGAATTGCAGGGTGTTTCAATGATTGTTGGCAATAAAGGAATTTTAATTTACACTAGGGCAACAAAATTAATGTGGCTTTGAAATAAAGTTGAACTGTTTTGAAAAAAGTTTAACCGTTTATAAAAAAGATGAACTGGAATTTCCTATCTCAATAAAGAAGGGATTTCGGTTTTTATTGTGGATTAAGAACTTGTTAGGTGATATTAAAGTTATTCCATTAATGGGCCAGATTGTGGAGTAAGGGAGGTAATCAGATGGTTCATCTCGAAATTGTAAGTTATGCCAAAACAACACGCCGCAAATGAATATTGACCAAAGGGATAATATTGGAGGAAATATAAATTGGATGTAAGGACACTTTTGTTACAACAATGGGCAAGCTGCTTAGATAAAGAAGACTGGTTTCCACCACTTGAAAAAGTACTAGACAATATTACTTTGGAACAGGCAATTTGGAAACCAGTTGAGGGGGCACATTCCATTTGGGAATTAGTTTGTCATTTACTTTTCTATGAAAAGAGAATTCTGTTACGCTTTCTTGGTGAAACAGCAAATGAACCAAAGGCAGAAAATAATAACGCTACATATCGATTACCAACTGAGACCTTTCAAAATTGGAAGGAAACAAAACAAGAATACTTTTCTGTTCATCGTGAACTTGGAAAAATACTAGCAAAATCAGAACTAGAAGATTTGTATAGACCGATTCCTGATGACAATCCATTAGTGCTTGAATTGAAGAGTTTAGCAATGCACAACGCATATCATATTGGGCAAATTGTATTCCTCAGTAAAATGCAAGGAGCCTGGGCAGGGAAACGCAGCTTTTAAAAAAACTTCATTAGCTTTACAGTTATTCCATTATCGGGCGCGATTGTTGAGAAGATCACAGTAATAAAATGATGATCAAACTATCCTTTTGACGCGTCCTGATGCCGCGCGACAGCAGCTTCTTTAGAGGCTGCTTGTCCGTGGCATTTTTGCGTCCAAAAAACAACATTAAAGGAGCTAACAAAAAAACATGGTAAATTTGAAAACCTATGGTTATACAGAAATAAACGCAATTCAAGGCGGTTTATTGACCGGCAGGGTAACGGAGGTTGAAAAAAATGAATATTAATCCCCAAACGCTGATTCATGCCTTTTTAAACAACAGTTCAAGAAGAATATTATCTCGGCTGATAGCCAACCATGCCGTTACAGGATGGTACTGTGGGGAATGTGTACCTAGTAACCGGGAGCGTCGAAACCGCAGGTGGAAAAAAACGCGGTACCGTATCGTACTGAAAATTCAGAAATAATCGGATGCCGATTTGAGAACTCGTTATGTTTGAAGAAGACGAGTTTGCGACCGGACAATTCTGACCGCCACCGCCGAATGGCCGGTCAATACAAGACGGCAGCCGGCCTCATGCAATTTCATTAAACTAACGGGCAGGATAGCTAATAAATCACTCGGAAAAGGGGAGGATAAGCAGAGTGAAATTGTGGAGGGTGAAAATGAAGAAAATAATTCCTTTATTAATTATTATGGCAATTATCTTTGTAGCTCCTGCGGACGCAAAAGGTAATGTAGAACCTGTCATGCCATGCAGTTTAGTCTTGGACCCAGTAAATAATAGTGAAATAAATGAAAAAGGTGTAGCTCTGATATATAAAGTGAAGCTAACTCCAAGTTTTCCACGTACCAGCATAAGCGTTCACGCTATTCATCTTCCTAAACCCTCTAATTATGGAGAATATGATAATTATGAGGGTTTTTCATTTATCGAAAACAAGATTAGTTGGAGGTTCAAACTCTATCCTACCGCCGAAGAAGATGGTCCAACTTGGGCAGGTAGGATTGACGATATTACTGCAAATTTAGAGAATAGCAGAATAGAAGTTTGTCTTTCAAACTCAAAATCAGGAAAATTGGGTCCAGTTGTTTTAAGCAATAGTATCAATTTGTGTCACTAATTTCATTGAGCTAACGGGGAACGATAACTCAATAAATAATGGTGGTTTCTCAATTGACGTAGACGGATATGCACATAGATAATAAAACGAGACTTGCTCGTCGTTAAGACAAGCAAGTCTCGTTTTATTGTTTTATTGTCTTAGCTAATTTGAGCATCGTTTCTTTTGTTAATTTATGACTGTCCATATTGAAATAAACTCCATTATCTATCCAATAAAGTGCGCCACCTTTTGTTACGCCAACATAAGGATAGTAATGATATGTAATGCTATTTAAAGTGTACGTACTTGCTGTTGGACTCTTAGAACTATCAATTGTTTTGTCCTCACTATTCTGCTCAACAAGGCCTAAGATAAAATCATCGTCTGAAGAAAAATAACTGATAATATATTGTGTTTTATTAGCTTTTGTGGCAACTTTCCAAGTTTTGGGGACATCAAGATATATGGGCTTAAATTTCACTTGAGTTTCGTGCGAGATTTTTTCCGTAACCTGTGGAGCAGCGACGCTTATATTTCCAGATAAGCCAAAAATCAATAATATTAACAAAACTAATTTATTCTTCATTTGTGTTCACCTTATTGTTTAATAGTAAAATTATTCGATACCAGGTTAAATTTTATACATATTATAAATCGAACTGTTTTTAATACTCATTACGCAGATCCTCTGGAACGGTTAAGTTTTCAAATCTTGTTGTGTCCAAGCCCAGGTACTTACGCATCAGCACAACGGCTTTAGAGGTGAGTAAGGACCAGGATAAGAACATCTTACTATGATATCCCCTGCAGAAAAACTCTGCCTGTATAGATGGGCGATATCTTCCACCGTGGAGGACTTCTCATCGATAGTCGGCCCGCTCTGCGAAAGATCTCGGCATATCGGAGAAATTGCAGAAGAGATGGCCGAGTTGTCCGCGCAGACGAATCTACTGTCGCTGAACGTGTCTATCGAGGCGGCGAGGGCCGGGGAGCAGGGCAAGGGCTTCGCAGTCGTCGCCGGCGAGGTGAAGAAGCTGGCGGAACGCTCGCAGTGATCCGCCATGCAGGTCGCGGAGCTAATCGGCGATACGCGAGGAGATATCGGCGCTGCCGTTTCGGCCATGGACAAGGGGAAGCGCGAGGTAACGGCCGGAGCTGAGCTCATCCAGCATTCCGGCAAAGCGTTCAACCGGATCCTGTTTGCTACTCGCAGCGCCGCGTACCATGTGCGGCAGACCTCTTCGATGTCCAGACAGATCTCCTCGAGCTCGCAGGAATTTACCGCGTGCTTGTTGGAGATTTACCATATGGCGAAGTGTTCCGACGATCTAGCGCAAGGGAATTTCGGCGGCCGCCACGCATCAGTTCACCGCCTTGTAGGAGATCTCGGCATCGGCCGACTCGATGAGCCAGATCTCCGAGGAGATGCTACGACTAGTTCAACGGTTTAAACTGTGAAGACGAAGGGAGACTAGATTGGCTAACGATTATCGATAATAGGAAGCGTAGGCTTTATTGAAAAGATGACTAAGTGGTACAATGTAGCCGAATTATGCAGGTTATTCAAGGTCTCAAAAAAGCGGATTCTACGCATGTAGAAAGACGAACCATCTAATACCAAGGATAGCAAGTCTTCCGGTAATGAAGTTCGCTTGAAAAGGGTTGACGGATGAATTTATGAAGTGTATATTTTATTTAGAATGATCGTTCGATCTAACTGAGAGAGGAGAAGCCGAATGTTTGACAAATACAATAAGGCGCAGCGTGCTGTCCTCGAAACAACACTTAACATTATCAGTCGGAAGGAACTACAAGCTACCTCCATGTCGCTGATCGCAAAAGAATCTGGCGTATCGACGGGGAGCATTTATCACTATTTCCAAAGTAAAGAAGATATTGTGAACGAATTGTATAGAGCAATTGTCACATTTAACGGAGAGTATGTACGTGAAGGATTATTGCAAGGAAGAACGATTCACGAAAAGTTCCAGATGGGTTGGAGCCGGGTTATCGATTTAGGTGAAAAATATCCGCAGGGCTTTCAATTTATTGAGCAATATTCATTCTCGCCTTACATTTATGAAGCGGTAAAGCTGGAAGTCTATACAGGCGGTTGGTGTGGGCCTATGAATCATTTATACGAAGAAGCGATTCAGCAGAAGTTGTTTATCCCACTTAATCCTAAAATGATGGTACAGATGCATTATGGAACATTTGTTTACATGTTAAAGGGCCATCTGCACGGGATCTTTGAGTTAACCAGCGAAAGCATAAATGAAGCAATCAGTTCCTGCTGGAATGCTGTGTGTCTCATGGATACTTCTGTAATGGAGAGATAGGTTTCGGGTTCGCTCGAACCTTCTTTTTTTTCAAAACAACTAGAACGAACATTCGATTTATTGGAGGGGGGTGCAAAACTTTTTCATAGCTGGTACTACTTTAGGACTACCATCTTTTTGCCTGTCAGGTTGCTGTTCATAGCATTATCATTGATTCTCTAACACATACTTATGGGCTGAATGACTCACCTGTCGGGCTTTTTGTCTGGATCATGATTCGCTGGTTGAAGATGATAGCGTCATTAAAGATACGAGATTAAAGGTAATCGTGAAGCTATTGGATTGTTAACTTCTAATTTAGCGCCTTTGCTTGCTGCTCCTGCTATTAAACATTTGTCTCTTGATTTTCCAGACTCCAGTAGGGTTCTAACTCAACTAATTCACTTTGCAGCATTGTTAGATCGATCATTCGATCTAATCTGAACGAAGGAGGCTGCCACGAATGTTAGAGCGCTATAACAAAGTACAGAAGGCCGTCTGGAATAACCGAGGTTGCCGCTTTCAGAAGTAGAAGTGAAGTTTTCAGCTTGGAAGAACTTGTGGTGGAAATTGGTCGCTGCGTCGATTAGCAGCTTAATGGTGCTTTTGAGAGGTTTAAACTCTACTTCATTACAAGCTTTGGATACAGCAAGAAAATCTAAAGAGTTGCCGGCCGTACATTGGTGAAGCGCTTTGTCTCCACGATTGTGCACCTTCAGAGCGAAATGTCGGTCACGTGGATTGCCTAGGGAGGAGAACTTTCGACAACTAAGCATATCTTCTTCGTCGTCAGCAAAGAACCTCCACTATAGTGGACATTACTGTATTGTATTCCAGATTGTGTTATTGACTGCTTATACTGGATTTTGCACATAAGGAGGTGCTGCGCTTAGGTTTTATGGAAAAACGTATGATTGGCGATTGGCACAATTGGAGGACCGAAAAGGTAACATTAAATATATCATTCAAGCATTCTTTGAGACACTTTTGAACGAGTCGGTCTGCGATCAAGATCGAAAGGGCTGCTTTTTGTTGAATGCTTCGCTCGAAATGGCTCAGTACTTTCTTGAAGTCGCCCAAAGAGTAAGCGCATGTTTGGATAGGACTAGAGAAGCGTTATATCGGATACTAGTTACAGCAAAAGAATCTGGCGAGTTAACATCGAAGCATGATCCGAAGAATCTGGCGGATTACTTTCTTAATGCATATATTGGCTTGAGAATTCTTGGGCGTACCAAGCCTGAACGTATCTATTAGAAAGCATTGTGTCCACAACGATTTCCATTTTAGGCTAATTTTTTTAAATATTTAGACTATGCAGTTTAAAATAGGTATTACTGAATACTGAATTAATATTAACCCTGCAGGCTTTGATGAGTACTTCATACACTCAACTTGTTACAGGACAATGCAAACGCGAATAATAAATATATTCATGGAGGAGACCTTATGGACACAATTGAGAAGCTCGAAATCATTGAGGAAATCAGCAATCTTAAAGCTCGATACGCTCGCTTTGCCGATGAAAAGCGATGGGATGACCTCGCACAACTGTTTACGCCAGACGGGAGCATGGAATTTTTTGATGTTGCCGGAAATCTGACGAGCAAGCGACAAGGCCGTGAAGAGATACAAGATACCATCGGTGGGAATGTAGGTTCGGCGCAGCCGATTCATCATCTCTTTTCTCGAGAAATTGAAGTGATCTCTCCGACGAATGCCCGTGCCATTTGGGCAATGGAAGACCTTATCATTTTTCCAGAGGGTGATACGGCTAAGTATCAAATGATGCATGGGTTTGGTCATTATCACGAGACCTATGTGAATGTCGATGGGAAATGGTTCATTAACACGGTTAAGCTTACACGGACCCGAATGGAATTCACATATGCAGCAGATAAAGAAGGGAAGAAATAACATGTCCATTGACCAATATCAATTCAAAATAAACGTAACGGATGAAGACCTTACGGATCTCATTAATCGTGTGAAAGCTGCGCGCCTGCCTGCGAATCCTGGAAACGAGGATAATTTCTATGGTGTGAATGCCGCCTATATGCGCGAACTCGTTGATTATTGGATTCATCAGTTTGATTGGCGAAAAGCGGAAGAACGCATCAATGCATACAATCATTATCGTGTCGAAGTGGAAGACGTGCCAATTCACTTTATGCATAAGCCAGGTAAGGGACCAAACCCGATTCCGCTCATCATTAACCACGGATGGCCATGGACCTTCTGGCACATGAGCAAAATAATCGATCCGTTGACCGACCCTGCATCTTACGGCGGTGATCCCACAGATGCTTTTGATGTCTACATTCCTTCACTTCCCGGCTTTGGATTCTCCACTCCACTCAAAAGACCGGACATGAATTTCTGGAAGATCGCCGATCTCTTCCATAAACTTATGACGGAAACGTTGGGGCATGCCAAATATGCTGCATCTGGTTCGGACTATGGATCGCTGGTCACAGGCCAGTTAGGGCATAAATACGCAGATTCTCTATACGGCATTCATCTCGGACGCGGACTCCGCCTGAATATGTTCCAAAGCGAACGACCTTGGGATGTTACTGAAGGAAATAGGGTACCGGCAGGTGTATCAGACGAGATCCGCGATGGCATGTTGGCTTTCCAACGTCGGTTTGCTTCTCATGTGGCCGTGCACATGCTTGACTCTACAACCCTGGCTTACGGGCTTAACGATTCACCGGTTGGGCTTCTCGCTTGGATTATGACCCGCTGGTTGAAGTGGGGAGATACGCATGGCGACATAGAGACCCTATATACCAAAGACGATATTTTGACGATGGTCTCGATCTACTGGTTCAGCAACAGTGTCGAAATGACGATGAGAATGTATGCAAACGCCAACCGGTATCCATGGCGGCCTTCTCATGATCGTCAACCAATTGTCGAAGCTCCTACCGGAATGACGTTCTTGGGATTCGAGAATCCTCCCGGGGTTACAACGGAAACACGAGTCCAAGCCTACCTTAACAGTCACGAGTCCAAATGGTTCAACAATGTATATTTGAATGCGCATGAAAAAGGCGGACATTTTATGGCGTGGGAGAATCCGGATGCCATTATCGAAGATATTCGTGCCACGTTCAAAAAACTTAGAAAATGAAATCTGATGCAATGGGCGTGTACCGCTGTGTCCTTTCAATGAACTTTTTTATGCGGAGAGGAAAACATACATGAAAAATGCTTTTAAGATAGCCTTGTTATCACTTGCCCTGACATCAAATTTAGCACCTCTGCTAGCAGCGCCTGCTATTAAACTGATAGGGGTAGATTTTCCCGATGCAAGCCCTGTTCTGGTTCAGCTCATCGTTACCTTCGCATCATTTTTCGTTGTTCCGGCCCTTTTATCCGTACGTTTCATTTCGACTTACTTTTCGAAAAAAACGATTCTGCTCTTCGGACTACTCCTATATATCATTGGTGGAGTAGGGCCGGCATTCATGCATTCGGTAACAGGCATTTTAGTGTTTCGCGCGGTTCTAGGAATAAGCATAGGCCTTGTAACAACAATGTTGAATACGCTGATTGCTGAACATATTCAAGGGAATGAGCGCATCAAAATGAACGGCTTGATACAAGCGATCAGCGGCCTTGGCGGAGCTTTTTTCCTGTCACTCGGAGGAAATATAGCTGCTTTGGGCTGGAGAGGCGTCTTCTTGACTTATTCGTACGCAATTATACTTGCGATTCTCGTTCTGTTATTTATCCCCCGAGATAAGCCCGGACGATTAACTATGAAATCAAATCAAGAAAAGCCGAGTCGCTTACCTGCCAAAGTATACGGGGTCTCGTTAGGTACATTAGGTATTCTCATTCTTTATTATGCGATCCCAACGAATCTCGCCGTCTATATGGCTGATAACGGATTCGGAAATGCGACTGCAACGGGTTATGTTACAGCTGTGTCTTTATTGGCAATATTCATTGGTGGTTTGTGTGTAAGAGTTATGGCGGAACGATTTAAACAGGCCATTATTCCTCTTGTAGTACTACTATATAGTGTTTCTTTTGTGATGATCAGCGTAACTCATCTGCTGAGCTTGGTGATTTTGAGTGTTTCATTAATTGGTTTTGGGTTTGGGATAGTTTATCCAATGCTCATGGGGAGCATCATGGAGGCAACGCCAAAGAGTCGACTTACTTCGGGAATTTCAATGTTGCTTATTTTCACTTATTTAGGTCAGTTCGTTACACCAATCGTTTTAAATGGTATTCATCTAATTGGCATCTCAACGCTTCGAGGAACATTTTTGACTCTTGGGATCATAACTGGAATCGCATTTATTTTGGTTTCCGTTTATTCTGTAAGTAAATCCATAATTAGAATGAAGCTCGATAGTAATTCTCCAGGCTAACGAAATATGTGTTAAAACCAATTGTATTACAGAAATGAAATGTGAAGTGTTTTCAGGACGCTTTAGAGTTGACAATAGCAAGGGCGATTGATGGTCGAATGTTACATTACGGTGCAGAAGGCCATTCTCGAAACTACGCTACAGCTGAATATCAATAAGGGACTGCAGATGACGTCCATGTCGCTAACTGACAGATGACATCGCGACCAAGTGATTCTCACTTGCTGGAACGCGATAAAGAGGAGGAGATTACGGTGTCGATTGGAGCGGATACACACGATCAATCATTTTCCGCGGTCATCCACGGGCGCCGATCCGTGCGAGCATATGATCCAAACTTCAAGATATCCCGCGAGGAAATGAAAGCTCTACTGGGGGAAGCCATTCTTGCGCCGTCTTGGGGCAATCTTCAGCCTTGGCGTTTCCTTGTAATTGATGACGAAAAGCTGAAATTGAAACTGCTGCCTATCGCAAACAATCAACAGCAGGTGGCCGACGCTTCCGCCGTTATTGCGGTGCTTGCAAATCTGGAGTATTACAAGCAGGCTAAGACGATATACGGTCGCGCATTTGAAGCAGGCTTCATGCCAGAAGATAGAGCTAAATTGTTCGTGGAACGTATCACCGCCAAACATCCTGCAATTCCTTCCGAAATGAGAACGAAGATCGTTTCGACGGATGCCGGCCTCGTTTCCATGGCATTGATGTTAGCAGCGCGAGCACGCGGACTGGACACGGTACCAATGGGCGGTTACGATGTTGATAATTTCAAGGAGACATTTGGCATCAGCGACCGTTATCTACCAATTATTCTGATTGCCATTGGCAAGGCGGTAAAACAGGGTCATCCTACCGTCCGCCTGTCGGTGGATGAAGTAACAAGTTTTAACCAAATGACCAACGAATAACGCTGAACACGTCTATGGTTCAACCGTATAGGTTGTAAAGGGAGACCCGATCGGCTAATGATTATGAAATTAGGGAGGTTTTGCTCATGAGCACGAGATTATACTTGACGCGCCATGGAGAGACGGAATGGAATGTCGTCCATCGCATGCAGGGGGAAATGGACTCCCCCTTAACGGAGCTAGGCGTACACCAGGCTGAGAGCTTAAAAGCCGTCTTGGATACAGTGCATATAGACGTGATTTACGCAAGTCCGAGTCCCCGGGCGATGCGAACCACAGAGATCCTGCGAGGAGAGAGGGAAATTCCCCTGATAGCATCCGAATCGCTTATGGAGATGAGATTCGGGATATGGGAGGGACAAGTTCATTCGGAGGTTCAAACCCATTACCCCGAGCAATGGGATCGTTTCTGGAATAACCCGGAGGAGTTCGCGATCGCAAATAGCGAGACGTATGCACAAGTGCGAACGAGAGCTTTGAACCTGCTCAATGAGATCATTCGGAAACACTCCGGGGAGTCGTTGCTGATAGTTACTCATACCATTGTCATTAAGCTGCTCATGGCGCATTATCAGGGAACTGACTTGAAGCAACTATGGAAATCGACCGAAATCCAACCTGCCAGTCTGTCGAGAGTCGACATCTCGGGGAAAACGGCCAAGATTGTCCTGCATGGTGACACCAGCCACTATCCACTCCCGTAAAGCGGAGCTGCGGCCCGGAGGACGGTCAAAGCTAGATCCAGTTATTCAAGATGACGCCAGGGGCCATGCTAACGGATGTAGGGAAGCGTGTCGTTCGCATTTTCCGTGAGATTTTTCTAACCAATTGACAGATAACAAGGTACGCTTTAGAATGATCGTTCGATCTATAATCTTAAAAAATATGCAGCCAGTGGTTCCGATTATGGCGCTCTAATTACAGGTCAACTGGGTCACAAATACGCGGATTGCCTCTACGGTATTCATCTCTGGGCCATGCGATTCTGCTCAATCTTTTCCAAGGCGAAAGACCATGGGACCTAACCGACGGATTTAAAGTGCCGGCTGACGTACCTGATGATATTCGTTATGGAATTCTTCACTTCCAACGTACTTATGTATCTCATGTGGCCGTTCACATGCTTAACTCTGCGACGATCTCATATGGGCTTAACGACTCTCCATTCGGACTTATTGCTTGGATCATGACGCGTTGGTTGAAGTGGGGCGATGATACGGGCTACAACATCGAAGCCAAGTACACCAAGGATGAGCTTTTGACTATGGCATCAATTTTCAGGTTCAGCAACAGTATTGAGATGACGATTCGGATGTATACAAATGCGAATCATTATCCATGGATGCCGTCCCATGATCGAATAACTGCCGAAAATTCTGCCATCCCGGTTCATAGTTCCATTTGACAGATAGATAATCTAATTAAAATGAATGTTCGATCCGATCTATTTATATTTGCATGCCAATTTAAACTGGAGGTTTTTAGTATGAGTAAAACAGTATTTATCACAGGAACAAGTTCTGGATTGGGCAAACTAACGGCGATTCGTTTTGCTCAAATGGGCTGGAACGTAGCAGCCACCATGCGTACGCCTGAGAAAGAAACGGAACTGACGGCATATGACAACATTAAAATTTTCAAACTGGACGTCACAAAGGTGGAGCAAGTTCAAACAGCATTGGATCAAGCCATACCGGCATTATTGACGTCGTCGTCAATAATGCCGGTATGGGTACTTACGGTCCGTTGGAATTGGCTAAAGAGGAAGCGATCGACTGGCAGTTCGCAGTTAATACTCGGGGACCAATCAATGTCATTCGTAAGTTTTTACCACATTTCAGAGCCAATGGCGGAGGCATGTTTATCAATATCAGCTCTTTCATGGGGATCACGACAGCGGTTCCGCTTGGATCGCTTTATAACATGTCCAAATTTGCTTTGGAAGGGTTGACGGAAGGTCTGTATTATGAATTGAAGCCGTTGAATATCGAGCTTAGATTGATAGAGCAGGGCGGCTCTACAGGAAATAAGTTTAAGGAAAGTACTATATGGAACCGAGATGAAAACATTAAAGATTACGATGATCTGATGACGAAAGTGCAAAATTTAATGAATCCCACGGAAACCAGCGGCATTTTGGATGATCCTCAAATTATCGTTGATGCCATTTCCGCTCTGGCAACGGGAGAAAGCAAGAAATTCCGTACCGTCATCGGAGCAGCGGGTAACGAATTAATGGCTCTTAGAAACTCCGTGCCGATCGAAGAATATTTGGAAACAATGGCTAAGAAATATATGTAACGTCCACTATAATTGACAAATACAATAATCAATGCCTAAAATAGAATGAATATTCGTTTTATAGTGCGGATTATCATTTTGTATTGGAGGCAAGTAAGGTGTTCGATAAATATCATAAAGTCCAGAAGGCGGTTCTGGAGACTACATTGTCCCTCATTATCGAGAAGGAGCTTCAGGCGACTTCCATGTCTTTGATTGCCAAAGAATCAGGTGTTTCAACAGGGAGCATCTACCACTATTTCGATAGCAAAGAATCGATTATTAATGAACTTTACAAAGCGATCGTAACGTTTAATGGAGAAAAAGTTCTTGAGGGTTTTTACTCCGATGAACCCATAAGAGTCCGCATAGAGCGTGCTTGGGAGAATTTGATTCGACTGTCTCTTGAATATCCTCAAGGATTTCGATTTATTGAACAATATTCTTTCTCGCCGTACATTTACGACGACGTCAAAAAAGAGGCGTATGAAGGCGGATGGTGCGGTCCTTTGAAAAAGCTGTATGCGCAGGCGATTCAGGAAAAGCTGATCATTGAGATGGATCCGTCGTTTATGGCTCAAATGCATTACGGCTCTTTCGTATACGTAGTAAAAGCATATCTGCATGGCAAGTTTACTCTCTCGGACGAAGAAATAAAACGTCTGATCGAAGTCACATGGAATAGCGTCAGTGCTCGCAATTAAAGCTCAGCACCGCGTCGACAGAGCGAGCTCGTACAAATCTGTAAAACGGAGGCCATCGCTTTAATTCAGCTTTGTTCAAACCGCAGATAGCAGGTGGGGGAAATCCGTTAAACGAATTATGAATTTCACAAAGTTTGTTTTAGCCTGATAGCAGTGACGGGCGTTCGTTAAACTAACGGGAAACGATAGTTGAATAAAACTTAATGTTGAGCAGACTACAACAGTCTGCTCATTTTATTTAGCTAAAACATAAGACTTTTATTGCTAATACCAAGGTGCTAGCTTCTGGCCTTAAGGTGTATATTAACGGTCAAAAGATCAGCTTTAATAGTGCGCCGGTAATATACCAAAACACAAACCTTGTTCCTCTGCGAGAGATTGCTGAAGGTTTGGGAGCGACAATCACTTACGACAAAGATAGTGGAACAATTGGGGTCACTAAAATGAGTCGCAAAGTTACTTTAACAATTGGAAGCAAAACGTTATTCTACAATGGTGTATCAGAAACAGCTAGTACAGCTACTAAAGTGATTAATTGGTGTTACATATGTTCCAGCGCAGGTTTTTGCTAGGGGACTAGGAGCAGGGATTGAATATAACTCGAGCAGTAACTCACTCAATATTACAACTTAATTTGAAGATGGGAGAGTCCTTTAAAACTCTCCTTGTTTTTTTCGTGTGAGAACATCTGTGAAACGAACGGTGTTATTAGATTTGTCTCGCAAACCCATTATCAAGGAAATATCAGATGGATCTCCAGATGTTTTAAAAGTAGAACTGTCGGATTTGTAGTAAGTGAGGTCAAGTAGGTGAATTGTCGGGGATACAGGAACTTATAAAAAAACAAAGTGAAAATAGAGCTATATAATGTATGACACTAAACTAATGTCGGGGGACAAGAACATGGTCCCATTGAAAGTCGCTATTTAAGCGGCTTTTTTGTTTTATCGGTACAAGTTCTTGTCTCGAGTCTAGGACAAGAACATGTTCCGATTACCGATTAGATAAATATCTAACTGAATATTACAGCTATTTATTAAGCTAACGGGCAGGTTAGCGCAACAGAGTGTATGTGTTAGAACATCAAGGTGTTGGGAATCCTTACTAAATACATGGAGGTCATCGTATAGAAATGACCGGGCAGAATTTTCACAACTAAAGGGAGGATCGTTGATTAAAAACCACACATTAACAAAAAAACCATAGTGATGGATCTTTTGATCTCTTCTTACACGTGGCATTATCAAGATTAAGGCAGTTCTGTTAGGGTTAAAGCACTGATTTAAAAATTGAATTTAATTGGGGGGGCAATGATGATTACTCATGAACTCAAAGTTATTGAACGAATGTCTGAAGGCGATGGGTTATCTTTGGAGTTTAAGGGATTTTTGATTCAAGGAGTGTCTATTGACTCCAGAACGGTAAAGCCTGGTAATTTATTTGTCCCCATTATAAGAGAGTTAGATGGACATAATTATGTTAATGAAGCAATATCTAAAGGAGCAATTGCGTCCTTTTGGCAAAAGGATCACCCTAATCCTCCAGATCATCTACCGTTAATTTATGTAGATGATTGCTTAGAAGCTTTTCAAAAATTAGCGGCACAATATCGACGAGAATTACAAGTCAAAGTTATTGGTGTTACGGGTAGTAATGGTAAATCAACTACAAAAGAGATGTTAAATTCTGTTTTACAGACAAAATTTCGAGTTTATAAAACAGAAGGAAATTTAAATAGTCAAGTAGGTGTTCCATTAACGGTATTAGGGATAAAAAAAGAAGATGAAATTGCAATAATTGAGATGGGGATGAGTGAAAGAGGGCAGATTGAGCAACTTTCTCGTATTACCAACCCTGACATAGCGGTAATTACAATGATTGGCGTTTCACATCTATTAAGCCTCGGCTCAAGAGAAGCAATAGCAGCAGCAAAATTGGAAATCCTTACTGGTCTAAAGAATGGTGGATGTTTTGTTTTCAACGGTGATGAGCCATTATTGACTAAAGAACTCTTCAAAATTAAAAAAAATAGCTCATTAGAAACCATTAGTTTTGGTCAGGGGAATTCTAATGATGTGAGCGTCGAGAATGCAATAACTAATTCCGATGGTTCCCAATTCTCTGTCGCTAACGACATTTATTACCTCCCACTTCTTGGTGACCATAATATTAATAATGCACTTGCTACAATTGCTATTGCTCTAAGGTTGGGTTTAAAATCTGCAGAAATAAATGAAGGATTTCTTCATTTAAAATTGCCTGATATGAGATTGGAGAAGATCATTTCACCATCGGGATTTACCATAATTAATGATGCATGGAATGCTAGTCCGGATTCGGTAAATGCTGCAATTAAGACTTTTCAAGAACTGACGGGTTATAATGATAAACACTTGGTCATTGGTGATATGCTTGAGCTTGGTCATCATGAAGAAGAGTTCCACCGAGAAATTGGTAAAAACCTTGACCCGGATAAAATAAACTATATTTATACATTCGGTGATCTCAGTTACCATATTGCATCAGAAGCAATAAAGAGATATCCAACAGGTGCTGTAAATACATTTAAAGATAAAATGGGGTTAGCAAATGCACTAAAACAAGCAATTAAGAAAAATGATGTGATTTTGTTAAAAGCATCCCGTGGGATACAGATGGATTCAATTATCCCATTCTTAATGAAGTAATCACTAAACTAACGGAACACAATAATTCAATGACGGCATTTATGGGCAGGACAGCTAACTGTAACCCACATTGAGGGCGTTAATAAGACTAAACTTAATCTTAATTATTGCATTCGAAGTAAAGCACGAATGCTTAATTTTTGGGAAGTCGGAAGGTAAAACCTAATGACTGTGGAAGCCCTATGCTTTGAGCACATTGCCCCTATTATTGAATCAATCGTAACGATTTTGCTCTCTTCCTTCTTTAGTTACAAAAGATCCTCAACCCGGTACCGCATTTGAACCAACTACTCAGAATGGGTACAACTACCTTGGTAATAAACCAGTAACATTTATTGATCCATCGGGAGAAGCCAGAATAAGATTTAAAGTTAATAGAAGAACGAATGGATTACTTCGCAGCAATGGCTGGTTACATTAAATCTGAAATCTACATGGCTTTTGCGCATAAGGGAGCAAACTAAATGAATGTCATTTGGAGATAGGAATGGCTTTTTGAATACGAGTTCCCTTGGTCTGTATTCGAAAAGTTAGCTCTTGTTAACCTTGCTGATCGGCAATGAAATACTTCGGGTTTTTGGAAATGCAGGAACACAATCCATAAAACATTATATTGGAGATAAGAGGAGGGGGCTTTTTGTTGAATTAGATGCTTTTAATCATGCGCTGCTGCTGCAAACACAAGATATTAAATTAAAAGAACACAACTAGAAAACTTGTCGAGGGACAAGAACATGGTCCCATAGAAAGTCGCTAATTTAGCGGCTTTTTTTGTTTTATCGGTACAAGTTCTTGTCCCGAATCGAGGACAAGAACTTGTACCGATTGCCGTATTGGACAAGAACATGAGCCGATTACCGATTAGATAAGTATCTAACTAGGTTTTCTAAGCAATTGAAATGTGGTTGTAGACGTATATGGGCATGTAGGAAGGATCGAGGAGCTCCAGTTGAATTGCTTTGGTGTGGCGAAGCAATTTTAAATCCTAACACGTAACGATGATAACCAAAATAAATACCTCCTCGAGATACAGAAATAGCCCCGTAGATCAGGTGGCATGGAAATAATATATGGTTGAAATTCTGTCGCTTTCGGTGTTGCATCTTACCCTCACAAGTATAGAAAGAATTGATGAAAAATTACTGGAAGGGGCGGGAATATGAGGAGGAAACGGAAGGCTTATGATAAGTCGATTGTTACAATTTCATATTCTCGTTCCATTAAGACACTAAAGCATTAGTTGCTTTAGTGTTTTTTATTTGCGCGGAGGTGTTAATTTGACAAGGTACAAAAGAGTTCTTATTAAACTAAGTGGTGGAGCAGTGGCCGGACAATCTAAGATTGAAAAGGGGCAAAGTCCTCCGACAAGAATTGTCGAACGATGTCTAATGACACAAATGTGACCCCATTACATAAAGTACTAAAGCCTGATTCTCAGGGCTTTTTTTATTTTATGTGGCTAGATTTGTGTCATTAAAAATGCACAAATGTGACCCCATTGTAGGATTTTGACACGCATAAAAATGCCACCGCCAAAAACGATTGTAATTCCTTTTATTCATTCGCTAGCCTCCGTCTATAAATGGACAAGTCTTTGTTTTCCGCTCCGATCATGGCCGTAAGCAACACCATTAACGGTCATTCCTTTCCTCATTTTTAACGTTTTTAATTATAACTGGGACTGACATCCAGCCAATAACTCGTAAGGGCTATTTTTATTTAAAATTGTGTAGTTTTTTTGTATTTTCGAATTCCATTTTTTGTTTTTCCTAATTTGTTCAATTTTTTTTCGATTTTTATAGCTCGATCGAGTCTGTTCGATCCTCCTCTAACTGAAATATAGTATCCATATATGAAAGGGGAGAAAAGTAAGCAAGCTTCATGAAAGATAAGGAATAAAAAATGCCTAACGAGAAGAGGATGGTTTAGCATGACATGGAAAAACGGGTTGAAATGGACTTTGATCCTAACGCTGCTGATCATGGTCATGGCGGGCTGCGGTAATTCGCCATCTGCTACATCGCATCTAGCTAGCGACAATGAAAAGACGGATATACAGGAAGGCACGAAAACGAATAAACCATTTCTTACTTTTAAAGATGACAGCGATAGGACCGTTACTTTAGAAAACAAGCCGGAGCGTATCATCATCCTTAACAATGAAATGACAGAGCTTTTCTATCAACTGGGCGGAGAAGCCGTGGGCATTGCAACTTCCCCAGGCGTGGATATCCCGGAGAAAGCGGCAAATGTCCAGCAAGTCGGAATCATAAGCAGCGTGAACATGGAGCAAATTATGAAGCTGAAACCAGATTTATTGATCGGGCAGCCTCTATTCCATCAAAAGCTGGCAGACACTTTTACCGACGCAGGAATCCCTTTTGCCATATTGACCATCGATTCGATCGAGGGCATTCGGGAAAATGCACGGCTGTTGGGAAAAATTTTGGATAAGGAGCAAGATGCCGATCTCGCTGTTGACAGCATGAATGCACAGCTTCAATCCCTAACCCGATCCCTGCCTTCAGATGAGCCTACCTATGCAATCATTACGTTGATGGCGAACAATATATCACTGCAAAAACAATCGAGCATCGCTTTGGACATTGCAGGATTGTTGAAAATGAAAAATGTCGCTGAATCGCTTCCGTCAGGAAAGATGCCAAGTTCAGTACCTTTTAGCATGGAAAAGCTGGCCGAACTGGATCCAGACTACCTGTTCATTGTCGTGCATGGTTCGAGCGAGGATGGGCAGCGAATGATACAACAGCAGCTTGAGAGTAACCCTGCATGGTCGTCCCTCAAGGCGGTGAAATCCGGTAACCTTCAAATTCTTCCGCCCTCCATGTTTGTTACCAGTCCTGGAATCAAAATTACAGACTCCGTCAAATACATGGAAAAACTTGTATACCCTAAAGTGGAAGCAGGAAATGAATGAGTAAGCCGAACCAGCTGTTGACGAAGCGGGGGATACGGCTTCTGATCCTGCTAATGATGGCTATACTGGCTTTGATAGCCAGTCTTAGCATTGGGGCAGTGAAAGTCAATCCCATGGATATTGTGTCCATCCTTACGGGACATAAAGATGTGGACGCCTACTTAATTATATGGAATATCCGCCTGCCACGGGTATTGATTGCGGCTCTGGTTGGAATGGGGCTTGCTTTATCCGGGACGATTCTTCAAGGTATGCTGCAGAATCCAATGGCGGATCCACATGTGATTGGCATATCCTCAGGGGCAGGGGTTGCCGGCATCGGCATCTTATTGGCATTGCCCCAATACGGCCACCTGCTTGTACCCGCTGCTTTTGCGGGGGCTGTTGTTGCTGCCCTGATCATATATATGCTGGGCTGGAAGAATGGCATGGTTCCAGTCCGGTTGATTTTATCCGGTGTAGCCGTGTCTGCATTCTTGAATTCGGGTATCTCGGCATTGTTGACCTTTTATAGTGATCGAGTAGAAGGGGCTTTGTCATTTATGGTTGGAAGCCTATCCGCCAAAAGCTGGCCGCATGTTGAAGTTTTATGGCCGTATATTCTTCCCGGCGCTATAGCGGCCTGCTTGTGCGGACGCTGGATCAACATCATGCAGCTTGGAGAAGCCACCGCCATTTCCCTTGGACTCCGGCTGGAGTGGGTGAGAGTCTTTCTGCTTACGCTGGCTTCATTGCTGGCAGCCGCAGCAGTCAGCGTCGCCGGACTTCTAGGCTTCGTAGGTCTGATTGTCCCACATCTTGCAAAGTTAATCATCGGCAGCGATTATCGCTGGTTATTGCCGTGCAGCGCTGTACTGGGGGTCGTTGTGCTTGAAACTTCCGATTTGATATCACGAATGATCTTTTCGCCGGTGGAACTTCCTGTTGGCATTATTATGGGCGCTATCGGAGCTCCATTTTTTCTCTACTTGCTGCGGACGAAAAGGTAACCCCCATTTCCGTTTTCAAGTCATGACTTCTTGTTTTAGGGGGAGGTGCTTCATGTCAGCTCCATTTAAAGTCATTTCAGCAATCAGTATCTTGTTTGTACTGACAGTTCTTTCCCTACTATTCATCCGGATGACCGTGCAACCTCCAGGGAATACAAGGGTGATTTTGGATCATTCCCTGCAAAAGATCATTGCACCGCCCTGCTTTAATTCGGCGGAAGTTACGAACAATTTAACGGAATCCAAGCTTTCGCGCGCTGATAAGCTGCAATTCAAGCCGGACTCAGCTTGTACTGAAAAGTCGTTGGCCGGCACGAAGATGACGTTATTCCAGATACTCTTGGAAAAAATCGGAGTAAAGAAAGGGGGATGGGATTGGTGATCAGTCAATTGCAAAAGGCTGCGACGATACTGATTATGGCGACGTTACCATTCTTGATGTCGGCATGTTCAGATTCGGCGCATAATGCAGAATCCGGACAAGGACTATTCCAGGACGTTATTAACGTTAGCATCCAAACGAGCCCTGATAAGCCCGCACTGAATCTGCCTGTCGAGATTAGCGCGAGCGTCTCACAGGGAGGGGAGGCGGTCAATGACGCCAAGGAAGTGGAGTTCGAATTATGGAAGTGGGGAGAAACAAATCATGAGACGCTCCAAGGTAAGCACCAAGGTGAAGGCGTTTATAGCATTGAGAAAGAGTTCCCCACAGAAGGTATTTATTATGTTGTGGCGCACGTGTCTGCCCGCGGAATGCATAACATGCCGCGCAGGCAGCTGGTGGTAGGCAACGTTTCCGAAAAAGAAATAGCGAAGGCGAAGGCGGATCCGAATCAAAGTACGCATGAACATTGATATTTCTCGCCCGACCATTCATTTCAGGGCAAAGGGGGAAAAATGGATGAGATTGAGTATGCCATTATTTACGGTTTTAATTATCACGATTATCATGTTGGCCGCATGCGGAAGCCATTCCAGCCAACAGAACGAAACGAACACGGCCGTAGTCGAGAGGGATTCAGATTCAAACGGGGCCGAAATGTTGTATAAAAAAAGTTGCTTGTCTTGCCATGCTGCTGATCTAAGCGGCATAGTCGGACCGAGCTTGAAAGAAATCGGGTCAAAGCTCACGAAGGAAGAGATTGTGGAGAGAATGACTATGGGACGCGGCGGAATGCCGTCGTTTAAGAGCCGGTTATCGGAGCAGGACATTGACACGCTCGGATCCTGGTTGGCAGACAAGAAGTAAGGAAAGTAGGGGATAAACTTGGTTAAGACCAGAAATGTTTTACTGGCAGTGTGTCTTATCTGCATCCTGCTTGTCACCGCTTGCGGTGATCATAAACCGGACAAGCTCAATATTAAACTTGAATCGTTTCAATCGATCGATCAAGAAGGGAATCGCAAAGACATTTCGGATTTAAAAGGCAAAATTTGGGTGGCAGATTTTATGTTCACGCACTGCACCACCGTCTGCCCCATACTAACCTCTAATATGGCGGAACTGCAGCAGGAATTGAAAGACGCCGGAATTAAGGCTGACCTTGTTTCGTTTTCGGTCGATCCCGAGAACGATCATCCTGAAGCGATCAAAACCTATATCAGCAAGTTTAGTGATGACTTCACAAACTGGCAAGGACTTACAGGGTATTCGTTCGATGACATCCAAACTTATGCCCGTAACAACTTCAAAATGGCGATACAGAAGGATACTGCTTCTGATCAGGTCATTCATGGAACCTCGTTTTTTCTAGTCGACCAAACGGGAACTGTCGTTTCGTATTACGATGGTCAGGAACCTCCTTACGATAAAATCAAAAAGGATATCAAGGCCTTAGAGCGTTCATGATTGCTGAATTCGTCATTCTGATTTATTTTATATGAAAAGATCCTGGGCTTGGCAATTTCCAATATGCCGGGTCTTTTTTTATTGCAAGGGGTTTTTGAAATACAAAACCGATGGTTCTCGGTGAAGCAATAGCTCAAAAGGGTGGTTTTGCGGTTTTTCACCGAGTTGTCGGAAAGAGTTGATCCTTCTTTGAACATTTAGGGTCGAAGCCGTAATCAGGATTGAAATGCTAAGGAACAAAGATATAATAATTTTAAATATCGGGTTTTGGTAGACTGCCTTGTGAAAAAAATCTCTTTATGTAAAGCAGAACATAGGCATGTTTAATTAACAGCCAGAAACGGTATTGTTGATTAGGCATTTGAAAGGAGGAATTCGAATATGGGTATCGATACGGTGATGTGGAGCAAGCTGGTGACAGGAATGACTCTGGGGTTCCATGCTATTTTCGCGACGCTTGGCGTGGGAATACCGCTCATGATCGCGATTGCAGAGTTGATCGGCATACGTAGGAAAGACCCCCATTACATACTTATGGCAAAGAGGTGGTCGAGGGGGTTCGTCATTTCGGTGGCTGTCGGGGTCGTGACGGGCACGGCCATTTCGCTTCAGTTGGCCTTGGTCTGGCCCCATTTTATGAAGCTGGCAGGGAATGTTATCGCGCTACCGTTATTCATGGAGGTATTCGCGTTCTTTTTCGAAGCGATCTTCCTGGGCATTTATCTGTATACGTGGGAAAGGTTCAAGAATCCATACATTCATTGGCTGCTGACGATTCCGGTCGTGGCCGGGGCGGGCATGTCTGCCGTTTTCATTACGACGGTGAACGGATTCATGAACCAGCCCGGAGGTTTTGCAATGGAAGGAGGACAATTCACAGCGGTTGATCCGGTGCAAGCAATGCTGAATTCGGCGTCGTTCTCCAAGGTGTTTCATGTATTAAGCTCGGCTTATTTGACGGGTGCTGCCTTGCTCGCCGGAATTGCAGCCTTTACGATGCTTAAAAAGGGGGTGTCCGCCTACCACAAAAAAGCTTTGAAGCTGATGATGGGCGTCGTTCTGCTGTTCGGATTGCTCAACACGTTGGCCGGGGATGTATCCGCAAAGTTTCTGGCGGAGCATCAGCCGGAGAAGCTGGCCGCCGCGGAATGGCATTTTGAGACCGAAAGCGGCGCGGATCTGGTTTTATTGGGTTGGCTTAACGCTGAGCATGAAATCATTGGAGCGCTTCATCTGCCGAATTTTCTCAGCTTCCTGGCCTTCGGAGACTTTAACGCAAAAGTGACGGGGCTTGAAGAGTTCCCGACGGATGAACGTCCGCCGCTGCTTGTCCATTATTTGTTTGACTTGATGGCAGGAATCGGTTTCACGTTATTGGGGATTTCGCTGCTATATTTTCTGTTCATCATCTGGAAAAAGCGCAACGAGCTCAACAAGTGGCTGCTTCGCGTGATTGCTCTGGGAGCGCCGCTCGCTTTTCTCGGAGTCGAGCTGGGATGGTTCTATGCCGAGATTGGACGGCAGCCGTGGATCATCCGAGGGTATATGCGAGTGGAAGACGCGGCTACGACATCGCCGAGCGTGAGAATTCTTTTCTTCCTGTTTCTGATCTTGTATATCATCCTTGGTATCGTGTGCGTACTCGTGCTGCGCCGTTTGTTTAACAATAATTCGGCCGAAACCGAGATGGAGAAGTGGCTGAAGCCTGTCCAAGGCGAGACGGCGGAAGAAAGGGGGCATGCATGATGAGTTACGAGCTCATTGGGATCTCGGTGTTGTGGCTGTTTTTGTACGGTTATTTAATCGTGGCCTCCATTGATTTCGGAGCGGGCTTCTTCGCTTTTTACGCACGCCTGACGAAGAAGGATCACTTGATTAACCGTCTGATTTCGCGATATTTGTCGCCTGTCTGGGAGATCACGAACGTATTTTTCGTCTTTTTCTACATCGGCATCGTTGGCTTCTTCCCGGATACTGCCTATTATTACGGGTCAGCGCTCCTTGTTCCCGGAAGCATTGCCGTCATTTTGCTTGCCATTCGCGGGTCGTTCTATGCGTTTGAGAACTACGGCTCCAAAAATAACATCGTGTACCTGTTCTTATACGGGGCTACCGGGCTCTTGATTCCGGCCTCGTTGTCGGTCGCGCTTACGCTCTCCGAGGGCGGTTTTATCACGAAACAGGGCGGGACGGTTACGCTCGATTACTGGGCCCTGCTTACGAGCCCCTTATCGTGGTGCATCGTGGGACTCGCCATCGTATCGGTCCTGTTCATCAGCGGAACGTTTCTGGCTTTCTACGCTTCGCGTGCAGAGGACCATGCGGCCTTGAAGCTGATGCAAAGCTACGCTCTGTTCTGGAGCACACCCACGATTATCGTTGCTTTGACCGCGTTCATTTACCTCAGCCAGCACAATGAGCGGCATTTTCAAAACATGATGGATTTGGGCTGGCTTCTGGCGCTGTCCGTCGGGTTCTTCATGGTTGCTATGTGGCTGCTGTACAGCGGCCGCCGTTACGGACTGGCTTTCATCTGCGTCATGCTGCAATTTTTCTGCGCCTTTTTCGCGTATGGGATCGGGCAATATCCGTATATTCTGGATCCATACATCACGATTCAGAGCAGCGCTACCTCGCCGGCGATGGGCATCGCGCTCGTCGCAGCGTTTATCGGCGGCCTGTGTCTGCTGATTCCTTCCCTGATTCTGGTCTTCCGGCTGTTCCTGTTCGATGCGGACTATGTGAAGGGAAAAAAATAGCCTGATCCGCTATTGTCGATTAATAAAATCCCTGTTGGTGTAAAAGGAGGTTCGTTTGCGTGAAAGGAAACAGGAGCCTGATTTCTCAAGAAATGACCGAGCAGCGAAAACGTCTTGTTCTCCTCGCGGTCATCTCGCTGGCGCTGGGCGCCGCCATCGTGAGTCAAGCGGCGCTGCTTGCCGAAGCGGTTCAGCGGATATTTGTGCAGGGCGACTCTTTAGCGTCGGTGGTCGGTTTGCTGTGCTTCTTGCTGGGGATAATGGCTCTGCGTACGCTGCTTACATTCGGCAACGGAAAAGTCGGACTGCGGATGGCTGCCGCCGCCAAGACGAATATGCGCTCAGCCGTGCTTCGCCGCTTGGTTCATGCTTCCATGCCTGCAGCAATAGGCGGACAAACAGGAGGAAAGGTGAGCGTTGCCCTGGACGCCGTCGATGAGGCTGACAGTTACTTCAGCCAATACATGCCGCGCATGATGGAGGCTGCCGTCATTCCGCTCCTGATCTTGCTGTTGACGTTTGCCCAGCATGCGAATTCCGGATTCATCATGCTGTTTACGGCTCCGTTCATCCCGTTATTCATGGTCCTGGCTGGATTGAAAACGAAAAACAAATCGGAAGAGAAATATGCCCAGCTGGCGAGATTTTCCGGGACGTTCCTGGATTCCCTCCAAGGGTTGGTCACGCTTAAAATCTTTGGGCAGGCACGCCGCCAGCGAGCGGTAATCGAGCGGAGCAGCCTGGCCTACCGTGACGCGACGATGGGCATTTTGCGGATTGCGTTCACGAATACATTCATGCTGGAAACCATCGTGATGCTGAGCATCGGCATCGTCGCTCTGGAGCTTGCCATTTCGCTGCTCGTATTCAAATCCATTACTTTTCATACCGCATTTTTCATCCTGCTGCTGGTTCCCGAATATTTCAGCCTGCTCAAAAATACGGGAACTGCGTTTCACAGCGGCCGCACCAGCATGGGGGCGATCCGGAAGGTTGAGCAGTTGCTTGCGGAAACGGCAGGAAAGCCCATGGCTCCAAAGGACAAGGAAGGCGCAGCACCCTCCGGTGGAACTGTGGAGACTAACTGGATGCGACCGGCCCGGGCCGCCGCCATTCCAATGCCGCCACCCATCCGGCTAGACCATGTCCGGTTTCGGTATGCCCCGGATTCATTCGAGCTTGTAACGCCATCCATATCGCTAGGCCAAGGTGAGCATATCGCCATCGTCGGTAAAAGCGGTTCAGGCAAAACGACGCTGCTTCATCTTCTTGCCGGACTGCTAAAACCGGATTCAGGCGAAGTGCTGGTTAACGGGATCCCGCTTTCGCAATACGATGAGGCTGCGTGGTTTGAGCGCGTAAGCTATATTACGCAGCATCCGTATATTTTTGCAAGCACGCTTTCCGAGAATATAGCCATCGGAGCCGGACGGCGCGTCACCGGGGCCGAGGTGGAGCAGGCCGCGAAGGAAGCCGGTCTTGCCGGGGTTGCTGCCCAACTGGAACATGGCTATGATACGCGGGTCGGCGAAGGGGGAAGGGGATTGTCCGGCGGCGAGCGGCAACGGCTTGCCTTGGCGCGCGCTTTTTTGAAGCGCCCCGATCTCATATTGTTCGATGAACCAACCGTAGGACTGGATTTGTACACGGAACGCATTTTGCAACGGTCCATGGCAGCGCTGGCACAATCGGCAACGATGATTACCGTAGCGCACCGGCTGCATACGATCCGGCATGCCGACAGCATTCTGTTCATGCATGATGGAAAAGTAGCGGATTCAGGACGTCATGAGGACCTATTGGAGCGCCTGCCCCAGTATGCCCAGATGGTCGATGCGCAGAGAAAAGGGGGATGGGCATGAATGAACTGACTCTTCTGGCGAAAGCGATGATTAGGGAGCGAAAGGATATTGTTCTTTCGGTAACAGGCGGGTTTATTGCCGGCATCGCCGGCGTAATCCTTTTTTCCGCAAGCGGGTATCTGATCGCCCAGACGGTATTTGCGCCGCCGCTTTATACATTGATCGTGTTGACGTCGCTGGTCAAAATCCTGGGTCTGGTTCGGGCGGCGAGCCGCTACGGAGAGCGCCTGTATTCCCACCGCGCGACGTTTTCCGTGCTCAGCCGGTTGCGCACGTCCTTTTTTGGCCGGTTAATACCCGTCGCTCCCGGCATCTTGAACCAAAAGCGGAGCGGGGACCTGCTTGCGCGGATTGTGGGGGATATAGAGAGCCTGCAGCATTATTTTCTGCGTGTCGTTTATCCGCCGATCGTGACGGTCATGGTCTTTTTGGCTACCGTATTATTCGCGTCCGCGTTTTCGGTCTGGATTGCCAGCCTGTTGATACTGGGGATGCTTGCCGCGGCATTCATCGTCCCCGGCATGATTCTGATCGGCCAGCGTAAAATTCGCGGCCGGGTTCGTGAGATCAGAGCTGCGCTTTCCACGGATGTGGCGGAAGTACTGTATGGGTTCCGCGATCTGAAAGTGTACGGGCAATTGAAGGAGCGAGAAAATCAGCTTCAGCAAGCTTCGGCCGCTCTAGCAGCCGAGCAGCAGCGGGCGGCCGGTCATCTGCTGCTTGGGCAATCGCTGCACGCTTTCGTTACGTTTCTCGTTTCCTGGGGCGTGCTGGCGCTTGGCGCTTATCTGATCAGGGACGGCCAGCTTGCCGGGGTATTTCTGGCCATGCTGATGATAACTTCGCTGACGGTGTTTGAAGAAGCTGCGGCTATGGCTACGCTGCCCGTGTATAAACAGGATAGCGAGCATGCCGCCCAGCGCCTTACGGAAACGGTCCCGATCTCCGATGTGCAGCCATCGGAGCCAGGCGGTGTCCTGTCTGCCGAATATGGCGTATCCATTGAACTATCCGGCGTAACGTTCCAATACGAAGGTGAGTGGCGGCCGGCACTCGGTGGCGTCTCCCTGGTGATCCCGCCAGGCACCAGAACAGCTATCGTCGGCCCGAGCGGATCGGGAAAATCAACCCTCCTTGACCTGCTGCTCAAGCTGCGCACGCCATCGGAGGGTGTCATTCGGTTAAACGGCCGGCCGGTGGAGGAGATAGATGAGGCGAGCATTTGGCGAACGGCTAATGTCGTATTGCAGCATAACCACTTTTTCCTGGGAACGATCAAGGATAATCTGCTGTTGGATGGAGGAGATTACGCCGACGAAGAATTAACTGCCGCGCTGGCTAACGTACAGTTGGCGAATGCGTCGTTAACCGATCCGGTGTACGAGAAGGGAGAAAATTTGTCGGACGGCGAGAAGCAAAGGCTGGCCCTGGCACGTGCAATGCTGCACAGGGGGCGGCTCTGGCTGCTGGACGAACCGACTTCTTCGCTGGATTACGTGACGGAGCAGCTCGTTATGAAGCATCTATTCGAACAGGCGTCCGGAGACACGCTTGTTCTCATCTGCCATCGCCTGGCCGGGCTGGAGAAGATGGACCGGATTATGGTCATGGACGCTGGAAGAGTGATTGAATCGGGTTCATATGCGGAGCTGATGGAGCAAAAAGGATATTTTTATGAGATGAAACAGATCGAACGGCAAATGTTCGATGATATGCCCGCTGCCCGGTCTCACTAGCTCTAAGGAGTCATACCCATCGTATCGCTTTCCAGATATGATCAGACATGAAGAAACGGCGAAGAGCCACACAGGGGTTGACGGAAGTCTTAGCATGGCAAGGCGCAAGGAGCGCTATTCGCCGCCTGAATGCAGTCCCTACTTGATATTTTGCTATACAACGCAAAGTAGCTTGGACTCTTGCCATAACTGCATTCGTATAGTTATATGCCATGCAAACGGCCCGTCACGTTTTACAGCGTACGGGCTATTCCCATTGCGGCGTCACTCGCTCATTACGGCTCGCGTTGGCCGCTTGGGCGTGCATAGCGGGGGCTTGTTTGTGCATCCTGTTTTATTCCGGGGTGGGAGGCGAGCGCATCCGGACATGAACACATGCATGCGGACGCAAGCGGAGAATGGACGTTTCTGCTTGGCAAGCTGAAGCGGATAGCGGAAGCAGGCACGCTGATGGCGCTGACGGGCCTATCTTTGTTCCGTGACGTCATTTAGCGCGCTGGCGACGAAGCTGCGGGGATGAACATCCGTCGAGTTGAACGGGTAGTAGCTGTCGGCGTCTTCGCGTCAAACCTCATTGCAGGTGTGGGCAGTCCGATTGCAATCGCCCTCGCTCAGCGACCCTTTCGTGTGGATCGCCGCAAAAAACTATGGAAGCTGGAAGCGAGCAGGAGACGATAAACCGCGCCAACGCTTCACCTTCATGCACAGCCTCCGGTTTTCCCTGTGCCGGCGGTGCTTGTCCTCTTGGCGTCCGCCTTGCTGCCGTCGCACCCGTTTGACGGAAGCGTTCTGAAAGAGCCGATTATGTGGCATGTCATGGGGGAGGAAGCGCATATGTCACTGCGTATTCTTGAAGGCAGCGACGGAATGCAGCATGTAAGCCTGGACGTCTGGCTGCCGAGCGGCAAAGGCGGGCCGATTGCGGCCGCGGCTCTCATTCATCGGGATGGTCAGAAGATCGAGGTCCCGATTATTTTCAGCAAGGTCAGTCCGTACCCTTACGGTTTCGAAGGGTTTGACCGCTATACCTATGAGGCGAAGGGAAGTTATTTTACCGTAAAGGGTGATTGGACGCTCGGGGCTGAGTTCACCGATGCGGATCGGAATAAGCATGTCTACGAGAAAAACGTACACATTCCGTAATCGGGACCATTCGAATCGCGGCAGTTCGACAAAAATGCGATCGCGAGGCTGTGATATAGCCATTTGGAGTCATATCTGTCCGGTTTGCTTCGGGGTAAAATAAAAGATACAGACCGCACTTGGAAGGAGAATTTAAGGTTGACATATAAACAGATCAAATGGCTGATCTTGACGATTCCCACGTTGACCATTGGGATTTGGGAGTACGTTCGACACGAATTTCTGCTTCCCTATATATCTATGGAGCTTGGGAATTGGCTGGCACCCCTTTTGGTGCTGCTGGTCACGATTCTATTTTTGACGCAGCTGTTTACGATCATTGAACATAATCAGGAAGAATTGAATCATGCGAAAGCCGTGCAGGCGGTCTTTGAGGAGAGGGAAAAGATTGCCCGTGAAATGCATGACGGCATCGCGCAGTCGCTGTTTTTTTTGAATGCGCAGGTTTCGCGGATGGAACAGATGAAGCAGGCGGAAGAATTGCCGTTGAATAAATTGAAAGAGAGCGTGCACCGTACCAACGATTATGTAAGACAAGCCATCGCGAATTTGCGGCATGTGGCGGACGTGGACCGGAACCCGTGGCTTCAAGGAGTGGAAAGTCTGATGGACGAACTGCACCGCGAAACCGACCTGGAATTCGAATTACAGTGGGATTTGCCCGAACAGTTTCTCAGTTCCAAGGAAAAAGTGGAGCTGCTGGCGATCATGCGCGAGTCGCTGCTCAACATCCATAAACATGCCGAAGCAACGCGGGTTCGTGTGCAGGCGATGGCGACGAAATTGGGTTGGCTATGCCGGATTACGGATAACGGAAAAGGATTCGATCCACGGGCTGCGGCCGGGAAAAACCGTTACGGACTTAAAATGATGCAGGATCGGGCCGATCAAATGGCCTGGCTGCTGCGCATTGAACGAAAAGAGAAGGAAACGTGGGTTACGATCGCAAAGGAGGATAAGCAACATGTCTACATTCCGCGTAATGATCATCGATGACAGTGAGATGGCCCGGGAAGGCATCCGAATGATTTTGGAAGACGATCCGGCCTTCGAGGTGGTGGCTGAAGGGAGCAGCGGAGAAGAAGCGCTGATGCTCAGCGAAATCTGGATGCCCGATCTGATCTTGATGGATATTCAGATGCCGGGTATGGGCGGTCTGGAGGCGACGAAACGCCTGAAGGAAAAATATCCTTATGTCAAAGTGGTGATGGTGACCGTCTCGGACGATATTGCCCATTTGTTCGACGCACTCAAGAAAGGCGCCCAGGGTTATTTGCTGAAAAACTTGAAGCCTGAAGCGTGGCATGAATATCTGAGGGCGATCGCCGTTGACGAAGCGCCGATGACGCGCGAGCTGGCTTTTCGCATATTGAAGGAGCTTTCGCCCATGGGCACCCAAGACGACCATTCAAGTCCCCTTACCGCACGGGAACGGGAAATATTGGGGTTGGTAGCTAAAGGTTTAAGCAATAAAGAAATCTCGAGCCACCTGGACATTTCGGAACACACCGTAAAAAATCATTTGAAAAACATCCTTCAGAAGCTTCATCTCGATAACAGGGTTCAACTGGCGCGATACGCGTATGAGCAGGGCTGGATGGGCAGACGGTAGCGAACATATGAAAGGAGGATGCGGATGTTTTTACTGGTAGAACTGTATGGATGGCACACCGTTATGACACCGGAGCTGCTGGTCGTTGCTGCGGGCCTGGCCTTGTTATATGCCAAGGCAGGCAATATTCAGCCCGTACGCGAAGGTGCATACGTCGCGATTCCTTGGAGCAGACAAGCTTTGTTTTATGCCGGAATCCTATGTTTTTATTTCGGCTACGGCGGATTTTTGTCCGTGCTTGCCAAAGAATCGATCGATTTTTACGTTTTGCAGCTTTGCATTCGATATTTGTTCATGATTCCGCTATTCCTTGCAGGCATGCCGACTTGGATACGGAATGGACTGGTTTCCCGGCTGCCGGGAGGCCGTCAGCTGCTGCGAAACGAAAGGCACGGACTATATACGGGGCTGGTTTTCTTTCTGATGTTGTCGGCATTGCTGCTGCCGCCCGTGTTCAATGCGTTATTAAAAATGGTTTTGCTTCGTTTGTTCGTCCATATGGTTTTGCTGGCAAGCGCATGGACCATGTGGGAGGACTTTTTTCGTGCGGGGCGTTCCCGGCGCCAGCGGAACGATCGCATGAAGATGCTGGCCTTAGGAAGCATATTGCTATTTCCCATATGCTTGATCCTGGCCGGTTCTGGCGCCGGAGCATACGACCATCCGCAGAATATATTATGCATAGCTCATCCCGTCACAGGGAGGGTGATCGAATACGACGGCATCAGGAGCTCGTCCGCTTTCGGAGGCATGCTGCTGATGGCGGCGCAGCAGCTTTCGTTCGTCCTTGCGATCCGGATGAGCCGGAATAGAGCCGGGAACACCTGACCGATACGATGGCAGCAGAACGCCGTCATCGCTCATAGTGTTGAGGATAGCAGTCCATATTCATAGGCAAGCACGGCCCGTTTAGCCTTGTTCTCTGGGCTTTTTTTATTTTATGTGGCTAGATTTGTTTCTTTAAAAAATGCACAAATGGACCCTATTGTAGGATTTTGACACAAATGTGGCTACATTGTGGGAGAATCATTGATCCAGCCGAGGCGTAGGGAGAAGAAGGGAAGTGGGCTGTGTTTCAACGGGTATTCAAAAAAGTGCCAGCACTTCTTAGTCTTTAATAATACGGATTCCGGCCACCGCAGAAGTGCAGCTTGTCGTATGTGTTTAGTGGTAAGATATCTATTCCGCTATTTCCACTGTTAGGGATTTACCCCTACGCTATTTGGTCCACTACCTACGGGAACAGCAGCTATGATGGTATTGGAATTACCATCGATTACCGAGATAGTGTTATCAGTAGCGTTTGCCACGTAGATACCGTTTGTTAAAGGATTCACCCCTAAACCTATTGGTGTATTACCTACTGGAATGGTGGCTATAACGGTATCGGTATTTCCATCGATCACTGAGACCGTTTTATCGACATCATTTACTACGTAAATTCGGTTCGTGACGGGGTTCACTCCTCCTCCTTCTGGAATACTCCCTACAGGAATTGTTGCTATGACGGTATTGGATAGTCCGCTAATGACCGAGACAGTGTTATCGCCAAGATTTGACACATAAATTCGATTCATGGCAGGATTCACTCCTACACTTATTGGCACAGCTCCTACTGCAACGGTGGCCATGACGGTGTTGGTCAATCCGCTGATGACCGAGACATTGCCACTATCTCTATTTACCACGTAAATGCGGTTCGAGATAGGATTCACTCCTACAGCTATCGGTCCGTTATTTACGGGAATCGTGATTATTATGGTATTTGTATTTCCGTCGATGACTGAGACATTGTTACTAGCCACATTTGCCACGTATATACGGTTCGTAGTTGAATTCACTTCTACACCAGCCGCTTCACCGCTGTCTACCGGAATGGTGTCTATGACTGTATTAACATTTCCATCGATCACCGAGACTGTGCTATCGGCACCATTCGCTACATAAATACGGTTCGTACTAGGATTCACTCCTATGCCCCCTGGTCCATTACCTACAGAAACGGTGGCTATAACGATATCGGTATTTCCGTCAATTACCGAGACAGTGTTATCGTTGAAATTTACCACATAAATTCGATTAATTGAAGAAGGAATCGAAGGTCCAGCAGGTCCAGTCACTCCGGCGGGTCCAGCGGGTCCAATTGCTCCGGCAGGTCCAGCGGGTCCAGTCACTCCGGCAGGTCCAGCGGGTCCAGTCGCTCCGGCAGATCCAGCGGGTCCAGTCTCTCCGGCAGATCCAGCGGGTCCTGTCGCTCCGGCGGGTCCAGCAGGTCCAATCGCTCCGGCGGGTCCAGCAGGTCCAATCGCTCCGGCGGGTCCAGCAGGTCCAATCGCTCCGGCGGGTCCAACGGGTCCAGTCGCTCCGGCGGGTCCAACGGGTCCAGTCGCTCCGGCGGGTCCAGCGGGTCCAGTTGCTCCGGCAGGTCCGGCGGGTCCAGTCGCTCCGGCAGGTCCGGCGGGTCCAGTCGCTCCGGCAGGTCCGGCAAGCCCTTGAGGTCCAGCGGCTCCCTGAGGACCTCTAAATCTACGAGGTCCGCGGGGTCCACGAGTCCTTACTGATTCTTCGAGTTTGTGTACTTTTTTGCACAATATTTTAAGATCTCGTCGAATTTGCAGGGATTTTATTTCGGAATTTTTAGAAAACACCACACTCAGGCACCTCCCTAATAGATACTTGCACTAAATATTATGATAATCATCTAGGGGGAGCGTGGACTTGTGTCTAATCATGTATCGAAATGATTCTATCTTACGCAAAAATAGGCACTCACGAGATGAATTTGAGCTGCATTACACTTCATTGCAAATGGGAAAATGTACAAAATCTCTGATTTTTCGTTATCCGTTGGCGGCTTTTCTTTAAGTAACACGGAACCTTGTCCGTTTGGATTTCTGGATATTTATAATCGCCATAAAAATTCGGTTCACCATCGCTTTAGCTTTGGCAGCTATTTTCAATCATTTTGAGAGGAGCGATTCAACGGCAACAGCAAAACGCGAACGACACTGCTACTTACAGCGTTGGCTAACCGAAAAGTATCCAGCGCTCATGGAGTAACGGCATTCAGCATCCCGAGCATAAGGACGCAGTACTGTGTAATTTAGTTGAAACTCTAACAGATAAAAAAAGCAAAAATCCACGTAACAACATCCACACAGAGCGGACCCGAATTCATATACTAGTAAAAATTAATAGAGAGTTGGTGATTTCATGCCTTTAACAACTGGCATCATAACGAATACGGGTATCCCCGTTGCATCCAACCTTGTAATTAACATTGACAATGATGATCATAGTTTTTCATCTAATGTTGTTTATCAAATCTACGTATGGAATAGTGTGGTGAGTAAGTCACTGGTTTATGCCAATTTTTAACCCATAAGTTATATCAACGCCAGTTTCCTAAATTTGACCTACAGACCAAGTTGAGATAGCGAAACGAAGAGACACCCGGAGTTGTCGAGGGACAAGAACATGGTCCCATAGAAAGTCGCTAATTTAGCGGCTTTTTTGTTTTATCGGTACAAGTTCTTGTCCCGAGTCCAGGACAAGAACTTGTACCGATTGCAACCGATTACCGATTAGATATGTATCTAACTATTTTTCCATGCAAATTCATCAATCTAACGGGCAGGATAGCGTGGTAGCAGTACAAAATATAAAAAAGACAATTTCTCCAACGCCATGCTTTTCGGAACCAGTAGAGTCTTTGGTGATATTGCATTAAAAATTGGTATAGATATTACCGGTGAAATACCAGGGGAACTGGTTTATTTTGAAGACCACGGATGGCGCAAACCCGGACCCTATAGACAAATGGGATGAGTTGCCTCTTCCAATGCCTGAGTCGTCAAATCAAGCCTGCTCGGATTTACACCCGATTTGTCCATGATGCCGATCCAAATGCAGAACATCGAGATCGTCTGCCAAAAATATTATCCGAGCCTGATGACAGGCATCGTCGACGTCGACACTGAGCTGCCGAAGTTCGATAAGGGCTGAGGCAGGCGGGACTGGATGAGGTCAAGGCAGAGGTGCAGAGGCAGCTGGATGTGTGGCGCAGGAATCAGAAGTAGCAAAACGAAGAAAGCCGCTACATGTTAATCCCGAGCAAGTAAATAATCAAAAAAAGTGATCAAGGGAACGTCATCCCATTGAAAGTCCCTATAGCTGATTGTATACCAAAGGATAAATAGTTGTTGGCCGATAAGAACATATATGTTTAAAAGTCGTGTAGTGGCTTTGCATGATCTTGGTTGGATATAAGGTGCTTCTATTAAAGCGTGCTTCATCACTTCTAAATAATGCTTGGTGCTATATTGGGGGAAGTATTGAAAAGAGGAGAAAGCTTGGCAACCAGCTTTGAGAGAGATCAAAGAGGAAACGGGCATCGCCAAGGTAGTGGGTTCCGAAAGAATGGGTTAGACTGGTCATCGGAGCATCGTTAATCGTGGCTATTATGAACATTCCGTTCATCGCGTGGCTGATGTGGATACTCATGATGGTATTATCGATTGGAACGTTCACACAATGGTTGTATAAGTTTCGCAAGAAGGGACAACAAGGAAAATCATAAATATTTTAAGAAAAATAACAACGGAAAATCGAATGGCCACGTAGGGAATTAATCAAAATGCCGCTCTAAAGGACTTGGGGTGCTTCTTTTAAAAGTTAAAAGCACTTATTCGAATAAAGCAATAAAGCCGCCTCTCGGCGGCTTTATGATCACGAGCTCTATTGTTATTTAATAGCAACCTAATCAGTGCAGTTAGTTGTATACCTTTCCAAACTAGATATACTCGGGTTCGTTCCTTTACAAAGTCCGCGTAATCCGTGGCTTCTTTTTTTAATATGAGAGGTTGAGGAACTACTTGAATGAACAAACTATGTTATGCTGAATACAACAAAGTGCGTTCATTTCAAGAAAGGGGTTTAAAATGCCATGTGCCGAAATATCAAGACCTTATTCAATTTCGACCCGCCTGCGACGGATGAAGAAATTCAGGCTGCAGCGCTGCAATTCGTAAGGAAGCTCTCGGGCTTTAACCGTCCTTCCAAAGCGAACGAAGCAGCGTTTAACCAAGCAGTGCAAGAGTTTACCGTCGTTGCACGGCAGCTGCTGGATTCTCTGGTGACTCAAGCCGAACCCCGCAATCGAGAGGTCGAGATCGCCCGGGCCCGGGCACGAGCCGCTAACCGATTCGGGGAATCCTAAGCGGGTATAGACGGAATCGCATTAGAGGTACCTTAGAGAAGAGCGCTTAAATTATTATCGACAATTAATTGATACGTTGATCATCGGTATCAATTAATTGTCAGCTGCATGTGTTAAAGCAGCAACATCCTGAGTTTGATTGGAAATCAAAAGAGAGTGGTGTGGTGGGTTGAAGCTTGGTCAGGAGTTTCAAATCCTTCTTTAAAGTTACGCGAACCCAAAATAGATAAGCGTATTCCTAAGTTTCTGATCGAGGAAGATTTAATTCACATGAAAATCTCTTGTCCCTGAGAGAAAGGGCCCTCCTGGAGTTTCTTTACAGTACTGGTTGCCGGGTTGGAGAGGTGGAGAAGTTAAACGTTGAGGACCTGAACTGGGAGAATTGTTCTGCTATTGTAAATGGCAAAGGCTCAAAACAGAGAGAGGTTTATTTTACATCCGAGTGTAAAGTGTGGTTGAAGAAGTATCTCGCGAGCCGTGATGATTTATGTAAGGCCTTATTTGTAACTGATGCACATCCAACAAGACGAATGGCGATTCCAACGATCAGATGGGCAGTAAAACGGATTGCTGATCGGGGCGAAATCGAAGCAAATGTATATCCGCATCGCTTGGATCATATCCCGATCATTTGGGAGGAACCGGATGAAGAGCGGAACGGGCACTTAGTCATCTGGCTTCCAGGGATGACCGGCAGCATGGATGAACTACGCTCACATCTGCGGATGTTCGCCGACGCTGGTTTCCTAGCCGTATCGTACGATCCGTACGAGCACGGGGAGCGGATGAGGGAGAGTCGCGAGCTGTTTATCGGTAAACTAAGAAGTAACAAGCGCCGTTTTTTTTGGCCAATGATCGCAATGACGGCGGAGGAATATCCGCGAGTGATGACGTCGCTCACGAATTTACCGATGACATGCTGAACGGGGCGCTGGACTGGTTCGTCCATCATGCCGTAATTTCCGGCCCTGAAATGGTATAAATTTCTAATATTTTGAGCTATCGGGCACGATAACTCAATAAAGACATTTGAAGGCAGCTGGCTCTTGATCAGCTGCCTTTTCTTAACTTCCATGAAAGAGAATTGATGCGGAAGTGAACTTTAAAGGTTCTCATTCGAGCATGGGGCACGTTAGTTGAATAGAGCCTAAAGTTGAGCAGGCTACAGCAGTCTGCTCATTCTATTAAGCTAACGGGCAGATTAGTTAAGTCCCTTTAAAAGTTTTTGATGATTTTAGTATACAATCGAATGCATTGTAAGTTTATATGTGGGAAAATAGATTAAATAACAATTAGAGGTGCTTAATTCGATGAAAACAATAGGTCTTATTGGTGGAATGAGCTGGGAGTCATCTTTGCTCTATTACCAAACAATCAATCAACGTGTAAAAGAAAAGTTAGGAGGTCATCATTCAGCAAAGAGTCTCATGTATTCTGTAGATTTCCAAGAAATCAAAATTCTTCAACATCAAGGAAAATGGGATGAAGCCACAAAAATTATGATCGACTTAGCTCAAAAATTAGAATCTGGTGGAGCCGAATTAATTGTCATATGTACCAATACGATGCACAAGATGGCAAAAGAAATAGAAGAATCGGTATCTATCCCGTTACTTCATATCGCTGATGCAACAGCAAATGAGATTGTTAATGATAGAATTAAGAAGGTAGCTTTATTGGGGACTGCTTTTACGATGGAACAAGATTTTTACAAGGGCAGGCTTATTGAGCGGTTTGGACTCGAGGTTATTGTTCCAAATGAATCAGAAAGAAAGGTTATTCATGACATCATATACGAAGAACTTTGTCTTGGGATCATCAAAGAAGAATCTAGGCAATCTTACTTAAAGATCATTAAAGGTCTTAGCGAACAAGGGGCAGAAGCCGTTATTCTTGGATGTACAGAAATAACGATACTCATATCACAAGATGATTGCAGTATCCCAGTCTATGATACAACAAGGCTTCATGCTGAGTATGCTGTTGACTTCGCTTTAAGAGAAATATAGGCAGTAATAACAAACGACGCAAATTAGTCACTGTAATTCCGCTACGGATGTTCGAATTAAATTATCTTATTACCCTAGTGGAAAGGCGTTAAGCTAACGGGAAACGATAGCTCAATAATTAAACTAAAACACGGCTGCCGGCATGCATCGGCAGCCGTGTTCCGCTAACGGGCAGGATAACGTAACAAATTAGAGTCCCTTACATTTTATAATATAAGAACTTCATTAATACTCGAGGGAGGGGATTCCAATAAAAGGAGTTCTAACAATCAACCTTATTGTTATGGAGGCGGATCAATATGACGATATTGATATCTCGCAAGCTGTATTTGGTGAAGAAATCTACACCATAAATCCAGGAGCAAGAGTTCTGGAAAACCGATGAATTCAAGTTTAAAACCACTGATCAAAAATGAATCAGTGGTTTTTTATTACTGACACGGGAAAGGGATTTAAATGGCAGATGGCAATGATAAATCAAAGTGACATATAATAAATGTTTGTTTGTGACACAATTGTCGAGGGACAAGAACATAGTCCCATTGAAAGTCGCTATTTAAGCGGCTTTTTGGTTTTATCGGTACAAGTTCTTGTCCCGAGTCAAGGACAAGAACTTGTACCGATTGCCGAAAAGGACAAGAACATGGTCCGATTACCGATTTGATGATGATCTAAACAGATCCATATTTGTAGAGTTGACATTGAAAATAAAGAATTTGTCCATTCGGAAAGCTCTTGCAGCCATTTCTTTTGGAATCATAAAAAAGGTATTAGACCAGGAAAATAATCAGGTGTTAAACTAACGGGCAGGATAGTTTCAGGAAGAACTTTATTTCTTAAATTATTGTGATATAATTAAATTATGGTAAAATATGGATTTATATTTGGGTAGTCCTTGGTCTTTAGTGTCGGGGACTATTTTGTGTTTGTAAGGATAACTAAACAGGAGGAATTAAAATGAATTGGACTTCAATCAGAGATTTTCTTCATATTCCAAAAAACATTACTGGTAAAGGGGTGAAAATTTCCATTATTGATGGTAGTTTTTATTGTCACCCAGACATTATTTCTAACCACAATAGAAATTCTTTTTTGGTAAAAACACATACAGACAATCCAGTACCAATTAAAATTACAAGTGAAGCACAACTGAATAATGGTCTTCACGGATTATGGACAGCTGCTGCTGCTGGAGGAAATGGATTGTTGTCAAATGAAAGGTATACTGGGGTTGCTCCAGAAGCAGATATGTACTTAATTGAAGCAGGATCGCTAAGAACGGCAGAAGAAGTTGAAAAAAATATAGGGAGTGCGTTAGAGTGGGTGAATCAATATGGATAAAAATATGGGATAAGGGGGGGTTGTTTTAACAGTTGTTGGTCAAAGGGACACGGGACTTCTTCCTTGGCAAGCAGATCCTCTTCGTATTTTATGTGAGGAGTTAGTTCACAAGGGAATATTGGTTGTAGTGGCATCCGGAAACAATAATGAACTTACTAGTAGTTCTATCATTTCACCCTCCATTTTATCTGTTGGAGGCGTTGCTATACCTGAAAGTGGAAAAAATGAAATTGCTACTCCTATTCCAGGTTGTAAGGGATTTACGTTTGATGGAAAATGGAATCCTGATATTTTGGCTCCAGCAATGAATGTTGTTTTGCCGTTCCCATTTAAGTCAGAAGAAGAACGATTAAATCATTATACAGTGATGCACGACAATCTTCCTCCAAATTATGCTCGACAATGGGGGACATCTTATGCGGCTCCCATAGTTCTAGGATTGGCAGCATGTTTATTGCAAGTAAAACCCGACTTGACAGCTGAACAAGTCAAAATAGCACTGGTTTCCAGCTCCGAATGGAATGAAGAATGGGTAGAATTTAAGGCTGGGCTTGCATCCTCAAGTGTTTTCATGTTTGATTTTCATCAAATTACTGACGCTGACATTCAGAGTTCTATGTATTTACAGTGGAAACATTGGAGAGAACGTTCTTTAGAAGAAAAAATAGAAAAAATCAGCTGCTTTGATCACAATGTTACTGATATACTTTTATCTTTTTTACCTGAAAAAGCACCTAATGAAGCAGCAAGTATTGTGCAAAAGTTGTTATACCACCCTTCATATAAAGTAAGGGCAGCAGCGATTACTGTTCTTTCGACCCAACCATTAATTATGAGTTCTTTAGATATATTACATTGTCTTTCAGATGAATCCCCTAGTGTTAGAATGGGAGGGAAGTGTTATACTTCAAAGCTAATTAGGAGGAATATTAATGAAAAGTACGTTGCTAATGAAATCAGAAGCACCTATTTCATTGAATTTTTTGATTTATGTCCAAAATATCTTCCTGAATCGAAATCGGAGTAGTAACGAAATGAAATTCCCTTACATAACATCAAATATTGAGTTTCGAGAAGACTTTGAAATGCATTACAGAGAGTTATGGAATGTAGTATCAAAACGAATTGCTGAACATCCCATAAACTTCCTGGAAGATGAGAAAAACATAATATATCAAGGATTATTTGCTCAAGATCAAAATACATTAAATGAATATAACGAAATATATCGTTCCTTTATAGTGTGGTGGCGCAGCATGGCTGGGGGTTTTTCAGTAGAAAGGTCTGTTGATGAAATAGGACAGCAAATTTATGCAGATCTAGCGAGTTTGCTTATAGAAAAAGGGATTCAGCCTCAAAAGGAATTTATTATTAGCTATATTTATGATGAATGTTTATTAGTTGAATTAGAACCCTCTTCTTATTATGCAATTGTTTCGATAAGAGATTGTTTTATGAATTACAAAGGGTTAATCCCAAAATTACAGCAGAGTATTTTATTAAGCTAACGGGAGACGATAGTTGAATAAAGAAATTCGAAGGCAGCCGACTTTTTTGTTCGACTGCCTTTTCTTAACTAACGGGCAGATAAGTGAAAAATGAGGTGAAATGAAAATGAAAAAATTTTTAGTTGTATTGATAACCTTCTTAATTGGATTTGGCACTGGAGGTAGATCCAAACAAAATAATTGCAGTGGGAGCATCGGCTGGTGGATACTTGTGTTTATGTTCAGCAATGATTGAACAATTTAATAATCAACAGGATAATATGCTTGTAAGTCCTGAACCAAATGCCATGATAATTTTTAATGGTGGCGTGAATTCCGATTTGCTCATTAACTTGTTTTCTGATATAAAGGAACAATTACTCCTTGCTTGTCCAACAGAAGCTGTAAGAGGGGGATTACCACCAAGCCTATTTTTTCATGGTACAGAGGATAGGAACATTCCAATAGAGGATGTAATAGATTTTACAAGCAAAATGAGATCTAAAGGCAATATTTCTAGATTAATAACATTTGAAGGACTAGGGCATGGATTTTTTAATTACGGAAACTTAAATAACGAACCGTATAATAAGACACTTAAAGACACAGAGATCTTTTTAAGAGAAATAGACATTCAGGGGTAACTCAAAGCACCTTCGTCTAACACTGTTAATGATTAATCCCGGGTTTTTTATTTTTTGTTTAAAACGATGATGGAAGAAATCCAAAAGGACGGCAAAGGGTACAAGTTCTTGTCCTTTAAAGGTACGGTACATGTTCTTGTCCTCCGACAACAATCCATTAGAAACCATGTGTACAAAAGAGGTATACAACATTTATAACATATGTACAAAATACGAGTTTTGTGTTTATGTCTTAAAGAAAACCAATAAGGCTAATAACATTTAGCTTAAATTACTCATTCATCATACATTTTTTACCTGTTATAGCTTTTCTTTATACTTTGCTATTTCCTTTGTTCTTAATCTTTTTTTCTTCATTATTATTATCCATTGTTATTATTAAGTTAATTTATTTCGTTCTAGTCAAGTTGTTCATGTTGGTTGTTCATGTTGGCTGTTCATCATTTAGTATTGGATCTTTAGAATTATCAGTTATCAGTTATCAGTTATCACTGATCTTAATAATCAATATCTAATAATTCATCCTAACTTGATTAACTTTTATAATAAGCTTCCAGAACTGGATTTTATTCAATACATTTCTAAATTCAATGGATTTCTGATGATTACATGATCTATTTTTCTATCCAATTTCATTATCTACATCCAGTTTATATTGCATTAACTTGTATCTATAATCTTTCCCAATTTATCATTAATTATGTGAAATATTGAACAATCCATAAAGTTTAATTCTCATATATTAGATTTTTTTCAGTTTAGGCCTCTTTTTCTATTTGAATTATCTTCCGTATACCCTTAGCGCTTTTATCCAAAGTTTACTCTCATGATGATCAGTTGTCATTGAACCTTAACTGGTACATAGGAAAAGATGAACATAATCAATTTTAGTTAACATAACATTATTTACGTTATCTACATTCGGCGATTTAAATTAACAGCCCTCTCCTTTCCATTATTTAATCACATTTAATATTAGTATTTGAACCGGCTCTATCATCATTTTATGATTGGGCAAGTCTCCTCAAAATAAAAAAGAAGCACGAACAGTGTAACCTGTTTCATACTTCTCTTCATTATAATGAGTTCGTTACATCGCAGCTTCAGTTAAAATCTCTTGCGGAATAGGCATTTTATGAATGGTCCGCAGGAAGCTGATCGTTTGGTTCTCAGAATGCATGATAACGGAATGGGTCTCTGCTTTCTGATTCGGCAGGTAACGCACTCCATTAAGGAGATCCCCAGGAGTTACGCCTGTTGCCACGAACAGCACGCTTTCACGGCCTACCATGTCTTCCATACTCAGCAGCTGGCTTGGATCAGATATTCCCATTCGTTTGCAGCGCTTCACTTCTTCAATACCATCCGGCAGCAGGCGTCCCTGCATTTCGCCACCCAGACATTTCAGGGCTGCAGCGGCAAGAACACCTTCAGGAGCGCCTCCAGAGCCAATATACATATCGACTTCGCTTTCGGTTGCTGCTTCAATGGCACCCATGACATCTCCGTGACTTAAGAGCTTGATCCGGACCCCGGCAGCTCGAAGTGCAGCAATGATCTCACGGTGACGTTCCCGATCCAGAATTGATACTGTCATATCCGAAAAAGGCTTATTCAAAATGCTTGAGGCTTTGGCAAGGGTCGTTTCAATGGGATCGTTTAGAGATAAATGACCGGCAAGCGTTGGCCCGACAGCCAGCTTCTCCATGTAGATGTCAGGAGCATGCAATAAATTCCCTTCCGGAGCTGCTGCAATAACCGAAATGGCATTATTTAACCCGCTAGCCACCGTTTCAGTGCCTTCCAGCGGATCTACCGCGATATCGATTTTAGGACCAAGGCGATTGCCTACTTTTTCCCCGATATACAGCATTGGAGCTTCATCCATTTCACCCTCTCCAATAACGACAGTTCCATCTATAGCAACGGAGTTCAATTTACTCCGGATTGCCGTGGTTGCTGCGTTATCTGCGCTGTTCTTATCGCCTCTTCCCGTCCAGCGGGCCGAATCGATTGCGGCTTTCTCCGTAATACGTACCAACTCCAAAGCTATATGATGTTCCATTTCTCTTTTCCCTCCATGTTCTCCATCTTTAAAAATGCTGCATAATAAGTCCTGCGGTTTCTTCAATGGCCTTATCTGTCACATCTATGACAGGGCACCCTAAAGAATCGTATAATGATTGCGCATATTTCAGTTCATCCTGTACTCGAACTAACGAGGCATAGTGGACATCCACCGGAAGTCCCAAAGCCTTGAGACGCTCGGAACGGATTTTAACCAACTGCTGCGCATCGATCGTCAATCCGAATATTTTGCCGTTGTAAACTTCCCGTAATTGGGCAGGTGGTGTCAGTTCTGGTACAACAGGATAGTTAACGACCTTCTTCCCTTTATGAGCGAGAAATATCGATAACGGTGTTTTCGACACCCGCGATACGCCAAGCAGAATAATATCCGCTTTAAGAACAGCGCCGACATCCTTGCCGTCATCGTTGTTGACTGCAAATTCAACGGCTTCGATTCTGCGGAAATAGTCTTCATCTAGTCTGTGAAGGAGTCCCGGTAACCGTTTTGGAGTATCGTTAAATGTGTCTATCACAGCCTGCATCATTGGGCCCATGATATCGACGGTGCGGACATGAAGCCGAATAGATTCTTCCTTTATGGCTTCTCTAAGTTCCGGTTGAACGATGGTGTAAATCACCATGCCTCCACGGCTGGATACTTCCTCCATTAACCGTGTAATCTCGTCTTCATGCCGAACGTTCATGATTCGTTTGATTTCTGTGTTGGTTAGCTCAAACTGTCGAAGGGTCGCCAAGGCCACTGCTTCTGCAGTCTCGCCGATCGCATCCGAGCAAATGGCTATAACACGAGTTGACGCCTGTTTCATCCCATTCCTCCCACTAATCCTCTGCGAGCATTTCAAGTAATTTTCTGATGATATTGGTTTTGGAAATCCGTCCAACCACATTAACGTCCCCATCCTGCCCGGAGGACACAGGTACCACGACCGGCAGGCTGTCGATCTGATGCGTAATAATCTTTCGCGCTGCCTCCATAACAGAGTCCTCAGGAGATACAGTCACAACATTAGCTCTCCGTGTCATGATAAAGCTCACTGGCATGGCGGATGCAGCGGCATTGCCGAGTGTCACCTTTAGCATATCTTTACGCGATACAATCCCTACGAGCTTCCCTTCTTCATCGGTGACAATGAGATGGCCTACATTTTCCAGAAACAAGGTCACCACCGCATCATGTATTGTTGTCGTTTCGCGGACAATGACAGGAACACCGTGAATATCGCCAACCTTCATATCAAACAGATTCTGCTTATTCTCATCTTCCGTTATTCTTCGGGTTCCTGGAAAATATCCGACTTTAGGTTTAGCGTCGATATAATCCAGACTAACCAGGATAGACAGATCGGACCTGATGGTTGGACGGGTTAAATTCAGCATTTCAGCGATTTGTTCGCTCGTTATTGGAGCATGCTTCTTGATGATATCCAAAATTTCCAATTGACGGGAAGTCAGCTTAATAATGATTTCCTCCTCTCCGTTGCAATGATTTATTCCTGTATAATACGTCATATAAGATCAATAATCAATATATAATACGTCCTATATTTTATTTAATCGAGTTTTCCGATGATAAATAGGTACGAAAAAGACTTCTCAACCATTCATGCAACGGTAGAGAAGTCTTTATACGTTTATCTACGATTTGCCGTTAAGCTCTATACATCCAGCCCTCAGGAATCTCCGTGAGTTCAGGAGCCTGTACGTATCTCGACCCGACTTCTTTAAAGCGTTCCAAAACATTTTTGTCTAACAGACCTCGCTGATTGGGCGCTCCATTCAATAAAAACGATACATTATGCTTATTCGAATCATGAATTTTATCCATTACCCAATCAGCCGTTCTCAATTCCATCGTCGTGTCCGTCGTTCGCCAAAACCAGGTTTTCGTTAAAATATTGCAGCTTGCACCTGGACCGGTGAAAGTCTCATCTACTTCCTGTCCGGCCGCATTTTCATAAAAAACAATATCTGTGTGGTTCAAATTGGTTTCACAGCTGATATTCATGAGCAAACATCCGGGCTGCAGCTTCTTCACCCATTCATCGATTTCCTCAAAAGGGAGATCATCATAATTCGGACCGCCCCAATGCGCATTCCAACCGTCAATAATAAGAAACGGAATGTCACCGTAACTTGTCAGTAGTTCTTCTAATTGATTTTTGATGAACTCCTTGTCTTCAGGAGTGCACTTTTTCCGGTTGATCTGATGATGCAGATCCAGCATGGAGAAATACAATCCCGCTTCAATTCCTTCATTTCGAAAAGCAGTCAGATACTCCTGTACGACATCTCTTTGATCGGTGGCATTCTTAACGCAATGATCCGTATACTTGCTTGGCCACAAATCAAATCCTTCATGATGCTTTGCTGTCATAGCTGCGAACTTCATCCCTGCCGATTTGGCAGCCCGAGCCCACTGTGCACAGTCCAGCTCTGCCGGGTTCCAATCTTTAGGTTCAAATATGTATCTGCGGGGTTCGTTATTATTTTCATGTCCATATTCCCAATCTTCCATTTCGGTATCGGCGAACTGAAACGTCGCGCTGTTAAAATGAATAAACATCCCAAATCTCTGATTAACAAACCACTGTTGTCTTTGTACTAATTCATTCTGGTTCATTCTGATTATCCACTCCTGTTCAATTTGCAGATTTATTCGCTAAATTCAGACCGAGTTTCCCCGATTGATGAAAATATCGTATCATGGATAAGGATTTAAGTATTTGTCGAAGTGTTCAATGATTTATCAATTCATCCGCTTTATCAAATATACGAACATAATGAGAACAATTATAAGGAGCCACAAAACATGAGAAAATTATCCGATATTACACCCCATGTGGGTGATTTCATGCATTATCTATATGATGGAAGTTCTAACGAGCAACTAAGAGCCGGGAGTGTATATGCGATGCATTTATTTTTGGATGGTCCAGGGGAGATGGAGATCGAAGGAATGATGTATCCGATTGAGCGGTTCACGCTTGTTTTTCTTCGTCCCACTCAGCCGCATGCTTTTCGTATTTCACCTAAACATCCCCTTCCATCGCTAAATATCTATTTTGATCTATGGGATAACCAGCATCCCGCTTCTTTGAACCGTTCTTTCATCTATGCGCCTCATGAATTCAGCTTTGATCTTATGTCCGAAGAACAGGAATGTGACGAACTAAAGCAGCTGCCCAGCGTGTTTAGTTTGCGAGATCATCCGCAGTTATTAGATACCTTTATGATGATGACCCGATCCATCAGTGATTTCAAATATTATCAAAGTGAAACGGCTAACAGCTTCATGTATGTCTGGATCCTCTCCTGGTTTAATGCGCTTCATGTTAAACAGCCAAGTGATTTCCGCATTCTCCGTCTGCTTGATTATTTGAATAATCATCCGGAGCAGGGACAATCGATTGAGACATGGTCAGATTATTGTGGATTGAAACGGACATATTTTCATGAGCTGTTTCTAAGGGAAACAGGACTCACGCCGAAAGCCTACCACCATGAGCTTGTCATGAAACGGGCCGCGAATATGATCCGGGAGACGGACTTAAGCGTCACAGCCATTGCCGAAAAGCTCAAGTATTCCTCGATTCATCCATTTTCCAGGCACTTCAATGACTTCTTTGGCATTTCTCCAAGTCAATACCGGATAAGACACCGCCGGATTTGAATAATTTTATCTTTTCGGTAAACCATATGAATTAATCAAAACGATGACAGATGACAGGGGAGAAAATCAACTTGATGTATACAGTATTGATCGCTATTGCTGTAATCGCCTGCGCAATCTCACTATACATGTCCGTGTCCATCATGCGTAAACAACAAAAGCAAAGGTTCGATCATATCAATCCTACGGTCGCCAAACATCCGATAGCGGCTAATCCCATCGTTATCCTCTATCTGGCCTTCCCTATTCTTGTAATCATCGGAGGACTGGTCTGGTGGTACCTGGAGGTAAAGGGGCTAACTTAAATCGTTAGGAGTGTTTGTCTTGGATAAGAAGAGATATTATGTATCCGTACAATCCAGAACTATTATGGAACGACAAGATGAAGCTGCATACGAGCTTGTCATTGAAGCTACACCGGAAGAAATCAAACCGCTCCGCGATTTGTTCAATTCCATGTATCACTTTGATATGGAAACTTACTTTCGTATGCATTACCCCGGTATACCTGAGCACTATGACAACGACAATGACTTATATGAGCGCGATCTAAAGCAAATTTACCAGACGCTCTATACTCTGGGCACCAGCGAAACGAGAGATCATATCGCCTCCATGAATGTTTTGGATTAGATTAAAGTTAAAAAGATCTGCTTCCTTCCCATACCGGGAGGAGACAGATCTTTTTTAACTTTAATGAGGAGACTTGCTTCAGTCGCTAGGAACAGACTCAGCAGATATCAATTTACTCATGTAATCATTCAGCACAATCGCTTGCCCGCCATTCAAACGCGAGGTTTCTGCAGCAAACGCAATCATATGGCTGCGCACTGAAGCCGAAGCAGACGTTAAGCTCTCCTGACCGTTATAACCGCGTACCTGGTTCAGGAAATCCCGGACGATCCCGCTGTCTCCGCCCCCATGTCCGCTGGATTGGGACGGAATCTCAATGGTTGTTTTCTGCTGGGTCAAAAAATCATATAGCGTAATATGATCCTCTTCTCCGCGCAGCTCGCCCTGGGTACCCATGATCTGTATTCTTCTTTCCTGTTCATAGGTAAATCCGCACATACTGAACATCGCTGTAGCCCCGCCTTCAAACTCCATGTTTACCACCTGATGGTCTACAACATTATTGTCACTTCGGAATACACAACGCCCATAGTCCGTTTCCTGTAAACCTTTGATGATATTAGACCTTGTAAGCTCCGGTGTAAAATGCCCAGCCCATCCCTTGTATTGATCACTAAGATAAAAACGGGGAGCAGAGTAAGCACATGTTGGTTCTACGGCACATTCCAGGCAACGGTCTCCCGAACCCTCCGGTGCACTCCCTTCATGAAAATATTTCAGGGATCCAAATGAGCTGACCCGAAGGCATGGTCGGTCCATGAGCCAGGAGAGCACATCCATGTCATGACAGGATTTGGACAGAATCATAGGACTTGAAGTATTCGAATTATTCCAGTTTCCGCGCACAAAACTATGAGCAATATGCCAGTACCCTACATTCTCATTCAACTGGATGGAGACAATTTCACCAATCCGGCCTTCCTGGATCACCTTTTTGATCATGCTCCAAAAAGGTGTATACCTGAGCACGTGACAGATCGTGAGCAGACGGTCCTGTTCACTGGCAGTTCGCTCCATATCCAGACATTCTTCAGGTGAGGGTGACATCGGCTTTTCCAGCATTACATGGTATTTCTGATGAAGAGCCAGCATAGCGGGACCGTAATGCATTTGATCCTGCGTACAAATGATGGCTATATCAGCAAGCCGGGGCTCCTGGAGCAGCGGCTCCCAGGATTCATAACATCGCTCGGGCGGAATGTCATGCTTTTCGGCAAAACCTGCCCGGCGAAGCGGATCAGCCTCTGCTACCGCAACAAATGTAAGCTCATGCGGATAATCCAGCGCGTATCTGGCATAACCTCCCGCGCCTCTCGATCCCGCTCCGATTAAAACAGCTGTAAGTTGGTTCATGTTCGTTCTCCCCTACCATAGATAGATTGAAAATCCTTACACGGGTGCTTCGGTAGATTGCGAGACTCGTGCTTCATGCTTTATTTGCGATTTTAACGATATATTCGTTTGATTCTCTACTTATGGCTTGGCATAACGTTCTGCGGCGGATTGATAGATGGCCTTGTATCGCTCTACACCCATTTTTTCGAGCGCAGCCACATATTTGTCCCAGTTATCAAACGACTCGTTGCCTGTAATGAATTTATCCTTCATTTCCAGCACATAGGCGTCAATGTCGGTCTGAATCGTTGTCAGCTCACTTTGTTCATCCTGCGTAAAGTTAAACGGCGGCCAGATTTGATCCTGCGACAGGACATAAGGCTCGGCTTTCTTGGCGTTCTCTACAGAAGTAGGCATGCCTTCCGCACCTTTAAAGAATTTCTGTTTGACAAAGCCCGGGTAGTAACCGCCTGGCCAAATGAGATACTGTCCAACGGCTTGGTCCAGGGTAAGACCTTTCGGGTTGTTCTTAATTTCATCCGTATAATCAACGTTCCCTCTTGCATCCTCCGTATAGGTTTCATCCTTCCAGCCCATGAAAAACTGTTTGATACCTTCATCGCTATAGAAATAGTCCACCCAACGCATCATCGCTTCCGGATGTTTTGCCTTATCCGTCAGTACGAACATGCCAATGTTACCAAGCGGGGATCCATAGGCGCTAAACTGCTGATCGCCATGCGGACCTTTTAATACGGACAGTCCTACATAGCCCTTCTGGTTATAAATAGCTACCGGATCTACGCTGTCAGACACACCTAGAAGTCCTTGCACTCCTTTGGAATCCACTTCTGTACTTTTGACCGATACGATATCCTGTTCAATCAGTCCATCCTTGTAGAGCTTATTCACAAATTGCAGCAGCTCTTTATAGCGCGGGTCGGAAGGAATAAAGCGCAGCTTGCCCGTCTCAGGATCCGTATCCACATTGATATTGGATGTACCATGATTGTTCAATCCAAATGAGCCTCTCAGATAATTGACGATCCCCGATGTACCGACAGCACCCCAAGCAATTTCATCCTTCTGATTGTTGCCGTTCGGATCTTTTTCCTTAAATGCTTTCAGCATGTTATAAAAATCATCAAGCGTCTCCGGCTGCTTCAGTCCGAGCTTATCCAGCCATTCTTGCTTCACCCAAGGCGTACCATACAGAACGGATTTGAACTCCGGATCATAAATGGTCGGCAGGCCATATATATTCCCGTCCGGCATGGTGATACCCTTGGCTATAATCGGGTATTTGTCCATCATGGCTTTAAAGTTAGGCGCATACTTGTCTATGAGATCATTCAATGGAAGGAACGCTCCCTGTTTGCCGTACTTTAGCAGATCGGACCTTGAAAACGCCGAAGCATAAAACATTTCCGGATAATCATTGCCAGCGAGCAGCAAATTCCGTTTTTCCTTTAACGTTTCCGTTTGTACGGTATCCCACTTCACATGGATATTCGTCTTCTTTTCGTAATCATTCCACAGCCTGATATTGTTCCAGTCTGCATTGGCAAAAAATTTGGCCGCAAAGCCGCTCACTGTCGTGCTCTCATTCATAATCGGAAAACCGGTTGGATTGATTTTGGCCTCCGATGCATCCTGCGCCTTGCCACCTCCCGAGTCAGCCGATTTCGTAGAGCTGCAGCCCGCCAGAACGGTAATGGTGACCATACAAGCGAGCAGTATTTTCCCCCTTTTGTTACCCTTCATCTTGTGTTCCTCCCTTTTCCTCATCATTTATCCAACCAAGGGGTTACCCTTTGATGGCACCAATCATCACGCCTTTGACAAAATATCTTTGCAGGAATGGATACAGGATCAGCACCGGAATATTGGCCACGACCAGCACGGCGTATTTGATACCCTCGACTTCCCGCTGCTGCTTGATCGCGGACTCCGTCGACATTTTGACCATATCGCTCGTTTGACCCTGTATCAGAATTTCACGCAATATCAACTGAAGCGGGAATTTGTTCTTATCCGATAGGTACAACAGAGCGTTAAAGAAAGCATTCCAATGACTTACGGCATAAAAGAGGATCATCACCGCGATAATCGGCATGGACAGCGGTAGAATGATGCGGGACAAAATCTGGATATTGGAACAGCCATCTATCGTTGCCGCCTCCTGCAATTCATAAGGAATCGACTGCTGAAAGAAGGTACGCATGATGATGATGTTGTAAATCGATACGGCATTGGGGATGATCATGACCCAGAATGAATTCAGCATCCCCAGATCCTTAATAAGCAGGTAGGTCGGGATCAATCCGCCTCCGAAGAACATCGTAAAGACGAACAAAGCCATAATCGCATTCCGGCCCACAAAATCCTTCCTTGAGAGTGGATATGCCCCCAAGATGGTCATAGTCAGGTTGATCAGCGTACCAATTGAGGTGTATAGGAGCGTATTGGAATAGCCAGTCAAAATATCATGATTTTGAAAAATCTTCACGTAAGAATTAAGATTGATTCCCTTCGGCCAGAGGAGCATCTCTCCGCGCAGAACCGTCTGCGGGTCGCTAAAGGAAGCGCTCAAGACGAAGACCAAAGGGTACAGCACAATGACCGTAACAAGACTTAGCACGATATAGATCATAACATTAAAAATACGGTCTCCACGGGATTCCAAAAGCATATCTCTTCCTCCTCACCACAGACTGGTTTCGCTCATGCGTTTTGAAGCCCAGTTAACACTTATCAGTAAAATAAAATTGATTACCGAGTTGAATAATCCAATAGCAGCAGAGAAGCTGTATTCAGCACCCTGTATACCTGCACGGTACACATAGGTTGCGATAATATCGGATGTATCCATGTTCAGGTTGTTTTGCATCAGGAGCACTTTTTCAAAGCCGATCCCCATGATGCTGCCAATGTTCAGAATGAGCAGTATGATGATCGTCGGTCGAATACCCGGGAGGTTAATATGCCATATCCGCCGCAGTCTGCCGGCTCCATCCACACGGGCCGCTTCATGGAGTTGATGATCCACCCCAGCCAGTGCAGCCAAATAGATAATCGAGCTCCAGCCCATCGTCTGCCATACATCAGAGAACACGTACAGAGATTTGAACCAGGCCGGTTCCGCCATGAAATTGATCGGATGACCACCGAACATGGTGATGAAATGATTCGCGATCCCATAGCGTGGAGACAAAAAAATCATCATCATGCCGACAACCACAACCGTAGATAAAAAATGCGGCGCATAAGTAACGGTTTGAACGAACTTTTTGAATTTGGCCGATTTGGCCTCATTCATTAGGAGCGCCAGCAGGATCGGGATCGGAAACCCTAAGGCAAGGCTATAGAGTCCCAGTCCCAGCGTGTTTTTAATAAGCCGCCAGAAGAAATAGCTGTGAAAAAAACGCTCGAAGTGCTCCGTGCCGATCCATGGACTACCCGTGATCCCTTTGGTGGCGATAAAGTCCTTGAAGGCAATTTGAATACCATACATAGGCACATAGTGAAATAGAATGTAATAAGCTACGACCGGAAAAATAAGCAAGTATAACTGCCAGTTACGCGCAATGCGGCTCCATTTTAGCTTGGAGTCTCGCTTGGCCTCCGGCGTTGCCCCTGCAATCGCAGATATCTTGGCATTGGCCACATGATCCCCTCCTTGGATTAGGCTTGGATGCGTATTCATTCAATTTTGAAAAATAACTTAAATGATTTTCCTCCTTTCAGCGTAAAAACAATGGTTTGTCCTGAAACCGCTGAATAGATATATGTAAGGGTTCATGACAGCAGAGTTGTAAAGACTGATAACACCAAGAGTGAAATACAGCTTAATGTATTGGGCTTTAATTTGGATAAATCGAGCTAACAGGCTGCGTAAGTTGGTGTGATTAGAGGTTGGGTATATTGATGTGTAATGGATTGGAATTGAGTTCTTAAAACGGATATGTTATTGACAACAAAAGGTTGTAAGCGCAACCAATTTGTCATCTGAAAAATAAGGAGGTTGTTAAACATATACCAAATGTTTGGATATCTATACCAATTCGATTTAATTTTTATCATCATAATATAGGAATATTTGGATTGTCAAACATTATTTTGGCATAGTTTGGATCATCATCTGAAATTTTAAATGAATACAAGTGAAAAAACCTGACACCGATAACGGTTTCAGGTTCATCTGTATTGCTATAGAGTAAATTATGTAATAATATATAACATATAATTACATTCGTGTTGCAAATGCCGATTCCTATTATTCAGGCCTTTTATAACTGGAAGACTCCCGAATAACCAAACGGCTTGGCAAAAGAATTTTTGGGAGTGCGGGGTAGTCTCCATTCAGGTAATCAATCATAAATTGGGCTGCAACCTTACCGATTTCGTACTTTGGAACATGCACGGAAGTTAATGGTGGATTGGTGTATTGCGCGAAGGAGATATCATCCATGCCGACAAATGCAATATCTTGTGGAATCAGACCATGTTGTTCCACTACTGCACGCATAGCAGGAATGGCAAGCATATCGCTCGCGCAAAAAATGGCCGTAGGCCATTCGCTTCTCGGTTGACTGGTGAGAAGCTCCGTGAGCATATTGTAGCTCCAATCGACATTCCAATTGGTATTGATGATCCACTCCTCCGGCAAACTCAGACCGGCTTCCATCATAGCGAATTTGTATCCGACAAATCGTTCGTCGTTATCCATCTTACTTGAGTAAGCAGGGCCTCCGATATAACCAATCCGGCGGTGGCCCTGTTCAACCAGATGCTGGACTGCTGTTCTTGCCGAGAGAATTCGGTCGCAATCCACGACGGGCACCGATAACCTTTCATCATTCAGGCTTACGCCAAGCACAGTAATGCTTTCTTTCTCCAGCAGCTCAATCAGCTCCTGATCATACCAGCTGATGACGACGACTCCTTGTATTCCGGCTTCCTTAATGAGCGTCTTGATGCGATCGGAATCGCTTACTTCATCCGCCGTACGCACTATTGCCGGAGGATGACCAAGTTCATTCATTCGATCATGAAATCCTGCGAGCACCTCCGTAAAATATGGATGGTTCTCGCTCAGCTTCTGCGGTATCACACAGGCTATATGCATAGGAGTGCTCCCCGGCATGCGTTCATTGCTGCGCTCCTCGTGAATACGGTATCCAAGCTCAAAAGCCGCTTCTCGAATTTTACGTTTTGTTTCTTCATTGACTGGACGGTTCATATCATTGCTGATGGCACGGGAAACGGTTGATATAGATACTCCAACCCGCTCCGCAATGTCTTTCAACTTCGCCAAGGCTACCCTCTCCTCTCTTTTGGTTTGTTTGGCGCCAAAAAAAGCTCTCCGCCTGATCATATCATAATTATGTATATATTTTACATAGAAATATGTGAGATTCGTCCATACCATAGCAAAAAAGGAACTGCGGTCGGCAGCTCCTTTTTAGATCAGTTCAATACAAGCGTTCAATCAGTCTTCAAATTCAACGTTGTGGTAAACCTGTTGAACATCTTCCAAATCCTCCAGCGTATCGATCAATTTATCGAATTGTGCTTGAGCCTCTTCTGGAATGGTGAGATAATTTTGTGCCAGCATAGTCAGTTCCGCAACGGTAAACTCAGTAATACCTATCGTTTTGAAGGCATCTTGAACCGCCTGGAATTGATCCGGCTCAGCATATACGATAACCGCTTCATCTTCTTCCACGATGTCACGCACGTCAACGTCCGCTTCCATCATCAGTTCCAGCACTTCATCTGCTGTTTTACCTTCAACGCCGATAACTGCTGTTTGATCAAACATATAGGCTACAGAGCCGCTGACTCCAAGGTTACCGCCATTTTTGCTGAATGTGGAACGCACTTCAGAAGCCGTACGGTTCACGTTGTTGGTCAGTGCATCCACAATAACCATCGAACCGTTTGGTCCGAAGCCTTCGTAACGAAGCTCATCATACACTTCATCCGAGTTGCCTCTCGCTTTTTCCAATGCACGGTCAATAATAGCTTTCGGTACATTGTACGTTTTGGCGCGTTCAAGAACTACCTTCAAAGCGCGGTTGGATTCTGGATCCGGCTCGCCTTGCTTGGCCACTACGTAGATTTCACGTCCAAACTTGGCATATACACGGCTTGTATTTGCATCTTTCGAAGCTTTCTTTTCCTTGATATTATTCCATTTACGACCCATACGTTTCCGCTCTCTTTCGCTATTGATTCTATTCTCGGTCTTATAAATACACTGGTATATTATAGCTCGAAAAAAGCGGATGAACAAGTTTCTGCAGAAGTCTGTCAGAAAATGAATGAAGCTTTGCAGCCAAAAAACCATAAAAACCGCTTTTCAAAAATGAAAAACGGTTCTCTGATGGACGGTTTATGCTAACTATATTTTATTAAATTATGCACCTATATCCGCGCTTTTGCGAGCAAGCATCTCGTCTTCTTTCGCCCGGAAAAAGCGGGTTCCTGAAGCTGAGAATGTCTTGGCGAACAGTACAACGCATACGGCAATTCCTATTCCCGCCGCTATACTGCATACCAGCTGGACGGAAAAAAGCTCCGATAGAACACCGACTGCCAAAGTCAGTACAATGGTAATGATGCTTTGGGTCATATCGGACAAGCTCCCAAACCGCCCCATGATGGACGAAGGCACATGCCGCTGGAAGAAGGTTGCATACCCCGAGCTGGCAAAGGACATGGAAAAGCCAAGTACCATGAAGGCTGCCGTAGCCGAGTAAAAGCCGGCCGATGCATAAAACCACAAATAACACACAGCAGTAATCGAAAGACCTGCACTGATAAACAAGCGGTAGGACATTCTTTTCGACAATATCGTTGCTATCAATGAGCCTGCCAATGAGCCGACACCCGTTAAACTTAGTAAATTGCCATAGTCCTGTTCCGATAATTTCAAATGCATCTTGATGTATGTAGCTTCCTGGGAGTCAATCGAAAAACCAATCAGCATGGCCACCTGAATGAGTAAGAAGATACTAGTGAAATAGGTGGACGCTTTGGCAAACCGCAATACGATGCGCCAGTCTTCCAATAGGGTGCGGAGATGCACGGGTTCACTTTTAGCTTGTCGTGCTTCATGCACATCGGGCAGCAGGTAAATAAAGAACGCGCATACCAGAAAGCTTGCTGCATTAAAAAGAATGCTGAAAGTCGTATTCGTCAGATTAATCAGCAATCCCGAGATTGCCGGGCCAAGCAAAAAGGCTCCCGAATTGGTCATACTCATAATGGAATTAAACCGTTGACGGCTGCTATTGGGAACCAGCTTGGTGATGTATACATTGGAAGCCGGACCGAAAAAGGAACCCACCACGCTGACCATAAAAGTGACCGCATAAATCATCCAAATGGACGGCAACCACGGAATGAGCGCGATCAGCAAACCCCGGATGATGTCAACGCCGATCATCAGCTTGCGGATATTTACGCGGTCAATGATGCTGCCGGACCACAGATTGGTCAGCAGCATGGCGACTGGCTTTACAATAAAAAACCCGGCTACCGCAGCTGCTGAACCTGTCAGATTAATGATAAGAAGGTTAATAGCTACAAAATAAATCCAGTTTCCAAGATTGGAAAACCCGATGCCAAAAATAAGAAGTGCAGATCTGTTCCATGCTTTCATATTGTACCTCATCATTTTGATGTATTATTTTATCTGATTAACTAACTAATCTTTAAGAAGTTTACATAATATATATGTTGTTAACTGCTTTGGTTTTGCTCATTAATCCGGTTCAGAAGAGCTTCAACCATTTCCTCGGATACTGCACCTTGACTGAATGCTACTACCACTCGCACCGGTGCGTCCATCATCATGGCCATTGAAACATGTGCCGCATCACTGTCATCCTCTTGAACGCCCGCATTTTGCTTCAATAACGGCTCAACAATCGCTCTGGCTACCGGGTCTGCCAGGATATCTCCAATCGTCGAATTCCGAGTAAATGTCTTTTTTATTGTTGTGGTGGAAGTGACATGTACGGTCAACGATTTCCCTGCATCTCTGGAAGATCTGGCAGCGATAATCTGAAATTCACCTGTCTCCACATGCCAATCTCTTAATTCTGTATTGTAGTAAGCAAAGGCGCGTTTACCCAGCGTGAAGGATACCATTTTTTGCTCCCCTGGCTGCAGTTCGACTTTGGCGAATCCTTTCAACTCTTGTACCGGACGAATCACTTGGCTCTGTACGTCCCGAACATACAGCTGGACGACTTCCTTTCCGGCCCGGCTGCCTGTATTGCATACCATCAGTCGGACTGTAAGTGTATCCGTATCCAGCATGTCATATCGGTCAACCGTCAGATTCGAATATTCAAAGCTTGTATAGCTGAGACCATGCCCAAATGGGAAAAGCGGCTCAATGGCTTTCGAATCATAATAGCGGTAGCCGACAAAAAGGCCCTCCCGGTATTCAACACTATCGCCTTCTCCAGGAAAGTATGGATGAGACGGATTATGCTCGAGCTTTTTCGGAAAAGATTCCGCAAGCTTCCCGCTCGGGTTTACGTCGCCAAAAATCAAGTCTGCCGCCGCACTGCCAAGTGCCTGACCGCCGAGATAGCATTCCAGTACGCCCTTAGCCTGATCCAACCAAGGCAACTCAACCGGCGAGCCATTGCTCAGAACCACTACCACATTAGGCTGGACCGCGGCAATTTCCTGAATCAGAGACAACTGGTTAGCAGGGATGGAAAGATGTGTCCGGTCATACCCTTCTGACTCATAGCGTTCGGGCAAACCTGCAAATATGAGTACCGAATCGGCTTTTTGAGCTGCCTCCACGGCTTCCAGGGACATTGGAGGATCCACCGCATCTTCTGCCAGCTTATAGCCCTGCGAGAAAATGATTTCCGCTTCTCCCGCTGCCTTGGCCAGCTCACTCAATATATCGTCTATTTTATTCGGATTGACATGGGAGCTGCCTCCACCCTGAAATCTGGGCGAAACAGCAAGTTCACCTACGACAGCAATTTTCCCTTTTTTAGGAAGAGGCAGGATGTGATCCTCATTTTTAAGTAATACCATGCTTTCATGAGCTACCTTTCTTGCCAGCTGATGATGTGCATCTCTATCATACATGGCATCCGCCTTCTTGCTGTCGTAAGCCTTGAACACAACAGCTAACAAGCGTTCAAGTGATTGGTCGAGCACTTCCTCGGATAATTCTCCCTTCTGCACACTTTCCATGATCCTCGCCGAACCCGCGTCAAAAGGCATTTCGAGTTCAAGACCTGCAGCAAGACCCTTAACCCGCTCATTTGTTGCACCCCAGTCGGATACGACGAAACCTTCGTGCCCCCACTCCTCTTTTAGGATATCTGTGAGAAGATACTTATTCTCAGAGGCATATTCCCCGTTAACTTTGTTATAGGAACACATAACGGTCCAAGGCTTGGCTTGTTTAACAGCGCCTTCAAAGCTGGCCAAATAGATTTCGCGCAGCGTCCGCTCGTCTAATACGGCATTAACTGTCATCCGCCGGTGCTCCTGGTTATTTACAGCAAAATGCTTCAGTGATGTACCAACCCCCTGGCTCTGCACAACTTCAATGAAGGCAGCAGCCAAGCGGGATGAGAGATACGGATCCTCAGAGTAGTATTCGAAATTCCTTCCGCATAGGGGTGAACGTTTGATATTGACTCCTGGACCAAGCAATATGCCTACCTCTGCTGCCTGGCACTCTTCACCCAAAGCAGCACCCATTTCCCGAAGAAGTTCGACATTCCAGGAGCTAGCTGTGCCAGCAGCCGTTGGAAAACAGGTTGAGGGCTCACTCATGTATATGCCGAGATGATCATCCGCCTGTTTCTGTACACGCAGTCCATGAGGACCATCGGCCACCCGGATTGCTGGAATTCCCAAGCGCTCTACGCCTTTCGTATGCCAAAAATCAGCGCCGCCGCAGAGTTCTGCTTTCTCTTCGAGTGTCATTTCTGCAATCAATTTCTTTAAGTTTCTGGGTTCAGTCATGAACTGTAATCCTCCTCAATTTATCGATTTTCGCTAGTAAAATCATAAGTTGCAGGATATCTACCCAAGGTGGTGTTCTTTCTCTATTTTATTATGAAAATAAAACGTTTTCTTGTAAATCATGGAATGAGCTAAAATCTATCTGAATAGATCTATGACATAAAATCGTCATTTACTATCGAAAATCGTTGATTAGTATAATTGAAGAACTGGAAATTATCGGTTATTTTTATATTATCAATACTATTTTTTACTATTTATAGATCAATTTGTGAAATTCAAACGACATTCATCTATCACTAAAGTTACGTCTATCGCTGTCTTCCAACGTTCGGTCTTGGATTTCATCGTTGTTAACAGACAATTTGTAAACGCTTTTATTGGTAATTATATAAGCTCAATTCGAGTTTATATAGCATGAACAACGAGAAGTCTCGCGAAAATTGCTGGTCGGCCAGTGGTTCCTTCATGTAGGAAACATCTATAAGGGAGGTGTTGCGATCGGTCCTGTCGGATGAATGTTTACGGCTGTTCACTTTTTTAAAAAAATTGGAGGAGGTTTTAGTATGACTACACTTCGTTTACCAAATCACAGGCTTATGAAATGGTTTATTGCCGGTGCTATGCTTTTATTTATGGCAGCCTTAATGCTTCTTATTGCCGACCGAGCATCTGCTCACGGCTATGTTCAATCACCAGGCAGCCGCGCTTATCTATGTAAAACGGGCGTTAATTCCAACTGCGGATCCATCGTGTATGAGCCGCAGAGTCTTGAAGCTCCAAAAGGCTTCCCGGCGGCTGGACCTGCTGATGGTAAAATCGCCAGCGCGAACGGTGCTTTCCCAACAATGGACGAGCAGACTTCCACCCGCTGGTCGAAAGTGAACATGTCTCCGGGTACGAACACCTTCACTTGGAATTTGACAGCCAGACATTCCACTACAAGCTGGAAGTATTACATTACCAAGCAAAACTGGAACCCGAATACCGCACTCACCCGTGATTCTTTTGACCTTACTCCATTTTGTTCGGTGAATTATACGGGCCAGCCGCCAGCAACCTACTCTGATACTTGCACTGTTCCTAGCAGAACTGGCTATCAAGTAATCCTCGCTGTTTGGGAGATTGCCGATACAGCCAACGCTTTCTATAATGTGATTGACGTTGACTTTGGCGGAGGCGGGGGTAATCCTTCGGATACTACCGCTCCAACGGCACCGACCGGTCTGGTAGCTTCTAACGTTTCGAGCACTGGCGCCTCTCTCTCCTGGGGAGCATCAACCGATAATGTTGGTGTTACGGGATATAAAGTTTACAATGGCTCAACGTTAGTAACGACAACTGGCGGTTCCACGCTCAGTTATAATGTAACGGGTCTCACTGCCAATACTTCCTACACATTCACCGTGAAGGCAGTTGACGCAGCAGGTAATACTTCATCTGCAAGCAATGCGGTAACATTCGTTACGACCTCTCTTCCTCCAACCGATACGACGGCACCTTCCGCCCCGGCGGGTCTTCAAGTAAGCGGTACGCCTACCTCCTCCTCGATCTCCTTATCCTGGAGTGCGGCTACAGATAATGTAGGTGTTACAGGCTACCGAGTGTACAAAGGATCTGCACTTGCCGGAACCGTATCTGGAACCACGCTCAGCTATACGGCTTCCGGTTTGACAGCAAACACATCCTTTACGTTTACGGTCCGCGCCATTGATGCAGCGGGCAATGAATCCGCAAACAGCAACGCAGTAACGGCGACTACCGCATCAGCTCCGGCAGCCGCTCCTTGGGCACCAAATGTTGCTTACACAACAGGTACCCTCGTCTCTTATAATGGTGCAACTTATGAATGCCGCCAGCCGCATACGTCCCTCGTTGGTTGGGAGCCATCGAACGTACCTGCACTTTGGCTGCTGAAATAAGATACTTCTAAAGTTACCAGCAATATTATTGATAGACTATGAGGTAATGATGAAATATATGACAACATTTCGCATAACCAATTATGCCAGAGGGAAATAATATATCACCAGACAAAATTGGGAGTGCCAAATGCTCCAGCACGATGGCAATTGAAATAAATTAGAATTAAAAAAGCGGGAGCCTTCTCATTGAATGAGTGGCCGCCGCTTTTTTTCTTATGAATACATGCTTTATTCTTCGGGTCTCTTTCCCGCATCCATACCTGTCTCGGACACGGTCATGATCGGCTTTACCGATAGATCCATATGTACGCGAATCTGACAGGATAAACGAACGTTTGGCTCCGTAAATCCTTTCTTCTCCAGTATCTCCGCTTCTGCTTCGCCCATAGGTCCGGCATCACCTTCGAGAATTTCCACGCGGCAGGTTGTACATCTTGCATTCCCTCCGCAGCGATGTAGGATATCTACCCCGTTATCCTCCAAAGCTAACACCAGTTTCTTTCCTTCTTCAATTTCAATCGGTCCTTTTCCCTCAACAAGAATAGTTGGCATCCTTATTCCTCCTTTGTCGGTTCTCCGCCATATTACCTGATATCGCTTTTCGTGAATCATAGCGTCAGTAACAATTCATTATCGCCTGAGTTGAATGAAAGTTCAAGCTTAGTCAAGAATTGCTCTTGATATATCCCACTAAGATGCGGAGAGATGATGGTTATGAGATTTTCCCTTGGGCAGGTAACGACCTGCAATTGCTACGGCCAAGCATAACAAGCAGCAAATACCGAAAAGTATGCGCAGGGGTGTTCCAAAGCTTTCTTGTGCCATTGAGTGACTTCCCATCGTACCAACCAACAGCGTGGCAAGTCCAATACCCACAATTTGACCGAGATAACGCACAAGTGCAAGCAAACTGCCTGCCAGGCTGCTTTTTTCAGCGGGGGCCGCGCTCATGACTTCGGCGTTGTTGGTCGCATGAAACAGACCTGTACCGATGCCGAAAATGGCTAGGTGCAGCCCGACGCTCATGGCCGTGATGGACGGCATGAATACAACAAAAAGCATGGAAACTGAACATAACACCGCGCCGGCATGGATAGGAAAGCTCCCTCCATACTTATCCCTGAACCAGCCTGCAAAAGGGGCCACGATCCCCATCAGCAGCGGTTGAAGCATCAATAGAGCCCCTGTCCACCAAGCCGAAAACCCAAGCTCGCTTTGCAGATAAAATGTAATGGGAATCAGCGTTGCGGTCTGGGCCAGGTTAATGATCAACGAGCTTGAATTGCCGAGCCATACCTTCCGATGACGGAAAAGTTCACGGTCGATAATGCCGTAATCGATTTTTTTCGCCTGAAAAATCAGTGCGCAAAGGAGCAGAATGCCGCTCCCTCCCTCCAGCCACACTTTGAGCGAGGTGGAACCATCTTTTACAGCTTCCGAGGCCAGCATGAGCAGACTGACTCCCGCTCCTAATAAAAAGGTGCCTACATAATCAAAAGGACTTCTGGCAGATGACATGCTCTCTCGTGGAAACAAGCGGAAACCAAGCCAGCATGCGGCCAGCGAAATCGGCACATTGATCCAGAAGAGCCATGTCCAATCCATGGCTTCAAGCAGCAGTCCACCCAGCGCCGGTCCTGATAATGTTCCAATCGAGACGACGATGGCATTGTATCCGAGCGCTCTTCCCCGTTCATGATCCGGAAACGCCTGTCTTACCATGGCCTGACTGTTGGCCATAATCATCGTGGCTCCAATACCCTGGAGGCACCGTGACAGCAGCAGAAGCACAAAGCTGTGTGAAACAGCGATGCACAGCGAACCGATCCCGAAGATCAGAAAACCGTAGCTGTACACCTTGCGCCGTTCCATACGGTCGGACAGCTTCCCCATAAAAGGAAGCAATATGACCATCGTCAGCAGGTAGATGGTAGCCACCCACTGGATTTGTGCAAGCGTTACCGAAAATTGACGCGCCATAATAGGCAGTGAAACATTCACAATGCCAACATCAAGGGTGGATATCAGCGTTCCCATGTTAACGACCTGTAAAATGCCCCATTTGTTACGTAGTCCAGGCATAAATTAAGTTCATTCCTCTCTGCAATCACGCGTAGTATTTTTAGCATCTATTTGAGTTCTGATAAACCGCATAAAATCAGGTTTGAACCTATTGTACGTTTCTCATCCCGGCTTGAAAAGAATTCATTTCTACGATATAAGTCACTATGCTATACAGGTGTCAGCAATTCCATTATAGTTAAATCATGTATTCTATTTATTTCCAGTCGCGAATCAGGGAGGTCTTTATATGGAGCCATTTTCGAATGATCTGCTAAAGGACAAAGTCGTATTAGTAACCGGAGGAGCCACGGGGCTCGGCCGTGCCATGGGCGAGAAGTTTGTGAAGCTTGGGGCTAAGCTGGCCATTACCGGCCGCCGGGAAGAAGTATTAAAACAAACCTCCGATGAGCTTTCTGCAAACGGTTACAGTGTCTTCTACAAGCCATGTGATGTTCGTGATCCCGCTCAAATCAGTGCCTTGGTGGATGCTGTAGAGCAGCATTATGGTGCGATCGATATTCTGGTCAACAATGCCGCCGGCAATTTTATCAGTCCAACCGAAAGACTGTCACCACGCGCCGTGGACGCAGTTCTCAATATAGTACTGCACGGCACCTTCTATGCTACCCTTGAAGTAGGAAAACGCTGGATTGAGCAAAAACGCACAGGCACCATGCTGAATATTGTTACGACCTATGCCTCCAGCGGATCGGGTTATGTTGTGCCGTCTGCGGCTGCAAAAGCCGGAGTCCTTGCCCTCACCCGCTCACTTGCAGTTGAATGGGCTCCGCACGGCATACGTCAGGTGGCCATTGCACCAGGTCCCTTTCCAACCGAAGGTGCTTGGTCGCGGCTGTCTCCTACCCCGGAGCTTGAAGAAAAAATGCTGGACCGGATTCCCATGAAAAGGGTTGGGGACAAAGAAGAGCTTGCGAATCTCGCTGCCTTTTTGGTTTCCGACTATGCCTCATACATCAATGGTGAGGTTGTCACGATCGATGGAGGTGAATGGCTTCAAGGTGCAGGACAATTTAACGACTTGCGTCAGGTAACCCATGAGCAGTGGGATGTCCTTGCCCAAATGACCAGGAAGGGGAAATAAATGAGAACAAAGCAAGAAATGATGGAATTAATCCTAAACGTTGCAAACAAAGACGATCGAATTCGTGCAGTTGCCATGAACGGCTCACGTACCAATCCAAATGCCCCTGTGGATCCATTTCAGGATTTTGATATTGTCTATCTTGTTTCCGAAATGGAATCTTTTCTTCATGATCCTCGATGGGTAGACGTGTTTGGAGAGCGGATAATTATGCAAACGCCGGAAAATATGAGTTTATTTCCACCGACGCTTGGCGACCGCTTTACGTATTTAATGCTTTTTACGGACGGCAATCGGATCGATCTCATGCTGATACCTGTCGCAGAAAAAGATATATACTGCCAAGAGGATAAGCTCACTGTTGTTTTGCTCGACAAGGACCAATTGCTTCCGGAGGTTCTCCCGCCTAGTGATGAAGATTATTGGGTAAAACGGCCTTCGGCCGAATTCTTTGCAGATTGCTGCAATGAATTTTGGTGGGTGTCTACGTACGTTGCCAAAGGACTATGGAGAAAGGAAATCCTTTATGCCCAAGATCACCTGCAAAAGATCATGGGACCTATGCTGCTCAAAATGCTGGAATGGCAGGTTGGCATTCAAACGGATTTTTCGGTGAGTACAGGTAAAAATGGCAAGTACCTGCAGAAATATATGACGGAAGAAAGCTGGAACGAGCTCCTTTCTACCTATGCGGACGGAAGCTATGAAGATGTATGGAGAGCCTTAACCGCCATGACCCGGTTGTTCCGCAAGAATGCCTTATTCGTTGCGGCGCATTTTGGATATGAATATCCTCATCAGGACGATCAGCGCGTGAGCGCGTATTTGGATCATGTGAGCAGCCTTCCATCCGACGCTAGCAACATCTTTTGAATGATATGTTGTAATGAACAAAGCTAAATATATAATCTACTGGAGATGTTGGAGGAGAATTGATTTGATCAGAGAACAAGTATTCACAGGCTCCCCATGGGAATCCCAAGTTGGTTATTGCCGTGCCATTCGTATTGGAAACAGAATTGAAGTCGCTGGAACAACCGCTATGCAAGGGCGGAGAGGTCATCGGCATTGGAAATCCCTATGAACAAACAAAATTCATTCTGCAAACCATTAAAAAAGCTTTGAGTGAATTGGGAGCTGAAATGTCCGACGTAGTCAGAACACGCATGTTCGTTACGGATATCTCAAAATGGGAAGAAATTGGGAAGGCTCATGGTGAATTCTTCAAAACGATTCAACCTGTGGCAACCATGGTGGAAGTTAAAGCTCTCATCGACCCGCTGTTAATGGTTGAGATTGAGGCAGAAGCTATCATGGATTAATAATCTATTTCATATTCAAGAGAAAGCCCCGTTTCTCGGTTCATCCATGAGAAACGGGGCTTTTGCTTATTCGGATTATACGTATTGCTTCAATACTTCCTGAAGCTTCAGCGCGAGTCCAATCTTGCCATCGACCTTTAGCGATCCGGTCATAAATGCCAGTGTTGTGTTCAAATCGTCTTCGAGCAGCTTGTGAAAATTCTTTTCTGACAATGTCATGGTACAATCAGCCGCCCCTGCAGCTTCCTCGGACACCATCGCTCTGGCGTTCTCAAAAGAAACCTGAAATATGCCGCTATCGCCTATGTTGAACCGATATATCGCATGTAGTGATTCGATGGGCTCCGGTCTTGCATTCATCCGGTCCGCAAGCTGCTGGAGCTCTTCCTTGATAGTCATGCCGCTCCTCCTTTTTAATATTCTTCTCAAGCTCCAGGAATAGGTTTATCCAGCACCCGGAAGGTTCCAGTGCCAAAGGCCAGCAAATCCCCATTTTCTTTGCGTGCAAAGGCCTGGGCTGTAATTAGCTTGCGGGAGCTATGGATCAGCTCCGCTGTCACCAGTACACGGCCTTCTGACGTCGGAGCCACATAGTTCATATTCAATCCCACAGTAACGACACTGACCCCAGGCCGGGCCAGCATCACGATAATCCCCATAGCTGAATCAATAACGGATGCATGCATACCTCCGTGCAAAATTCCAATAAGATTCAAATGATGAGGCTGGATCTCAAACGAAACCACAACCTGTTTTTCGTTAAGATCTACAATTTCACAGCCTATAAATTCCCAAAACGTATTTTTGGCAGCCCGTTCCAGAAGCTCCAAATCCGGAAAACTGCCGCCGGATGCGTTCTCCATCTGCCAACGACCTCCTTTGCTGTTACGCATGTTCATGCTTATACAACATTTCGACGATGATCTTACAAATCCACTTTGGATTGATTCACGAGCTTTTCATTTTCTTCCTCAATCAGCTTACGTCGCAGCACCTTGCCTACCAGCGTTTTCGGCAGAGAATCCCTGAACTCGTAAATTTTTGGCACTTTGTAAACTGCCAAACGCTCTTTGCACCAGCTTTTCAGATCCTTTTCTGTAACCTTAGAGCCCTTGCGGAGAACGATGTAAGCCTTTACATTTTCACCCCGATAAGGATCATTAATGCCTGCCACCACTGCTTCCTCTACATCTGGATGCTCGAACAGTACTTCCTCCACCTCACGCGGATAAATATTATAGCCTCCAGCTATAATCAGATCCTTGCGGCGGTCGAGAATGTAAAAGAAACCTTCATCGTCCATCCGAGCCAAATCACCGGTGTACAGCCAACCATCACGTAGCGTGCGTTCCGTATCATCCGGACGATTCCAGTATCCCTTCATGACCTGCGGACCCTTAACGATCAGTTCGCCGATTTCACCCAGCGGCATTTCTTCGCCAGTGTCGGAATGCACAATTTTTGCGGATGTGTCCGGAAACGGGATCCCGATTGAGCCGCTTTTCCGCTTCTCCCAGATGTTGTTCGCATGTGTCACCGGAGAAGCTTCGGTCAATCCATAACCTTCTGTCAGCTTGCCTCCGCTCAATTTCTCGAATCGTTCCTGCACTTCGACAGGCAGAGGTGCTGCCCCGCTAATACAAATCTGAATGGAGGATAGGTCAAAGCTGCTGACTTCCGGATGGTGTATGACGGCAATGTACATCGTCGGCGCACCGGGGAATACCGTTGGTTTCTTCTTATGGATCGTCTTCAGTACTTCATTAATTTCAAAGCGCGGTATCAGAATTAGCGTACCTGCAATATACATGGCCTGATTGAGGAGCACCGTTAAACCGAATACATGAAAAAATGGCAGTGCCGCCAAATACTTTTCATGTGCGATTTTGGAACGGTAGAACCATAACTGGGCTTGAATCGTATTGGATACCAGATTCATATGCGTCAGCATGACGCCCTTGGCGAAACCGGTCGTTCCGCCTGTATATTGGATCAATGCCAGGTCATTCTCGGCATCTACTGGAACCTCGAACGGAGCGTCGCTGGAGTTTTTCAAAAATGAAAGAAACGGGAGCACGCGCTGGCCATATTCCACCTGTGCCGCCATGCCGTCCTTCTTCGCCTTGATGGGGTAAAGTACATTCTTGGGAAAAGGCAAATAGTCCTTAATGGACGTCACAATCATATAGTCCATCGGATGGTGTTCCATCGCTTTCTTGACCCTCTCTACCAATGCATCCAGCGTAACAATGATTCGTGCGCCGGCATCCGTGAGCTGATGCTCGATCTCACGCGGCACGTACAGCGGATTGGTCATCACTGCTATACCGCCGACAAGGAGTGTGCCGTAATAGGCAATCACTCCCTGCGGGCAATTCGGCAGCATGATTGCAATCCGTTCCCCCTTGCGGACGCCCAGTTGATTCAGGGCGTTCGCAAAGCGGTATACAGATTGCAGTAAAGATGAATAGGTTATTTTCTTCCCCATAAAATCAAGTGCGATATGCTGGGGATATAATGCAGCGGAATCCACTAAAAATTTAGCCAGGTTTTGCTTGGGATAATCGTAACTGTGCGGGACCTCATCAGGATATTGATCTAACCATGGATTACTCGTCATCCAGGCCACCCCATCTCACAATATTACAAAACGTAAGCTTCTGCGTCGATCACCTTCGCTGCAATTTCACGCTTGATGCCAAGCGCATCGATCGGCGATTTGCGGACCAGCTTTTTCAGGACGGACAGCTGGGTGCGGAGGGTATCTCCGGATTCCATCGCTGCCAGCACTTCTTTAGCCCAGTTTTCAATTTTCGCGAATTCTTCATGGATAAATACCGTTGTCATTTGAATGGCAAGCTTCGCTTTATCTTCTCCGGAACGGTCGATCATCTTCTGGGTACGCAGCAGTGCACTTTCCATTGCAAATACTGAAATCATCATATCTGCGAGGTCACTCAGGATTTCCTGCTCATCCTCCAGTTTTAATTGATATTTCTGAACGGCTCCGGCACCGCACATGAGGAAAATCTTCTTTGACATCTTGAGCAAATGGGCTTCCTGTTCCAATGTTCCGTCAAAAAGTTGGTTCGGAATCGGCTCCATCAGTTCGCTTTGGAGCGCCATTGCTTTTTGCATCAAAGGAAGCCCGCCCTTCATGGCTTTCTTGATCAGGGCTCCCGGAATGAGCAGACGGTTGATTTCGTTTGTACCTTCAAAGATCCGGTTGATGCGGGAATCACGATAATTTCGTTCTACGCGGTACTCCTGGGTAAATCCGTAACCGCCATGGATTTGCACACCTTCGTCGACGATAAAATCCAGTACCTCGGAGCCGAAGACCTTATTAATGGAGCATTCCAACTGGTACTCGGCAATCGCTTTGGCCGACTGATAACCAACCTCCGGACTGCTATGATCCACATCAGCAAGACCTACATCAAAAAGCCCAGCAGTACGGTAAACCATGCTTTCGAGCACAAAAGCCTTGGTATTCATGTCAGCGAGCTTTTTACCCAGCAGCGGGAACGAAGAAATTTTGCGTCCGAATTGGGTACGTTCATTCGCATATTCGGCAGCGAGCTCAATCGTATCCTTGGATGCTCCTACGCAGCCTGCTGCCAGTTTGAAGCGCCCGATGTTCAGGATGTTAAACGCGATAAGATGGCCCTTGCCGACTTCCCAGAGCAGATTCTCTACAGGGACCTTTACATCTTCCAGAATCAATTGGCAGGTTGAGGAACCTTTAATCCCCATCTTCTTCTCTTCCGGGCCAATACTTACGCCTTCCATGGTGCGTTCGACGATAAAGGTACTGAAATCTTTGCCGTTTACTTTGGCATACACAATAAATAGGTCTGCAAAACCGGCATTCGTGATAAACTGCTTCGTTCCGTTTAACAGGTAATACTCGCCGTCATCGGATAAAGTTGCTGTTGTTTTGGCACCCAGCGCATCCGAACCGGAAGAAGGCTCCGTCAAGCAGTACGCAGCAATTTTTTCACCAGTGGCCAGGAGAGGCAGATACTTCTGCTTCTGTTCTTCCGTACCGAAGTATACGATGGGAAGCGTTCCGATTCCGACATGAGCCCCAATGGAGAGAGCAAATGCGGAGGCTTTCGTCAGATTTTCATTGATCAGTGTGGAGCTGACCTTATCCAGACCAAGTCCGCCGTAAGCTTCAGGCACATCAGCACCCAATAGTCCAAGCTCGCCGGCTTTACGCATTTTGTCCACGGTCAGTTCATAATTTAGCTTCTCGATTTCTTCATCGTGAGGAACGATTTCTCCTGCAACGAATTCAGCCGTTGTTTCCGCGATCATGCGGTGTTCTTCGGTAAAGTCCTCCGGCGTTACGATTTGAGTGAAATCCGTATCCTCGATAATGTAACTGCCACCAACCACTTTGTTCATTGTTGTGCTCATGTCTACCTCTCCTTTTCACATTTTATTCAGGATATACTTCAAAAACACCTGCTGCGCCCATTCCGCCGCCAATACACATCGAAACGACACCGAATCCCCCACCCTGACGGCGCAGCTCATTAATCAGTGTTGTCGTCAGCTTCGTTCCTGTACAGCCCAGCGGGTGACCCAGAGCAATCGCCCCGCCATTAACATTGACCTTATCTTCATCGATACCAAGTTCCCGGATGATGTGCACGCACTGGGAAGCAAATGCTTCGTTGATTTCAAAAATCTTCACATCGTCCTGTGTAATCCCCGCCATTTGCAGTGCCTTGGGAATTGCCTTAACCGGACCGACACCCATAATCTCCGGCTCCACACCACTCAGTGCGAAAGATCGGAAGGTTGCCAGCGGCTTCAGGCCAAGCGCATCCGCTTTTTCCCGGCTCATGACAACGACTGCGGCTGCTCCGTCACTGGTTTGGGAAGCATTGCCGGCAGTGACAGTACCGTTCAGCTTAAACGCGGGTCTCAGCTTGCTGAGTCCCTCCGGCGTTGTGTCCGGGCGGACGCCTTCATCTACTTGGAAAGTAAAGGATTTGGTCTGTACCTTTCCTCTGCCATCCACGCTTTTCAGTTCAGTCTGTACAGGAATAATCTCATCCAGGAATTTCCCCTCAGCAATAGCCTTTGCAGCCTTCTCATGGGAGCGGGCCGCGAATCGATCCTGCTCCTCCCTCGAAATGCTGAAACGTTCTGCAACCTCTTCCGCTGTATGACCCATACCGATATAAACTTCAGGCATTTCGGCAACCAGCTTTGGATTCGGTGAAACTTTAAAACCTGTCATGGGTACATGGCTCATGCTCTCCACGCCGCCTGCGATGAGTATATCCGCAGACCCAAGCATGATGCGCTCCGCAGCGAAAGCGATCGATTGCAATCCTGAAGAACAGAAACGGTTTATGGTCAATGCCGGTACGGTTACCGGGAATCCTGCGTACAACGACATGATGCGGGCAAAGTTCAGGCCTTGTTCTCCTTCCGGCATGGCGCAGCCAATAATAATGTCCTCCACATCTTCCTTTTGAAGACCTGGCGCACGGTCAATGACCGCTTCCAGGACGGCTTTCCCGAGATCATCCGCCCGGGTCTGAGCCAAGCTGCCCTTTTTGGCTCTTCCGATTGCGGTCCGGGCCATAGATACGATTACTGCTTCTCTCATTTCAATTTCACCCTCCCCTGGGATGTTAATTACGGAGTGCTTTGCCTTTGGTCAGCATATGGTGCATGCGCTGCTGAGTTTTTGGTTCCCCGCACAAGCTTAGGAATGCTTCCCGCTCCAGATCGAGCATATACTGCTCGGTCACAAGCGATCCGGCTGGAACATCTCCACCTGCCAGCACATGCGCTAACTTTTTGGCAATGAGTAGATCATGATCACTGATATATCCGCCGCGTTTCATGTCGATGGCTCCAAGCTGGAGAACCGCCTTGCCTTCCGATCCGACAACACAAATCTTTTCTTCCGGAATCGGCTTGTAATCGGCATTAGCGAGTCCCAGCACGGACTGTTTGGCTTCATAAATGGAGAAGTCCTGATTTGCCACGACACGGTCGGAAGGACGAAGATAACCCAGTTTTTTCGCATCGTATCCGCTGCTTGAAACCGTAGCCGTTCCCACAGTTTGAAATACGTGATTGATATATGGCTGCAAGTCAACGCCCTGCACGTTCGCATGCTGGCTTGCACGGAGCGTGAACTCTTTGCATCCTCCGCCTGCAGGAATCAGGCCTACGCCAACTTCAACCAAACCGTAGTAGGTTTCAGCAGAAGCAACCACCTGGTCGGCCGGCATGCAAGCTTCTACCCCGCCGCCGAGGCACATCCGGTGAGGAGCAGCTACTACCGGTTTTTCGAAGCGTTTCACTTTGTACATCGTGTTCTGGAATAAATGAATGATGTCGTTGATTTCATCCCACTCTTCATCCTGGGCTTCCATCAGCAGCAGCATGATGTTGGCACCTACGCAGAAGTTACGTCCCTGGTTGGCAATGACCATACCTTTATAATTTTTTCTGACTTCTTCAAGGCTCTGGGTGATCATGGTCAGAATGTCCTCGCCGATGGCATTGTTCGGGGAATGGAACTCCAGACAAGTTACGCCATCTCCCAGATCTATTAGGCTTGCGCCGCTGTTGCCTTTGATGATTTTATTCTGTTCTTTCAAGCTCCGCAGATTGATGATTTCCGGAGCAAATTCGACCTCTTTATATGCAGAAGAGCCGATATGAATGGAATACAGCTTTCCTTCCTCTTGTTTATAAAAGGATGTATGGCCGGCTGCGATCCAATCCTTTACCCATGCGGGTACGGTCAAACCTTCCGCTTCCATCCGTTCTACCGAACGCTTCAGACCAATCGCATCCCAGGTTTCAAATGGGCCGAGTTCCCAAGAGAAGCCCCATTTCATGGCATCATCAATCTCTTGGATGGAGTCCGAGATTTCTCCGACCTTTTCCGCAGAGTAGATCAGTACCTGTTTCAGAATATTCCAAGCCAGATCCGAGTAGCGGTCTTTGGCAGCCAGGATAGCTTTAGTCTTCTCCTTGGCCCCTTTCGCCAGCTTGGCGGCTTCCAGTGATGCCGACTTTGGCTTTTTCTGCGGAACATAGTCCATCGTTGTCAGATCAAGCGCTAGGATTTCGCTGCCGCCGGCATTTTTTTTCTTCAAATAAAACCCTTGACCAGACTTCTCGCCAAGCCAGCCCTTTTCCACCATGCTTTTCATCACGAGCGGTACGGTAAAGACGGAAAGTTCATTTTCATCAGTCACATTGTTGTATACGTTGTCCGCGACATGTACGAAGGTGTCCAATCCGACCAGATCCAGCGTACGAAAAGTTGCACTCTTCGGCCGACCCATAGCCGGACCCGTTACGGCATCCACTTCTTCCACGGTATAACCGTTCTCGGTCATTTCCTTTAATGTAACAAGCAGTCCGTAGGTTCCAATGCGGTTGCCGATAAAATTCGGGGTATCTTTGGCAAGCACGACGCCCTTTCCCAATACCTTCTCGCAGAAGCCCTTCATAAAGATCACAAGCTCCGGGTCGGTATGATCGCCGGGGATGATTTCGAGAAGCTTCATATATCTAGGCGGGTTGAAGAAATGCGTCCCCATAAAATGCTTTTTGAAGTTTTCATTGCAATCTGCTGCCATATCGTTGATGGAAATCCCCGATGTGTTGGAGCTGACAATGGTTCCTGGTGTCCAGACGCCTTCAATTTTTTGAAGCAGTCCTTTCTTCACTTCCAGATTCTCTACCACGACCTCGATGATCCAGTCCACCTGGGCAAGCTGGGATAGATGATCATCCAAATTGCCTGGCGTGATCCGGTCTGCGAACGAATTGTCAAAGAGCGGAGCCGGTTTGGTCTTGGCCAGCTTGGCAATCGCCGATGACGCAAGCCTGTTTCTCACGGCCGGGTTTTCGAGGGTCAAGCCTTTTGCCGTCTCTTCTTCCGTCAGCTGTTTGGGTACCATGTCGAGCAGTAAGCACGGAATTCCGACGTTGGCCAGATGTGCCGCGATGCCGGAACCCATGATTCCAGAACCGATGACGGCCGCTTTACGAATGGATTTATTCATTTTGTGCTTGCCTCCATTTCTAGTCCTTTATTGTGAGCGGAATGATCGCCGAACACGGAAAGCTCCAGTATTTCCGCGATATCCTTTGCCTTCACACGGTCTTCAACTTCCTTCATTTTGGTCCCGTCCTCCATCATGGTCAGGCAGTAAGGACAGGCGCTGCTGATGATGCTCGGATTCACTTCTAGAGCCTGCTCCGTTCGTGCCAGATTCACGCGTTTGCCGGAAGTCTCTTCCATCCACATCATGCCGCCGCCTGCGCCGCAACACATGGCATTTTCCCTGGTGCGCTTCATTTCTACTAGCTCTACCCCAGGTATCGCTTTCAGTACATTGCGCGGCTGATCATACACATTGTTGTACCGGCCGAGATAGCATGAATCATGATACGTAATGCGTTCTTTCACTTCATTCTTTGGCACCAGCCTGCCCTCGCGGATGAATTGGTCAAGAAGCTGCGTATGGTGAAATACCTCGACACCTTCGAGACCAAATTCCGGATACTCGTTTTTAAATGTATTAAAAGTGTGAGGACACGCGGTAACGATTTTTTGAACACCGTATTTCTCGAAAATCTCGATGTTCTCCATGCAGAGCTGCTGGAACAGCATCTCATTGCCCATCCGGCGTGGCGTATCACCCGAGTTCTTCTCCTCATTGCCGAGAATGGCGTAATTGACGCCCGATTCATTCAGCAGTCTGGCGAAGGCTCTGGAAATTTTGCGGCTGCGAAGATCATAAGAGCCCATCGAGCCGACAAAAAACAAATATTCAAAAGTAGGGTTATCCTTTACCGTCGGCACTTTAATGCCTTCCACTTCTCCGCTCCAGTTGGCGCGGTCGTTACGGTTCAGGCCCCACGGATTGCTTTGTCTTTCGATATTTTGCAAGGCACGCTGGCCTTCGGCCGGAACGCTGCCTTCCATAAGAACAAGATGTCTGCGCAAATCAATGATTTTATCGACATGCTCATTGCCAACCGGACATTGATCTTCACAGTTACGGCAGGTTGTACAGGACCAGATTTCTTCTTCGGTCATGACGTCGCCGATGAGGTTCATTTCCTGAGGACTTTTCTCCTGGTGAGTCCAAGTGGACTTTTGCCAGGCGAGTGTCGGACGGATATCAGTAATGTCTTCGCTGTTCCAGTCAGGCTCGCTGCCGGGGGCGGATAACGCATGCGCGCCGCTTGTTGGAAATGCATACTCAGGCACATAGGGGGATTTGCCGGTGATGGCAGTTCCCTTTTCCGTTAAATGATCCCGAAGCTTTACAATCAGATGCATTGGTGACAGTACTTTCCCGGTATTGGAAGCCGGACATACGTTGGTGCAGCGGCCGCATTCCACACAGGCGTAGAAGTCGATCATCTGTTTCCGGGTAAAGTCCTCGATTTTGCCGACGCCGAAGCTTTCCGCCTCTTCATCTTCCAGATCCAGCTTGCTGAGCTTGCCTACCGGTTCAGAGCGCCCCAGGAAGATATTAACCGGAGCCGTAATTAAGTGAAAATGCTTAGACTGAGGTACGTATACAAGGAAAGAGAGCAGGATGAGCAAGTGCGCCCACCAGAAGACATAGAAAAGAATTTGGGCTGCGTTGGCAGACAAGCCACCAAATAGGGCTGCCAGCAGTGAAGAAATAGGCGCGAAGCCCGATGTTTCCTGTCCAAGCCATACTCTCTCGAAGCCCAGAGACAGCACAACCGACAGCATGAGGAAGAAAATAAAGAAGACAACCAGGCTCGGCTTCCAGCCTTTTTTCAGACGGGCGAGCTTCTCGCCGTACCGGCGGTAAGCCGCATAACCAATAGCTGCTAAAATGAGGAATACGGTGATCTCCTGCAGCAGACCGAAAACGTCATAAGCGGGTAGCGGCAGATGCCCACCGTTCGTCAGCCCTTTAATGATGAGATCCAAGGCGCCGAACTGCAGAATAATAAATCCATAAAAGATCACAAAGTGCATAATGCCGCTCTTCCAGTCTTTAAACAGCTTCTTCTGCCCGAATACCTGCGAAAGAAATTCACCCCACTTCCCTTCGCGCTGCTTCCGAAAATCGGCCGGTTTGCCAAGCTTCACGTACAGGAACCGATGGTAGACGGCCTTGTAAAAGAGGTAAAAGCCGTAACCTGCCACAGCCAGAAACAAGACCAAGTTGACAATTTGCCACACCATTCGCTATCCGTCCTTTCTGGTATAAAAGTAAAATTATGACGGCATTACAATAGAAAGCGATTACAAATTGCTTTTAAAATCAAGATTCTGCAAAAATCAAACTTCTCTGGACCTTCGCAAAATCCTCACAACAAATCTTGTCTGTATCATTGACAATTAACATCGTTTACCATAAGATTAAGAAAAAATGAATGAGTGTTCATTCAGTTAATTGAATTCTATCACTGGGGTGGCTTGATGACAAGTAGAAAAATGGAAAAATATGAGTTAATTTTGGATGCAGCATTAAAAGTCATTGCGGAGAACGGGTTTCACGGCTCCCAGATTTCCAAAATCGCAAAGGAGGCTGGTGTAGCAGACGGTACCATATATCTATATTTTAAAAACAAGGAAGATATCCTTATTTCCCTGTTTCAGGAGCGGCTTGGAAATCTCGTCGCGATGTTCCATAGCAGCGTAAAGGAAACCAACTCGGCGGATGATGCGCTGCATAAGGTTTGTGAAATCCATTTTACAGAGCTGGAGAACAATGTGAACCTCGCGTATGTTACCCAGATTGAATTGAGGCAAAGCTCGCTGGAGCTTCGCAAGGCCATTGGTCTTGTAGTAAAGCCTTATATCCAGCTGATTGAGCATATTGTAGAAAGAGGCATGTCGGAGGGGTCCTTCCGCCAGAATCTCGATGTGAAGCTAACGCGGCTGCTGATTTTTGGCGCCATGGATGAGGTAGTCACCTCTTGGCTGATCTCGGACCGGAAGTATTCGCTATCCGGACAGGTCGACAAGACGGTTGAATTTTTCTTGAAAGGCCTGAAGTAATTTCCAATCCATTGAATTGAGAGGAGCTTGCCACATGAATATCTTTGTACTGCTGAAGCAAACCTTCGATACTGAGGAAAGAATCGTCATTAACAATGGAGAAATCTCCGATGACGGCGTGAAATATGTCATGAATCCTTACGACGAGTATGCTGTAGAGGAAGCACTGCTTCAAAGAGATCAGCATGGCGGCACCATTACCGTGGTTGGCGTGGGCCCAGACCGTACGGCAGAAGCTCTCCGGACAGCACTCGCGATGGGTGCGGACGAAGCTGTTCTGATCAGTAATGACGGCTTGGCGACCGACGAGTATACGGTTTCCCGGCTACTTGCGGCCTATCTTGGTCAACAGTCTTATGATCTAATTCTTGGCGGCAACTTCTCTGTGGATAGCGGCGGCGGACAGGTCGCGGTTAGACTGGCGCAGCTGCTGGATATTCCGCATACTTCCTCGATTACCAAGCTCGCAATTAACGGGCAACAAGCCGTGGTCGATCGTGACGCGGAAGGAGACACGGAAACCGTGGAAGTCTCCCTTCCTGCTGTCTTTACGGCGCAGCAAGGCCTAAATGAACCACGATACCCTTCCCTGCCTGGCATTATGAAAGCCAAGAAAAAACCCTTCCATCGGATGGCCATTGGCGATCTTGCCCTTAGCGTCAGTGATGCAGCAGCAAAAACCAAACGCATCTCCCTCTCCCTTCCTCCGAAGCGTGAGGCTGGACGTATCCTTCAAGGAGATCATGCTCAGCAAGCCGCTGAATTGGTGAATCTGCTTCGTACGGAAGCCAAGCTGATTTAACGAATGTTCTGGATTAGCTGCATGACGAAATGACATTCGAACGCCATATAATTTCATGGGTCTTCATGAGGACTTCGCGAGAGTCCTGACATATAAGGGAGGAATCTGGAAATGGGTAAAACGTATGTAGTAGTAGCTGAGGTTCGCGACGGAAGCTTGCGTCAGGTTACGTTGGAGGCGCTTCAGGCGGTATCGATCGCATGTCAAGAGGGTGACAGTACAGCCGCGGTTTTGATCGGATCACAAACCACTAAACTAGCTTCGGAGCTTGCTGGTTACGTGGATGGACAGATTTATTCAATTGACCATCCCGAGCTAGAAATATACAATCCAGAAACCTATTTGAATGTGATGAAAAGCGTCTTCGAACGTGTAACACCGGATGTGGTTATGCTTGGACATACCGCTCAGGGACGCGACTTGGGACCGGCGATCGCGGCGCATCTCGGTGCAGGTCAAATATCTGATGTGATAGCGATTGAGAAAGGCGATGCCGACGAGGTTATCTATACCCGTCCTCTGTACGCCGGCAAAGCTTTTGAGCAAAAGCAATTTACAGGTGGCGCTCAGGTTGTCACCATCCGCCCGAATAATATCAACCCAACTGAAGCTGCTGCTTCCGCGGGTGAAGTTGTAGAACTGGATTATGCTCCCTCCGCTTCTTTACGCTCCATTGTAAAAGATGTTGTCCGAAAAACTTCAGGTAAGGTTGATCTAACCGAAGCCAAAATCGTAATATCCGGCGGTCGCGGCGTTAAGAGCGCGGAAGGCTTCAAACCGCTTGAAGAGCTCGCAGATGTTCTTCATGGAGCCGTCGGCGCCTCCCGTGCTGCCTGCGATGCCGGATACTGCGACTATTCGATGCAGATTGGCCAAACCGGCAAAGTGGTAACTCCAGAAATCTATATCGCCTGCGGCATCAGCGGAGCGATTCAGCATTTGGCCGGCATGAGCCAATCCCGGGTCATCATTGCCATCAACAAGGATCCGGAAGCGCCGATCTTCAAAGTGGCGGATTACGGTATTGTTGGCGATCTGTTCGAAGTGGTTCCCCTGCTTACCCAGGAGTTCCGCAAGGTGCTTGTTTAAGACCATGACCAAAAAGGGACGCTCAAACGGAGCGTTCCTTTTTTGACTTACGGCATGCCAAGAATCCGCACTAAGAAACAAAGTAACGGCTCCCACAGCATGAATCGTAAAATGACAATGCATAACAGGAACCCAAAATAGGCCGGAATCTCCCTCTCTCGGATCATCCCGGCCTTGTCTGTTCAATTTGATTATGCTTGCTGGTAAGCAAGTACAAACTGCTCGATCACCTTCGCCACGCCATCATTCATATTAGTGTCCGTCACGTAATCGGCGGCATCCTTAATCTCTTCACGAGCATTTCCCATGGCTACGCCAAGTCCGGCAAACCGGATCATCGCCAAATCATTGAAACTGTCGCCCATAGCGATCACTTCCTCCTGCTGAATCCCCAGATGGCGAATGAGTTGGTGCAGGCTCGTCCCCTTGTCCACGCCCGCCTCCGTAAATTCAAGAAAAAATGGCTTCGAGCGCATCACGCTCAGTTCTCCAGCCAGTTCCACCTGAAGCTTTTCCTCTGCCTCAGCCACTTTTTCGGGTGCATCCACCATGAGCACCTTGACGACCGGCTCTTTCACTGCCTTAACGAAGCTGTCAACCTCGCGGATGCTCATACCCGTCAACCCCGATTCGATATCCGTGTATTCATTGCGATTTTCGGTAACGATATGATCTCCCAAGTACGTCAGCATGGACAGATCTTCCCGTTGACTGATCCCAAACAGCTTTTGCACCGTATCTACGGATAGCGTACTACTGAAAATTTCCTCTCCTGTAAGGCAGTTGATGATTTTAGCACCGTTAAAGGAAAGGATGAAGCTTCCGAATTTCTCCAGCTCCAGCTCTTTCGCAATTTCCTTCATGCCAAATGTAGGGCGGCCCGAGGCCAATACGACCTTAACGCCTTCCTTCTGAGCGTTCATGAGAGCTTCTTTCGTCCGCGGCGAAATGGTCTGGTCATCTTGAAGCAGCGTATCATCTAAATCGAGAACGATCATTTTGTATTTCATGTGTGTTACACCCTTTTCTATATGTCTAATGCAATTCTTGAATCTATGAATCTACTATATCACATCGGTGCAACAAGAAAACGCAGCATGCCACGCGGGTCTTTCTAGAAGCATTCGCAGAAGAGCAGTTGTCTGTCCCGTCATTCGTGGTTCTTTCTGGAGGTTCCTCCCTCCCTATCCCCGCTAAATTTTAAACATTTTGTGAAAATCTTTAAAACTCAATCTAGAAAGTTATTTATTTAGGGTTGCGGAATTTTCGAAAGTTGCTTACAATTCAACTATACAACATTCGTTGTTGTGTAAACTAACTAGAGCCGCAACACAAGAGATCATATAGCCAGTTTCTCACTTGGTTTTTCGCATCGCCTTTGTGTTCGACCATTGGAGGAAAATACAGCATGAACGTATTAGTCGTAAAGGCAAATAACCGGCCTGCAACAGAGGCCATATCAAGTAAAATGTACGAAACATTCATGGAAGCCGTTAAAGGCGCCGAAAACCTGAATGTAACGACATATGATGTGTTCGCCGAAGATACACCTTACTTTGGACAAGATCTGTTCAATGCATTCGGCAAATTGCAAAATGGCGGAGAATTGACCGACGTGGAAAACCGCATTTTGGCAGCCAAACAAAAAGCAATGGACGCTCTGACTGCAGCTGACGTTGTCGTATTCGCATTCCCTCTCTGGAACCTGACCATTCCGGCTAAACTTCAAACTTTCATCGATTATGTATATGCTGCAGGCTTTGCATTCAAATACGATGCTGAAGGCAACATGATTCAACTGATGACCGACAAGAAAGCGATCTTCCTGAACGCGCGCGGCGGGTTCTACTCCGCTCCGGAAGCTGCTCCAATGGAGATGGCTGTCAACTATATGCGCAACGTTTTCGCTGGTGTATTCGGTATGGAAATTATCGGCGAAGTTATTATCGAAGGACACAATGCACAGCGCGACAAAGCGGAAGCATTCATTCAAGAAGGACTCCGTCAGGTTACTGAGGTGGCCAACAAATTGGTGCTTCAGCACGCTTAATAACGGAACGCTGTTGAATAAATTTTAACAAGAACCCTTGAATCGTATGGCAAATGCCTTCGTTTCAAGGGTTTTCAAGTTAATAATAGGTAAATGAAATCTGTTTCCGAAAAAAACAGCAGGTATTCACTTCTTCCAAAGTTGTGTTATAATGAGCCCTGCGCCACAAAAGCGCCAATTGAAGAAAGTCCGGCTGCGGTTGATTCCGCCCGGGAGAGGTTCGCGAACTCCCTCTATAAAAAACTAAGACTGCCCTTTAAGGTCTATTTCCGATCGGGCTTGTTTTTTTACGGACAGTTCATGAACCCTCTCTCTTCGAAGGTAGAAGCGGATGTTTTCGCTTGTACAACACATTTTGAAGATGGAGAGGTTTTTTTTATGCTCAAAAACGAAAAAGCGGTTGTCGTATTCAGCGGCGGCCAAGACAGCACGACCTGCCTGTTCTGGGCAATGCAGCAGTTTGGTGAAGTTGAGACGGTTACGTTTGACTACGGTCAGCGCCACAGTCTTGAGATTGACTGCGCTAGAAGTATTTCGGAAGAACTTGGCGTGAAGAACACAGTGCTTGATATGAGTCTGCTCAATCAACTCGCTCCGAACGCGCTAACCCGCAGTGATATCGAAATTACCCAGGAGGAAGGCGAGCTTCCAAGCACATTTGTCGAAGGACGCAATCATTTATTTCTTAGTTTTGCAGCCGTTCTGGCTAAAGTTTCCGGTGCAAGGCATCTGGTCACAGGCGTTTGCGAGACGGATTTCAGCGGTTATCCGGATTGCCGGGATTCCTTCGTCAAATCGCTGAATGTCACTTTGAATTTGGCCATGGACTATAATTTTGTGATCCATACTCCGCTGATGTGGCTGGATAAAGCCGAAACCTGGGCTATGGCGCATGAACTGAACGCATTTGAATTCGTACGGGAACGTACTTTGACCTGTTATAACGGCATTATTGGTGACGGGTGCGGGGATTGTCCTTCCTGTGAGCTACGCCGTAAAGGTCTGGAATTATTCCTCCAAAATCATGCACTGGGTATCAACCGATGACCCGGACGCCAGGCGAATTCCGCATCGTTGAACATCTTCAGCAGCTGGGTACGGACATTCAAAAGACCGATTTGAAATACCGACATTACCGCGTTATGGTCAGCAAAGAATTCACCTTCGACGCCGCTCATCACCTGCATGCATATGAAGGCAAATGCAAAAATTTGCACGGCCATACCTATAAAGCTGTATTTGGCATCAGCGCTTATCCGAATGAGATTGGTATTGCAGCGGACTTTGGTCTGGTTAAAGACATATGGAAACAGCGGATTGAGCCTTACCTTGATCACCGTTATTTGAATGAGACGCTTCCTCCTATGAATACGACGGCAGAAAATATGGTGATTTGGCTATATGAGCAAATGGAATCGGCACTAGCCTCGGAGCCATTTGCAGATCTGATCGAGGCTGGGCGTACCGAATATGTGCGCTTGTATGAAACACCGACCAGTTATGCCGAGTTCCGCCGGGAGTGGGTGGAATCATGAATATGCTCAAGGCATCCATCAAGCCAATGCCAGCTATTCCGGTTCTGGAAATATTCGGACCCACGGTCCAAGGCGAAGGCATGGTCATCGGTCAAAAAACAATGTTTGTGCGTACTGCCGGCTGCGACTACCACTGCTCTTGGTGTGACTCCGCCTTTACCTGGGATGGAAGTGGCGTCAAGGATATTCAGAAAATGAATGCCGATGAAGTTTGGGCAGAACTGCAGCGTATAGGCGGAAACCGCTTTTCACATGTAACGATCTCGGGAGGAAATCCACTGCTTCTCCCCCAGCTCTCTTCGCTCGTATCGCTGCTGAAAGCTTCAGGCATACGGATGGCTGTGGAAACGCAAGGCTCCCGTTGGCAGGATTGGCTCGCGGATATTGAGGAAGTGACGGTATCCCCAAAACCACCGAGCTCTGGCATGACGACCGACTGGAATAAACTTGATGCGATTGTAAATCGCCTGAAGAATCGCCCGGCACCTTATGCCTATAGTTTAAAGGTCGTCATTTTCGATGATCAGGATCTGGATTACGCTAAAACCGTGCACAGCCGCTACCCCGCAGCACCGATGTATCTTCAGGTAGGAAACTCGGATGTGGCACGGATGGACAAGGAAAGCCATGCTGCTGAACTGCTCATGCAATACGAGGCGCTGATCGACAAGGTTGTGGTGTCCGAGGCGTTAAACAATGTGCGGGTACTACCGCAACTACATACGCTGGTATGGGGAAATAAACGCGGCGTCTAACGCCAACCACCAAAAGGAGGATTTTTCCGAGATGACAGGCAGACAACTTGAAGAAATGAAAGATCTAACGCTACTCGGCAATCAAGGGACTACGTATGTATTTCAATACGCACCCGAGGTGCTTGAGAGCTTTGACAATAAACATGCTTACCGCGATTATTTTGTGAAATTAAACTTTCCGGAATTTACGAGCCTATGTCCGATCACCGGCCAACCGGACTTCGCAACGCTGTATATCAGCTACATTCCGGATGTGAAGATGGTGGAGAGCAAATCTCTGAAACTCTATCTCTTCAGCTTCCGCAATCACGGCGATTTCCACGAGGACTGCATGAATATCATCATGAATGATCTGATCAAGCTGATGGAGCCACGGTACATTGAGGTGTGGGGCAAATTCACGCCGCGCGGCGGAATCTCCATCGATCCTTACTGCAACTACGGAAAACCCGGAACCAAGTTTGAACAGATGGCCGAGCAGCGTCTGATGAATCATGACTTGTATCCGGAGAAGATCGATAACCGGTAAGTCAAAGATTGGTTAGCCGTGTACATCAGAAAAAGCCGCAGAAATGCGGCTTTTTCTATTTGAATTAGGAAACTCTTCGTGTCACATAGGCAAATGCTGCATACCCTGTCATTGGGTAACACCTCATTCTATAGGCATTCAACGGAAGGGAGTAGCTATATGATTGCATTTATTATCACTAGAGGCAGCCAATTGAATGCGCTCCAAACCGAACTTTCTCTTCGGGACGCACTTCCCGAAATAACCCCCGTGCGGCTGCCAGTACTGGATACTGCTGCGAAATTAAACGATATTTTAGCAACCTATGATGAACCATTTTTTCTTACCTTTTATGCAGGCGATACCATTAAACCTGCTTTTAAAGAACAGCTTCAGCAATGGCAGACCGAAATGGTGCATGACTTGGCCGGGATCATTATTCAACCCCTTCCCGCAGTACACTTCGAAGAATCACAGAAGTTTGAATGCGTTGGCGCTATCTTATGGCGTACGGCTAACGTAATAGCAGAACCCAATAATGGTTTTACCGAACGAAGCCATCTCCCCTTTGATCTTTATGTACTTATAGATAAGCAATTTCAGCTTCTGAACTCTTACTCATGGCTATTTGTAACAACGGATACGATCGTACCATCAAAGGCTGACATCCTGCATTGGAAGAACAACGACATAGAGAAAAAAGAATTGATGCTCCTGCTTAAGAATCTTTACGCACAAGGAGATCACCAACAGGATAAAACACTAAATCCATTAATATCCATCGTTTTGTGTACGTATAATAATGCGAACTACTTGCCATGGGCTATCCGGTCCGTTCTCGCCCAATCTTATAAGAATTGGGAACTTATTATCGTTGACGACCGATCGACCGACGGAACCCAAGCGCTTCTAAACACACTTGAAAAAGACCCGCGGATTCAATGCTTGATCCAAGAACATAACCAAGGAAAAGCAGCATGCCTGAATAGAGCCCTAATGAAGATCAAGGGCAGCTGGCTGCTCGAGCTCGATGCTGACGACTGGCTGACTGTGGACTGCTTGCAGAAGCTTGCTGATGAAGCTTGCGGTATGGAACCCGTTGATGTAATCTATGCGGATCATCATGAATGGACAGAGCGCCTAAATGGACAGCTCATCTACCGGGGAGTCAATTCTCCACCCACCCTCACATATCAGGGTCTTCTTGAAAAAGGCTTAGCGATTGCTCCCCGAATGTTTCTCACCAAATCGCTTAAGGATGGTAACGGCTGGAACACTTCTGCACCTTGGAATGGAAGATTGTACGAGGATATTGAAATACTTGCCCGGTTTGCAAAAACAGAAACATTGCATTACATCCCTCTCCCACTATATAACCGGCGGATCCGCAGCAGCAGTATTACGCATATCCATACACAGGAATTCAAAAAGTGGAGTTCCTGGATGCTGGATCAGAACTTCTAAGCTTCTAAGTTTGATTCTGTTCATGTACTATGGAAGAATTCGGACGAAAGTAATATTATCGCTTATTGCGGTAACTTCCTGAGTCGTCGGTATATAGTTAGAGCTTACAAGCTGTACAGTGACCAGGCCATTAGAGACTGATGCCAATCTCCCCTGTAAAAATTGCCCCGGCTGAACGACTTCTGACATCCTGCCCATAAACGTATTCAAAGCTTCCAAGAAATTCATGGTCTTTATTCCTCCTCATTTTTTTAATATTAGAGTATTGACAATACACTCCGCAGCGGTATCAGAACAATACTTCCATCGGGTTCTCTGAGTTGAATAAAGTCATCCCCAACCAGGGTAAGTGTTCCGAAAACGGTACCCGCCGGGGTCTCAATAGTTATTTTCGAATTAACTTTTTTAATAAAAAAGGCTCTCGTACCTTGCTGGTTCTCAGTCATCAGCTCGACCTGATCCTGCAAAGAATTCACACGTGCGGACAAGCGGTTTACCCGGTATCTGAGCCTTCTTACTTGTTCAGCAAGTCTAGCTATGCTGCCTGCAAGTAATCTTTTAAGCTCGTTCAGCTTTCTTCTTAATGAACCTGTCTTCCCATGGGAAGATGGCTTCTTTTTACGAATAACTTGAACACAATTTGTATTGTTAAAAGTTTTTCTGCGCAGCTTCATGGATCTGCCTCCTTCGCTTGGTCATGAGTACAATATGATGTTTTCATACAAGCGGTAACCCCTGAGATACAAAGATAATCAATTTGCCTACCAAATTGAAAATAGGTATGGAAGAGCTTACGAATTATCATCCCTTTTATCCACTTGGAATGGTGATTTACCCACGCGGATATCCGGCAAGATACATATTTTGAACTAGACAATCGTTTAGGGAGGAGAATTCTGCTTGAATAGACCACGCAAAAGGCCCCGGAAGCCAATGATTAAATCAGCGTCTCCTTCGACTCTGAAGCATAAAAAAAGCAAAAGAACGGTTCCGAAGAAAACTCGGTATATCAAGCCACCACAAATGAATCCAGCATCCCCCATGAGTATTCCAACTCAGCCCCTGCCAAATCGTCATGTTATGGTTCCATTGAACGAAATTCCTGCTGCTGAGGTAGTTACGCCACAGGTGCGGTCTTATATGGAGGAACCTGGTATGTATGATGTCTTCCGTTTTCCAGTAATTGATTGGGATTTCAGATGGCAAAGACCGCAGCAGATCTCACAGCAGTTTGCCCAGCACGGACACCGTGTTTTTTATATAACTACCGGAGTAACGGCACTTCAGAAGAATGCGACTTATGAAGAAGTGGCCCACCATGTCAAAATCAAACGGATTGAGCCTAATATTTGGCTTGTTACTCTTTGTGCACACCAACGCCTTAATCTGTATAGAGACCAAATGAGCCAGGCTGATATTCAGTATTTAAGCTGGTCAATCGACTATGTCAGAGATCGGTTTCAGGTTCATCATCTAGTCTCGATCGTTGATCTTCCATTCTGGACTCCGCTCGTGACAGCCATGGAAAACCACAACCTTCTCTATGATTGCATGGACGAACACAATGGATTTTCAACCAATGAAAAGGCAGTACTCAGACAGGAAGAACAATTGGCCCGCAAGGCTAACCTGGTGCTCGCTTCATCCCAGCTGTTATACGATCGGATGCAAGCTCTTCATTCATCTACACTTTTGCTCCGAAATGCTGCTGATGTTTCCCATTTTTCCTCGCAGGCTGTCCCAGCCCCGGAACTCGATTCTGTTCAAGGTCCTGTCATTGGTTATTATGGAGCCATATCGGACTGGTTCGACATTCAGCTCGTCGAGAAGCTCGCCACGAAAAGACCTGAATGGACATTTATACTGATCGGTCATACGTTTGGCTGTGACACTTCGGCAGTCGAAAAGCTGCCCAACGTACTTCTTCTTGGTGAAAAACCTTATACCGAGCTTCCTTCATATCTGCAACGGTTTGATGTGGCTATCATTCCTTTCCTGCAAAATGAACTCACCCGGGCAACTAACCCGGTTAAGTTGTATGAATATCTGTCTGCAGGCAAGCCAGTCGTCTCCACTTATCTTCCGGAGCTTGAAATGGTTGCAGACGGGTTAACCTCCATAGCGCGAACACCTGAAGCTTTTGAAGATGCAATTGAATGGTCGCTTATGGAAAATAATCCGCAGCAAATGGAACTCAGACAACGGTATGCACACACCCATACTTGGGAGATGAGGTACCAGGAATTGCATCAAACCATACAGCGACAGCTGTTTCCCAAAGTAAGCATCGTCATCCTGACCTATAACAACTGGGCGTACACCCGGCAATGTCTTTTTAGCTTGCAGAAGCCTCATCGATACCCCAATCTGGAAATCATTATCATTGATAACGGTTCTACAGACGAAACACCGCATCATTTATCAGAACTCGATCCGGATCTGTTCCGAATCATTTATGCATCTTCCAATCTCGGATTTGCTGCAGGTAATTCATTGGGCTGTCGCAAAGCTACCGGCGACTATATCATTCTGTTGAACAATGATACCATCATCCCGGATGAGAGCTGGATCCAACGATTGATTGCACCTCTAGAGAAGAATCATGATATAGGAATGAGCGGTCCGATGTCCAATCATGTCGGCAATGATCAGGCCGTCGACCATTTTGTAGGAAATCCGGTTGATGGAGCACATCCGCAATGGCTGCATGATTTTTATCAATATTACAAAGGATCTTACCGGTATACGGAGCTGTTGGGCTTCTTCTGCGTCGCTATGAAACGAAGTGTTTTCGAAAAAATCGGTGGCTTGGACAGTAAATACGGTATAGGCATGTTTGAGGATGATGATTATTGCGAACGAGTGAAACGTGCGGGGTATAAGCTCTTGATTATTGAAGACGCCTTCGTCTATCACCACGGCAGCGCAACGATCAAGAAGCTGAAGCCCGATGAATACGATGCGCTATGGCAGAGGAACAAAGCTTATTACGAACAAAAATGGAATAAAATTTGGCAGCTCCCCAAACGTCCTGAAAACCTTTTTTTCGGTGCAGAAACAAATGAAGAGGTCTCCGGCAGACTAAAGAAGAATAATCAAAAGTGCATCCTTGTTCTTGGAGGCAGGGAATGGTCGAGGCGGAGCATCCGTTGGCAGCAGTTGATTAAGCAGTTAGCAGCGCATAAAGAATGGATTGTCATCATTCATCTGACCAAATATTATCATCATGATATTGTAGGCATACGCAAAGCCGGACCGCAGATGTACATGACTAACAGACTTGATTTGTTTAGCCTTGTCCCCTTCGAATATATTCTTTACTGCGGTGAAAATGAGGTCTTTCCGGATTTTCATACGCATCATAATGTGATAGACTCCCTCTCTTACCACGCACATCAGCTGGAGGATTTGAGAATGAGTATGAAGGACTATAGAATAGTTGAAGAGCGTCAGGCCCCTCTCTTGGTTCATCAGCTATTGGAGCCAAATCAGTCCCTGACAATGGAAGGAACACATTCATAAAATAAAAGGCCTTCGCATCCGGATGAGAATCATCTCCCTGATGCTGAAGGCTTTTTTACATGACCTATGAATCCTGTCACAGCTGATGTACATTTAGATACTGCTGTATGACTTCCGGATGACTTCCTGTAAAAGGAGCCGTTGCAATACTGTATTCGGCATGCGTGAAGCTCCAGTCCGGTTCTCCCTGATTATTGGGCACATTCACGTCACCGCGGCGATTATCGTTATATTTGATTTTCCTTCCGATTGCGTAATGGTAATGATAGATATTTATGTCCACCCGGTCGCGCGGAATGCTCCAAATACTTTGACCGCCGCTGCCCTCCAGCGTGCAATGATGCTTTTCATCACGGTACCTTATTCCAATGTTCGCACGCCACATTCGGGTAATATCATTTGACCACCTTTCATCTCCAGGGCTGTTTACGCGAAGTGTCCAAGGGCTGCCCCAAAAATTCACGAATGGGAACTGGAAAATATCAATCTCCGTACGGTTCATGATCTCCGGCAAAACATCGCGAAACCGGTCGTCCATCAGCTCGTCGATATCCAGATTCATGATCCAGTCCCCTGCAGCCTGGTCAATCAGAAAATTACGGACTCTGGATTCGTTCCAGTCTTCTGTATAAGGCAAGCCAGTTTGGTTCATCCTGTAGAGTCGAATAGGAAAATGCCGCTGATAGGCTTCAATGATCTGAATGGTCCGATCTGTACTGCCGCCGTCCACGATAACAATTTCATCTGCATAAGCGGCTGCACTTTCCAGATAAAGCGGGATGAATGTTTCCTCATTCAAGACCGGAACGATCAAAGATAATTTCATGGCTGTCAAACTCCTCTCTCTTTGGCCTGGATCAATCGATTCATTTCTTCCGGATTGCCTATTGCGGCTTTATACAAATTGAATAAAGAATAATTCGCGTCATAATGCGGGTTACCCGCGGGTCCGACAAACGGATGCCAAAAATGCAGCAGATTACCTTCAAGGCGAATATGCTTTCCCACCATCGTATCCAGAGAATACGCAAAAGCTTCGTCTTCCCCTCCCCAGCCTATAAACCGTTCATCATATCCCCCAACCAACTCAAAAGCTTTCCTTGAAAGTACATTCACTCCCCCGACGAAAAATCGGGCGTTATCGGGCATCGTTTCGAGCGGGATTTGAAGCGGCCAATGTGCATCCCTTTGAAGAATCGCCTGTGAATTGTTATAGGTCATGCGTGTGATACTGCTAAAAGGAATGATCCATCTGTTGTCTGCGACCTGCTTTAAGGCATCCTTCATCAGATCCGGATCATAGATGATGTCTCCATCGGCAATGATGAAGATCCGACCGCTTGCGGCCGCTGCTGCCTTGTTGATTGCCTTCGAACGGCAGAATATTTCATGACTCAGTTCTCCCACACAGATTTCAATTTCCGGCAGCTGCTGCTCATAAAACCCCTTTACATAACGAAAAGCCTCGTCCCGTGGGCCGCCGTCCGATTGATACGGAATGAGAACAGAAACACCGCATGACATGGTGTAATTCTCCCCCTCTTAGGTTTATGCTTCAATTATTTCAAAAACACGCCAAGCTCCCTGTACTTCCCTGTTCCAAAGGTGTCCGCGAGCTTCTCATAATAAGTAAAATCCGTATTATCCATAAGCAGCTTCTTCTCTGCATCGATTTCGTCACCCGATTCCCAGAACAGCAGATGAGAAATGGATGCATTCAATTTGGATAGAAAAGTGCCGCAGACTTTTTCATCTTTCATCACATGGTAAAAGACCGTCAGCATAATCCCGATATCATAACGTTCTGTTTCCGTGGTTTCGAAAGGCTCCGGAATCCATCTGAAATGGGTTCGCTCCAGACGGTTCAGCTCCTGCAGCAGCTGAAAGTGGTTGGGATCATGCTCGATACCAGTGACCTCTGCACCCTCTCTCGTCAAGCATCTCGCATGGTAGCCAATATTGCAGCCGATATCGAGAATACGAAGCTCATGTAAATGATAAGGACCTAGATATCGGAGCATGTAATCAAGTCTGGTAGGGTAGATTTCGTCTCTCTCACTTCTCCAGCTGTAGAATGCAGGATTCAGGATCGGGGTATAGATCAGCTGTCGTTTCTGTGTTTGTACGGTTTCTTGAACTACAGCAGCTTGCTCCTTGTTCATCCACTGCTCATAATTTTCCTTGCTCATTGCCATATACAGCCTACGAAAACCGCAGCAGTACAGAAACAATGCCCGGTGATGGCCATCTTTGATATTAAAATAACCGGAAGGGTTATAGCTTGCGTGAATGGGGTGTTCACTAAAAAAGGAACTTTGGTTAGACAGCTCATTTTTCATGTTGATGAACTCCATTTTTCGTTGATGCAGGATTTCTTCAGAAGACATCGGCGGCTCCAAACCACGGGTGGTATGGATTTTGCTGTACCAGTCCAAATAGGCGCCTGCGGATGCGGATTGTCCCAAAAAGTAGCGGTATAATTCCCGGTGCGGCTCAAACCTAATGATCGAAATATTGCTGTACTGAAGATGATGTTCATACCAAGTCTCGGTAAATTGTTCAATCAAGTGTTCTGTTTGCGATGATTTCACATCGATATCTGTAAAAATCAACTCAACTGGTACTTCGCAGATTATAGAAGCCTCATTCATCTCTCCCCGATCAGCCATCACATACGCCTCCTCCGTATATTTTCCAGCCGAATATTGAATATCACCCATTTCCTAGCAGTAATAGAGTTGCAAAATCCCGCTGGATATAATCCTTGAACATCTGTTTCGCGACGATCGGGTAGACATCAAATTCAGCTTCCGTCCATTCGCTCCGATGTGTTTCATAGTCGTTGCCATATTCACTGCCCTGCGGCCAGTCATTTCCGATTGGAATATTCAGAAGCACATACCTGCTTATTTCAAGGCAAGACTTCAATAGCTCACCCGCATCCTCTTTGGTGAAATGCTCCAGAACATCCCCCAAAATCACCAGGTCATACCCCTTTGAATTCTGCTGCCTGACAATGAATTCATAAGCATCCACAAGGTAAATATGGTTGTAAAAGCAATCATGATATACATCAATACTACGTTCAAACACCTCAATACCTTCAATAGTTGTCGTCCACTGCTCGCGAAATACCCTTCCCTGCCACACATCCAGAAACTCTCGGCAAATCATGCCCCAGCGGCCAAAACCCACGCCGACATCAAGTATTCTGCCAGGAGCTACTTGGCGGATCAGTTCCACGCAATACGAAAGATTTTGCCAGTTGGAAGTTCCCATCTCGTTACCTCCTATCTATCGGTTAAACAGAACACTCAACCAGTGGTTCACAGCCTGATCTATCCCCCAATGTTTCACTACTTCCTCCCGGCAGCGTTGACCAACCGCCTCAAGCTCGTTTCGCTTATGCATCCAGTCCTGAATGGTTTGGATAAATTCAATCGGGTCGTCACTATCCAGAATCAATGGATAAGCATCCGTGTGTGCCGCCTCTTTGACATAACCTACATGGGTCGACAAAACCGGTTTGCCGCAGGCATAAGCCTCCAAGGCCGGTGCGCCGCCCCCTTCATTTGCAGAAGTGATCAGCAAAAGATCAATAGAACGGTAAAATAAAGGCATGTCGTCATAAGCATACCCGCCCGAGGTCTCCACGATCTTCACTCCCGGTTGATGCTCGAAATACTGTTTTATGGGTTGAAAGAGCGAATCATAGTTTTTGGACTTCTTTGCCTTGTCTCCGGCCCATCCGATAACAAGAGGTAAAGAAAGATCACGATTCGAATCTGAAGGCGAGAATTTAGTCGTATCGACAAAATGTCCGATATACTCTACCTGAGCATGGGGAACCAGCTCTTTCAGGGTTTCGGCAAGCTTATGATTCATGGCTCCTATGACCGGGATACGGGGAAGTACCAATCGGAGAAAGTCGGGGTCTGGAAGGATCGGATCTTTCCATTCACGGAAGGTTTCGTAATTTAAGCTGAAATAGTAGTAAGAGACGGCAGCAGAGGAATCGATACGTATATTTTTGAAAATAGCCCAGGCAGCCATACCCAGACACATGGTACTAATAACAGAATAACGCCGGTTAACCTCCTGACTTCCTATCATTTGAATGAGCGTATCCAGCCCCGCGGCATTGATCAGTTCGAGATCAGGGTGATACTGCTGAATAACTTTGGCTGTCTTACCCAGAATCCACCAATCCACGTCGTAAATAAGCAAATGCTTTGACAGGCTGATCCCCTCCGCTTTAACATGCTTCTTGTTGGATTATATTCGGGGGTACTTCTCCCAGTTACGTGTTGGACAAAATTGATGAATTGGTCTATGTTAACAAAAAAAGAGAGTGCTTCAGCCGCGGTTACAAAGGCTAAGCACTCTCTTCATCCAATTCCCTATTCTTATACCTTATAATGCAGCAAGACGATATCTCCTCGCTGTTCCACTTGCCGCAATTCGAAAGTACTTGGCGGTGTACCGTTCGGAAATAAAGGTATGCCTTGCCCGAGCACTTTAGGGATTATGGCAATGATCGCTTCCTCCATCAGCCCCTCCTGCATGAAGGCCTGTACCATTTGACCTCCACCTACCAGCCATACCGAACCTTCCGATTGATTTTTCAAACGAGGCACAAGTTCAGTCAGTGCTTCATTCGTAAAGGTCACGTTCGGTTCATTTTGATATTGCTCTGGAGTTCGGGTTGTTACATAACACGGCTTCCCGGCATAGGGAAAATCATCTGAAAGCTTCAATATTACTTCATACGTAAGCCTGCCCATGATGACGGTTCCTATCGTGTTGTAAAAGTCCGCATACCCGTTGTCTCCGCCATCTCCCTTAACATCATCCAGCCATTCTACCGAGTCATCGGGTAGCGCAATATACCCATCGAGACTCATCGCAATATACAGCACCACTTTGTTGTCTTTTTCTTTATTCATTGTTCATCGCTCCTTTCTATCTCCTATGCTACAATATATTTATGACATTCTTTGTCGTAGTTATTTTTTCGTTAAGTATGAAGGGGAGTATTTCATGAATGAACGTAGAATTGCTCTGATGCGAATATTGGATTCCCGCAAGAAGTATACGGCACGAGAGCTTGCCGAGCGTTTTGACGTGTCTATCAGAACCATACAACGAGACCTTGATTATTTGCAGCAGACTGGTCTGCCGCTCTATACGGAAACCGGTCCGCATGGCGGATATCGGGCACTTCCCAACCGGCTGCTGCCTCCTCTTCATCTTGCCCGGGACGAAGCCATGGGACTATTTCTCATGCTGAAACTGCTGGAACATATTCCCGACATTCCTTTTGGTGAAGTTCGTGAGCATCTATCCGAGCATTATTACGCTGAGCTGCCGCAGGATGTGCAGGAGAGCATCGATCAAATGAAGGACTATGTCTCTTTTCAGATGGTACCCACGCATGCCGAGTCACCCTATACTTCTCTTATTTTGGAGGTGGCGATGAATAAACAGCGGGTGAAACTGCTGTATCGCTCTGCTGCTGGAGAAAGATGGTCTGAAGTATATCCCGTTGGTCTCTACTTTGATCATGGATACTGGTACATGCCTGCGCATAGCAGGGATCGGATTATTCTCTATCGGTCGGATCGGATCATCGAAATGACGAAACGCGATGAATTCTCCCCCTCTCTTCCCACTCTTAAGGAATGGCTGGCAGCGGATGATCCCCGTGAAGGCGTGCCGGCTAAAATCAAATTCACGCCGCTCGGTGTCCGGCTGGCAGAATCAGATCCTCTCTACCAACATATTTACCAGCAGGAGTGGCAAGGCAACATTCCTCCAGAAGAATATGCCTATGCAGCCAGACTTCTTTTAAAATATGGACCGGATGCTGAGGTGATATATCCCATGGAGCTGAGGGAGATGGTCAAGCAGCTGCTGCATGACAGCCTTAAACCTTATTTACGAAATATAAAGCCAGACGAAGATATAAAAGAGACTTGATCATCAGACCAAGTCTCTTTTATTAATTAATATTATTAATATTTATTAGGATTAATTCATCGTTGCCCAAATGCTCTCAATCTGCCCAGCCCCTTTGGTTTCTAGTTCCTTAGCCTTTTCCAAGAGTATGATTGCCTGTGGCGAACAATCCTGATCATTGGGCTTTCCGCCGTCAGGATATGGGAATAACCCGTGAAGCTCATCGAATACAAGGGCAAGCTGCTTATAGGTTTCTGCGGCTTCTTCCAGCAAAACACCTGTATTCCCGCTTGCATCTTCCGGCTCATTCCATGCAAGAGCAACTTCCTTCAGAAACTGAGAAGCATATTTTCTGCTGTCTCCAAAAACCACAATATTGTATGCATTTCCATTCGGCTCGACTGTTTGATTGCGGAAAGCTTCGCACCACGCATCATAAGCAGCGAGTCCTTTAACTGCTCCAGCTGGAACTTTGGGTTCCGTGCCGTTATAATGCTGCGTGATCATATGAAAAGCACCTCGAAGCTTATCTTTGAGTCCGATATTGAACGACGCATCAACGGCCAGGACAAAGATCTCTTCCATGACCCCTCTTCCTAAATGATCATAGGCGAGGGTATCCTTGCGACCGCATTCATTGATATAAAGACATCTTTGTTCATCATCGTATCCGTACACCATCCCGAACTCCGGAATACATAGATCCCAGGCCATGACCGGATAGCCCCGATCCATAGCATGATGTATCAAATCCAGGGCTTCCGGAAGTGCCTGGTGAATATCCCGCTTCTGCATTGCTTTGACACTCTTTTCCGAGTCATCTAATAAGTTTGCGTTCACGCCGATCAGCGGAGTCATTCCATCCACAACGCGGGAGGTCAGACCCAGATTATGTAGCCCTCTTGGGAATACTTCTGCGAAGTCGTATGCCGTAGGCCCGGCAATATGCACATTCTCCGGAAGAATGTTGATACGAAAAGCCAGTCCCGTTAACCCCATAACCATGGCTAACGAATGCTTTTTGCCAGCTGTATTCACTAATGTGTGCAGCATGTTCCCTGCCGTTGACCAAGAAGATCCTTTTCCATGTATTTGTTCCTCCGATAAAATAACCTTTCTCATGATTCCCCAATCCCTTCTTGTCCGTAAGTATGAGTCAACGGTGACGCGGATACGTTCCTGAATCACTTTTCTGCGGGAGCGGGATAGGATTTGATACACATTGGCGGAAGATAAGCTGAATTCCCGGGCAATCTCCTGCGGTGACAGCTGATCGAAGAAATGCGACTCAAAGATCTGCCGTTCCCTTGGTTTCAGGCAGGCGATAATGTTCAACAGCACACGCTGAGTTTCCTGGCGCATCAATCGTTCTTCCGGAACGCCAGCCTGCGCTGCCTCCTTATCCATGGAAAGGCTCACCTGTTTCAGCACGTAGTCCAGCTGGTTCCATTTCTCCGGTTGTTCCTCGAGAGAGGACAAACCCGCCTCCAAACTGGTAAAGGTGCTTTCCTGTCTTTGTCCCTCTTTTTTCAGCAGGGTCATGGCTTGGTTGCGTACAATCCGATGCATCCAGGGCAGGAATCGCTCGACATCGACAAGCTTACCCAAATGTAAAAAAGCTCTGATCAGCGCATCCTGAACGATATCTTCTGCAGCATGGGCTTCCTGTACCATACTTCTCGCATAGCCAAATACCTTGGACCGATGTCTGCGGACAAGTTCACCAAACGCCTCCTGACTTCCGGTTTGTGCCTCTTTAACCAATGCTGCATCTTCCATCTCTTCCCATTCCATAGCCTTTTCCTGCAAGTGATTCAACTTGATACCCCTCTCATAACGTTGACTTACTAGATAGACTTCAGAAACCGAAGGTTTCTGACAAAATCGGGATTAATTTTTAAATTAAAACCGTTTACCATTGGCAAACGGTTTTATCTTCATTCTATTTTCCTCCGTATATAAACCGCTCATCCTGCACTTCTTCCTGAAGACGATGCAGCTCCTTTTCCATGACTTCGACGATATGCTCGTAATCCGGGTCGTTGTACACGTTAATCATTTCCTGCGGATCTTTTTTGAGATCGAAAAGCTCCCACTCCGGTACCTTCGGTTCATCGACGGAACCATTTGTACCCAGTGCATCCGCGTAATAATAAATCAGCTTGTATTGATCCGTTCTAATGCCGTAATGCGCGTATACGCCGTGCTCGGACAAATGCTCCCAGTAGCGGTAGTACATTGATTTGCGCCATTCCTGCGGATCTTCACCTTGGAGAATAGTGCGGAAGCTATAGCCCTGCATGGATTCTGGAATTTCGATCCCCGCATAATCCAGAAATAAGGAAGCGAAATCCACATTCAGAACGATATGCTTATCTACGCTTCCTGCTTCAATTTCTCGCGGATATCGGATTACAAAAGGCATACGCAAGGATTCCTCATACATAAACCGCTTGTCATACCAGCCATGATCTCCCAGGAAAAAACCTTGATCCGAAGTATAAATGACAATCGTATCCTCACGTAAGCCCTCCGCTTCCAGATAGTCCAGCAGCCTTCCTACATTGTCATCAACCGAGGCAACACAGCGCAAGTAATCTTTAATGTACCGCTGGTATTTCCAGCTCTTGAGCGCTGCACCCTCAAGATGTTCCGGAGGGTCGATTTTCAAATCCCGCTTTGTTAAATCACGGTCAATCCGCATAATCGCGGCCTCCGCCGCGCTTGCCCGATTCGAATAATCATCGTTGAACGTTTCCGGCTCCGGAATGTCGATATCCTCGTACATATGCGCGTGCTTTTCATCCGGAATCCATGGCCGATGGGGTGCTTTGTGGTGGCACATCAGGAAAAAGGGCTGTTCCTTATCCCTTTTCTCCAGCCAATCAATCGACTTGTCTGTAATGATATCCGTCGCATAGCCTTTCTCTGTTATACTGCGTCCCATTTCTATAAAACTCGGATCATGATAATCTCCCTGTCCCGGGAGAACGCTCCAATAATCGAAGCCTGTCGGATCACTCTCTCCCCCATGTCCCAAATGCCATTTGCCAACGATGGCCGTTTGATAGCCGTTCTCCTGAAGCAGCTTCGGCATGGTGAGCTGGCGTCCATCCAGACGGTCTGACAGAGTTCTGACTCCGTTGATATGGTTATATGTACCTGTCAAAATACTTGCACGGCTCGGTGTGCAAATCGCGTTCGTACAGAAACAGTTGTCCATTCGCATTCCCTCATCAGCAATCCGGTCAATATGGGGTGTTTCATTAATTTTGCTGTCATAACAGCTCATAGCATGAGCTGCATGATCGTCACTCATAATAAAAAGAATATTGGGACGCTTACCGCGGTTTGTACTCATCTGAAAGATTCCCCTTTGCTTTGTTATCGTGATTGCAGCACTTCTTTCCGATAATGATCAGGTGTCTTGCCTGTGGCCTTTCTGAACATGCGGATAAAATAATTGGTTTCCATGCCGACATACTTGGCGATGTCCTTCACTGGCATGCCTGCCTCAGACTTCATCAAGTCAATCGCTTTCCCGAGCCGTATTTTCTGGACATACTGCAGCATACTCAGACCATACGTCTGCCGGAACAGCCGATTCAGGTATTGATGAGTATAGCCGAGAGACTGGGCAACATTGGATAATGAGATATTTTCATTGTAATGCTCATTTAAATACTTCGCAGTTTGCCGGACGACGACACCAGCAGGATCGGAATCTACTGGCACAGGCACTTCGTTTTCTAGCGGATTCGTACTCTTCATCCTCTCCATATCCAGAAACAGCCCATACAAAATTTTGGCCCCATCCCATTCTGCTCCTTCTTCATTGGCATCCGCAATCTCCCACAGCTTATCCAGCGTGCACCAAACCAGGTCAATATCAGGACAATCATAAGGCAGGCATGGTTTTATACCGAAATGCTCCATCAAGGGAGATATCCGGGTACCGGAAAATGAAATATACCCAACAACCCAATCCTCGTCGCCCGCAGGATGATATGCATGAGGCAATTCAGCCGGAAGAAATAAATACTGCATCGGGCCAAGCTCAAACTCATCATGACCAGTAATGCTGATCCTGCCTTTTCCGGATCTCGAAAATAACAGCTGATGTGTCGAAAAACCTTCCGGCCGTTTCATCGATTTCTGTTTGTTATAACCGGTGGTATGCGCATATAAAGGCATCGGATTCACGGGTGGTCTAAACAGCCGGATAATACGCATATCCAAGCTTTTCTCCTCCTTTCATATTCAATTTGTTATACTCGTTACAAAAAGTCCGTTATGAATAAAATCAAGGTTAGTATAATATCTAGGTGTGTTTTTGACAATAGGAACAAGGCAATCATTCAAAATGGTATATAGTTTCTACTATATACCCGGAACACCGTACTCCACCGGAATGGATTGAAGATTAGCTTAGAGTAAAAACAGGGCGCACACTTGCAAGAATTGATCGAATCAGCATATCATCAGATGAAACCTGAATGATATATACCGACAAACGAATCGTTATATTAAAAAAGGCCCGGACAGTTTGTCCGGACCTTATCCATAGTTCAGTCAGCAATCATCTGCATGATCTTCGCCGCGGTCTCTTCGCCGTTCGCGATGCAATCTGGAATACCGACCCCGTAGTAGGAGCAGCCAGCCAGCAGCACGTTCGGCATCAGTTCTTCCATCTTCGCTTCCAGTGACTTTACAATCTGATGATGCATGATATGATAGTTCGGCATCATTTCATGCCACTTGGTCACATCATAGGTCAGCGGCTGGCTTGAGATACCAAGGCTCGTTTGAATATCTTGCATACCGACCTGAAGCAGCTCATCTTCCGTCAGCTTCACCAGCTCATCATAATGCGGATTGGTGCTCTTGTAAAAGAGTCTGACGAGCAGCCTGCCTTCTGTTGAGGTGTGCTCCCATTTCCGGCTTGTCCATGTGCAGGCATTGCATTTTACATCTTCGCTGTCTGAAGTGATAAATCCCGTTCCATCTGCCGGCAGCTCTTCGTCGGGCACATCAAATGCCATATATACGCTGATCAGCGAACTATTCTTGAATTGGCTAAATTCTTCATCCAGTGAAGCATTTCTTAACAGCTTCTGTGCTGAAGCGGACAGCGTGCTAATCACGACAACATCGGCCTCAAGTAAACGTCCATCCATGAGCGTGATACCATAACCACCGTTCGCTAAAGGCTTCAAATCCTCTGCAGCAATGCCTTTGATGATCTCGGAATTTGAAAGTTGATTTTCAATTCCATCAATCAGCTCTGATACACCCTGCTGGAACGACAAAAACTTCTTACCGCCGCCGCTTTGGAACTTGGCCTTATTCTCGGATAACCCTGTAATGATGCTTCCGTATTCATTTTTGTAATCAATTAAATACGGCAGTGTGGAGGCGATGGTCAGATCGCTCAACTTACCAGAATATACGCCTGACAATACCGGTCCAATTTGCTTTTCCACAATTTCTTTTCCCAGAAAGGCTTCCAGAAAGTCGCCAACCGAATCATCTTTGGTAAAACGTTCATTCGGCGTATACAAGTCTTTTAGTGCTTCAACTTTGCCTTCAGCCGATACCAGCTCCGTCGTTGCCAGCGACTCTATGCTCGTTGGAATGCCGAATACCGCATCCTTCGGAATTTGCTTCAGCTTCCCGTCGGAATATATGTAGGATATCCCCGTCGCATTATAGACCACTTGATCCTTCAGCCCGATTTCCTCAATCAATTCTGCAGCATTGGTCTTGCGCGTTACGATAGAATCCGCCCCTGTTTCCATGGTGAATTCCCCGTCCTGAACCGTTCTGATTTTGCCGCCTAACCGTTCGTTTGCTTCTACAACTGTAATATGAATTTCACTACCGCTCTCACGGGCGTTTTTTTGCAAATAATAAGCAGTAGATAAGCCAGTAATGCCGCCGCCGATCACAACAACCTTTTTCAAAATCCGGACACCTGCTTCCGTCGTAATATTCCATGATTATATTATATCACAGGGATTTTACCGGTTTGGCATACCCATATGTGACGTTAATCTGACAAAAAAAGAAGAAACGGCCGTGCCGCCACCTGGCAGCCATTCCGTTTCCACTTCAAACTCACGTGCCCGTGATGAATCCTTTTTGGCAATATTCTATTGAGGATCAGAGGCTGGGTGAACTTGATCTTCGTTCTTTCCACCCTTGCCGTTCTTTTCGTTCTTATCCTTCTCCTCTTTATCTTCCCTCTGGCTGCTCTTTACCACGCCATAAGCGATATATCCCATTAGTCCCATGAACAAGCCTGTACCCACGACGATATAAATCATGGTGAAAATTTTACCGAAGGCCGTCTGAGGTACAAAATCGGGATGTCCTACCGTACTTAGGGTCGCAATGCAGAAATACAATGCATCGATAACAGACAAACCTTCCTCGCGTGTATAAAACAATGTGCCCGATAACAGCACAAACAGAATCACAACAAATAAAACTTGAAAATTTTTGTGCTTGAAGGCATGAAAAATACCGCTTAGAAGACGCTTTAATGTCAGCAGAAATGAAATCATGGGTGTATATTCACATTCTTTCTATGTAAGTTCATTCCAGTGATCAGGAAAATGTAATACACATTCTATCAGAAATGGGCGAACTGATGCATTTTCACTGAAAATCGGCCAAATGAGCAAAGCTGTTCAAATAAATACTAGTCTTCAAAACGGAAACGTCAATTTCTGATTCGAAATCTTCTCGCCGGTTTCCTTATCCATGATTTCGATCCAGGCTTCATTTCCGTCCCCCAGAAAACGAACCGGTACTTGCGTCCACAAAAGGAGCCTGTTATTCTCCACCACAAAGGTGGTCTCATCTTCAACATGTCCAACTTTCAAGTTGCTAATCATATCGCCGAAAAGGATACCCTTATGATCCGCCCCCATAAAAGTGATACCGACTTTTTCATGTCGGCTAAGATTAAGATCTAACACCAGATTGATTACGTGATCATCCACACCATACGTAATGGAGCCGAGATTCATCTTTAACGTGCTCGCTTGGGCCGTATGGATGGTGTTCACCTCGTTCAATATTTTACTCGCACCGGATGACGTATCCGGTTGTTTTGGGACTGGCGCAGCTAAGCTATACCCTAGGATAAAAACAGCGATAATGGTAACGCCCCAAAAAAGCCGTGCTCTCTGTCGATTCATCATGAATACACCCCCAAATATATCCAATTATAGCACAAGATATAAGCCAATAAGAGTAATTAGCAGGGTCGGAATGTCAAAATGATGCCTGTTTTAAAATAAGTCCCCCAGGACACCTTAACCCCTTTGGAAGAAAGAACATGGAGCCAAAGCAACGTTGCAAGTGAGCCGATAGGCGTACTTTTCGGTCCAAGATCCGAACCGATCACATTGGCATAAATCAAAGCATCTTTAACCGCTCCGGTGACATGAGCCGCATCAATCGCCAACGCATCTATCATGACTGTAGGCAGATTGTTCATGACCGAGGACAGGAAAGCGGCAATAAAACCCATGGAGATCGTGGCTGCAAATACCCCATGCTGCGCCGTACTGCGGATCACTTCAGCAAGCAGATCCGTCAATCCCACATTACGAAGTCCGTATACGACCACATACATACCGATGGAAAAGAATACGATTGCCCAAGGCGCTCCCATCAGCACTTCCTTGACTGGAATCACGCTGCTTCGGCTGCCATATGACAAACGTTAACGTAACGATAAAAATAACGAAAGCAAGTATAATGGATAACAAGTGACGACCCTCAATTCTGTTTTCTAAAGAACGTATGCATATAAGGCTTATTTACAAATCTGTCCCGGCTCCTTCATGTTCAGCAAAGATAATGTACCCGTTGTTCCTGGCATGTACTCAAGCACTGCCTGAATATAAGGGTTGTCCTGAACACGAAGCGAATAATAGACCCACTGCCCTCTTCTGGCCTCATTCACGACGCCATGGGACTTCAGTTTTCTCATGTGCTGGCTGATTCCGGGCTGGGAAATGGATAATACCTCAACAAGCTCACAAACGCACCATTCCCGGTCTTTTAGCAAGCAAAGTATGGTAAGCCGGGTTTTATCGCCAAGAAGCTTCAGCTTCTCCGCAGCATCCATAATCTGATCCATCAGCGAACCTCCTAACCTACCTGAATATTAAAATAGAATATAAGCATATGATTATATTTTATTTCTGATAGATCCATATATCAATAATAAACACATTGATTGATGTAAACAGAAAAAAAGCCACCTTTACAGGTGGCTTGGAATCTTACCATATTACAATTCTATCCGTAGTGGATCTGCTCTCCTGATACCTTTATTCTCCTTGAACAGATCTGAGATATTCCGGATCAGCGGATAAATCATACACAGGTTCAGCGAGAACAGCACAGCGCAGACCACATTAACAATCGGCGGCATCGCCATGAACAGCAGGTGGAACAGAGACATGAACAGCAGCACAGGTAAAACGGAGAGAATCATAATCATCCAGCTGCGGCGGAGTGTTGCCGATGGATTCTTCGATCCCTGCAGAAAAGCAAGAACTATAGAATGAACCACGAGCGGCAGGCTGAACATATAGCTTGCACCCGGCATCAAGTAGGTCATTACAAAGACCAGAATGAGGAACATGTATGCAGCTGAAAGGACCATTTCGAGTTCATTCCGACTCCGGCGCAGATACATTGTGAGCAGTACATGTACGATCAGTGTAATCACGAGGAAACTAAAATGATAAAACTGCAGGTTGATTTGCTCATTGATAACATGAAGCAATTCATAGAAACCTAGAGATATAAGTGCCGATAGAATAATGCCAAGCGTTACAAATCCCACTCCCGCAGCAATGTTACTAAGGCGTGCGGTTTTACGTTTAACAAATAACCAGCTCAGTATAATAAGAGCCGCCGCCAACACAATGGCTAATGGAAGATTAATGGACTGCGGGTAATATAAAATTTTCCCGTAGAGATTAAAATATTCAACATCCTTGGCATTCAGGCCGCTGAGATCCAATGTTCCAAAATGGCTCGCTACTGCAAGTGCGTTTTCGCCGTGATGCTGCAGCGTCGCTTTGGAGACATTATCGATGGTGTCCTCAGCCGAATGATATTTGTCCCAGCTCCCTACGTAAGCAAAGTTCAGGCCCGGAATACCTTCACCCAAGGAGATGGTCAAATCTGTATCATTGGGCATCTTACGGTAAATATCCGCCAGAAACGAATTGCTGACAGGTAGCGGTGCAATGGCTGCAAATTCACGGATCAACTTGCCGTTTTCATTACTTGTTTGAAACATGAGTGATGGACCGCTTGCACCCCTAGCTTCAAAGTTAGCGACCATGCCCACTTGATCTTTGAACTTGGAAGCCTTCCAAAATTCCTTCGCCCCCAGTAATCCCCCTTCCTCCCCATCCGTAATCACAAACAAGATGTCATGAAGCGGCTTACCTTGAACCTTCAAGGCACGAGCAGTCTCAATCATCGAAGCAACGGCCACTCCATCATCATTCGCACCTGGACCCCTGGCGACTGAATCGTAATGGGCGGACATCATTAATGCTTTGCCTTCTTTAGAGCCTTTGAGAGTAGCAATAATGTTATTCAGCGTAACATGTTCATCACCATTTCCACGGTTATATTGGATGGGATAAGATTCCACTTCAACGACGAGTCCGAGACTTTTAAATTGGTCCACTATGTATGTTCTGACTTTTTCCAGCTCAGGTGAAGAAATGGAATGCGGCTCCACAGCAATATGGGCTAAGTGAACAAACGCCCGTTCAGACGAGAATGAGGTTTTGGGTGTTCCCGTCCCCTTCCCTTTTGGGGGATTTTCAAACCATAGTGATGAAACGACAAGTATGCCGATAAACAAGAATACAGAAATAACTCCAATAAACCTTCGTAACAAGCTTTGATTCATCCTGTCAGAACGCATTTCCAATTGCCTCCATATCTTATCTTGTAAAAAAGAGCCGACTGCTGTGATTCGCAGCCGGCCGAAACAGCTGTGTTAATTAGTAAGAAATCGGTGTGTCTACCTTGCCTTGAAGATGGGCAAGCAATACGAGAATTTGGGCAGCTTCAGCTTTGGTAACCGCTCTTGCAGGATCAAATTTATCATCCTTGGCCGCCATCAGTCCGAGCTTCAGTACAAGCTCCACAGCTCCCTTATTTTGTATGGATGCCGCATCGGACAAGCTCATGACCTTCGGATCCGCGTTATAGTACTTGGACAGTTGGTCGTAATGTAGAATGTCGATGATCATATCAGCCAGCTTTTCCCGAGTTAGCTTCTGCTCCGGATGAAGCTCGCTGGACTTTGTATTCCGGAGCCATCCGCGGTCAGTGAACAGCTGAGTTGCCTGGGCATATGGACTATCTGCGGCAACATCCTTATACTGCGTACCTAGTCGGCCTGAATCATAATAATTTTGATCCGGCATGACCGCTTTTGAGAACATATTCATCATATCCCCGTAAGACAGCTCCGCATCCGGGTGGAGCAGGCCATCACTCCCCGGAGTAATGACGTTGTAATCAAGAAGTATGGCAAGATCCTTGCTTGCGCTGTGAGAAACAACATCCGACGGCAGGTTAGCTGGGTCTCCCTTATCCTTGGTTGTAGAGGAGCCATACAATTCACTTTTGCCTGTAACGGCATTCAGGAATGGAAGGGAACGTTCACCATCGAATGTGGGCACGTAACTGAGTGATACGGTTGGTTCCAAGTATCTGGTCTCCGTGTAGTAACCTCCGTCTGCGGTATATCTCAGCTCGGCCCCCAGAGCTTCCTTGTACGTACGGAGAGCGTCCTCAAGCGTAACTTTCGCCGTAAGGGAATTCAGTTCTTTTTCAAAGCCTTCAGAGAGTAAAGAACCCATGTTGTAGGACAGGAGCTTGCCGCTGCCATCCATAGCGACCGTTACCTGCTGGCTATACACCGGAAGATCCTTGTAGAACCGCTGGAATACAAATCTATAAGAGGTTTTGCCATCCGTCTTGTCTGTTGATGACTCATTGGAAAGTCTAAGTACTTTGGCTGCCTCAGGATAGTAGCGGGAAACCAGGTCAATCGCTTTTTCACGGGCTTTCGACTCTGAAATAACGGCTGTACTGCTCTTTGATTCCTTGCTGCTTTTCGAATCTTCAGCGTTGTTCATGCCCATAGAATATATCGCGATATTATAATTGATAAGCTGCCCGGTATCGGCATCCACCATCATATGGATACTGTCGTTCCCCATACCCATCACGCTGCGGTTATCCCAGTTTAGATTCCAAACCTGCTTGCTCGCATCCATCCAGTAATTTGAAAGGTTAGTGGACAATGTGTAATCCTTACCCGAAGGTGCAAAGTCGGCAAAAAGCTGCTGCGCTTCCTTCGATGTTAATGTCTTGCCCTGATGTGCTTTAAAGGAATTCGAAGACGCCGGAAGCGCCGTATATTCCAATGCCTTGGGTACCGTCGTTTCGGATCTCGTAATAGAGTTCAATCTTTTACCCGTAAGGGCATCCATTGCGCTCAGGTAAGGAGCCGGTATGTATGCTAGCTTCCAGTCCATTTTCGAATTGGGAGAGGCGAAAAAATCATTAAAAGGTACATAGGCCAATGTAAGGGACAGATCCTGCTTGTACGCGTTTACAGCTTCGGATTGTGATATGGACGGTTTAGGTGAAGGGTACTTTTGGATATCCGTAGCTGAACGATTGTAACTGAATATCCGGCCTTTGCCGTCAATGCCAATATTAATGTATTCTCCATCAGAAGGGACGCCGTTTATTTTGATATTATAATTAAAATTGTATGTAACGGGTCCAAATAACGCTTTGGAGGTGTTATATGTCAAACCAGTAGAATTAATCAACTCTCCGGCTTTCAGGGATGGAGCAGCTTGCGCGATAAAATCCCTGGCTAATTTATCGGCCTTTTCCTTCGTGATTTCTGCTGGATAATAAGCATTTTCTTCAGCGGAAAGATTATATGGCTGATAATAGCTGAGTACATCGCCGGTCACTGCGTCGACTCCTGTGCTCATGCCGTACGTGGTGTTGCCTTTCGTAATGGTCCAGTTGAACATCCATTCGGATTGATGACCAGGCATGTTTTCCGTTTCCGAATAACTGGAATTTTCCAGTTTGGCATCTTTAAGTGCCGGAAACAATGCAATCATTTTTTGCTCTGCTTGCTCCTTCGTGATCTTTGCATTTTCTCCTGATGTCTGGGTATTGGTAACAACGTTGCTCTCCTTGACTACCGCGAATCCAGTTCCGCTTATCGTGGAGGCAGCTGCCCATACCGGAATCTGAAGAAGACTCAACCCAATGGTACTTGCCAGAACGGTTTTGGCCACCGTTTTTGTGGAAATCCGCTTTTGGGCTTGTCTTGTAGATATCTTGCCGCGTTTCATCTTTTCAACCTCCCATTTTCCAATTTAAACCAAAATTATTATAGCATACCCTTTCATTTTACGCAGTTTACTTGAGTTCATGTTTAAAATGTTTTATGCTGAAACCGTAACTTTAGTAAAGGGGAGATTTCAATGAAAAAATCAAAGCCATATAAGCCAGCGAAATCCGCTCAGGCCAATCAATCTACACCGGTCCTCGGAGGCCGAATATCATGGAGCCGAAAACCAATGACTCAGGTAGTCGCCAACAAAAAAGCGGAACAGCGCCGATCGTGGTGCCGAAAAGGCACAGACGACGGCGCTGTTTTTTTATCCGATTGGATTCCCGGATATTTCCCGCAGCAGACGGCCTAATCGCTTGATCCCCTCTTCAATCTCTTCGATGCCAATGGACGCATAGGTTAATCGCAGTTTGCTTCCTCCTTCGCCGAACACCGATCCAGGATAGAAGCTTACCCCGTACTGAATAGCCTTTTCGATCCAAGCCTTCTCAGAAACGAAAGCATGTTCATCTTTCAAACGAAGCCAGAGATAATATCCACCGGCAGGCGCATCAGGCGCGATAAGCTCCAGATACTCTCCAGCCTCACGCTGTATGGCCTGCAGCATGTATTCCCTTCTTCTGGACAGTTCCCTTCTTACCCTATCCAAATGTGTATCCAAGCCCTCCTCATTCAAAAAATAATATGCCAAACGCTCCCCCATATGACTTGTGCTGTAGCCCATACGGTTTTTTGCCTCCGCCAGCCTTCGAATGACTTGTTCAGGAGCGGAAACGTATCCAATTCTCATACCGGGTGTCGATATTTTGGAAAGGGTACCTATATAAATGACGTACTGACTTTTCTGATCCATGGATTTGATAGCGGGAACCCCCGGCGATGTATTACTGAAATGAAGGAGACTGTAAGGATCATCTTCAACAAGTGGAATATTGAGCTGCTCGCATATTTCCAGAAGTTTGTGACGTCGCGATGTGGGCAATGTGGTACCCGTCGGATTTTGATAAGTGGGATTGGTGAATACCATGCGTACGCCAAACTGCTGATAAAGTGTTGGCAGCTGCTCAGGAATCAAGCCCTCCTCATCAACCTCCAGTTTGACCATGCGCAGCCCCTCCTCTGCAAAGACCTGCATCGAATATAAGTAGGACGGACCCTCGACCGCAATGGCATCCCCAGGCTGCAGCAGTGTCCGGGCAATCAGAGAGAGAGCATGCTTAACGCCGCTTGTGACCAGGATATTTGCGGAATCCGAATGAATATCCATTCGCGCAGACAAGAACCGGGCTAGAGTTTCCCTGAGCTGCACATCCCCTCGCCAATCTTCGAAATAACTGAAGGGAACATCATAGTTCAGCTGCTGTGAAGCCTTATGCAGCAATGACAGCGGCATCAGATCGTGAGACAGTTCCCCTCGGATCATATGGATGATCTCTTGATGACCAAGTGATTGATGTACCAGGTTACGTATCGGTTCGGATGTGTCATACACCACTCTGCGGTTATATCGCTGCCAATGAGGTTGTCTGATCGGTTTCGTCTCCCACATGAAACCACTCACACGTGTACCACTTCCCTGACGTGATTCAATTAATCCCGATGATCGAAGCTCGTCATAAGCCGTTGTGACTGTACTTCGATTGACAGATAGCTTGCGGGCTAGATCCCGCTCGGTTGGCAGCCTAGCTCCGCTTTGAAGCGTTCCGCTCCGGATTTGGTTCTCAAAATGGATATAGATTTGTTTATACATAGGCATCTCGCTCGAATGCTCTGGCTTCCAATTCACCACGTTCCCTCCCCTCTGCTGACATTATATATGCAATCCGAATTGGTTTGGGGAATATTCTGCCAATTGGCTGGTTAAAGCCAGGTCAAATCATTGTATACTGGCAAAAAAAGAACTCAATGCTAGGGATGCAAACACGACGGAGGGAGATTGTCCATGCTGTGGAGAGAGAAAAAATATGCCTGGTTTTTGCTGATATTTCTATGGTGCTTCGGCTTTGCCGGATCACTGAGCCGGTTCGTCATTTCATATTACCAGGGGGAGATTACATCTAGTCTTGGTGTAGGGAGAAATTTTCTGGGTACGACCTGGTCGGTTGCGACATTTATCGGCGCGTTGTGTGCACCGCTTGGCGGGCTGCTTGTGGACCGATTCGGGGTCAAAAAGGTGATGGTGCTCGTGTGCAGCTGTCAAATCCTTTCGATCATCACTGTACTGACCCTTCAAAATGAGCTCGGCTATTTTATCGGAAATGGATTATTCGCGGGATTTGTCGGTCTGGGGGCTTCTACCAGCTATGTTTTGATTACAAGCTGGTTCAGGCATCACCGGGCCAAGGCTTTGGCTGTACTCGGAAGCTCAACATCTCTTGGCTTTGCTGTAATGGTACCGGTTCTTGCCACTTGGGAAGGACTCAACTGGATTAAGGTCTATCAAGTGCTGCTTCTGATCAGTCTGATCTTTATTCCCTGCATTATTTTTGTACTGCGTGAACATCAAAAAGCGGATAGTAAGGACGAAGATTACGTTACTGCTATGTCTTCCCCATCCGAGTCTACAAACAAACCTGCAGCGAAGTGGCTTACGGGTATGAGAATATTCACGAAAATGCTCAGGCATCCGGTATACCTCGTTGTCGCATTCGGTATCCTCACCTGCGGAATCAGTATGGGAACGGTGGAAATGAACCTGGTTGCCATTCACCAGCAGGCACATGTCTCTACCGCAATGATCTCATCCGCAATGAGTCTGCTTGGCCTGCTCGAGGTATTCGGTGGCATCACATTTTCCTTCCTGCTGGATCATACCTCCAGAACTAAAGCGTTAGCCATTTTATACCTTCTAAGAACAGCTGCATTCACCTTGCTGATACTCCATTTCCCGGTATCGCCTGTTTTGTTCTCGCTGATCTTTGGTGCCACTTATGTTGGAGCTGTTCCGGGAGCAATCCTTGTAGCCAGAGAGTCTCTGGGCGGGACAGATAAAAATATGGGTCTGCACACGGGAATTCTGCTGCTGGTTCATCAGCTTGGCGGGGTGCTGGCTGCCATGGGCGGCGGTTTCAATTTTGATTATGCTCATAATTATCAGATCCTGATCGGTTTTAATCTTCTCTTAAGTCTGCTTGTAAGTGCTGGATACTTTAGAGTACAATCCCATCGTAAGACTACGACAGCTGCGGAATCCTTGGCTCAATAAAGCAGAATAACATGCAAACAGGGCAGTTTCTCCGCTGTACATCCGGGGAAACTGCCCTGCAATAAAGAATAAACCGATTGGTATTAGTAAGCAGTCCAACCTGAATCGGCTGTAATTACCGTTCCGTTCACAAAGCTCGAATCATCCGAAGCCAGGAACAATGCCACTTTGGCAATTTCTTCAGGCTTGCCGTTTCTTGGGTTCGAAGCTATTCCAGCCATAGCCTTTTTCATGCCAATGGATTCCATGTTAATCTCGCCTGCATCAGCCATAATATTTGTTTCTACGCCACCTGGAGCGATCGCATTACAGCGAATTCCCGCATCGGCATATTGAAAGCCTACGTTTTTAGTCAGACCGACGACAGCATGTTTGGAAGCTGTGTAGGCTGCGCCAGCACGGGATCCAAATAATCCGCCGACTGAAGCCGTGTTGACGATTACGCCTTTACCCTGCTTGATCATGATAGGCAGCGCTTTACGGATGGCGCGCATTGGACCGGTAGCGTTGACACCGATCACTCTTTCCCACAGCTCGTCGGTAAGCTCCGTAACCGGTGTCATTTTATCCATGATGCCTGCGTTGTTTACCAGTACATCCAGTGATCCATAAGTATTCACAGCGGTATCAATCATGTTTTGCACGTCTTCTTCTTTAGCAACGTTAGCAATTACGCCTACAGCGTTTCCGCCGTTTTCCTTCACCTGAGCTACAACCTGGTCCAATGAGGCTTGCGAAATGTCGGCAAGAACCAGCTTAGCTCCTTCCTGCGCGAACAGCAGTGCCATCTCTTTACCCATGCCGGAGCCTGCACCCGTGATCACAGTAACTTTGTCTTGAAGTTTCATTGTATATACCTCCCATGGCATTGAATTAGACAACAGAGTGTCTATAATGATTGTAACGCTAGTGCAACAACGGTACAAACATCATTTTGTCCGAAAATGTCTATTTCCACCATCAAAGATACTCACAAGGAGCGACCCTATGAATCCGCGTGTTCTTAAGACCAGAAAATCCATTATGAATGCCTTCCATGATCTGATGACAGAGAAAAAATATGAATCCATTACTATTCGCGATATTGTTCTGCGTGCCGGTATTAACCGGTCTACCTTCTATCTGCATTTCCTGGATAAAGCAGATTTGATGGAGCAGAATTCAAATTTCATACTTGAAAAGCTCCGGGAAGCCATACGTTACCCCACGTTCAGCCTTGAAGCTGCACAGCGTGATTATGAGGAGCGGCAGCAGCCCATTTCTTCGTTGATCGCTTTTTTCAATCATATCCAGGAGTACTTCAAATTCTATTCCGTCATGCTTGGTGAAAAGCAATTTCCACAGCAACTGGATGAGGTGATCAAAGAAGAGCTATTGAAATTTTCACTTGATAAAGTCCGTTGTGCCTACAATGCAGGCGGGTTGATCGGTCTCATACGGTACTGGGTTTCAACGAAAATGCAAGAATCTCCTGAGCATATGGCCAAATGGGTAACGCAGATGCTACTTTTTCCTTATAGTCAGATGGATGAATAAATTAAAGCTGACACTGCTACTTAAATGCCCGATCCGCTATTCCGCGAAAAGAAAGGTAGGAGTTAACTTCCTCTACGCGTCTAAAACGCTCCCCTCCAGATCACAGTTTTTTTCAACGTTCACGGAATTTTTACACTGTACAAATACAGTGCATACGGTATGCCTTTAAAATCAAGCTGACCGCTGCTGATCAAATGCCACAATCGGTATTCGATATATCTGTCACTTTCAAATATTTTTCGTTCAATTAATTCTGAAACCACAGCTCCTGCCCTAACATAACCGTTCTTTACGTTCTCCTTATCTCCCGATCGCTGCAAAGAGCGGACCGTATTGAGTATTTCAGCGTCAAAAGCGTCTTCTTCAAGACCAACAATTTCTCCATTCTTCCAAATACGCAGCGTGTCTGTTGTTATTGATAACTGCTCCCAATCCCTAACCAATGTTTCCTTTGTCTTTTCATCGATCGGCTGAGCAGACTCAAACTGAATCATCATCTCTGTTAAGGCTTCCATGGGAACATGTCCAACATATTTGGGTTCAAGCTTAGGTTCGAACCTGTGTACAGCTTCTTTATACATTTGCGAAACATTCAGGATATGTATGTCGTTCGTTTTACCGCGTAAAGCGTACATGGCTAGTCTTGCAGATACCTGGTCATGTGCGTTCTCGCCAACCCAGAGATAGATCCGGCGGTTCTCCGGAATGCTGCTCAGTTTACTCAAAAAATGCCCAACTCGGTTTTCCCTATCCAATAGACGATACATCCGGTCATTAAAACGCTCCATCATCCATCGCTCCCGCTTATGTCGTCCTTGCTCTAGATGCAGCTGCAAGATCGGTCCATAGGAATAAAAATCATCCACTTGAATGACTCGGCTCTCCAGCCTTTTTTCACATTCACTTAAAGCAACTTTTACTGAGCCCGCGCCTGAAGAGCTAAAAACCACATGCACATTGATTTTACGATCCAAACGATCTTGTTCTTCACGCTGCACATCATTTAAGATTCCTATCAGCTCTTCAGCCAATTTTTCATTCCCTTTCTCCAGTAAGCCTTGCTCGACACGTTCAACCATCCTTATCAGCAGCATTCTTCTGAGATTATCATTCATGGTCATTAACATGTCTTTTCCATTTTGCATTATTTGCCTCCTTATAATTACAGATAATACCTGTTATTCTATTAATAGTATAATATAATCATCACATTAAACTCCATTTTAGAAATTGTTAAAAAAAACCTGCATGGATTTCTTCTTGCACATCGTCTAACTACATAGGATACCCAAACAAACAGTGTTCCCCGACCTTAGTCCAGCATGTAAACCGGACCACGGTCCGTTTTGAAGATACATAATCCATCATACACTGATTATATGGGTTACGTTATCTTACATAAGACTGAACACTGAATACTTAACAGGATATATATCCCGTTAAAACATAGAACATAAGCTGCCTTCATCAAGAAGGAGCATCCAATATAAAAGATCGAAGGTGAACGTATGCGCAAGAAAAGAGTGTTAATCCTGTCTGAAGGTTTTGGAAGCGGGCATACACAGGCCGGTTATGCGCTGGCTGCAGGAATGAAAAGAATGAATCCGAATATTCGGACCAAAGTAATCGAGCTGGGCTCCTTCTTGAATCCTACCGTGGCACCCTGGATTCTCTCTGCCTACCGTTTAACGATTCACACCAATCCCGGCCTTGTCGGGTTGCTTTACCGCAAGCAGCATGACAAACCGCTGAGCAAATTGACCACGATGGCACTGCATAGGCTTTTTTATCATCACACGGCTGAAATTATCGAGCACTTAAGACCTGACTTAATCGTGAGTACGCATCCGATTCCAACCAATATCATTTCCCGGTTAAAAGCAGCCGGGCTAGATATCCCGCTCTATACGGTTATTACAGACTATGATGCTCATGCGTCGTGGATTAATGCCGAGGTCGACCGTTTCCTTGTTTCAACGGACAGCGTGCGTCAGCTTCTGCTTGATCGGGGCGTTTATCCGAGCAATGTTCAGGTTACAGGGATTCCGGTACATCCGGATTTCTGGTCGACTGAAGACAAGGCATCCGTCAGAAGAAAGCTGAACATTAAAAATATGCCTACGGTATTCATCATGGGCGGCGGTTGGGGGTTGGTCTCGAACAATCAGCTTACCGAGCAGTTGATCAAATGGAAGGAACATGTTCAGCTCGTTTTCTGTCTCGGCAGCAATCAGAAGCTGCTCGACAAAATGAAAAACGATCCGAAATTCCAGCATGAGAACATTGTGCTTATGGGTCACACGCGAGAAATCAGCAAATGGATGGACGCGTCCGATCTGCTCGTTACTAAGCCGGGCGGAATGACATGCACCGAGGCACTGGCCAAGGGCCTGCCCATGCTGTTCTGCGAATCCCTTCCGGGCCAGGAAGAGATGAATCGCGAATATTTTGTCACACGCGGCTACGGCGAGGCGCTCAAGAATGAGAATGTGATTGAAGATTGGCTCTGCAAGCTTGCCTGCGGTGAGAAGATCCACATGCAGCGCGGATCACAACAAACTTCGATGCCTTTTGATTCAACGGTAACAGATTCCTATAATCCCAGCCGCTGTGCTACTGAGCTTGTCAACATGCTGGATTATTCGGCTCAGCAAGCTAGCGTGCTAACAACTCATGGAATCCCTGTGGGTATATAAAAAAGGAGAGCCTTCAAGGCTCTCCTTTTATTTTACATGCCGGATTTTATTGTTCGCTCAGGTTCCATCTGGCTCGTCATTTCTTTAATACGCTGTTCGACAAGTTCTACGGCTTCTTCAATCGTCTTGAATTGAATCGCTGGAATCTGATCAAACGCTTCTCCGTACATATGGGAGGTGTGTGCATATCTCGGATCATAATAGGATTCAAGTAAAAGCTCAACGGCACGGCCGAATTGTGAGGTCAGCAAGCTTGCCTCAATTTCTTGGGCGGTGGGCGTATGAATCCGCGATTTGATCTGATGAAAAGCCTTTAAGCTCTGTTCCTTATGTTCTTTTGGTCGGTAATCGTTCAAAATGTTCGTCACCCGCAAGGCCGTAGGAGCTTCAAGCATAATATGTGTTCCCTGTTCTTTTTTATCAACCAGGAACTCGGGCAGTACCACTTTTCCAATACGCTTGCTTTCCGCTTCAATCAGAATGTATGGCTTGTCACGATAGCGGAGGATCTCCTCTAAAAGGAGCGAATCAAAGGTCTTCTGATTATTGCTCTTCAGTCCAATCTCGCCGAAAATAGAACCTCTGTGACCCGCCAAACCTTCCAAATCGACAACCGGATATCCTTTCCCCTTCAACACTTTGAGAATTTCGGTTTTTCCGGTTCCCGTATTACCATGAAGTACAAAGACCTTCGGGGCAAAATCCATCATACCTAACGTCTCAACGACCCATTTCCGGAATGAGCGATAACCTCCATCGAGGCGGTAGACATGAATACCCATGAGTGAAAGGACCGTTGCCGTCGTTCTGCTTCGCATACCACCGCGCCAGCAAAAGACGGTTTTATTTCCTTTAATTTCTGCAAAACGTTTTACAAATGCAGGCAGCTTGGCAGACATGATCTCCAGGCCCCGCTCTTTAGCTGTTTGTGTGCTGACTTGTTTATAAAGCGTGCCGATCTCGGCCCGTTCTTCATCTGTGAAAAATGGTATATTGATGCTGCCCGGTATCGTGGAATCCGCGAATTCGGATGGTGACCTGACATCAATGACAGTCATTTCATTTTTTGCTCGAAGTTCATTTAGCTTCTCTATCGATATGTCTTGAAACATAAGGCACTCCCTACTCGATCACAATTTGTCCGTTACCACTGGCTGTAACTTCACCGATAATTTTGGCTTCCACACCCGCGCTTACCATCTCCTGATGCAATGCTTCAGCCTGGTCTGCGCTTACCGAGATCAGCAGTCCACCTGAAGTGACGGCATCACATAGAATCCAGCGGTCGATCTGATCCATCTGATCAGGGAAATGAACACTATCCTCAACATGGTTATAGTTGTTTTTGGATCCGCCGGGTACCAGCCCCTGTTCTGCCAACTCACGGACTCGTGGAAGTACAGGTACATCATCCTTGCGAATAAGGATTTCCACTCCGCTGCCCTTAGCCATTTCCAACGAATGCCCCATCAACCCGAAGCCGGTCACGTCTGTGCAGGCATGAACATCATAGTTTTCCATGACTTCAGCTGCTTTTTTGTTCAGAGTCGACATCACCTGGGTTACTCGTGCAATTTCTTCAGCTGAAAGCTTATCGTTTTTAATGGACGTCGTCATGATGCCTACGCCAATCGGCTTGGTCAGGACGATCTTATCGCCTACCTTGGCTCCGGCGTTACTGCGTACTCTATCAGGATGGACAAGACCTGTGACCGCTAAACCGAATTTGGGCTCTTTGTCGTCAATAGAGTGTCCGCCTACCAAGGTCGCTCCAGCTTCCTTCACTTTATCTCCTGCTCCGCGTAAAATCTCGGACAAAATACGTTTATCAAGTGTGGAAATCGGAAATGCCACAATATTTAATACCGTTAAAGGCTTGGCGCCCATTGCATAAATATCACTGATCGCATTCGCTGCGGCAATTTGCCCAAAAGAATACGGATCATCAACAATAGGTGTGAAAAAATCTAGCGTTTGCACCAGTGCCAACTCGTCATTCAGCTTGTACACGCCTGCATCATCACTCGTATCCAAACCAACCAGCAGGTTAGGATTCGGCTCTGCCGGCGGAAGATTACGAAGTACCTGGCTCAAATCGGCGGGACCGATCTTGCAGCCACATCCTCCTTTGCTTGATAGAGAGGTTAATTTAATATTGAATTCAGAATCCATTAATCCTGCACGACCCTTCATGGATATATTATAAAGTTATGATATTAGGTAGTTCTTTCTACTGCATAAATCGTACACATCAACCGGTAAAAAGGCAAATCGCTCAAGTACGTAATGCTCTTCATCACAGCAAAGAGCAGGATATCGAGCTTCGCACATTCATTGCGCGGCCGTCTATCCTGCGTTACATTGCAATCCTATTTATCAAGTATACCTTGATTTAGGCTTTATTTGGACACTGGAATCGAGCTTCCAAAATATTGCTCCAACGTGGTCGAGCGGCTAGCAACCGTTTGAGCAATCTTGGTCCCGATATAACGTAGATGCCAAGGTTCATATTTGTAGCCTGTAATCGAATCCTTACCTTCCGGATAACGGACGATAAAGCCATATTCATGCGCATGACTTGCCAGCCATTTGGCTTCTTTGGTTCCTGCGAAACAGCTTTCTGCAGCACATTTGCCGGTGCTCCCCGACACGTCAATGGTCAGACCCGTCTGATGCTCGCTGTGACCCGGACGGGCACTATACGTATCGGCAGCTTTTACTCCGTCACGCTTAACATAGTTATTATACAACGTGGTTTGACGGGATTCTGAACGGTAGGCGGACACACCCGCCAAGCTTACACCGTCTTTTTTAGCACCTGCGAACAGTTTTTCAAGTGCAGTCGCAGCTTCCTTACGCATTTTGCGTTTGTCGACCTTTTCTGAGAAAGTGAATGGTACATTCGGGTATACCAGGTCTGGCGGCACATAACCTGCAGGAAGTCGGTAGGTTTTGTTCACCAATACATTCGTACTTTCCGGATTCGAAACGACATGCTCTACGCTGTATGTGTTGACAAATTCCTTTTTCCCGCCCGTTTTACTGGAACCTTTCGCTGAAGCCTCTGAATCCGATTTGGAACCCGCAGATGGTTTGGAATCCGTATTTTTAGAATTCACATTTTTCGCCGTTTGCGTTTGACCGGTTGACTTGCCAGCTTCACCGGATTTTGGCTGATTACTGCTAGTCTGGCTGCCCTGATTCTTTGTTGTGCTTTCACTCACGGTTCCTTTAACTGCAGAAGAAACGGATGTTTCCGGCTGACTACTCTTCTGCGGCGAGAGCGCGGGTGTTTTCTCCACAACCTCTCCATCGGCAGCAGGTGTCCGGTATTTGTCCCATGCGAGGAAACCTCCTGCTATAATTAGAACGGCCACTATAAAAGTGACCACATATTTACGCATATGCGTTCACCTCTCTCCCTTGTCGACTCCATATGAAAACATTGAATTACATATCTTCGACACGATGAATCTACAAATCTATGAAACTTCTATTTCATTATACGACAAAAAAAGACCCGATCAAATCATTGATCAGGTCTTTTACAGAAGAACAGCGATATGTAGCCTCAATTATTCGGCCGTTTTCAAACGTTTCTGCATAAATACGAGCTCTGACGCAAGTCTCTGGATTCTTTCCAGTACATCCGGGTCATTAATTTCCTTAAATTCATTATAATGATCATCATGCACATACACATAGCCCGGTGCCACGTAAGATCGGAAGAAACCCGCAATCGGCTTCAGCTGATTTTCAATGACAAGATAGTGCTGATATGTCCCGCCGGTAGCAACGAATCCGATCACCTTTTGCTGTAATGCCGATGTCGGAATCAGGTCAAACAAATTCTTCAACACACCTGACATCGAGGCTTGATAAATAGGTGTTCCGATCAGACAAAAGTCACTGGAAATGACGCTGTCGATCACTTTCTTGGTATCACCGGTATAAGCAGACGGATCACGTCCGTCACAAAACTGGACATCATATTCCTTCATATCCAGCAGCTCCGTTTCGATCTCCGGGTCAATTTTCTTTACTTCTTCCAGTACTTTTTGTACGACGATGGCTGTTTTGCTCCCAATGATCGCACCCGATATTCCAACCAGCTTCATGAAGGCAGTCTCCTTTTCTGATGTGATTCGCTTGATTTTGCCGGTAAATGGGAGATTCCTTCAGCGGTTGTCTGCCATTTCAGTCAGGATGCCAAGGTTGCATCTGTTTTCCCTTTTCCGTCAAATTGAAGCTTAAGTATTCAATAAAAATAGCCGGCTGACTTACTTGTCAGTCTCCTGTTCATCCGTATTCACAAAAAAGTAAGCGGTCATGGCTAACCGTTCCATCATCTGTTCACGCAGCATTTTATCCTCGATGACTTCGTCCATCGCCTGCTGCATACAGCTCAGCCAAGCCGTTGCGCGGTCAGGCGTGATCGGAAATCCGATATGTCTTGCTCTCATACGTGGATGGCCCTCTTTCATCGTGTATAGCTGAGGCCCTCCAAAGTATTGTGTCAGGAACATCTCCTGCTTTTCCATGACCGGATTAATGTCTTCCGGAAACAAAGGAGCCAGAAGTGGATGAGCGACAACTTTCGGATAGAAAGCTTCCACAATGGCGTGGATGGTTGGGGCACCGCCCACCTGCTCGTAATAGGATACCGGACGTTCGGAGTTTGTACGCCGCCCTTGGGATGCTTCGGCATTTGGATTATGTTCTGGACTCAATGAGAAAATGAGCCTCCCTTCCATATTAGACAGCATAATTTATACAGATTGAACGCAGTCCGTATTTGTCTTCGCTCATTCTAAATTATATAAAATGAACTAAAGTATGCTCCACGCTTCTGTATTTGAAATGGTCTGCCTTTTCTTTAGTTCAATTTCATTTAGTAAACATAAATGTATATTAATTATTATAATCCCAGAATCGCTTTGTCAAGAGTTCAGCACGAATATTGTTTAACTTTTTATACATATATGTTGACTATATGCGAAGCGTGTTCTACAATTACCGTGTCATAATTTGTACAGACGTAGCTTGTTATGCCATCTTTAATTGCCTTTATTCACTTGGCTTCCGTGTCATAAACGTGGTAAAGTCATTTTATTGCTGTGATGGTTGTACAATAAATTATGGCCATACTGTGTTTACAGATAGATAGAGAATTGAAGGTGAAAAAATTGACAAAGGATGATCTGGTCGCAGCGATCGCCCACATCAAGGATGATGAACATCAGCTGCCGCTGACAGAGGTTGGATTGATTCGTGATATTACCACGAACAAGGATCATGCCGCTCTTACCGTCCTGCTCACACCGGAACGGGTGTCCCGCGAGGAGGAGCTAAGAGAGCAGATCACAAGCTCACTGCAAAAGACAGGAATTACCGATGTTCATATACGCTTTAAACATATTTCAAAAGAAGAAAAAAATGATATTATAGCTATTAAGCTAAATAAATCGGTGCGCCGTGCTCCAACGTTGATGAATTCACCTTTGGTAGCCGGAGACTCCGGCGTTGCTTTCATAGCCATTGCGAGCGGTAAAGGCGGTGTCGGGAAATCAACCGTCACTGTCAACCTCGCAGCTGCTTTAGTTAAACAAGGAAAGCGCGTGGGTATTATTGATGCCGACATCTACGGATACAGTATTCCGCAAATGCTGGGAATTAAAGAACTGCCGCAAAAGCAAGGTAATCGCATCGCTCCTGTGGAAAGCCATGGCATCAAGGTGATTTCGACCGGTTTTTTCGTACAAGGCAACAAGCCGGTAGTATGGCGCGGGCCAATGCTTGGCAAAATGCTCGGTACTTTCCTGAATGAAGTGGAATGGGGTCCGCTGGATTACATGATCCTGGATCTGCCTCCAGGAACAGGTGATATCGCGCTGGATATGCATAACCGGATTCCACATTGCGAGGAAATCCTGGTAACCACCCCCCATCCGACAGCGAACCATGTTGCCGCACGGGCCGGTGAGATGGCTGTACAAACGAATCATCCCATTCTGGGTGTGGTTGAAAATATGTCCTATTTCACGGATCCCGCAGGTGAACGGCATTATCTATTCGGACGCGGCGGCGGTCAAAAGCTGGCTGAAGAGCTGAACACGAAACTGCTTGCGGAAGTGCCGATTCAATCCTTGGATGCTCAGGAAGGCGTTGATCCCACTACCCCTACTCTGTTTACAGAAAGCAGTGAGCAGTGGCATATTTTTATGGAATTAGCAGCGAGCGTCATTAAATCACAACAAAAGGTTAACTAAAATGAAAGGGTGAAAAGAAATGTCTTACGTTATTACTTCGGCTTGTATTGATGAGAAAGCAGCCGATTGCGTTGATGTTTGTCCAGTAGATTGCATCGAGGAAGGTGCAGACCAATATTTTATCGACACTGACATTTGCATTGAATGCGGCGCTTGTGAGGTTGCATGCCCGGTTGGTGCAGTGTATTACGATACGGATTTGCCGGAAGAAGAAAAGAGCTTTATTGCCAAAGCTGAGAACTTCTACAAATCCAAATAAGGATCAGTCTATACAATTTGAGTGGTTCAGCCTGCTGATCCTGATATCGGCAGGCTGTTTAATACTCGGCTAAGATTTTAATGAATTAACAGCAGAACAGGCGGTGATGAAAAATGGACCAACAACTGGATATTTCAACCCGGGACAAAATTCTGCAGCTGCTGAAGACCAAGGGTGAACTCAGTGCCAAGGAAATCACCGAGTTTATTGGTATCACGAGCATGGCTGTGCGCAGGCACATCAATACCCTGGAGAAGGATGGCTTAATTGAATCGAAAACGATTCGCCAACCAATGGGACGCCCCACTGCGATATACCATTTGACGGAACAGGCCGAAACCTTTTTTCCGAACAAGTATCATGCATTAACTTTGGATCTGCTAGGTGAGCTTGAATTGGATGCCGGATCAGATATGGTTGACCGCTTATTCGACCGCCGCGGCGAATCTCTCCAGAAGAATCATGCAGAGAAGATGCACGGGAAATCTTTTGCCGAGAAAGTCGAGGCTTTGGCTGAAATTCAGAATGAGAACGGGTATATGGTTGAACTTGAGAAAAACAGTGAGCATGAATACACTTTGATGGAATACAACTGCCCAATCTCCCAGATCGCCAAAAAATACAATCATGCCTGCACCTGTGAGATGAAGATGTTCGAATCTCTTCTCGGAGCCGAAGTGGGCCGAACGGAATGCCTGGCTAAGGGTGATAAGAAATGTGTGTATACGATTAAAAATAAAATGGAACTCTCGCATTGATCCCGAAACAATTTCGGAAGATCAATACGGAGTTCCTTTTTTTATGTTCTTATTCCTCAGGATCGTCGGATTCCACCAAGAGCTGTAAAGCAGCCATTTTGTTTTCCCAGAACCGTTCAAAATAGGCATACCAGCGCTTTAATTCCACGAGTGGCTCCGGATCAAGCCGATATCGGTTCTCACGCCCTACTCTTCTCTCTTTTACCAATCCCGCTTCTGACAAAATGCGAAGATGTTTGGAAACGGCTGTCCGGCTCATGGGGAAATGTCCGCTTATCATGGTCACCGGCATTTCCTTGTCGGCTAAAAGCTTAAGCAGCTTGCGGCGGGTAGGATCGGCAATCGCTTGAAAAACATCATGCTTTACTTGCGGTTCTCCCATGATTAGCCTTCAACATAAGCGCCCAGTTTTTGATGCAGACCGGCCCAGCCCTGATCCATGATTCCGCGAACTGTGGTATGAGGTTGTCCAAATTCGGTAACCACGTCTTCGCTCCAGCCGGAATGTATGATTGTTATTTCGGTTTGCCCATCCATATCCTTCAATTCAAAGGTAAGCGTCCAGTCCTTTCCCCAGTCAAAGGAAAGTCGTCTTGGCGGATCCATTTCCGTGACTTTGCATGGTGACATGCCGTAAGGCCCTGCATTGATGTGGAATTCGTATCCGATAATTGGCTCGAAATCATTGGGCATAAACCAAGCCTCAAGGCCCTCCGAAGTGGAAACAGCCTCCCATACCTTCTGAATGTTTGCGTTGAATACACCTGTATACCGGATATCCGGCAGTGCATCTTTATTTTGATTTTCCATATTATTTCCTCCTGAATTTTACTTTTTGGGTTTATTTTTTCTTGGACTGAACCAGATCAACATGGCGAAACCGGAGCGCTGACCATTTCTCATCCACAGCGACGTTGCTGACAGGTCGATATGGTGCCATGGATTCCACAAGCTTCCATAAGCTGTCCCGGTTAATATCTGTTTTCACCTTGGAAGTCTGTTTCGGATACGTGATCCAAAAAACTGCATCCTCAGCCAACCTCGGAATAGCTTGCGGTACCCATTCATGGACTTGCTCTGCATTATTGACGAATAGTTGGATGAAGGCTGCCTTTGAGTCAGAGCTCTTTGATTCAATTCCTAAATCATATCCCGCCGGAGCGTTTAACACCAAAGCATGTCCATTCTTATATCGCAGTTTCTTCAAAAGCTCTTCGTTTGACATATTACCTATCCTTTCCTTCGAAATGAAACCATTTGGTTTCATATATATTATATACAACCATTTGGTTACATATCAAGTATGAATATCTTCCTTATTCCCCACTTTGATGTACATGTTATTTTCTGTTTTCAGGTAACTGTTATTTTTCGCTTTGACCCGCTTTTTTGCAAGTGAAGCATGACCGCACAGACTAATTCATTCCTAAGCTTCATAAGCTGTAAAATAACACTTTCAAAAATTGGTGAAATCCGCCGTTACGATGGAATACATCGCTAAGGAGGTGAAATCATTCCTCTTATCGTCAGAGCCACATTCAACGCAACAGGTGCAGTTACATTTACCGGGAATACGCTGGGGCTGAGCCGTTCAGATACAGCGGGTGTCCCTGGCACTCAGGATAGCATTGGCGCATTTACTACCATCAATACAGCCACACAATACGGTTCATACCCAGCTGGAACGACAAGCGCATATCTCAATAACAGCTCGTCCGCCCAACTGGTTTTACCTACAGGAAGTACCGTTTTGTACGCCGAGCTGATCTGGGGCGGCTCTTATATTATTACTGGAGAGATCAATCTCAGCAGTTTTATCAATAATCCCGTCACGTTTACGACTCCGGCGGGTACATTTTCTGTCACACCCGATCCAGCAACGGCAAATTCCATCGATTTCGGTAATAATATGACTGCATATGTACGATCGGCAAATGTAACATCACTCATTCTGCAAGGAGGAGCTGGAACTTACACCACCGGCAATGTCGTAGGAACCATCGTCATACCGAACGATCCCACGGGGAACCATGCAGGATGGACGCTTGGAGTCATCTATCAAAATCCATCTCTTCCATTCCGTAATATGTCCATCCGCGCCGGCGCGGTTTTGGTGCAGGCCACTTCTAGTGCGGTAACCACCACACTAACCGGATTCGCCACACCTGTTTCGGGTGCGCTTGGCGGAAGAGCTTTATTCAGTGCGCAGGAAGGTGATGCGAACAGAACGGGTGATCAGGCACTCTTCGGCCCGACTTCTACAACGGCTGTCGCCCTGTCAGGGCCAAACAATTTTGCAGCCAATTTTTTTGCCTCTCAAATCAATAATGATTCTGGAAACCTGGATACAACCGGAACATTCGGTACCCGCAATCAGATCAACGGAGCACCAGGAACTAACATCACCGGAGGCCGCCAAGGCTGGGATATTACCAATGTGGATGTATCGGCCCGCCTCGTTAATAATCAATCCTCCGCCGTTTTAATATTAACGACATCCGGTGATGCATATTGCGTAAATGCAAACGCTATTCAAGTGGATATCAACGCTCCCAAGATCAACGTTGTTAAAAGCGCGAATACCAGCAGTGCTATTGTAGGTGATACGATTACCTATACTGTGACAGTGAGCAATACAGGTACCGCCAATGCCAACAGCGTCGTGTTGTCCGATGCCCTTCCAGCTGGACTAACCGCTGTTTCCGGAAGCGTTACGGTCGCAGGCTTCTCCAAACCGACCTATGATATTGTTGCCGGTGCTCCGCTCGGAACCCTGAATTTTGGCTCTTCCATCATTGTTACGTATAAAGCTACCGTCACCTCCATGCCTTCCACCAATACAATTGTGAATACTGCAAATGCAGCCTTCGCTTTTCAAAGTGTAGCCGGGGGATCCACCATAACCGGGGTTATTCCTTCCAATTCGGTTACCGTTACCGTCTATGCTCCAAATTTGACGTTAACCAAGAGCGCGAATAAAACCAACGCAACCGTCGGGACCGCTTTGATTTACACTGTTCTGATCAGTAATTCTGGAAATATTGCTGCTTCAGTAACCTTCAGTGATAATATTCCAACCGGCAGTACGTTTACAGCAGGCAGTTTCACGGTCAACGGAACAGCCGTTCCGGGAGCCAACCCAGCGACGGGTGTCGCCATAGGCACGGTCGCAGCCGGGGCTACAGTTCCGGTTACTTTTACAGTCACGGTCAATAATCTTCCTTCACCATCCCAGCTTGTGGACACGGCGACAGCGGCATATACTTTTCAACCACCCGATGGTCGCACCATATCTGGATCTGCCACATCTAACACACTCAGCGTTCCTGTAACATTACCCAATGTCAACGTTGTTAAAAGTTCTTCCGTTTCTGATGTTGCTGTTGGGGAAACGCTCACTTACACCTCTGTCGTGACGAACAGCGGGACAGAAGGGATCTCAAATACCGTCTTGACGGACACCATTCCTGCAGGGACCGCCTTTGTCGCCGGAAGTGTTACCGTTGGAGGAACTGTGCTTTCATCAGCCAATCCGGCAAGCGGAATCGCGATAGGTAGTGTGACTGCCGGAAGCTCAGTCACGGTTGCCTTTAAGGTTACCATCACTTCTCTCCCAAGTCCTTCCCAGCTGTCCAACAGCTCGAAGGTGTCCTACAACTCCGGTACGTTTGTTGGCACATCTCTGTCCAATACTGTCACAACGCCCGTATATCAACCCGTAATCGCGATCACGAAAAGTGCCACAACTGCTAAAGCAACCGTAGGTGACACGATTCAATACAACCTTTTGGTAAATAACACAGGCAACCTTGCTGCACAAGTTACCTTGACGGATAACATTCCAACAGGCACTACTTTTGTAGCAAACAGCGTTACAGTTCAGGGAGTCGCCGTACCGGGTGCTTCCCCGCTTACAGGGGTCTCCGCGGGTTCTGTCGCTATTGGAGCAACCGTAACCGTCACTTTTCAAGTGGTTCTGAACTCCCTGCCTACACCGCCGACGCTGGTCAATACAGCCAACAGCACTTATACATATCAGCTGCCGAGCGGCCGGAGTCTGTCGGGATCAAGCTCTTCCAATACGGTAACCATTCAGGCATCCGCACCGAATGTCACCGTTGTCAAATCTGCCAACTCGAATACTGCTGCCGTTAATGATGTTTTAACGTATACGCTTGCCATTACAAACAATGGGATTGAAGCAGTAAACAACGTCGTGGTCTCCGATAATATTCCCGCTGGCTCCACTTTCGTTGCCGGTAGTGTTGCGCTCAATGGAAGCATACTCCCAAACGCCAACCCGCAAAACGGTATCCAGATCAGCAGTCTTGCAGCATCAGCTGCAGCAACCGTTACCTTTCAAATTCAGGTCACCTCCTTGCCGAATCCGGCTCAGCTGGTTAATCAGGCGAGTGTAGCGTTCAACTCAGGATCGTTCATGGGAACCACCCTATCGAATACAGTCACCATTCCTGTGTACCAAGCGATTATTTCCATAACCAAAAGCGCCAGCACCACGAATGCAACCGTGGGTGACACATTGACTTATTCTTTTTTAATCAGCAATACAGGTAACATCCCTGCTGCGGTAACCCTGACTGATAATATACCTGCCGGGAGCACCTTTGTAGATAACAGTGTACTCATTAACAACACACCATCGCCTGGTGTAAGTCCTGTTACTGGAATACCTATTTCATCCGTGGCAAACGGGACAACAGCCACTGTAAGTTTAGTCGTTAATGTAACTTCCCTGCCACCAACCAGGCAGCTGGTTGATCAGGCGGCAGCAGTATCGGTATTTACCCTTCCCGGAGGAAGGCAGGTTTCAGTCAACTCTGCGTCCAATACCGTAACCATTCCGGTAGCGATACCTAACGTCAGTGTTGTCAAAACGGTATCAGCCATCGATGCGATTGTCGGCGATACCATTACTTTTACAAGCGTCGTGACTAATAATGGCGCTGCCAATGTGAACAATGTTATTTTAAATGATGCACTGCCTTCCAATGTGTCTTTTATCACCGGAAGCGTAATTGTGAACGGCGTCTCACGCCCGGGTGCAGTTCCGTCCGCCGGCATTTCATTAGGTACCCTGGCCTCTGGCGCTGCGGCTACCATAACATTCGAGGTGAGGATAACCATGCCGATTCCTTCACAGATTAACAACCAGTCAACCGTCAGCTTTACTTCCGGTACATTTTCGGGATCCGCTTCATCCAATGTCACATCAACACCTGTTGTTCAGCCACAGATTTCATTATTAAAAGCCGCGAGCACAACTAACGCTCAGGTAGGCGATGCTGTCAATTATTCGATTACGATAAGCAATACAGGCAATTTGGCTGCAAATGTCACACTTACGGATACAATACCCAATGGCGCCACATTTACCCCGAACAGCGTCATTATTAACGGTTTCCCCTTTCCTGGAGAATCCCCTGTGACCGGAATCAGCCTGGGCAGCATCGCGCCTGGAGCAAGTACTGTCGTAACCTTCGGAATTGTCATTAGTACATTGCCGAACCCGCAAACGATGAGCAATCAAGCAACTGCGAGCTTTACCTTTACACCACCGGATGGCAGAACCTTGACAGGCTCGGCCGTTTCCAATACCGTCACTTTTCAGGTATCCGCACCTAATGTGTCGGTTATCAAAGCAACACCTTCAACCGCGGCTACCGTTGGAGATACAATTGTATACGGCATTACCATTACGAATGCAGGGATTGAAGCCGTGAATAATGTTCAGTTGTCGGATACGATCCCCCCAGGTGCAGCCTTCGTAGCCGGAAGTGTTACGATCAATGGCACGCCGGCTCCCACGGCGAATCCATCAGCTGGGATAACTATTGGTTCCATCGCTCCTACAGCCTCGGCCAATGTCGCATTCAGTATTCTTGTGACTTCTGTTCCATCCCCTGCACAACTGAACAATACAGCTATTGTCACATTCACCGCAGGCGTTTTTTCAGGACTGACCAATTCCAATACGGTGACCACACCTGTATATCAGCCCGTTATTTCGACGACAAAAAGCGGCAGTACTTCCAATGCCACCGTTGGTGATACCGTGAGCTATACATTTAATATTGTGAACTCAGGAAATTACGGTTCCCAAGTTACATTAACGGATAACATTCCGGCAGGAACTTCATTTGTGCCAAACAGCGTTCTGGTTAATGGAACACAACAGGCAGGCACCGATCCGGTTACAGGTATCAATGCCGGTGTTGTGAATCCAGGCCAAACCACAACGGTTGTATTTTCAGTCATCATCAATACGCTCCCCTCACCACAACAGTTAGTAAATCAGGGAGTCGCAGCCACAGCCTATACTCTACCTGATGGAAGAACCATCACAGGATCTACCGTTTCCAATGTGGTTACGATTTCGGTTTCTTCTCCAAATATTGCCGTTGTTAAAAGCACGCCGTCCACAGCCCTCTCTGTCGGCGACACGATTACCTATACCACAACGATTACCAACAACGGCATTGCCAGTGTCAGTAATGTCCTCTTTACGGATGCGATTCCAGTCGGCGCTGCGCTGGTTCCTGGGTCGGTTACCATTGATGGAACGCCACGTCCTGCAGCAAATCCGGCAACAGGTATTATTATCGGAGCTATCCCTCCAGGTGGTGTAGTTACTGTCATTTTTAATGCTTTGGTGACCACACTGCCAGCATCGACAACACTTAGCAACCAATCTTCAGTGAGCTTTACTTCAGGCGCTTTCTCAAGCGTAACATTCTCAAATACGGTGATCACACCAGTGTATCAGCCCATCTATACCGCGGTTAAAAGCGCCAATACGGCCAATGCAACCGTTGGGGATACGGTCATATATACTATTAATATCTCCAATGCCGGAAATTTCGGAGCTGCCGTTACTTTAACGGATACCATTCCTGCAGGGACCACATTCCAGCCTAACAGCGTGCTTCTGAACGGTCAGCCGCTTCCAGGGGCTGACCCGTCAACAGGTATTCCACTCGGTGTTGTTGCCAGCGGCGCCGTTGTTATGTTTTCTGTAATCGTTAACTCCGTACCTCCTACGCAGCTGCTGAACAATCAGGCATCTGCAACTTACACGTTCACTCTTCCTGACGGCCGAATCGTGAATGGATCCCTTGTTTCCAATACGGTTACCATTCCGGTATCATCACCCAATGTTACCCTTGTCAAAACAACAACCTTGCCTGATGCTTCGCTTGGCGATGTGATTCCTTATACCGTCACTGTGACCAACAATGGTATAGAAAATGTGACGAATGTCATCTTCTCGGATACCATACCTCCGGAGACGACATTTGTAGCAGGAAGCGTCACGGTCGATGGAAGTCCAGTTCCGGCTGCGAACCCATCCACCGGCGTGTCTCTCAGTACAATAGCTCCGGGAGCGACAAAAACCGTTGCCTTTAATGTGACCGTTGTCGCTGTTCCAAGCTCTGGTCAAATTGCCAACCGTGCTTCTGCCAGCTTTACATCAGGTGCTTTTTCAGGTACATCGACATCCAATACCAATATTCTTCAGATATATCAAGCCGTGATCGGAGCTGTTAAAACAGCCAATACAACCAATGCTACGGTTGGTGATACGATCGTTTATACCGTAGCTTTGACCAATACAGGAAATCTGCCAGCGCAAGCTACCGTCATTGATCCGGTTCCAGCAGGTGCTGTGTTCGTCCCGAATAGTATTCTGGTTAACGGGGTTCCGCAGCCTGGAGCAGATCCGGTAACGGGTATCAATGCCGGAACCGTCTTGCCAGGCACGACGGTTACTGTGAGTGTCACTATGCAAGTCAGTGTCCAAAGTCTTCCCGCTCAGCAGCAGCTGGTTAACCAGGCGACTGTAAACTTTACATTCCAGCATCCGGACGGATTGATCCTGACCGGAACCTCACTTTCAAACATACTTACCATTCCGGTATCTTCCCCTAATATTTCTGTCGTGAAAAGCACGCCCTCGATTGATGCGGTTGTGGGGGATACCATCACTTACACCATCGTTGTTACCAATAACGGTATTGAAGCTGTCAACAGTGTCGTTCTTGTTGACCAGGTGCCCGCCGGTTCCGTGTTCATCACAGGCAGCGTAACGGTAGATACCGTTCCTAGACCGACAGCCAATCCGAATACAGGTATCCAGATTGGCACACTCGCAGCAGGCGCTACATCCACAGTCACATTCCAGGTACAGGTCACGGCGTTATGATGCCGGACCTAAGATCTGAATTTATTCTCAGAAATCAAACCATAGTCCATTTTCAAACCGGAGAAGCAGAAGCGGTAGCCTATTCCAACATTGTAGATACTCCTTGGGTCGGTCCCATACTCCGTTTAACCAAAGCAATAAGCGAACAGCAGGTGACATTGAATCAACCAGTCACATTCTTTTTTACCGTGAGCAATGATGGCAACAGGGATGCCCAACTGCTTCTCTATGATGCATTGCCGGATGGATTGGCTTATATCCCGAACAGCGTCGTTATTAACGGCGCTCCCCTACCGGGGGAGAATCCGGTTACCGGCATTCATGTAGGGACAGTCCCTATTCAATCGACAGTCCAAATTGTATTTCAGGCTATATTGATATCGATTCCTGCTTCGCTTCAGCTATCGAATCAGGGGATGGCCCAGTATTCCTTTCAGTCCTTGGAGGGAAGAACGATCACAGGTTCGCTGGATTCCAATATCGTGACACTAACGGTTCTTCCCCACTATGTTTCACTTGTTGCGGAGGTGAGCACAAACCAGACATTTGCTGGTGATGTAATTACCTACATGCTGACCATTGCCAATCTGGGGAATGTACCTCTGGAAAATCTGGTTGTTTACCTTCCTCTCCCTTCAGGAGTTACTTTTATCACGGGAAGCGTCATGATTGGTGAGATTTATTTTCCATCGATCAATCCGGAAGATGGGATTCCAATAGGTACGTTGCTGCCGGGAGCAATCATAATCGTTAGAGCAAATCTTCGCGTAGGCAGAGTAACCGGTGCCAATCCCTTCACTTTGCAGGGGGAGTTATCCTATCTCATTAATGGGATACAGCAATCCGAACCAGCCAATGCTCTTCTGGTTACTGTAATTCAGCCGGAGATCAAAGTAAGTAAATCCGTTGATAAACCCCAAGCAACGACAGGCTGCATCTTGCATTATGAGAACGTGGTTAACAATACGGGTGACTTTGCCCTTGACGCTACATTTAAAGATGTACTGCCTCAAGGTCTTCAGTTTCTCAAAGGCAGTGTTCATGTGGATGGCGTTCTTCATTCCAATGCAAATCCCGTCGAGGGTATCTTTCTCGGAACGGTTCGGCCACGTTCAGCAGTCATTATCGCTTTTGATGCTATCGTTCTTAAGCCATCCGGCAGCACCCCCGTCACTGTCAATAATCATGCTTCAGCATCCTTTACCTTCCGTCTGCCGGATGGGCGTGTTGTGCAGCAAACCGTTATGTCTGACAACGTATCTGTTGAGGTAGTGTCTGCGGACATTAAAATATATGCACAGCCGGAGCATCTTGTGGTTGAGCCAGGCGAAGTCTTATCTTTTGATATTTCCATCATCAACAATGGATCACTGGCTGCTGAATTAATACTGAACGGATGGATTCAGAATAAACCTGTATTAGATGAAGGTGTTGTATTCATTCATAATGATTACGTTCAATTCCATCATGGTTACCCACTCGGAACGATCGGTCCGCTTCAAACCTTAACGTTCAAATATATGGCCCTTGTACGAACCGATCTGCATCATACAATAGAAGAAGTTACTGGCAGCTTCCTATTCTCCTACCGTGCGCAAGTGGAAGAATGCGCTGATGACGGTGAGGTAAGATCAGATTATTTGACCATCATCGTTGACTCGGGAGAAGAATAATTATAGATGAATAATACGACAACAAAAAAACAGTGGTACGTTCCGGATGAATTCCGTCTAACGTCCACTGTTTTTATAATGACTCTCTATATCATTTCAAACTATTCATTTCTGTACTGCTTCAAAAATTGCACTGCTTTGGAGATATCAGCTTCCGGATCTTCTCCCACTTCACGTTCAATCGTCAAATATCCCGTATATCCGATGTCCTTCAGAGCATTCAAATACTGTGTCCAGTTCACGCCGCCTTCACCAAGCGGAACCTCACGGAAATATTCGCCTTCACCCGGCACAAATGTATTGTTCTCGTTTGCAGGAGCTTCATAACCAAGAGATTCATAAATGTAATGCGCAGGTACTTCTTGCAGACGAAGTCCATCCTTCGCATGTGTGTGCACGATATAATCCTTCAAGTTATAAACTCCCTGTGCAGGGTCATCCCCCGTAACCATAACCATGTTAGCAGGGTCAAAGTTTACCGACACGCCTTTGGATCCCAATCCGTCCAGGAACTGCTTTAATCTTGCTGACGGCTCAGGACCGGTTTCAATCGCAAAGAAAGCGTTCATGCTTGTTGCGTAAGAAGCAAGCTCTTCGCAGGCATCATGCATGGTTTGGTAAATTTCACTGTTTGTATCTTCAGGCACAATCCCAATATGTGTCGTAACGACCGGGGTGCCCAGTTCAACCGCCAGATCTAAAATCCGCTTGGATTTCTCGATTTTCCCTACGTTAACACTCTTATCCTGAAATCCATAACCTCCCAAATCCCCAACCAGTGCGGAAATTTCAAGTCCAAGGGAAGCAATATATTCCTTAAGTTCTTTCCGCTGCGATCCTGAAAGGTTGGCAGGGTCCATCTCGCCGCTCACCGCGTAAATCTGAACTCCGTCTGCGCCGACCTTCTTGGCACGCTGCAGCCCTTCTCTGACGCCCACACGGAAGCTGTCTACAATAACACCGATTTTATTATTCATTACATGTATCTCCCTTCTTCAATGATTGTTTAAATTTCGTTCCAGATACGTTTTACGTTATCAATACCGATTTTTGTTCCCTGATAGGCATCTTCCATACCTTCGAATTCAATGGACAAGTAACCGTCGTAACCTGATTCTTTGATGATGCGGATCGATTCACGCAGATTGATATCGCCGTGTCCGGAAATGGCACCTCTCAAAAAGTTGCCGCTGGCGGTTTTAAACCAGCCTTCGCCGGGATTTTGAGAAGCATGACGAAGGTAAAAATCTTTAATATGCACGATTGACGCGTAAGGAAGATTCTTCTCAACAGCGACTACAGGATCCTCATCGACACACATAAAGTTACCTACATCAAGTGTAGTTTTGAAGTTTGGACGGTCTACCGCCTGTACAAGCGTCTGTACACGGTCACTTGCTTGGATATAGTAGCCATGATTCTCCACACTTGTCGTAATGCCATATTGCGCCGCATAATCAGCAACCTGGCGGCAGGCTTCGGCCAATCGGCCGACTTCACTGTTGAATTGCTTAATGGAAGTATCGCTGCGGCCGGCTACATCATGGCGCATCAGCTTGACGCCAAGGCGTGCTGCGATATCCACTTCTTTTTTAACGCGTTCAATTTCCTTAGCAACTTCTTCGTCGCTGTCCACTCCGAAATTTGCATAAATCGCATAATTGGATATATCGATGCCGACTTCCTTTGCCTTGGCTACGATTTGATCCACCAGCTCTGGATTGTCAGTCAGGGTATAGCCGATCGGCACGATTTCTACATGCTCTCCGCCCATTTCAGCGATTTTCTCAATCGCTTCAAGAATGGTGATTTCTCCGGCATGAATGGGACGGTAGAGGCTGTATGTGCTTACTCCGATTTTCATAGCTGGATTTCCACTCCTTTTTCTGCGGATTCATAAATGGCAGTCAACATTTTCATGAGTTCCAGACCATCCTCAACAGGGCTCATCGGCTCTCTGTTATTTTGAACGTTAATGATGAACTGGTCGATTTCATTCTGGAATGCTGCAGCGAAGTTAAATCCTTTATTGTCGATCTGCGGCTCGATGTTGATCATGACATCGTTCTTCTCGGTCACGATAACCAGGGCAGGATCAATCTCAAATCCACCTTTAGTTCCGAAAATTTTGACAGCCGTTTCGTCCTTCTTGGCATGCAGCGAGAAGCTGACATCCACCATGAGCGACGCGCCGTTTTCAAAGCGGATCAGAGCGTTGGCCATATCTTCTACTGTATTTTTGCTGGCATCATAGTCAGCTGCCTTGTAAAAGGACAAATGCTTGACGTTCGAACGATTTCCAAGCTTATGATACACGTTACCTGAAACCGATTTCACTTTCGGTCTGCCAAGCATATACCAGCACAGATCGATGACGTGAACGCCAATATCGATCAGCGGTCCGCCGCCGGAGCGTTCCTTATCCGCAAACCAGCCACCAGGATTGCCCAGACGGCGCAAAATGGACGCTTTGGCGTAATACAGCTCGCCGAACTCATCCTTTTCAATAAAGCTGTTCAGAAGCCCGATATTCGGATCATAGCGGCGTACGAAGCCAACCTGCAGAAGCTTATTGCTCTCCCGAACCGTTTGCTGAATATGTAGCGCTTCTTCTACACTGCGGCAGAGCGGTTTTTCGACCAATACATGCTTGCCCGCTTTGATAGCAGCAATGCTGATTTCAGCATGTGTGTTATTCCATGTGCAAATACTGACCGCGTCGATCTCAGGATCGGCGAGCAATTCATTGTAATCGATATATGTTTTCTGGGCACCGTATTTCTGTGCAGCCGCTTTCGCTCTCTCTTCTTTCAAATCACAAATCGCCACAATTTCGGCTTCAGGGTTGTTCTGATACGAATTCATGTGTGATTCTGAAATTGAACCTGCTCCAATAATACCCACTCTAATTTTGCTCATTCGTATTCAACTCTCCTTTTGAATCATCCTTTTGTCTTTCTTCATATTGAATTATAATATTTATAAGAAAGTCTGCCATGTAGAGCCTTGCTCATTATTTAGACAATTGTGCGATTTAGAGGTGACAGTGATGGAAAGACCCCTTTCCCTTCAAGAACCTATGGATATGCCAGACCGCTTCTTCCCTATTAAAGTCCACTATTGTACGTCGGATGAATACGGAAAGGCGCTGTTTAATCATCACTGGCATAACCATATTGAATTCTTGTATTTTACCAAAGGCTCGGCCATGATCGAGCTGAACTCCGTTCCATATGAAGTATGTGAAGGCGATCTGGTTGTCGTGAACAGCAATGATCTTCATTATGGGGTGAGTCAATGTGACGATTTGGTCTATTATGCGATGATCGTTGATATTAAGCTTTTGCACAGCCACTCCGTGGATGCCATAGAAACCAAGTTCATAACTCCCATTACGCAAAACCAGATTCTGTTTGCCAGCAAAATTTCCGGAGACGCGGAAATCATCACCTGTATCTCGTCTTTGATTCAAGAATTAAGCCAGCGTGATCTGGGTTACGAGCTGTCTATCAAATCTTATCTGTACCGTATCCTGACGATTCTCCTGCGACGATATGGAACGAACAAAATGACAACGGAGGACGATCAGCTGCGCCTTAAAAATCTTGAACGGTTCACACCGGTATTCCAGCATATTGAAGAGTATTACCAGGAGGATTTGACCGTCGAATTATTGTCCGGGATTGCGGGCCTCAGCCGCTTTCATTTCAGCAGATTGTTCAAAGAACTTACAGGTCGAACCGTGACGGATTATATCAACACGCTCCGTATTAATAAATCGGAATACCTGCTGCGTAATTCTCAGATGAATATCTCTGAAATCGCATTATCTACCGGCTTTAAAGATATATATTACTTTAGCCGGTCATTTAAGAAGTATAAAAATTTATCGCCATCTGAACTGCGTAAAAGTTTTAATGTCTAATGGCTACTCTCCTCTCTCATTCACCCAGAAAAAAGATTGTCGATTAAAAATTGGCATTTTGCATAGTCAATCTGCTTATTTCTGGGTATAATAGTCCTGAATGTAAGATATCTTTTATACATATAGTACGTTATTTGAGGAGGAACAGACCTTTGGATCCATATTCATCATCAGGACAATTTAACCAGTTTCAGCAAATGCCGCCTATGCAGCCGCAGAAGACGAACGGGAAAGCCACAGGAGCGCTCGTTTTGGGTATTCTTAGCTTAATCATTCCTTATGTTGGTTTCATTCTCGGCATTATCGCGATTGTGCTTGCGAGCCTTGCCTTCAAAGAAATTAAAAGAAAAAATGAAGGCGGGCGCGGACTTGCCGTCGCCGGATTGGTATGTGGAATCTGCGGTACGGCATTGTACGGCATCATTATTCTGATCGTTGTAGCTGCACTCATCTTTGTAGGTGCTTCAGGCAGTATGTATGATGTGCTTTCATCGATTCCAGAACTAAGAGCAGCTTAATCATTCATAGCGTGATCTATATGTAAAAAAAGGATTGGAGCAATAAGCTCCAATCCTTTTTTATGGTTCTAATTCTAATAGAAAAACCAGCTGCTTAAAAAGCAGCTGGTTCATCATAAACCCTTTATATATAAAGGTTATTCCGTGATAATGCCATGCACCAGTACAGGTGCTTCAGCTTTATCAGCGATGCGGATGTTTTCATAAATTTTGTTCATCACATCATCCACATTTTCGCGGTTAGCATGAATGGTAACGAGCGATTCGCCTTTTTTCACGGAATCACCGATTTTTTTGTTGAGCATCAAGCCCACAGCCAAATCGATTTCCGATTCTTTGGTTGCGCGTCCGGCGCCCAGCCACATGGCTGCTGTACCGATTTCATCAGCCACGATCTCAGCAACCACACCGTCTTCCTTGGCAGGAACTTCGATGAGGTATTGAGCTTGTGGAAGCTTCTCAGGATGATCCACCACATCAGGATCTCCACCCTGATTCTGAATGAACTCCTTGAACTTATCCAGTGCCTTACCATTGCGGATAACTTCCTTCAGCATCTCTTCTGCTTCTTCAAGGGAGCTGGCCTTATTAGCTAGGAACACCATTTGACGGCCCAGTGCGAAGCAAAGCTCTTCCAGATCCTTTGGTCCTTCGCCTTTCAGTGTGTCGATCGCTTCCTTCACTTCCAGCGAGTTGCCGATTGCAAGGCCGAGAGGCTGGCTCATATCAGAGATTACAGCCATTGTTTTACGTCCGACATTGTTCCCGATGCTAACCATCGCATGAGCCAGTTCTTTGGCATCGTCGACCGTTTTCATGAACGCACCAGCGCCGGTTTTCACGTCAAGCACAATCGCATCCGAACCTGCAGCGATTTTTTTACTCATAATGGAGCTGGCAATCAGGGAAATGGAATCCACTGTACCTGTTACGTCACGAAGAGCATACAGCTTTTTATCAGCAGGAGTCAGGTTGCCGGTTTGACCGATGACTGCGATTTTATGTTTATTTACCAGGTTAACGAATTCTTCGCGCTCGATTTCCACATGGAAGCCTTCAATGGATTCGAGTTTGTCGATCGTACCACCCGTGTGTCCCAAGCCGCGGCCGGACATTTTCGCTACCGGGATATCAAGTGCCGCTACGAGTGGAGCAAGCACCAAGGTTGTTGTATCGCCCACACCGCCTGTGGAGTGCTTGTCGACTTTAACTCCTTCAATCTCGGACAAATCGATCGTGTCTCCGGAGTTCACGATCGCCATCGTCAAATCCGCGCGTTCACGCTGGGTCATGTCTTTAAAGAATATTGCCATAGCCAAGGCACTGACCTGGTAATCCGGGATATCTCCTTTTGTATAGCCTTCTATGATGAAATTAATTTCTTCTGTTGTCAATTCTCCGCCGTCACGTTTCTTTTCAATCAAGTCGACCATTCTCATAGATGCAATGCCTCACTTTCAAAATTTAATGATATTAATTAAGTATTTACAGCGTGATTGCGGTTTCCAGTGCCACTTCCATCATCTCGTTAAACGTCGTTTGACGTTCTTCCGCACTTGTCTCTTCCCCAGTCAGCAGGTGATCACTTACGGTGAGCAAGGTAAGAGCATTGACACCAAATTTGGCAGCCAGTGTGTACAAAGCAGTGGTTTCCATCTCAATACCCAGAATGCCATGCTGCATCAGCTTTTCAACAACGGATTTGTCATCACGGTAGAAGATGTCCGAGCTGAATACGTTGCCGACATGCAGCTTAAGGCCTTTTTCCACGCCTTTATCATAAGCTGTTTTCAGCAGCTGGAAGCTGGCAATTGGCGAAAAGTCGTATCCGCTGAAGTAATGGCGGTTAGCTCCGGAATCGGTACAGGAAGCTTGAGCCAAAATCACATCGCGAACATGGACGTCTTTTTGCATACCGCCGCAAGTGCCAACACGCATCAGGTTTTTCACGCCGTACTGGCTGATCAATTCGTTCACATAGATGCTGATGGACGGAATGCCCATCCCTGTTCCCTGAACGGAAACACGTTTGCCTTTATATGTTCCTGTGAATCCGAGCATGCCTCTGACTTCGTTATAGCAGGTTACATCTTGCAGATAAGTTTCTGCGATAAATTTGGCCCGGAGCGGATCCCCAGGTAAAAGAATTGTTTCCGCGATATCTCCAGCTTGTGCTCCAATATGAGTGCTCATTGATTGTCCTCCTGACAGGTATGGGTATGATGGAAAGAACTATTTCAAATCTTTAAGGAAGCTTGTGCCGTACTGCGGCATTTTCACACCAAAGTTATCAGCTACTGTGGCTCCGAGGTCTGCAAATGTCTTACGCAGCTCAAGCTCGCTTCCACCATTTTTGAAGCGTGGAGAGTACACGAGCAAAGGCACATATTCACGGGTATGATCCGTTCCGCGATAGGTTGGATCGTTACCATGATCTGCAGTAATGATCAGAAGATCCTCATCCGTCATCTTCGCGAAAACTTCCGGCAGACGTGCATCGTAATCTTCCAGTGCCTGCGCGTATCCCTGCGGATCACGGCGATGACCGTACAGTGCATCAAAGTCTACAAGGTTCAGGAAGCTAAGACCCGTAAAATCCTGATCCATCGTGTTAATCAGCTTGTCCATTCCGTCCATGTTGGACGTGGTACGAATCGCTTGGGTTACCCCTTCACCATCGTAAATGTCGGAAATTTTGCCGAGCGCGATGACATCAAAACCAGCATCCTTCAGCTCACTCATGACCGTTCTGTCAAAAGGCTTCAGCGCATAGTCATGACGGTTAGGTGTGCGTTTGAAAGCTCCTGGCTCACCGACATAAGGCCGTGCAATAATGCGTCCGAGCATGTATGGGTCATCCAGGGTGATTTCCCGGCAAAATTCGCAAATTTCGTAAAGCTCTTTTAGTGGGATAATATCTTCATGAGCCGCAATCTGCAGCACGGAGTCCGCGGAAGTATAAACGATCAGAGCACCTGTCTTCATTTGCTCCTCACCAAGCTCATCGAGAATTTCCGTGCCGCTAGCCGGTTTGTTACCGATGACCTTACGTCCTGTTTTTTCCTCAATGCGCTGAATCAGCTCATCCGGGAAACCTTCAGGGAATACACGGAATGGTGTATCGATATACAGGCCCATGATTTCCCAGTGTCCTGTCATGGTGTCCTTGCCTGCTGATTTTTCCTGCATTTTCGTGTAATATGCAAGCGGCTGATCCGCCTTGTCAATGCCTTGGATCTCACGGATATTGGACAATCCAAGCTTGCCCATGTTCGGCATCTTCAGACCGCCGCGTTCTTTTGCAATATGTCCGAAAGTATCCACATCAAAATCATCAAATTGAGCGGCATCCGGTGCTTCACCGATACCAACCGAGTCCATAACTACTAAGTGTACACGTTTAAATTCTGCCATTTCTTATCACTCCTCCGTTTAGAGTATAACGCATGCTAAGCGATTATAAAAACACACCGGCAATCGTTGCGGAAAGTACGCTGACCAGAGTCGCACCGTAGAGCAATTTAAGTCCGAAACGAGCGACAACATTACCTTGCTTCTCATGCAGGCCTTTTACCGCGCCAGCGATAATACCGATGGACGAGAAGTTTGCGAACGATACAAGGAAGATCGAGACGATACCCGTTGCACGGGCAGACAATGCATGTTTGCCAAGATCAAGCATGGCAACAAATTCGTTGGAAACCATTTTGGTCGCCATAATACTGCCTGCATCCACAGCTTCTTTCCAAGGGACACCCATAACGAAGGCAAATGGCGCAAAGACATAACCAAGGATTTCCTGGAACGAAATTCCGAAGATTCCGTTGAAAATACCGTTAATCATGGCGATCAATGCGACGAAACCAATCAGCATCGCAGCTACTGTAATCGCCACCTTGAAGCCGTCCATAATATATTCGCCAAGCATTTCGAAGAATGACTGCTTCTCCTGCTCTTCCTGAACTTCCAGTTGGTCTTCCTCTGGAGTGACTTGATACGGATTCAAAATCGAAGCGATGATGAAACCGCCAAACAAGTTAAGCACCAGCGCGGTTACGACATATTTGGGATCGATCATCGTCATGTAGGCACCTACGATGGACATCGATACCGTTGACATGGCGGATGCGCACAAGGTATACAAGCGGTGCTTTGGCAGCAGACCGATTTGTTTTTTTACAGAAATGAATACTTCAGACTGGCCTAAAATAGCAGATGCGACGGCATTATAGGATTCGAGCTTGCCCATACCGTTAATCTTGCTGAGCACCAGACCGATGAAACGGATAATTATCGGGAGAACTTTGACGTACTGCAAGATCCCGATCAGAGCTGAAATGAAGATAATTGGCAGCAGTACATTCAGGAAGAATGGTGCTTGCCCTTCATTCGCTATGCCGCCAAAGACAAAGTTTATGCCATCTGACGCATAGGTGAGCAGATTGTTAAAAACATCAGAAAATCCCTTGATCAGCACGGTCCCGACAACCGTATTCAGCAGGAAGAATCCCAGAATGAGCTGCAGGATAATCATCACAATAATCGGGCGATAGCGAATACCACGTTTGTTATTGCTTGCTATAAACGACAGGGCAAAAACGACGAGTAAACCTAATATCGCAATCAAAAATTTCATGGTTGTCTCCCCAGTTGTGAGTGTTTTTGAAAATCATTCATGAAGCGCTTCCACAGCTTTGATAGAAAAGCGGAAACTACAATAATGAGTCTCCCGCTTTACAGACATTGCCAGCTGCTCATATTTAACTTAGTAAGAAGCCGTAGATTGGCCGCCTTCCATAATCTTCACGCCGGAGCTTGCACCGATTCTCGTTGCGCCAGCTTCAATCATCTTGTTCATATCTTCAAGGCTGCGTACGCCGCCGGAAGCTTTAACACCAACATCAGGTCCAACGGTTTGACGCATCAAACGCACGTCTTCCGGTGTAGCACCACCCGTAGAGAAACCGGTAGAGGTTTTTACAAAATCAGCACCTGCTTGAACAGACAAACGGCTTGCTTGTACCTTCTCTTCGTCAGTCAGAAGACAAGTTTCAATGATTACTTTTACAAGTGCTTTACCTGCAGCAGCATCAACGACAGCTTTAATGTCCTTTTCAACGACATCATACTGCTTGTCTTTCAAAGCGCCAATGTTGATAACCATATCAACTTCAGTCGCACCGTTTTCGATTGCATTCGTTGCTTCAAAGGCTTTGACTGCCGAAGTCGTTGCTCCCAGAGGGAAGCCGATAACGGTACATACCTTCACCTTGGATCCGTTTAATTGTTCCGCAGCGAATTTCACCCATGTAGGGTTTACGCATACAGAAGCAAATTCGTATTTCTTCGCTTCTTCAGTTAATTGGGCTACTTCATTTTGTGTTGCGTCTGCACGCAGCAGTGTATGATCGATCATACCCGCAAGATTTGTCATCATCATGTCATCTCCTTCAAGAGTCATTACCCTTTATTTATCCAATTTACATGAATTGAAAAGGTTTTATTGTATAGAACAAACCTACAGATGTCTTGTCCTTAGCTTGTTCTACGTTGATGCAGAATTATCATAACACTCGCTTGAACATATGTAAACATAGTTATGAAATTATGTTCATGAACGATTTGTGAAGCTTCACCAGGCTATTTTGCACAAAAAAAATCTGCCATATGTACCTATGACAGATTTTGCAATATATCAAGCCAAAAGCGATTGCGCCGTAAACTGATCAGTCACCAAAATGTTAGCGTATTTGCCGGCAAGTGCTGCCTGGATCGCCTCGACCTTGCGCTGTCCGCCAGCGACCAAAATGGACTTTTCCTTCTTACGCAGCTCGTACAGATCAATGCCGACCGTCCGATTGTTGATTTCCTCGCTGCAGATACGGCCTTCCTTATCGAAGAACCGTGAGCAGATATCTCCCGCGCCGTTTTTCTTCAGAAGCTTCTGCTCTTCCTCGTTAAAATAACCCAATCGAAACAGCAGTGCATTTTCCTTTACGGTTCCTACCGTAAATACGGCAATATTAGCCTGCTTGCCCAGCTCAATAATCCGGTTGATATGCCTGTCCTCTTCCACAATGCGTTTGAGGGCAATATTATCAAAAATAACCGGCAGCGGCAGGTACCTGGCTACCGTCTGATATGCTTCGGCAAACAGATTGACGGTTTCCGCGGCATACGTATTCACATGGGAATGACTGACACCGCCTTTAAGCTGTACGACCTCTACACCCTTTACATTTTTGGGCTGCAGCTGCTGCGCGACTGCATGCATCGTTGTTCCCCAAGTCACCCCGATGATATCTTTATCTTGAATTGTATCATGCAAATATTCAGCCGTTTGTTTGGTAATATGCTTTTTAATCTCTTCATACGTATTCAGCGGTGAATAACATACCTGTACCGTATCCAATTCGTATTTGTTCTGCAGCTCCCGCGACAGCACATTCAAATCCTCGTGGGGATCGACAATATCAATTCTGACATATCCCTGTTCCTTGGCAAACTGCAGCAGTCTGGATACGGTAGGCCGGGATACACCGAGCCTCTGGGCGATATCCTGCTGACTGAAATCCGACTGATAATAGAGCCTCGCAGCTTCAATCGATAATCTTTGTTTTTCAATGTCCATCTCGTATACTCACCCGTCTCTATGTCTATAATCGGTACTCATGTTTATTTACATTTCCAGATCGCATGCCAATTTCCTGCTATCTCTAAGATATGCTTTTTCCGGAGCGTATTATTTGATAAGATAGTAACTGCGGAAATTTCCCTTATTATATCAAAAAAAGAACCTGCGGGTTGCGGCAGGTTTTCAGCCTGGATAGAAAGCGAGCCTATCATGAACAATACATATTCCCCTTATTTTGAATTTGACCGAACTGCCTGGGCTTTGTCCCGCGATCTCCCTCCTCTATCCATATCGGAAGAGGAATTCGAGAATTTAAAGGGATTGAACGAAAAAATTGCAATTGAGGAAGTAACGGAGGTCTACCTGCCACTTGCAAGGCTTTTGCATTTATATGTAACCGCTTTTCAAAGTCTTCAATCTAAGATGAATTCATTTCTCAGCACGCCGGCACCTAAAGCCCCTTTTGTCATTGGGATTGCGGGCAGCGTCGCTGTGGGGAAAAGCACAACCGCAAGGCTGCTACAAAATCTGTTATCGCGCTGGAATGAGCATGCCAAAGTCGATCTGGTGACAACGGATGGATTCTTATATCCAAACCAGGTACTTGAGGCTAAAGGCATCATGAACAAGAAAGGTTTTCCGGAAAGCTATGATATTAACAAGCTTATGCATTTTATCAGCGGCATCAAATCCGGAGAGCCTGCTCTGCAGGTACCCGTATATTCACATCTGGCCTATGATATTCTGGACGATCGGACACTGCTCGTGGATCAGCCGGATATATTGATCCTGGAAGGAATCAACGTGCTCCAGGTCAATACGCAGGAACCTTTTTTTGTCAGCGACTTTTTTGACTTTTCTATATACATCGATGCAGATGAAGAGGATATCCGTGACTGGTACATTGAGAGATTTCAATTGCTGCGGGATACAGCGTTTCAGGACCCGCGCTCCTATTTCCATAAGTACGCTTCGATTACGGAAGAAGAGGCTATGCTTACAGCAACGAGAATCTGGCGCGATATTAATGCTATCAATCTGCATGCCAACATCATGCCTACCAAGGAACGTGCCAAGCTCATCATTAAAAAAGGCGCCAATCATATGATCGATCAGGTTCTGCTGCGAAAATAAATCATATTGAATCAAGGTATCGCTGCTGGCGGTCAAGAAGTTCGAAGCCAGCGCGGTACCCACCAGTTAAAGCGCCCCAGGAGCTTCATGAGCGAAGGGACAAGCAGCAGCCTGATCAGCGTGACGTCAATAAATACGGCTGAAGCAATGCCTACCCCAAGCTGTCTGACTCCCTCCACCTCTCCAAAAGCAAACGGCAATGTCACCGCGATCAGTATGGCCGCCGCCGATGTGATCAGCTTCCCTGTTGCCGCCATGCCATGCCTTATAGCATTCTCCGGATTCCCCGACTCCTCAAATGCTTCTGACATACGCGACAGCAGAAACACCCCATAGTCCATGCTCACGCCAAAAACCAACCCAAAAACAAATACAGGGATCATAATCGCTATATTTTCAGGAGTCATGCCTGTTATTCCCGTCTGAAATACAAGCACCAAAACACCAAAGGAAGCTGCGATGCTCAGCATATTCATAACTAAAGCCTTCAAGGGTATTAGAATGGACCGAAATGCGATAAAAAGGACAATCAAGTTGGATAAGGCAATAAAACCAAGCATTTTGGGAAGGGAGCGATGTATCGCGTCCTTCACTTCCTGCTGGGACTTGGCTTCTCCGCCCCACTTTATATTCAATCCTGTGGTACTTCCCCTTACTTCCGCATCCCGAAGCCATTCATGGACTTTCGCGGAGCCTGCGGGCCCGAGCAGCGAAACCTGTAAAACAGCAGCATTTGCTGAATAGGTATTCTCTGAGAAACTGTCCACCCAATTTATTGGTGTTACGCTATCGACTTCAGGGTCGTTTTTTAAGTCTGCGAGCCATGTATAAGCCCTTCTCCGCTCTTCTGATGTAAATTTGCTGCCCACAGGCTGAAGTAAAAGCAGAACATCCGATGTCCCTTCTTTTTGAAAGTGACTTCGAATCTTCTCATCTGCTTGTCTCGACTCGCTGCCAGCCGGAAGAGAGCTTGCATCAGGAACCGACGTAGATAAATGTAATGACGGTATGAGTAACAAGGTCATGATCAGCCCCGCTATTGCAAGCATCCGCGCAGGTCTGCGCATAACGATATCTGCCCAGGAGGACCACATGTTGTAGCTCCGGCTCAGGAATAACAGAGGTCTTCGGTCTCTTTGCATGAATGGAGACGTCAGCAATAGTAAGGCGGGTACGAGACTCAAATTGATGGCAGCAGCCAGTACTACAACAATTATCGAGCATACAGCTGCAGACTCAAACATCGGCATGGGTATGAAAGCCACGGCAGTTAAGCCGCATACCACGCAGGCAGCTGAAAAATAGACGGCTCTTCCCGAAGTGAGCATTGTAGCCCGGAGTGCGCTTACCGCACTGCCTCTTCGTAATTCTTCCCGAAAACGGCTGGTGAGTATAAATGCAAAATCAAGACTAAGCGCCAGTCCTGTCATTGGAATCACATTCAGGATGAAATTGGACAAATCCAAATCAAACATCCGGCTAAGCAATACCATCATTCCCATGGCCGAGGAAACAGTTAACATTCCCATTAATACCGGAATGAACGCATACAAGAAACCGCCGAAGGAAATGAACAGAATGATGAAAGCGACCGGGATTCCAATACGCTCTGCCATTTTAAAATCATGCATGCTAGCCCGGTTGACATCCTCCTGAACAATCGACTTCCCCGTGAGTTGAATGGTAACGCCTTTTACCATAGGCTGTAGCGAGCTGCGTATTTCTTGAATAAGATGGCCTTGCCGATAAGAAGGTTGATCAAAGCCTAATAATGCGTATGCTACACCACCATGAATGAATTCATTGTTCTCCAGAGGGGAGATCAGGGATTCCAACCCTTTAAGATCTCTGATTTTGTTTAAGGTTCTTTCGATTACCGTTGTAAACTCCTCATTCGTAGCCGCTTCGTGCTGCTCAAACACAATGACGACGGGATCTGCGGGTATACCCAATTGTTCTTCCATCATCTGCTGTACCTTAGTGGATGAGCCGTCCGTGTACAGTCCAGGGCCCCGAACGACTGACGGCAGCTGTACAGATAGGGAACCAAAAAAAACAAAAAACGCCATCCAGCATGCCATAATGACACCGGGATAGCGATAAATGAAATAAGCCAGCAATCTATACCCCATTACGAATCTTCCCCTTAAGGCATCGGAGTTTTCCCGTTTAGCCGGGTTGCTTGCACCATAGACTTGGCAAGATGCGGAAACAATTTGGTTCCGGCTGTCCATAACCGGGGTACCACCGGCAGACTTCCAAGCGTCTGTAGCAGATGTCCCCATCGCAAAATAGCGGCATATTCCTTATGCATCGCTGAACGGTAAGCATCTTCCCATTCGTCCATACTTATATTCCCGAGAAGAAAACGGTCTCCATATAAAGCGCAAATTTTAGCCGAGCGGAGCGCAGCCGACATGCCATCACCGAAGAGCGGTGGTATCATCGCGCCAGCATCTCCAACCTGCGGGATGATGCTCCATGCATTTGGTTTTGTAGATAAATAAACGGGTGCCGCGGAGACTTGGGTATCAGGGAGTAACACGCCCCCTGAGAGCCTGTCCGCCAGCTCCCTATTTTCTGACGCAACCGAAAGCAGAAGTTCAGAAACCGAGCTTCCTTTTCCTCGTATCCGATCGAGCGGCAGTAATGCTGCAACGTTTGCCTTTCCGTATTCCACAGGGGAAATGCCTACGTAACCGCCGTGAATAAAGAAAAGTTCAACGGTCTGCTCTAGCTTTAGCCCGGTGAAATGGGCTTTTAAACCAATATAAGCGCGTTTACCCTTGTCAGTTACTGCTTGCGTCTTTCTAATGAGATCCGTACGGGGATGTGCTCCCCAGGCTGCATATACGGTACGAGAGTGAAGTACTTCCGAAGAACCGTCATGACGTGATCCAATACGGAAGCCATTATTCTCGCTCACAATGCTGGACACGGCTGTACCGGTCTGCACCCGCACCCCTGCTTCTTCCGCCGCTTTCAGCATGATGGAATCCATAGCGTATCGGCTTAACCCCCATGCCGGTTCTTCCAGATCTGCTTCAACGACACCTCCATGCCTGAAGATGAGGCGGGTCTTTGAAATACGGCCGGGACGGAGTGCTTCCAGTTGATGGTTAACACCGAGTTCTCTGAACATGTCTTTGGTCTCCGGCGATAGAAATTCACCGCAAGCTTTATGCCGGGGAAAGTTCTGGCGGTCCAGCAATACGGTATTCCATCCGAGGTTTGCGAGACGAATCGCAAGACTGCTTCCGGCTAAGCCTCCTCCAATCACCACTGCGTCCGGCATCCAAATCCTCCCCTCTGACATCTATTAAGTCGGTGAAATCTCATTTTTGGAGATCACAACGCTGTATCGAAACAGGGGCTTCCAAGTATATTTCAATGCATAGCTCCCCCGCTGGATTAACGCTTGTCTTAGCCTTTTCCAATCCGCGGACTGAAATCCTTTGGCTACGGATAGCGGACCGTCATGACGGATATAACGATTGCTGGATATGAGATGTGCGGTTAGCCAAACGGCTGACCAGGATATCCAGTGCCGGTGAATATCGCCGATGACGATTCCCAAACGGGAAGATTGCAGCATATGGCAGGTCAAGTCCGGAAGCTCCTCATCCGTAAAATGATGCAGGAACTGGGAGCAAATCAGTATATCTGCCGTTTCCTTTTCAATTTGGAACACATTTTGCCTAATAGCCGTTACCCGAGGTTCATCCTTGAAAATCCGACTCGCTTCCCTGCATGCTTCTTCAGTCATATCCACTAAAGTAATGCGGATTTGTATCTCCCTGCGGTCTGCCCAGCGGAGAAGATACCGGTTGATTTCACCCGAACCGGCTCCAATATCCATCACATGGAGCTGCTTTGGCTTTCCTGATTGAATCCATAAATCATTCATCCCTCGGAGAAGTGGTCCGGATGCACCGAAAATCCGGTTTAACCTGCGTAAATGCCGCAATGCTTCCGTCAACTCTTCGCCGCCAGAACTGAAATCATCCATGTATTCTTCTTTCAGTGACCGTTTCCCTAGTTCACTAAACATACGCAGCATCTTTTTCGGAAGAATGCAGTTTTTCTGTTCTTGAAATATATGAAAAGCTGAGCAGCTCCGCCGTCAAACCAGGCCCAAAGGCGAGTGATATCCCGTTTGCCTGTTCCATTTCCTGCTGCACGAGATCTTCTCTCATCCTTTTTAAAACAAACAAAATCGTAGCCGAAGACAAGTTCCCATAATGCTTCAAAATGTCACGGCTATAGGAAACCTGACTATCATTCAGCGCAAACATCTCCTGGACAGCATCTACGATCCCTCTTCCTCCTGGATGAATAGCCCATAGGGGAGGTAAATGATCTCCTAGCAGCAATCCGACTTCCTCTCTCAGGAATGATTTGAGCAGCTTAGGAATGGCTGGTGAGAGATACAGGTCAAACCCCTGATTACCTACTTTCCAGATCATTTCATCTACCGAATCCGGAATAAGCACGGAATGCCCGCTTCCCAGCTGAAACACATGCTCTTGGCCATCAGCAACAGCACTGATGATACATGCCGAAGCACCATCTCCAAAAAAAGATGCACCGAACAATGCTTCACGTGAAGCTGGGGGCTGAAAATGAATGGTACACAGTTCCACGCATACGACTAGAACATGATGAGAAGAATCGCTTTCAACTATGCTTTTCGCAAGCTGTATCGCCTTTAATCCAGCACTGCAGCCTTGAAATGTTAGAGGGATACGATTTATCCTTCTGGACAGCTCCAGATCTTTTATCAATAAGGTATCCAAGCCTGGCAAAAACTGCCCGGTACAACTGACGGTAATGAGATGCGTTACACTCGAAGGAGCTAACTTCGCTTCAGTCATTGCTTCCCTTGCCGCCTGTGCAGCGAGTGGAACGGATTCTCGTTGGTATACCTCCATCCGCTGGGAAGTGGACGGGACAACAGCTTCTTCATGATCAGGCAAATAACGGCATGCACCCGCAGGCTTCAAAAAATCAGGTTCGCAGGTATACCGTGTATCTACACCGCATTGCCTGAATATCCGCCTGGCCCACCGCATCACATCGGAATCCTTTTTGCAGGACTCCTCAATCCTTTGAAATACTTCATTTTGCTTCAGCTGAAACTGTGGGATGCTTGTACCAATCCCGGTGATCCCTGCTGCACCTGCAAAATTCAACTCCTTCATCAGTTTCCGCACCTCCCTTTCCTGAAAAATGTGCTCTACCCGTAAAGAAAGAGTTATTGTGAGACAAGTCTATTCCGGAATAAGGACAATTATGCGAAAAAACAGAAAAAGGACGCTCCCGATTTTACGGGTAGCGTCCTTTTACAAGTGCACCTGAATTAAAGAACTGAATCGTCCACTTTATTTAGCCAAGCTTCAATATCACCGATGACAGAGGCTACACAGCCGTCTTCGAATGGAGATTTCAGACCAGCATATTCAACCAATCCAGTGAATGATTTGCTTCCTCCTGCTTTACAGAGCTTCAAATAATCAGCCCAAGCGGATTTCCAGTCTTCATTCATACGTTTCCAGAATTGGAATGCGCAAAGCTGCGCGAGAGTGTAGTCGATGTAATAGAATGGAGATTGGAATATATGGCCTTGCTTTTGCCAGAAGCCACCGCGTTCCAGATAGTCATTCTCCCCATGATTACGATGCGGCAGGTATTTCTTCTCGATATTACGCCAAGCTTGCTTGCGCTCAGCCGGAGTCGCATCCGGATTCTCATACACAAAATGCTGGAATTCATCGACCGATACGCCGTATGGAACAAACAGAAGCGCGCTGCTCAGATGATCGAATTTATATTTATCCGTATCTTCCTCGAAGAAGAGGTTCATCCAAGGCCAAGTGAAGAACTCCATGCTCATCGAATGGATTTCAGCTGATTCATAGGTCGGCCAGTGATATTCCGGAATATCGAAATGTCTGCTGGAGTACACCTGGAATGCATGACCCGCTTCGTGCGTCAGCACGTCGATGTCACCGGAGGTGCCATTAAAGTTCGAGAAGATGAACGGTGCGCCATATTTACTGATAAAAGTGCAGTAACCGCCGCCCTGCTTGCCTTTTTTGCTCACGAGATCCATCAGGCCATTATCGACCATAAACGTGAAGAACTCATTCACTTCCGGTGCCAGCTCGGAATACATTTTCACGCCGCGGTCCAGAATCCAATCCGGGTCACCTTTCGGGGTGGCATTGCCGGATTTGAAGCTGAAGTTCTCGTCGTAGAAGTACAGCTGATCCACATCGATGCGTGCGCGCTGGCGTTCTTTCAATTTGGTAGCGGCCGGAACGATATATTCCTGTACCTGTTTACGGAAATTCGCTACCATCTCTGCGTTGTAGTCCGTACGATTCATCCGTGCGTATGCGAGCTCAACGAAACTCTTGTATCCAAGTTTATGAGCCATTCGTGTACGTGTTTTCACGAGTTCATCATAAATGCGGTCGAAATCAGCTTCATGTTCAGCCATGAATTGATATCTTGCCTCGGACGCTCTGCGGCGCAAATCACGGTCCGTCGAGAGCTCAAAAGGCGTCAACTGAGTCAAGGTGCGATCTTCGCCTTCAAAAGGGATTTTCGCAGATGCGATCAGCTGAGTGTATTCGGTTGAAAGCTTATTTTCCTGCTGCAGATCCTCAATAATTTCAGGACTGAAAGACTTAAGCGCCATTTCGGCAAGCAAGAACAGCTGGGTGCCCCACTTTGCTTCGAGCTCAGCTCTGAATTTTGAATTTACCAGCGCACGGTAATAATCAGTTATGTATTCCTGGTAAACGGGGCCAACCTCGTCCATGTGGTCCTGCTCGGCTTTATAAAACGCATCGTTGGTATCGACGGAATGGCGAATGGTTACGATCTCTGCCATCGATTCTACTTCACTGCGCAGGTGGTTGATTTCGGTCATAGCTTGCTCTTGATCCTCTAACCGTTCTGCGGATTCGAATTTTTGCACGAGCTGTTGAAATTGTTCCTTGATGCGCTCCATATCTGGACGCTCATAATTGTACTCACTGAATTTCATACCATGGCACTTCCTTTCTAAACTAGGGTCATGCTTATTATACATGGAGATGGGAGACAGATTCTACCACCGTTCAAAAAAATTTAACGTTGTTTTAGTCTCAAACTCGAAATCGGTTCTTTACCATGTCCTTATGCTGATTAATCCGCCAACCACAAAATAAGCACAGCAATAATGCCAATCGTAAACCATAAGCCAAGAAGGATAAGAAAGCCCATCGTAAGCATCTTTCCAGCGGATAATAGATATTTTTTCCAGTTAATACTTGTCATCCGTCCAACCCCCATAATCATACATTAAATACCATTAAAAACCTTTTACCGTCATGTCGTCAAATCTTCCGTTGTAATTTCAAAAAGTCATTGCTATATTAAGGTGGTACATAAATTATTTAGGTATTGCCTAAAATGTCCACTGTCATGATTATGAGGAAAGGTAGCGTGAAACGAATGCTTGTCTGGATGCTAAGGCAGGTTATGGTGCAAAAAGAAATTTGGTCGGGAGCCGAACTGGCACGGCTTTTAAAGGAAAAAGCAGGATATGAGCTGTCCCCTCCTTCCATCAGCGCTTTGCTCAGAGGACAGCCTAAACAGATGAAAGCTGATACTTTGGATGCGCTGTGTACAGCACTTGAATGTACCCCAAGCGATCTATGGGTGCATACACCACCCCGTATTCAAGGTGCATAATACAAGTTCAGGAGGCATGAATGTGGCAGAGAAAGAGATACTTCCTTTTGGCGATCCGGTGCTTCGGAAAAAAGCAAAACCTGTTGAAGAGCTTACTCCCAAAATGCTGAGAATATTGGATGATTTAGTCGATACACTATATGCCGAAGACGGCCGGGCGGGTTTAGCCGCGCCCCAAATCGGTATTTTGCGCAGAATGATTGTAATGGATTGCGGTGAGGGTTTGATTGAACTGATCAATCCGGAGATTCTGGATTTACGAGACGAGCAAATCGGACCGGAAGCCTGCCTTTCCTATCCGGGCATTACCTGTATTGTAAAACGCGCAAATTATGTCAAAATCAAGACGTTGACCCGAACCGGTGAAACGATGTACCTGGAGGGATATGACTATCTGGCCCGCTGTATTCAGCATGAAATCGATCATCTGAACGGTATTTTATTCATTGATCATGTGGCGGACGGGCAGCTTTACAGAGAACAGACGCGGGAAAAGGCTGACCTCATGCAGGCCCTTAAGTTATCGCGAAAATAATCTGCTTGTGAAAATAAAATAAAACCGCCCCGCTTACGCAGGACGGTTTTTGTGCTTCTTATGAATTCATAAGAAATTCTTATCGATGCGCTGTATAGACATTCGCACGGCTGATACCTCGGATAATCTCCAACTCTTCCTTGCTTAGCGCTGGCGATTCCGCAGCTTTCACATTATGAATTAACTGATTTAGTGAGCTTGCTCCTGGGATGGCTGCAGCAACGGCCTGATGGCCAAGGGAATAACGAATAGCGGTTTGCGACAGGCTCCGTTCGGGACATACAAGCGGCGCAAGTTTGGCTCGAATATCGATAAGCTCATCAGAGGTGTAATCCAAATAACCTTTTTCCACCTTGCTTGCACCCGCTTCAGCTAATACCCCGGATGCCACTGGCCCGCGCGCGATCACGCTAATCCCTTTTTCTGCAAGCAGTGGAAGAACCTCTTCCTCTGCCCTTCTGTCCAGTATGCTGTACTGGCTCATCACGGATACAATATGCGAACGGTTCACATATTCACGGATCACATTGGGTCGGATGGAAGAAATGCCGTAGAAACGGATAACCCCTTCCTGCTTCAGCTCCTCGAACGCTTCAATCGTTTCGTCGATCGGATCATCCAATGTACCGCCATGCAGCTGATACAAATCAATATAATCCGTTTGCAGGCGCCGCAAGCTATCTTTGACTGCAGACTTGATGTACGATTTGGATGGGTCCCAGCTTAAACCCTCCTTGCCGGGAATGCGGCGGTTACCTACTTTTGTAGCCAGGATTACATCGCTGCGACGTCCCTTCACCGCTTTGCCGACAATCTCTTCATTCCGGCCAGTATCATACAAATCCGCTGTATCCAAAAAATTGATTCCCCGTTCCAGCGCTTCATGTACAAGGCGCACAGCCTCTTTTTCCTCCGTACCCAGCGACATACAGCCAAGTCCGATTTCACTGATATATAGATCCGAAGATCCAAGACGATTCTTTTTCATATTCAAGCTCCTCTCCCATCGTTTAAGCGATGATCATATGAATGACGGTCAGAACGAGTCCGATTAGAAATCCGCAAATAGCTCCGTTAACCCGAATCCACTGCAAATCGCCGCCGACCTTCTCTTCAAGCATTTGAACCAGGGATTCGTCATCAAGCTGATCCAGGTTATCACGTACCAAAAGACCGATGCGGTAGTAGTTGGCTTCGACTGCTTGCACAATAAGGGACAAAATCCCTTGCTCCCACCGGTCCATCATTTCTTCCTTACCCCGCAAATTATTCGTGATCCACCGGTACATCTTGATTATTCCGCGCCCACCATTGATCTGCTCCTGTTCAAGTATCAACAATACGCGGGCTCTGATCTCCTCGAGCTTGCTCAGCAACCACTGTTCGGTACCCGAATCAGCCAGTTTATCTCCAATCATACCCTTCAAACGCTCAGCAACTTCCGGATTCTCTGTAAAATCAGATACCTGCTGGCGTACCTCTGCCAGAATGCGCTGCCGGAAAGGGCTATCTTCATAAGACATTTCATGTAAGGAAGACAAGATCAGATTTTTCAATATATTGCCGAGCTTCTCCTCGCTCATAAAGCCGAGCATGGCCTGAAGCGCAAATCCTTTCATTCCATTGAGCTGAATCTCCTGGAGCTTGTTGTGTGCGAGCTGTCCCAGCATATATTCATTCTCAGGCTGGCTCACCCATCTCCCGGCAAAGTTTAAAATGTAGTTTAATGCTTTTTCATCCACCTTGCTGCGAAAAGCCTGCCTGGATACGGATTCTAGAACTGGAGACAAATCCTGACTTTGCAAAAATTTCACCATAGCCTTCTGAACGGCTGGTGTCATTTGCTCCAGAGGAACTTGACGGATGACGTCACTTACCGTGTCAATAACCTTAAGCCGGATCTTCTTTCTGCTTACCAGCTTTAAAATGCCGGATGACAAGCCTTTAAACAGTTTTATCTGACGCAGCTTTTTCGTAATGCTGTCCTTATTCAGCAGCTCCGTTTCCAAAGCGGAAATGAGCGAGTTGATAATTTTATTGCGGTTTTGGAGCAGCAAAGATGTATGCGGGATAGGTATCCCCATGGGATGACGGAACAATGCTGTAACTGCAAACCAGTCCGCAAAGCCGCCAACTAATCCCGCTTCAAATCCGCCCTGAAGCAGGCGCACCGCTAAATTCTGCGGCAAAAACAGGGTGATCAGAAATCCCGCCCCCATGACTGCAAGGGAAGTTCCTGCTAAATATCTGGTTTTCATGTTGAATCCCTCCGCTATGTACCTGTTAACTATATTGTAACCAAGATTGATCCTAAAGTGATCAGTCCCTGGCATCAAAATGAATAGAAAAACTCCCGAATGACCGGGAGCTACAAATCATATGTCGGCACATACACCGTAAACTTCTCTTCTGCTGGGGTTCTCGGCTTGCCTTCCGGTGCTTCATTATAAAATCCCAAGTGCAGAAATCCTGCAATTTTCTCTCCAGCCTGAACACCAAGCATTTCCTTCACTTTCGGATCATAGATATGCATATTTGTTTTCCAGACGGTACCGAGCCCGCGTTCCCAAGCAAGCAGCTGAAAATTCTGGATCATCGAGCTAACAGCGCCATAATCTTCATCCTGCTGTTTTTGGTTGTCGCTGACTGTCATGACGATAATCAAGTAGGCATCAGGCTCGTTAAAGTATTTGATACGATTCTCGAACATATCATCCGGATAATGCTGTGCCATCTCGAGCGCGAACAGCTGCTTGGCATCCGTTGGTACAAAAATAAATCTCCAAGGCTCACGCAGCTTATGATTGGGTGCATATACCGCATCATTAAGCAGCTCAAGCACCAATTCCTGTGGTACAGGGATATTTTTATAGCCGGTCTTGACAGACCTTCTTTCTCTGATAATTTGGGCCAAAGCCGACGGTTTATTGTTATCCATAGATTCCTCTCTGCTTCCTGTGAAGGCTGTAAGTATTTAGTCACTACAATAATAATCATTTAAAAGAATAAGAGCGTCTTTCGCACCAGCTTCGGAGCAGCATGCCCACGATCAAGAGCAGCACACCCGCGTTAATAGCCAGATCTGCAATATTCATGATTCCCGAGCCCGAGCCCCAAACGATAAAATCAGTCACCTTGCCGAAAATGAGCCGATCGAGCGCATTGCCCAATGCTCCACCCGCCAGAAAGCCAGCTGCTATATCCATGAGATTTCCGCGTAATGCGCCTTTGATCCGGTAATACACAATAACGCCCACCACAATGACCGCCAGGTATGCAAAGCACTTGCCGTATCCTTGAAAGGAACTAAAGGCGGCCCCGCTATTTTGATAATATTCAAAATGAAGATAAGGAGCAAGGACATCCCGTGTTTCGCCTACCGACATGTGCGCGCGCACCCACCATTTTGAACCTTGGTCGATCAATAAAACGATGAGTGATAGTATGTAGAAGAACATATGTCACCCTCCTTTCGCCTGAGTACCTGAACAGATAGCGGCATATAAAAAGCAGGAAGGTATCTCTCCCTGCCTTCGATGAAAATCAGTCTTGTTAACGGCTTTTGATTAAAAGCTCCACCGCTTCTTTAACCAGAGGACCGGTATCATTACCTTTTGCTTGTTCTTCCAGAATGCACTGCTCCAGGTTCATCGCGACAATATAGGCCATCGCTTTATCCGTCGCACTGCGGACAGCCGACAACTGAGCTACAACATCTTTGCAGTTTTTACCTTCTTCCATCATATTAAGTACGCCCCGGATTTGCCCTTCAAGCCGCTTCAAGCGGCGGACGACATTATCATCATAGTTCATGCTCATTCATCCTTTCCCGGCCTGCCTGGCATGCCTTGAGTTTTATTGTTCCATAGATTCGCGTGCCGCATCTACCAATGCGTCAAACAAATCATCATCCTCTTCGAGCTGTTCATCCACTTTCAGAAGTTCTTCCTCATTGCCGGATTCCTCTGCGAAATTCAAGCTGTAATCCCATTCTTTTCCTCTTTTACTGAAAAGCGTGATTTCGTACTTGGAGCTATGACCCGTTAAAGTGAAAGTCACGTGCCCCAGGTACTTCTTGTCCTCATCCTGCTTCATATCTGCTTTTATGATTTGATATTCCATGTATACATATCTCCTTTACTTCCGTCTCGATGTTTATATAGTATACCATGTGCGGTATTCTTTCCATCCGGAGCGTACATATTTTCAATATGTCATCCGATTTAGTACAATACTATCAGAGGATTTGGTTAAATCCCGGTTTCAGACAATTCATGACTAATCATATTGGAGGTTCAAAGTTCATGGCAAATTTCCAAGACAATCTAAACAAATATGCCGATCTTGCAGTCAGAGTCGGTGCCAATGTCCAACAAGGACAAATTCTGGTCGTTAACGCACCTATCGAATCGGCAGAGTTCGTACGCATGATCACCGAAAAGGCATACAAAGCTGGTGCCAGCGATGTACGCGTGAACTGGAATGATGAAAAGATCACCCGCCTGAAATACGAACATGCAGCTGAGGAAGTATTCTCCGAATCACCAAAATGGTACGCTGGCGAAATGACTGAGCTTGTGGAAAAGGGAGCCGCCGTACTGCATGTGCTTGCCGAGAACCCGGACCTCCTGAAAGGCATCAAACAGGAGCGCATTGTAGCGAATCAAAAAGCCAGAGGTCAAGCTATGACCAAATACCGCGCTTACCAGCAAGCTGACAAATTCAGCTGGTGTCTGGTTGCTGTTCCATCGCCGGAGTGGGCAGATAAAGTGTTCCCGGATGCACCGCAAGAAGAACGGATACAGAAGCTCTGGGATGCGATTTTCCATACCGTGCGCGTCGATCAGGACAATCCTGTGGAAGCATGGACCAAGCATCTCGAAACCTTGGATGAGAAGTCCAAATTCCTGAATGAAAAGAAATACAAAAAGCTGCATTACATAGCTCCGGGCACGGATTTAACCATTGAGCTTCCTGAAGGCCATATTTGGGCTGCGGGCGAAAGCTTTAATGAAAATGGACATAGCTTCGTTGCCAACATGCCAACCGAGGAAGTGTTTACGGCTCCCCTGAAGACTGGCGTGAACGGGTATGTCAGCAGCACCAAACCTCTCAGCTATGGCGGCAATATTATCGACCAATTCACGATTACATTTGAAAACGGCCGAATCGTTGGTGTCAAGGCTGAAGAAGGCCAAAAAGTACTTGAGCATCTGGTCGAAATGGATGAAAGCTCACACTATCTGGGCGAGGTTGCCCTGGTTCCGCATCAATCGCCGATCTCTGATTCCAACATTCTGTACTTCAACACGTTGTTCGACGAGAATGCCTCCAACCACCTGGCAATCGGCAGCGCCTATGCCTTCTGCCTGGAAGGCGGCAAGAACATGAATCAAGAGCAGCTCAGCGAGCATGGACTGAATACCAGCGTTACCCATGTCGATTTCATGATCGGCTCCGGTGAGATGGATATTTTCGGCGTAACAGCAGATGGAAAAGAAGAACCTGTATTTAAACAAGGAAACTGGGCATTTTAAGATTGACTTCAAAAAACCATCAATGCCGTATTACCTTTTCTGCATAAGATGTAACCCTTGGAGTCCTATAGAGTCTTTCCAGCAGCAGCGGGAAAGACTCTATTTTTTAGAGAAATCATACATTTCACCATCAATGGACAAGTTATGGTTCTATTTGACCCTTGGTTGATTTACAATAGAAAAATAACCCATCGACACTCTAGGAGGATTTTGCCATGTTATCTTTTGAAGACAAATTAAACAACTATGCGGAGCTCGCAGTTAAAATCGGCGCCAACGTGCAGCCCGGTCAAACCCTTGTCGTTAGTGCCGCAATCGATGCCGCAGAGCTCGTGCGTCTGATCGTTAAAAAAGCCTATGAAGCCGGAGCGAATTTCGTTAAAGTCAATTATACGGATGAGGTCGTTACCCGCCTCAGATATGATTTGGCGCCGGAAGAATCCTTCCTGGTCCCTCCAACTGCCCAAGCGCGTGAGTGGACAGAGCTGGCTGAACAGAATGCGGCATTTTTGACAGTCATCTCCTCCAACCCGGATCTCTTGAAAGGTGTCAGTCCGGAACGGATTGCCAGCAATCAACGCACCTTTGGACAAGCTATGGCAAAATATCGCCAATATCAACAATCCGACAAAATGAGCTGGACGGGTGTCGCCTTCCCTTCCCCCGATTGGGCTGCTAAGGTATTTCCGGATGCTCCGAAAGAAGAACAGGTTGCGAAGCTGTGGGATGCTATTTTCCATGCTGTCCGCGCTGACCAGGAAGATCCGATTGGTGCTTGGCATAAACATATTGATACACTTCAAGCCAAATCCGATGAGCTGAACAGTAAGAAATATCAAAAGCTTCATTTTGTCGCTCCGGGAACTGACCTGACAATTGAGCTTCCGGTCGGACATATTTGGGCTCAGGCAGGCAGTGTGAACGAACAAGGCACTACTTTTGTAGCCAATATTCCTACCGAAGAAGTCTTTACGGCACCGCTGAAAAACGGAGTATCCGGATATGTCAGCAGTACAAAGCCACTGAGCTACGGCGGCAATATTATCGACCGCTTCAAGCTCACCTTTGAGAATGGACGGATCGTAGACTTTGCAGCTGAAGAAGGACAAGACACCCTGGCCCGTCTCATCGGGATGGATGAAGGCTCTCATTATCTCGGGGAAGTGGCGCTGGTTCCTTTCCACTCGCCTATTTCCCAAAGCAATATTTTATTTCTTACGACCCTCTTTGATGAAAATGCGTCCTGCCATCTCGCCATTGGCAGCTCTTATGCGTTCAATCTCGAAGGCGGAAAAACGATGTCTGAGGAAGAACTTGCCGCGCACGGAATGAATGCAAGCATTACCCATGTCGATTTTATGTTTGGATCACCGGAAATGAACATTACCGGTATTACACATGACGGCAAGGAAGAATCGATTTTCGTCAATGGGAATTGGGCATAAACGCAATTATGCAGCAATAGGGAATGACCATATTTCTGATCGTTAAGGTACCTGAAAAGACCGGGCATTATCGCCCGGTCTTTTTATCTGCTTTTCATTGACGCTTAATGAATCCCAGTGGTACCATTAGACCAATTTCATGATGTGAGGAGCTGAATCCTTTGATTCCAATCGATTTATCGGGGAAAACCGCATTGATCACCGGAGCGACCGGTCAATTGGGCCGTGTCATGGCTCGTACACTGGCCCAAGCCGGCGCAAATACGGTGCTGCACTACCATGGCAACGCAGCGAAAGCTGCCGAGCTGAAGACAGAAATTGAAGCTCTAGGCAGAGCTTGTGTCACCGTGCAGGCGGATATCACGGATTTTCAAGCGGTACAGCTGATGAGCGAGACTGCGGTGAACGCTTTAGGCAAGGTTGATATTGTGGTAGCCAATGCCGTCATCCAGTATGAATGGACAAGTATACTGGAGCAGCCGCTAGAGGATTACCGGAGCCAGTTCGAATCCTGCGTTCTTCAAAGTGTGCATCTGGCCAAAACCTTTGCACCGGCAATGATGGAACGTGGTCAAGGGCGGTTCATCGGGATCAATACGGAATGCGCCATGCAAAACTTCCCTGGACAGTCTGCCTACACGGCTGGCAAAAGAGGCATGGACGGAATCTACCGGGTACTGGCCAAGGAGATTGGCGCGCATGGCATTACCGTCAATCAGGTCGCTCCCGGATGGACGATCAGCGAAAAAGACCGTGAAAATAATAGCGAGCATCAAGCATCCTATTCCCAGCATGTTCCGCTTAAACGCCGTGGAACCGATCAGGAAATTGCCAATACGGTCCTCTTCCTGGCTTCGGATCTGGCGAGCTACATAACGGGTGCGTACATTCCGGTTTGCGGCGGAAATGTCATGCCATCGATTTAATGTGACTCGAGGCAGCCGTATGCCTTTAATGTAATCAAACGATCTACCGCAATCAGACTGCGCCATTCGGCTTCGTTACCCGTGCTCAGTGCCGGAAAGCTCATCATCCAGCCTCCGTCCTCCTGTTGATGCTGGATCAGATAATCCAAATGACGCTGTACATCCTCATCTGTTATCCATTGCTTTGCGTAGCTGCCCGGGGTCGGAGCCCATTCCAGAACCTTATGTACATAACCTCCGGCCCCTGGATCCAGCTCGATAGTCCCCGGCTGCTGGAGCCATTCATTCACTCTTTTCAGTTCCTCTGCTGCTCTTTGCTGATCTGGAGCTGAATCAAGAAATGAAATACATTGGATCAGGTCGTGATAATCCGTCTTATCTGCTAACGGGATCCTTTGCCATACAAAGTCAACACTCTGCGCAAACCACTTTTCTTTCTCCAAATCTGAGATTAATTGATGCTTCGATAATATCCCCAGAATCCTTCCTGTGGGATTAAGTGATCCAGACCCGTCTTCCTCCGTATTCCACCAAGGAGCGTGAGGGTATTCGTTCACACTCATAGCCGCTCGCGGAAAGCCGCCTTCCACTCTCGATGAACTTCCAAGATACTTCAAGATGCCCTTCATCATATCCGGATCAAAGAATTCGATCTCTTCCATCGTCATTAAGGCATACTCCGTGGCTATAGGCTGACTTCCGGGTGTGCGCATATCCGGTTCCAGTGCGTTACCAAAGCCGCCATCGGCATTCTGATAGGGACGAAGCGCGTCTGCAACGGAAGCCGCTCTGCCTTGTTCAAAATGATATTCAAACCGTCTGCGGTCCAGCAGCCTGCCATTGGCATAAATAAAGTCACGTGCTTTCATGAACTGAGCACTCGATAGTTTCAAGGGAACAACCTCCTAGGAATTGAATATTTTTTTGAAAGACATGAGCGCCTTATCGCTGCTTCTCTCACCTAACCGGGTGAGCAATTCTTCGCGTGCTTCTTCCTTCGTGCGGTTATTCTTCTTGATTCCGTTCTGCCGCATCCAATTCTCCGCAGTCTCATAGGAAGTGCTGCTCCAGCCATTCACCTCACCCATCTCATTCACCTTGGCCTTCACGCCGGATATGACGATAAACAGAGATTCCTGCAGTTCAATGATCGCTTGATCAAAAGCCTTCTTGTCCTCCTTCGCCTTCATCAGCGCACGCTCCCGCAGCATACGTGTATCGATTCCTTGCTCGGTATCAATGAGCTGATACAGCTGCCATGCTGTTCTGGATAACAGGCCATCCCTATAACATTTTTCAGCGTCCGTTCCCATGCTCAGACAGGTGTACACCCAAGGAAACCATTCAGAAGAGACAAATACTGCTTTTTTCTTAAAGAATTTTCCATAGGCAGCCTTCCCTTCCAATGGAAACCGCGTACGCCAACTCCATGGATCGTCCTCTGTATCGCTGTGCCAGCTGTCTTTCGGAGTGATGCTTTCAAGAGAAGGATAGTCTGGGATTAGGGAGGCCAGCGGCAGTATGCCAACCTGTTCGATGTATTCCACTGCCTCTTCATAATGATTTATCATCACTTCAGTATGAATATTTTCATTCATATCATTAACTCTCCTCTGTACTGGCTTGTTCGTATCTATACCTCAGTTGTTCAGCTCTGTGACGGACTTCAGCCCGCAGCTTTTCAGGCATGATGACTTTAGCGTCGAGACCTAACGAGAAAAATAACTGTACGGCCCACTCCCACTCGCTTTCCGGCAGATGAAAGTCTGCAATCCAGCGTTCATCGCCTACATGTTCAATGTGTTCTCCAACATGCTCGTCCCGTTCCACCTGAAGCATACCTTTGTAGGTTAGCTCGGCTCGGATATGTACTGTTTTTACTTGGCTTTGAAGTCTTACGGGTTCGGCATAATCCTCTGGAGCATCAACTTCAGCGATGTCACTCATCCGGTCAACACGAAGACGCCTGTTCTCGCCATGTGTATTAGAGTTGCAATCACAGTACCAGAATCCGTGGGCAGCAAATATCTTAAGGGGTTTGATCAGCAGATTTCTCCGATGATTCAAGGACTGATAAAAAACAGATATCCATTTCCCTTTTGCTGTCATCTCAAGCAGCAATTCCAGATGGGGAATGTTGTAGACCCTTTTCGGAACCTCGACTTCCATGCTGTTCAGAAGCGGAGCAATGCTCAGTGATGTATCCTGTGGAAGAATGCTCCTTATTTTGTCCATTACCGTCCATCGTTCTCCATTAAACGGAGTATCCGTATACCCAGTTAAACCCTGCAGCGCAAACAACACGCATAAAGCTTCTCTGGAGCTTAGCTGAAGGGGTGGAAGCTGAAAACCTTCCATCAGTGAATAACCGCCGTTTGGACCGCTCGCCGCCCCGAGAGGCACACCAATCTCCGACAGAGTCTGGATATCACGAAGAATCGTGCGGCGGGACACCTCCAGCCTTTCCGAGAGTACGGTTGCCGTCTGGCTGCCATGCTGCAAGGCCATGATAATAGCCATTAAGCGGTCCATCTTTTTCAAGCGCGGCACCCCCTTTTTCATGAATTTATCCCTATTATAGCAGGCTATTGGTGACAACTTATATGTCACTAATTATTTGCTCCCCTGAACTTTTTTCAGATGAACATTCCACATGGATATTTTCCATATGTACAGCTTTAACACCCGCTTGAATGGATCAAAAAAACAGGTATTTCCCTCTTCCAGTTACTCGGTTATAATGCCATAAGATGAGCCATACACTATAACTACCAAAAGGTATCCATAAGCGGGTAAGCCGGGAGGACCCCCGTGTTCCTCTCTCTTGTACGTAAAGAAAAGATGGATACAGAACGGGTGAAGGAGGAGAACCACCGTTATGTCCAACTTTTTAAACAAGCTCAAACAGGGTGTGTCAGACGCGGGCAAAAAAGCCCAGCAAACCGTGGAGTCCACGTCACTGAAATTCCAGGTGTCATCCAAAGAAAAGGATATTGAAAAAAACTATACGGAAATAGGGCGAATTGTATATCGTTCGCTTGAAACGGAATCCAGCTTTATTCCGAATGAAGAGTTTACAAAGTACCGTGAAGCCATACTTGGTCTGGAACAAGAGATCGAAGATCTGAACCGCAAAATTCAGCATCTACAAAATCTCAAGGAATGCGGATGCGGTAAAATGCTGCCGGCAGACGCATCCTACTGTCCTTTCTGCGGCCAGCAGTTTCAAACTGTCGTTGTACAGCCTGCAGCCGTGCAAAGCCCTCATACCGAAAAAGCAGCCTTCTGCCCAAATTGTGGCGAGCCAGCGTCTCAGGCAGACCATTTCTGCCGTGGCTGCGGGTTCCAATTAAGCGAGTAAGAACAAAAACCGCCCTTCCTATCCGGAAAGGCGGTTTCTTACGTCTTCTGTGTTATTGAGAAGGTATAATTTATTTAGTGCGCTTGATTGCGTAGAAGGAACTGGTCTCTTCCCATCTCTCGCCAGGCTCTAGCCCAAGAAGCCCCATTTCCTCGGCTGGTATGTCTGAAATATTCGGTGCATTCACCAGATTAATTTGTGGTTCCGGACAGAAGAATTTCCCGCCCGCTCCGTTGTTCCAGATCATCCAATATTTATATGCTGTTCCAACATCATAGACAAGTACATCACCCGTGCGTTGATCTGTCAGCTCCATCCGATTGCGCCCATCTTGCGGGACTGCCGTGTAATGGTTATCCATGGAGGCAAAATACGGGCTGACACCCTCCGTCTTCATCAATTCTTCCTCTTCGCTAAGCGTCTGGAATTGTCCAGTCGGAAGCATTCGTTCAGTCATTTCCCAGCGCTGTCCGATCGTCATTTTAAACGTATAGTCCGATGCTGCGCTTCCAGGGACAAACGGTGCATTAATCGCTGTGTGGAATGCCAGCAAATTCGGCATTCTCTCTTGCCCGTCATTTGTTACGGTAACATGCTGCTGCAAACCTTCTCCGTTCAAGGTATAACGCAGCGAAATGGTAAACTCGAACGGGAAGTACTGTTTATAAAGATGGCCGTCTCTCACCCGCTGGGATAGAACAACCACACTTTCATATTCGTCTCCCTTTATGTAATCGACAGCCCATGGCAGCTGATGCATGAAGCCATGCAGATGGTTGCCGCGATCCGTCTCATTGACTGGAAGCTCATAGACTTTACCCTCCCAGGCAAACTTTCCTCCATCAAAACGATTGGGCGGAAACAAAACCGGTATACCATAGATACCTGGATTTGCAATGAAATCCTCCATCTCGTTTGCTTCCGGTTCACGTAAATACCGGAAACCGTTCTCAAGATCGCGGAATAAGATCAGGTTTGCGCCCCGTTCGGGCAGAACCGCCGCTTCGTATTGTCCATGCTTCAGCCAGATGGCATGTTCGCCATGAAAGTCGCCTTCATATGCTGCATTTTGTGTCTCCATGATTGCCTCCTCTTGGGTATCGAAATCGTAAATACACTGCTTGTAATAATATACCACGCTATGCAGGTTTACGAAAACGATATAGTAAACTTAAGTTTACTCATTTGCACTAGCAATGATGGTAGGGTTGGATCAGCTAAAGCTTTCCGGATTGGATACCAGAAGAACGTCAATATCCCGTGCCAGGCGGATCAGCTCGCGAATGACTTTGCGGCGACGCATCGATTGACCGCTTACCGCCTGACCGACAATAATTTGTGTCGCCTTCACTTGGTTTGTCTTATCCATAACGAAATCCGGAATTTCCTTCCAGGCTCCCACGGACATCGTATCGAAGGAACCGCCGAAGCTCTCGGTGAGCTTGCGGCAAGCATCTATTTTTAACTGTTCATCTTCTTTCGAAAGAGTTTCCGTCTGAATATAATTCACATACCATGTGGCTTTCAATCGGTATGCAATACGAAACCCGCGCCGGATCAGACGCTCATGATTGGAGCCGGGCAGGATGCATACATAAATAGCCTCTTCTTTGCGCCAGGGTCCCCGCAGTGAAAACCGCCTTTCCCAGGCTTCCAGCCTCTCATCCACATCGTCAGCAATTTCACGAAGGGCTAACTCTCGTAAAGCAATCAGGTTTCCGGTTTTAAAAAAAGAGCTCAGTGCTTGCTCGACTTTGTCTGCCGCGTATATTTTCCCGTCCCTCATCCGCTGCTGCAGCGACTGGGGGGTGACGTCAATCAATTCGACTTCATCCGCCATGGACAGAATATAATCAGGTACCGTTTCCTGTACACGTATGCCCGTGATTTGCTCCACTGCATCATTCAGGCTTTCCAGATGCTGAACATTCACAGTCGTGATCACTGATATTCCATGCTCCAATAGAAACGCGATATCCTCATATCTTTTCTTGTGAATACTTCCGGGAACATTGCTGTGCGGAAGCTCATCCACCAGTACCAGCTCCGGGTTACGTGCAATAATGGCCACAGCATCCATTTCTTTCAGAACCGTTCCTTTATACGGAATCTGTAGAGCAGGAACCATATAAAGGCTCTCCACCTGATCAGCCGTCTCCGCACGCCCATGTGTTTCCAACCATCCAATGACCACATCTACTCCTTTACGGAGACTTTCATTACCCTCATGGAGCATTGTATAAGTCTTACCGACACCGGGAGCCGCGCCGATATAAATTTTAAAGCGTCCACGTTTCATTCGTTCAACCTTTTTCTCCATTTCTTCTTTGTTGAGCCGATGGTACATATCATTCTCTTCCGGCTGCTGCCTGCGTGTGGGCAAAATTCTCGGCCCGCCCTGAGACGTGCGGTCTGCGACCCAGAAAATATCAATGCCTTTGGCCCGTTTTAATATCCCATCGGTTACCGATCCCTGCCAAAATTCCTGCCAGCTGCTTTTTTTAGAATGACCGAGCACAATACGTGTGACTTTTTTATCCACGGCATAACGGATTAAAGCTTCAGCAAACTGGCGGGTTGAGCGTAGGGGCAGTTCCTCTATTAAAGCACCCGTCTTTTTAGCCATCTTCTGCAATGAACGCTTGAAGGCTGAAGCTTCCTTCGTGAGCTTGCTCTGATCAAGCATGAAAATTACAACCAGCAAATCTCCATTCAATCGCTTGGCGATTTGCTGCCCCCTCCTGATATAGATGGAACCATTCCAGTGATATTGCGCCGAGACCAGAATCCGTTCCGAGGCACCGGAAGGCCCAGGCAGTCCTTGCTCATCCCGGTGCTTTTCCAGGGTCGAATTGACATCCTCAGCTACGAGCCGCAGTGACATTTCCCGAAGCACGGCCAAAGCCTTGCGTGTGAAGAGTTCCCTATCCATGCTCTGCTCCAGATGCCCTTCCTGGAGCCTTGCGATCAGCGTCTCAGGCGTAACGTCGATCAGCCGGACCTCATCAGCCTGACTCAATGTATCCAGGGGAACGGTCTCTCTCGCTTCCATCCCCGTCCACTTTCTTGCCAGCTCATGAACTCCCTCAAGTTCATATACATTAAGCGTCGTAATAACACTGATCCCTTTTTCAAGCAAAAACTCTATATCCTTCAACCGGTTCGGAAAAAGGGCTTCCTTACGATTCCGGTGAGCTAGTCCATCCACAAGAACAACCTCGGGATTGCGTACCAGCAGCCCCTCCAAATTCAGATCCTTGGATTCTTTGTCTTGATCCATCCAGTGGATACTGGGCACCCGCTCCAGATCAGCAAGCTGCCTGACCGTTTCCGGACGTTTGAGTGTTGAGACCGCGCAGATGACAACATCTATGCCTTGGTTTTGTAAAATCTGGCCTTCACGCAGCATGTGATAGGTTTTGCCGCTGCCGCTGACGGCCCCGATGATAATTTTCAGATTGCCGCGTTGAAGCCTTCGAATATCCTCCAAAATTTGCTCCGGCGTTTTTCTTTTATATCCTTCCATGGTGCATGTCTCCCCTGTTTCTGGTTCTTTGTGGAATCGTAATCCCGAACGGGATGTAAGTAAAATGGGGATTGGCGTATTTCAGGCATAGTGTGCGGAATATTCCGAAAAAATGACTTTTTGCCGAGCAAAAGGCATATATTTGAAACGTTATCTCGGCATTGCTTTACTTATCTCATTTTCATGCTTTTGTTCTCCTAAAATTTCAATACCAAATATTAGGCTAAGTTGCCATAAATATTGTAAAATAGAATATAAGCGAATAACCAAAAGAACGGGGTTATCGGGAAGGGGATTACCATGTCCAATATGATCAGACTTCTTGCGACGGCGGATTTCAGCGATGTCAGTCAGGATTTGCAGGAAGAAATATATTATGAATATTATGATTTTGCTTATGGCATGATTCTCTATATCGTTAAAGATCACGCGGCTACCGAGGATATTATACAGGAATCTTTTATTAAAGTTATTAGAAACAAGCCCATTTTTGAGAACGAGGGCAAATTGCGAGCATGGCTTAAAGTAGTTACCAAAAATACAACCATTAATTATTTGCGAAAAAATAAAAACTACCGTAACCAATTGGATGTTGAAGGTGTTTTTATGTATAAAGAGGAAATTTCCAAGTCTCCGATATCGGTAGAAAACACAGTAGAAACCATGCTAATTGAAGAGTCTATCATGGAATACCTTCAGCAATTGAAGCCTGAATACAGCGTACTGATCGAATACAGGTGGAAACAAGGCCTCACCTACAAAGAAATCTCTAATATGTTGGATCTGAGCGAAGACGTCGTTAAACAGCGTCTTTTCAGAGCCCGTGAAAGTATCAAAAAAATGCTGTTTAAAGAGTGGGGGATTAAGGATGAAAAGCGAAAAATATGAAGAATGGTTTGAGGTCGCTTTCGACCGAGCGGTTTCTTCATCCTCGTTAACGTCCGACGAAAGCAAGAAAGCATCCTGGAAAAAGGTTCAGGCTGAAATTGAACAGATTAACCAAAAGCGCAAACGTAGACGTCGTATGCAGCTCAGCGGCATTGTTGCTGCTTCATTTATCGCGGGAGCTATATTATTCAGTCCTCCTGGCGTAACTACAGCTATCTCCCCTATCATGAAATCTGTCGTCGATTTGGGTAACGGCATGATGAATATCATTATCAGAAATGGTGAAGTTCCTTCAAATCTAGTTACTCCCAAAACGGAATTACCGGAAAAATATTTCAGTCCGGAAGGCGAGAATGACAATTTTGCCCGTTTGGAGTCATCGGAAGTTAGAAACAGTGTAAGTGAACCTCCTAACAGAGAGGAATTAAAATCCAAACTATCATTCGTACTGCCTGAAATAAATCAGATGCCTGAAGAATATAGTTTTGAAAATTACACCCTTTCCTTTCCAACAGAAGATGGAAGCAAATATGACAGGATTTCATTAAAATACACCGATAAAGAGCAGCATGTACTTTGGATACACATCATGAAATTAAAAACCTATCAATCAACCATTTCAACGGTTCCCATAGACACAGAAAAATTAAAGTTAGGTAATGATGAATTATATTATAGCCCGGGTGTATATAATCAATTACTCGGAGCCCATCAATCGCTGATCATTCAGTTTTCCAGCAATCTTCAGAAAAATGAGTTGGTCGAAGTGTATAAATCATTGATGCAAATCCCTTAGTACGAAATAAAGAAGCGGCGAACTGAAAAGTTCGCCGCTTCTTTATTTCTAAATTAGTAAGCTAAAACAAAGTCCGAATATTCGATGCTTTGCTCGTAGAGTCCACCCTTGTTAATCGAATGCGTGCAGGCAACACGATAATAGAAGGCTTTAACGCCAGTAAAGAGCGCATCCCCAACTACAAAATCGGTGTTGTTTTTTGAGAAAGTCGTATTGGATACATCAACCCAACTTGTACCTGTATAACGTTGCAGAGATACATAGGCTTTAATGGTATCCACGCTAGATTTTGCTGCCGTGTCTGCATTAATCCGAAGCTGCCCGTTACCGATCGCGCTAATCGTTGCATTACCCGCGGCCAAATATTGGTAGTTTCCGCTAATGCTGAGAGGACTAAACTCTGTTGGTGGAGGTGGTGTGAGAGCACCCGGCTCAATCACTGCAGAAGAAGTAGAAGTATTGTCGGCGGCGTACGATTCGGCTCCTGCCCCGGTAGCCAGCAGCATGCTGAGCGCGGAGACAGCAACGGTCATGGATAGAAGTTTGCGAAAATTAGATTTCTTCATTCTCTCACCTGTCCTTATATGGGTAATATTGGAATACACCTCATATAACGTTTTAGAAGCAGACAAGTTACGACTTTTTAAAAGAATTTTTTATGAATTTCGATAGATTTATTTTTCACTGTCTCCAGCTATTGATTTATAATAGTCATATTCGTTCTAGGAGGGATCGTTTTGATCATAAAAAATGAGCGGGACATCATTCAACTCGTCCAAGAAGATACATGGATGATGGATATTCTATATACTGCCAAAACGTTGCAGCTTCCGGATTGGTGGGTATGTGCGGGATTTGTTCGTTCGAAAATTTGGGATGTTCTGCATGAATTTTCAGATCGGACTCCACTGCCGGACGTTGATGTCGTCTATTTTGACCCAAACTGCTGCGATGAAGCTGTTGAAAAAGAACTGGAGAAGAAGCTGTTCTCGATCAACCCTCATGTCCCCTGGTCTGTGAAAAACGAAGCCCGAATGCATCTCATCAACAATATGCCTCCTTTCACCTCCTCGGTGGATGCTATTGCGAACTTTCCTGAGACAGTGACCTCACTTGGACTAACTTTAGGTGAACATAACCAATTAATTCTGACAGCTCCACATGGAATTCAGGATGTGATCGATATGACGGTAAGATCCACTCCCTACTATGTACAATCCAAAGATCATGCGGAAATTTACGAAAGACGTGTAATGAAGAAAAATTGGAGTCAGACATGGCATCAAGTGAAAATTATACATATACAAGAAGCGTAACGTGAACATATCAAAGGCATAGTCCATTTCGGACTATGCCTTTGATAATGATATCTCGGTACGTCATACCAAATGACAAGCTACAAAGTGCCCTCCGCCCGCGTCGCGGAATACAGGTACTTCTTCCTTGCAGCGTCCTACAGCAAATGGACAGCGTGTATGGAATTTGCATCCGGCTGGCGGATCCGCAGGGTTTGGAATATCCCCTTTCAGGACGATCCGTTCACGTTTAAGCTTTGGAATAGGAATGGGAACTGCCGATAGTAAAGCCTTGGTATAGGGATGAAGCGGGTTTCTGAAGAGCTCATCCCGGGATGCTGTCTCCATCATCGATCCCAGATACATAACCCCAATCCGGGAGCATAGATGCTCAACCACGCTCAGATCATGAGAGATAAACAAGTACGTTAGACCACGTGTCTCCTGCAGCTTGCGGAACAGGTTGATAATCTGAGCTTGAATCGATACGTCCAGAGCGGATACGGGTTCATCGGCAATGATTAGATCCGGATTCAACACGAGAGCGCGCGCAATGCCAATCCGCTGACGCTGTCCTCCCGAAAATTCATGCGGAAACCGGTTAATGTGATAGGATGACAGACCGCATGATTGAAGCACCTCGAGCACACGGTCCCGGACCTCTGCTTTGGGCACGAGCCCATGATCCAGCAGCGCTTCACCTATCGCATCGCCTACCCGAACCCTTGGATTAAGCGAGCTATAAGGATCCTGAAAAATCAGCTGCATGCTTGGGCGAATCTTGCGAAGCTCTTGAGGAGATAGGCTGTACAAATCGACGCCTTTGAACTTGACCTCTCCCTCTGTCTTTTCCGTCAGTCGAATAATGGTCTTGCCCACTGTACTCTTGCCGCTGCCAGATTCACCGACAAGGCCAAACGTTTCACCCTTTTGAATCGATATACTAATATCATCGACTGCCTTCACATGACCTACAGTCCGGTTCAGCAATCCTTTCTGGATCGGAAAGTACTTCTTAAGATGGTTGACTTCAAGCAATGCATCAGACATGCACGACCGCCTCCTCATACAGCCAGCAAGCAGCCTTTTGTTGCGCGGCAACTTCACTCAGCTTGGGCTGTTTTGTTCTGCAAATATCCATGCAGTGCTCGCAGCGGTCATGAAAATAACAGGATTCTGTCAATTCAAGCGGATTCGGTACTTGACCCGGAATGGAATATAGTTCATCCTGGCGCTGATTAATGACTGGCTTGGACTTCAATAAACCCTGTGTGTACGGATGTTTTGGCGATTGGAAGAGCTTGACGACTTCGCCTTCTTCCACAATTTTGCCTGCATACATGACAATAACATAATCCGCCATCTCGGCCACAACGCCGAGGTCATGCGTAATCAGCATGATAGACATGTTGGACTGTTCCTTAAACTGTCGCAGCATATCCAGAATTTGAGCCTGAATGGTAACATCAAGCGCTGTCGTTGGTTCATCGGCGATAAGCAGCTTTGGATTACCGGATATGGCAATGGCAATCATAATCCGCTGCAGCATCCCGCCACTCAGCTCATGCGGATAGGAATCCACAATCTGTCCAGCTCTCGAAATCCCCACCTGTTCAATCAGCTGAATAGCCCGCTCGCGCGCTTCTTTTTTACTCAGATTTTGATGAACGATCAAAGGCTCCATGATTTGCTCCCCGATCTTCAGAACCGGATTCAGGGATGACATTGGCTCCTGAAAAATCATCGAAATATCGTTACCACGGATCGTCCGCAGTTCATTTTTACTTAACTGAAGCAGATCTTTTCCATCAAAATGGATTTGACCGTTGACGACCCTACCTCCAGGCTCCTCGACTAGACCCATGATGGACATTGCGGTAACGCTTTTTCCGCAGCCGGACTCGCCTACGATACATACGGTTTCACCTTCGCGCACACGCAGACTGATATCGTCAACCGCTTTGACCTTACCATTGCCATTATCGAAATAAGTGCTGAGATGGTCTATTTTAATTAAATCTTTCATAGGAAGTCTCCCACCTACCTCTTCTGTTTAGGATCAAGAACATCTCTGAGACCATCGCCAAAAATATTAATGGCAATGACTGTCGCAAAGATGGAAAAGCCTGGAGGAATCCATAGCCAAGGGCGTTCCTGGAAGTCAATCAGATTATTAGCCGCATCGATCATATTCCCCCATGTTGGCGTCGGTGCCATCACTCCGAGACCGAAGAAGCTGAGCACGGATTCACTCAGAATCGAGCCGCCGATATTTAAGGTCGCAATGACGATCAGCAGCGGGAAAATGTTCGGCAGTAAATGATTGAACAGCTTACGCCGGTCACGCAGCCCGAGAACCACTGCCGCCTGCATAAATTCGCGCTCCCGCAAACTCAGCATCTGGCCTCTTACCATGCGCGCCAGACCAGGCCAGTTTACGAATCCAAGCATGAACATTACAATATACATCCTATATTCGGTTGGTACCTTCCATTCCGATAACAGTGAGCCTCCAATGAACAACAGCGGCAGACCTGGTATCGTAAGCAGCAAATCGGCAATCCGCATAATTACCTGATCCACAATGCCTCTGTAGTAACCCGCGATAGCTCCGAGTAGTGATCCGATAAATACAGAGAGTACCATAGACGCAAAACCGACAGTCAACGAAATGCGGCCGGCCTGAAGCACACGTGTCAGTACATCTCTTCCAAGTGCATCGGTTCCAAGCCAATGCTTCAGGTTTGGTGCCTTATTCATCATCGCCATATTCACTTTATTATCTGTGTACGGCGAGAAGAATGGTCCGATAAAACAAGCTAACAACATCATAACGACAACCACTAACCCCGTAATCGCAAGCTTATTCTTAAGCAGCTTTTGCATCGACTGCCCAAATAAGGAGGATGATTTCGCCAAGGATTTCTTGGCCCCGATCGCCCCGGGCAGCGGTGTGCTGTTCAGTGACATGAAATATTTCCCCCTTTTCTAGTGCAGCCGGACACGCGGATCAGCAATTTGATACAGCACATCGGATATAAGTGTTCCAATAACGGTAAGTATAGCTATTAGCATGGTGAACCCCATGAGCAGCGGATAATCCCGTAGTCCAAAGGACTGCATGTACAGCTGGCCTATCCCCGGCCAGTTAAAAATTTTCTCAATAATAATGGATCCGCCAAATAATGCCGGAAGCTCAAACCCAACCAAGGTAATAGCCGGCAAGAGTGCATTACGCAGTGCATGCCTGAAAAGTACTTTGCTCTCTTTAAGCCCTTTGGCCCGTGCAGTCCGGATATAATCCTGCTTAATGACATCGATCATACTGCTGCGGAAGTAACGGCTCAGTGAACCCACGCCAAGCAGCGTCATGACAATCACCGGAAGCGTCATATGATGCACTACTTCCTTAAAATAAGCCATGCCCACGGCATTGGTGCCTGTGGTCAGCATGCCTCCTGGTGGTAGCCACTTCAGATCGACCGCTAGTATTTTAATCAGGAATAAACCGATAAAAAACGATGGCAGAGACATCGCTGCAAAAATAAGGATCGTCATCAGCGTATCAAACCATGAATATTGCTTATACGCTGACACGACGCCGACGATCACGGCAATCAGCCAGGTCAAAAACGTGGACACGATGGCGAGCAGAAAGGAATTCCAAATATATTCGTTAAACAGGGTCAGAACCGGTTTCTGTTGTGCCAAGGAATAACCTAAATCACCATGAATCGCATTCTTCATCCATATGCCGTAACGTTCGAGCAGCGGCTTGTTCAAGCCGTAGATTTCCCTCAGCTCCGCCTTGCGTTCGGGGCTAAGCTTGATATTGTTGCTGATGTAATCCCCTGGTGTCAAAGCATACAGGCTAAAAATCAAAAGTGATGCAGCCAGTAGGATAATCAGCATATAACTGATCCGTTTCGTTAAATAAGCACTCATCATTAGCCTCCTAATCGCATTGTCCCCCGCCCGTTTACCATGCTGCGCTCGGGGCGAGGGACGAAATGTTTTTTACGGATTATTGTGCCGGCTTAAGCGACCAGTCTGGAAGACTGTTTGCCAAGCCAACAAACGGGCTAACGGCCAAGTTATCGATCCGTCCATTATACCCATAGACGGTTTTCTTATAGTTCGTAAAGATAATTGGAAGCTCATCATTCAGGAGCTGGAAGATTTCTTTATATACTTTTTTGCGTTCTTCAATATCAGAAGTTGCTAAGCCTTTTTCATACAGCTCTTTGAGCTTAGGATTGTCGTAGGCTTTAATCTCTCCGTCCAGGAACTGCACCAAACCGTCCGAAGGATCCGTCAGCATGGGTGTGGAGAAGGATACGAGATCGTAATCCCCGCTTTCCATTTTAGATACCAGAGAGTTAAAGTCAGCAAATACTTCAGGTTCAAATTTCACGCCGATGGCTTGGAAGTTTTCTTTCGCTACTGCAATGAAGATATCCGTCTGTTTGCTCTTGGATCCAAGGAAATGGATGGAGAGCTGCTTCCCGTCCTTCTCACGGATACCGCCTGCGCCTTCCTTCCAGCCAGCTTCCTCCAGAAGCTGCTTGGCTTTTTCCGTATCAAATTTGTATGGATTGATCCCTTCTTCCGTATAAGCCCAGGAAATAGGTGAAGATGGAATGTTAGCTACGGAGCCTGCACCTTGGTTAGCATCCACATAAATACTTTTACGATCCAGTCCGTAGGTCAGCGCTTGGCGTACTTTCTTGTCCTTCAGTGCTTCATGCTCCAGGTTCACCTGCAGATATCCATACGTACTTGGCGTGTAAGGGATGATATTTACGAATCCAAGACTCTTCAGCTTATCGATATTTTCCGTGGTGGCGCTGAACGAAGAGTAGTCAATTTCACCTGTTTCGAGATACTGCCAAGTATCGCCTTCGGAGGTTTTGTAAATAAAATGCTCCGTTTTCGGTTTGCCTTTGTAATAGTTCTCATTGGCAACGAAACGGACTTCCTGACCCGGAATGAATTTCTCCAGTTTGTATGGTCCGTTACCGACCGGAGTGGAATGAAGCTTCTTAATATATTCCAGTTGGCCAAACTTATAATCCTTACCGTAGTAAGCCTTGGACAAGACCTTATCACCTAACATGACCAGTGCCGTTGCATTAGGTTTTTCCAGCGTAACGGATATCGTCTGTGGATCAATGATCTTGATGCCTGAAATGCTCGCAGCCTTGCCTTCCTTATATTCTTGCGCACCCTTTACAGGGAGTGTTGGAACCATAGAGTCACCATCATAGGCTTTATCGAACTGGATCGTCCATGTGAAAGCGACGTCATCTGCTGTCATTGGAGATCCGTCACTGAATTTCAAATCCTTGCGAAGATGATATGTATATGTCAGCTGATCATCTGAAATATCCCATTTCTCAGCCAAATCTGGAATTGGAAGACCCTTCTCATCCACGGTTACCAGTGATCCGAACAGCAGCGAGTTGACGTTGCCGTCGTATCCGCTTTGTGTAAAGTATGGTGTGAACGCACCGCTCGGATCGGTTAAACCAACGATAATCGTATCCGTGCGCTGCTTGGCAACTGCTGGAAGCTTAGACATATCCGTTGCCGTAAAAGGTTCGTTGAGTCCGGACTCTCCGCCTGGAGCTGCAGCCGGCTGATCTTTCGAGCCTTGTTCGGTTTGTGTTGTACTGCCGGATGACGCCGTATCCTTTTGATCCGAGCATGCCGAGAGCACCAGGGAACCAACAATGAGTAGTGATGTTAATAAATAAACGCCTTTTTTCATAAAGAACAACCTCCTATTTTTCCGATTTACTAATCATTCCTATAAGATAAGTATGATTTAAGATACCATTGATTAATGTTTATTATAGAAACCATTTGTAGTTCTGTAAATAGAGAACTTAAAAAGTTTTCTGAAAATAATTCAGAGTAATTTTCTGTAACTTTTTCTATTTGTGAAAAGTGCTCCTGAAGAACTACTTGATCCGATTGAAAAATGAGAACATTAAAAAGACCTCCCTGCTTGCCAAATAGCAAATCAGGAGGCCTTATCTCATGTGATATCTTATAATATTATCCTTCCTCGATATAGTGCATCAATCGCTCTTGAACCTGATAGAGCGCACGTTTTCTCAGACTGTATTCCGTCAGGTTTTCCCCTTCAAAATGCGCATATAGCACCCCTGCGCTGCGAAGCTTCGAGATGTGATCGTGGGTGATTCCTTTGGATAGCTTAAGATGACTCACAATTTCGGTGAATGTACGGGGACCTTTATGCAGGAACCTTAAAATTTTCAAACGGTTTTTCTCCCCAAGACTCCGAAGTGTTCGCAGATCATGCGTTGGAATCAGTTCCTCATCCCCCAAATAAATTCGAGCGTTATAATGACAGATCAGCTTGGAACCATATTGAGAAACGATATTGAGCGGTTGAAAATGATACTGAGGAACCAGAAGCAGCTCCTGCACGCCAGGTATTGGTTTAAAGATCATTCCATTTGTTGTTTCGTCTACAAACTCTTCTCCTTGAACTTCAATCAGACGGTTGACTCTCGCCACTTTTTCTTTTTCGAGCGCAGTCAGAATCTCCTGATCTACAAATCTAAAATATTGCTCGTACCATTGCTGAAACATGGAGCTTGTTTTTTCCTGAAAAACTTCAATGTCATCCTCAGGGAATTCATTACCATTTGCTTCGAATAGCTCAATAAGTTGATGAATGCTTAATTGCCTAAACCAAGATAAAAAACCATCTACACCAAGGCCCTCTGGAACAAGGAACGCCATTAGATAGGCAAAACTCCAGTCTCCGTTAATCAGCATGTCATCAAGCGTTTGGGCAAATTCAGGTGTTAGCTTTTCTTTGGTTTCGATGGCCCAACAAGGGGCGAGGTCTATTTTTTTGTGTGATTTGCGGCATATGTAGGAATGCAGGCTGTTCATAAATTCATGAACGGGTTCGAATTTTATATCCAAGCTATAATTCAATCTCTTTATCCTCCCTTCAATCTACATTGAACTAAAGTTTATGTTACCCACATGCCAAAACCCCTTATTTATGCTGCAATGGATGAAATGGCTCGATGCATCTTTAGTTCTTTTTATCAAATTGAATATATTATAACGTGATCATTTTAGCGCATTCCATCCCTTTCTATCAAATGCTATATAAAATTGTGTTATCATCGCCTCAAAACAGGCCCGAATCCGCTCCAATTTCTTCTTCATAATCCGTAATACGAAAAGACACGATGCAAACTGCATCGTGTCTCCTTTTTATATTTTACACTTTATGCGCCCGCTTCCTCCACCATCAATTGGGGTTTCAGCAGCTTAATCCTTGCTATGCGCTTATGATCGGTTTCTTCCACTATGAAAATATGACCATCGAGCTCAGCCGATTGTCCCTTTTGTGGAGGAATCGCCTCAACACGGGAATATAACCAGCCGCCGACAGTATCGTAGTCCGTCGTGTCCAGTTCAAGTCCGAACCGGTCGTTCACTTCATCAATGAGCATTAATCCGTCAATCGAATATTCATTCTCATGAATCATTTCAACTCCAGGACGCTCTTCATCAAACTCATCCTGGATTTCACCGACGATTTCTTCCATAATGTCTTCCAGGGTAACAAGCCCGGATGTGCCACCATACTCATCAATCAGGATGGCAATCTGAGTCTTACCCCGCTGCATCAGCTTCAGCAAAGCGCTGATCTGAATGGATTCCGGTACAGCAAGGATCGGACGAATTAAAGTATTGTATTCAGTCGCCGTGGAACGCAGCAAATCTTTAATATGAATAAAACCGATAATGTGATCCTTATCACCATCACAAACAGGATAACGGGTTCTCATGCCTTCATAAGCAATCTCAAGATTTTCTTCCCGGGACATTTGTGTATTCAAACATATCATTTCCGTACGGGGAATCATAATCTCACGACCGGTTGTTTCGGCAAAATCGAAGATATTATCAACCAGTGCGAGCTCCGTATTATCGATAAGTCCGTTTTTGTTGCTTTCCTTCATCAGAACCCGGATTTCTTCCTCCGTATGGGCGGAATCCGATTCTGAAGCCGGTGCGATGCGCAGCATGCGCAATAAAGCATTAGCGAGTCCGTTTAATACCCAGATGAAAGGATACATTAGCTTATTGAAATACACCATTGGAGCGGCCGACATCAGGACGACAGTTTCCGCCTTGCGGATCGCCATCGATTTGGGCGCCAATTCTCCAAGTACGATGTGCAGAATCGTAATCAGCAGAAAAGCAATGACCACGGCAATGCCGTGTACAGCGGCTTCTCCAAAGCCCAAGGCATGTATCAGAGGTCTAACGAGACTTGCTATGGCAGGTTCTCCAAGCCATCCAAGTCCGAGTGATGCGAGCGTGATGCCTAGCTGACAAGCAGATAAATAGGCATCCAGGTTATTTACGATTTTTTGTGCGAATAATGCGCCTTTACGTCCTTCGTCAACCATGGTTTCCACACGGCTGCTCCGTATTTTCACCATTGCGAATTCCGCGGATACAAAAAAACCATTCAGTATTACCAATACCACTACCCAAATCAAATTCATCAAACTCGGTAAGGGGTCAGTCAATCTTCTTCCTATTCACCGTATTTCTTAACCGGCAAATAGGTACACCTCCTTCGTATTGTAAAGTTGTAAGCCATGCCAGGCATGTATGAAGGGTTCACCGTCAACTTCCCAATGGATCCATCTCCTATCTCTGTGTATGATTTTGCTGCATATCTTTAATTATATAATTATACACTACACAGTCAAACAGCAAGGTATGACTGTATTTTACAGGGACCGGATGGTTTTTTAAGCAAACCTCCGGTTAACAGGCTAAAAGAGCCGTCCCCTGTCATTTATGACAGCAAAGACGGCCTTTTCGGCTTTTTTCAACAAATTATTTTATATCGAATCAATTTCATAAAACCTTAGGCTGCTTCAATCAAGGCTATATATAGATCCAAAGGGTTTTATTGGTCTATATATAGTTTCAATTTTATCGTTTTAGTGAGTTATGAAATGGATTCATCGTAAGTAAATAATGTCTTTAACGACCTTGACCAGGGTTTCCAATAACACCTGGATACTGGTATATGAGCGGTTCGTTAAATGTAATGTAATCGAGATTAAGAGTCAGCAGAACGATACGCTGGCCTGTCGATCTTTCCGAAATAATAATGTGATCCCGTCCTGCGGCTTCAATCACTCCCGTGAATACTTTTGCATTCCATTGGGAGTTGTTTTCATAAGTCATGTAGAAGGTTCCGGTTTTCCCCAGGTTCAAACGCAGAATATTCTCAATGTAAGATTGCTCGAATTGCGGTTGCTGGGGTGCTTGCATAACCGTTCCCATCGGACCCATCGGACTGCCGCTGGTTACTTGCGGAGGGACGGATCCCATTCCGCCCATACTTCCCATGGTCATACTTCCGGGCATGCCTTGGCCGCCTCCGGATAAACCAGGATATCCATTTCCCATATTATACGCAGCCGGACGAAAAGGTTGAGGCATCATACCATATAATCCTCCTTATAAGTACATTTCGGAATTACGCACACTTCAATTAATACACATTCGGGCAATTCTCACTCGAAGGGCTGAAAAAGCAGTGTGCCTTAAAACGTCCCGTATTCGCCTGATTGTACCAGGTTGCCGGGCATTCAGCTGTGGGACGGAAAAACCACAATGCGTTGGAAGCCGGCCAATACCGTTCACCGTTAATGGCGCGCTCAGCTAACCTGATATCCTGATCCCTGGCCTTTTGATAAAAATACCCCTTCTGCGGAGCTTCAAAACCGCCTGGACTTTGGTAGACCATATCCTGGATACTGCGAATATTGTTGAAATCCAAACAGTTTCCCAAGATGCGGTTCACGCCGACGTTACCTACCATCAGCATACCAAGATTCCCTTCCCCTTCAGCTTCAGCCCTCATCAAACGAGCGAGCAGCCTGGTTTGCCCCGAGTTCGTTTTGATAACAGCCAAGATCCTACCTCCCTGCATAATTGATTTTCTTTATAAGTGTATGTGCATTCGCCCAGTTGAGTGACAACAAATCTTGCATACTTGTACTTCATTACGACAGAATTTATCCTTGCTTGACATTTTAACAAAGTCGATCTCAAGCTTTACTTCCCTCTGATCTCCCCAAAACATCTGCGCTTTATACTGATGAAGATTGGTTTTGAAATCATCAGAAAAGCGAGGTCGTTTAGTTCCATGGAGAAAGAAATCACACTGGCTTCCCCGCTCCCGAGGGAAAGTTCCCGCAGCAAAAGAGCTGCTTCGCTTCGGACAAGCCGCTGGAAGGAAAGATCATTAGCCTACTTCTTTTTGGCCCCTTCTCTGATACTGTTCGGGATATTTCTGTTTTATCCCTTACTGAAATCGGTGTACCTGAGTCTATATTTAACCGATCCGCAAGGCCGGGTTGCATCCTTTGCCGGTGCCGATAATTTTAAGAATGTACTGACCTCTGAAGTCTTTTATAACAGCTTGTGGATTACCGTCAAATTCATTCTGCTAACCGTTCCGACGGGAGTTGCTGCAGCTCTCGTACTAGCCGCTTTGTCTATTCAGAAGCTGAAATTCACCAAGCTGTTCCAGTTCTTTTTCTCCCTGCCGATGGCTGTTTCAGTTGGTACCGGTTCGATTATCTGGATGGTACTGTACCATCCGACCTTAAGTATCCTCAACTACGGTCTCAGCTTGGCGGGAATCCCCCCGATTGCATGGCTGACGGATCCCAAATGGGCATTACTCTCTATTGCCCTGATGACGGTATGGCTCAATCTCGGCTTTAACTACATTGTCATGCTGAGCGGCATGCAAAGCGTACCTGAGGATCTGTACGAAAGCGCCAAAATCGACGGATCAGGATCATTCCGCACATTTTTCCGCATCACCCTGCCCCTGATTTCGCCATCGCTCTTCTTCATCAGCGTCGTGTCGATCATCAGCGCATTTCAATCCTTCGCGCAAATTAACATCCTGACCAAAGGCGGTCCGATGAACAGCACGGATGTACTGGTGTACAACATCTACCAGGATGCTTTTATTAATTACCGATTCGGCATTGGCAGCGCGCAGGCGTTAATCCTGTTTGTCCTGATTACGCTTCTGACTATTGTCCAATTCAAATTTGGCGAAAAGAAGGTGCATTACCAGTGAGCATACGGGCTGTCAATCAAACGATTCTTTATATCATGTTAAGTATTGCGGCGCTGTTCATTCTGTTTCCGCTGCTGTTTACATTGTCTTCCGCATTCATGAGCAGCGCTGAATCGGCCACATACCCGCCTCGGCTGCTCCCTTCAGGATTGCACTGGGATAACTTCCTCCAGGTCGTAGATACAGTTCCAGTTATCCGTTTTATTACGAACAGCTTTGCCGTTTCCGGAGCCATTATGTTGGGACAGCTGATTACGGCAAGTATGGCTGCCTACGCTTTTGCCTTTCTGCGTTTTCCAGGTAAAGCCGTCATCTTCTCGCTGTTTCTATCCACAATGATGATTCCCTGGGAAGTCACCATGATTCCCAACTATCTCACAGTGCGCAGCTGGCACTGGATTGATTCCTATCAGGGGTTAATCGTGCCTTTCTTGGCCTCGGCCTTTGGCACGTTTCTTCTGAGACAATACTTTCTTCAGCTTCCAAGAGAACTGTTCGAGGCTGCTAAAGTCGATGGCTGCGGCCATATCCGTGTTTTTATTCAGCTGGTCCTTCCGCTGTCCGCACCTTCGCTGGCCACGCTCGCCGTATATTCGTTTTTAACAAATTGGAGCAATTATTTGTGGCCGCTGCTCATCACAAACAAAGAAAGCATGCGGACGGTACAGATCGGTATCAGTATGCTCCAGTTCGAAGAAGTCACCGCTTGGAATATGGTGATGGCCGGTATTGTGATTATGCTCCTGCCTTCTCTTATTTTGCTGATCGTTGGTCTGAAGCCGTTGGTACGCGGAATTACTGCCGGAGCGTTAAAAGGTTAATTACATATATCATTAACTATACATTAATATTATGACGGGTCGTCATTACGATCAGCTAATTTTCAGGCTGCTTGTAATTTCACAATAAAATCACTTAAATCAAAAGGGAGAGAAGAGAAAAAATGAAACCATTTGGAAAGAAATCATTGGCCATGCTCCTGCTGTCCTGCATGATGCTGGTTGCCTCGGGCTGCGGCTCGAAAACAGCGGACAACAAAGAGGACACGGCTGCTGCCGCCGAAGCTCCGACAAAACAGGAAGATCCGATCAAAGTCGTATGGTGGCATTCCATGAGCGGAGATGTTGGGAAAGCAGCACAGCAGCTGGTGGATGAGTTCAACGCAGGGCATAAAGACATCGTTGTGCAGGCCGAGTATCAAGGTAAATACGATGAGAGTCTGAATAAGCTCAAAGCTTCCCTTGGTTCTGACAGTGGCCCTTCCTTGATTCAGGTATACGAAATCGGCAGCCGCTTCATGATCGACAGTAAGGCAATCACTCCCGTTCAACAGTTTATTGATGCCGACAAATATGACACTTCTACGCTCGAGCCTAATATTTTGAATTACTATACATTTGATAGCAAACTGTATTCTATGCCTTTTAACACTTCGAATCCTATTCTCTACTACAATAAGGACGCCTTTAAAGCAGCGGGACTGGATCCTGAGAAACCTCCAGCTACGTATGAAGAAGTGGCAGAAGCAGCTAAAAAACTGACCAAAACAGGTCAAGCCGGCGGTTCCTTTGCCATCTATGGCTGGTTCATGGAGCAGTTGTTTGCGAATCAAGGCGCTGAGCTCCTGGATAACGGAAACGGACGGACGCAGCCAGCAGCTTCCTCTCTATTGAGCAGTGATGCCGGCGTTAAAACGCTCGATTGGTGGAAGAAGATGGTGGATGAGAAATCCATGCTCAATCTCGGACGTAAAACCGACGATACTTCCAAAGCCTTTGCGGCGGGTCAAATCGCCATGACGCTTGATTCTACAGCATCCTTGCGCAGCATTGTAAAATCTGCCGAGGGCAAGTTTGAGGTTGGTACGGGCTTCCTGCCAAAAGCAGATGCGAATGTCAAAGGCGGAGTCATCGTTGGCGGAGCGAGCAACTGGATTCTGAATAACCGTCCTGAAGCAGAGCAAAAAGCAGCTTGGGAATTTATCAAGTTTTTGGCTGAACCTAAATCTCAAGCAGAGTGGCATATCAATACAGGTTACTTCCCCATCACGCAAAAAGCATATGACGAGCAAATCGTTAAAGACAATATGACCAAATATCCGCAGTTCCAAACAGCCGTAGACCAGCTTCACCAAACCGAGCCTAGCCTTGCAACACAAGGAGCTGTAATGGGTGTATTCCCAGAAGCCAGACAACTGACAGAAACAGCCATTGAAGAAGTGTTGAACAACAAAAAAACATCCAAGCAAGCGCTCGATGATGCGGCCAAAGTAATTACAAGCAAAATTGAAGAGTATAACAAAACCGTTAGCAAATAAGCAGCATCAAGCACCCCTTCCATTTTTCTAATGAAGGGGTGCTTTCAAATTCATTTTGTATACATAACATTTATTATGTTACTATTCCTCTGACAATGCTGCGGTATTCGTCAATACTTCGATTTGCTGGATAATCTGGCGCGCCAAAGTCTTTATTGCAGCTGGATCAATTGCAGTGTCGTAGGCCTCCCAAACCTCATCCCGAATACGCTTCACTTCCGACAAGACGGCTATTGAATTTTTCATGGATGAAGTATATCTGCCGCGTATTTCGGCAATTTCCTCGGCATAGACTTCATCGGTTCCCGCACGGATTGCCAGCTCATACACATCGAGTATTTTGTCACCTTCACGGGTCGGGAAATGTTCATGAGGTGCCGTACTATCGAAAATAGCAAGGCTAAGCTCTGGAAAAATGAGCATATCCAGGCTGTTCGGATCAAAACCGCAGTGGTAGATTTCCGTGTCGATGCCCCGGGCTTCGGCTTCCTTAGCCAGCTTTTTGAACATGGTGGATTTGCCGGATCCGGGACGTCCCTTCACGAAAATACGTGTCCGAAGCGATTCTGTTAAATTCGGAACATAATCTACCGCGCCCCGCCAAGCCGCCGCACCCAGAAAACGGTGCTTGATGACAGCTTTCTTGGTACCAACCGGAATCAGGTATTCGTCAGCGAACTCAGATGTGATCCGGTTTGCGCTGCCACGGTCTAAATTATCGATGTAGAATTTTTCCCATTCATCATGAATCCGAAGTGTTCTTAAGAAGGAATCATAGGCTTTTTTGTAGAGTACAGCCATTTCCGCGTCTTGACCTATTGTTACGTCTTCCGCTTCCTCAAGTAAACCCTCGCGAAGAGCCTGAATGGCATCCACAATGCGTATTTCCGTTCCTTCTAGTATAGGATCCGCACTCCATGCATTTCCGTCGATGACGCCGATGCGTGCCTCTTCGAGTATAATCCCTTCCAGCCGCTCGTTATCCAAAGTCTCGTGTATATAATGCTTGGTCCAATCATTGCTTCGCCAAGCCTCTGCCAATTGAGCCAGCAGCTGAGAAGTTCCTGATCCGGTCCGCCCATTGATCACAAATACGGTATCCAATCCATTTAACACAGAATCATACAAAGTGTATAATCCTGCGGCTGTATTTCCGCGCGCAAAATAATGCTTTTCCTGACCTGCCATTCAAGTCCACGCTCCTTCATCTTCCTTAGATGCTAACACCTTATGCTATGCACGTTGTCTTTTCTGTGTGAATGCCCAGTGCATACAGCCTTTGTACGCAAAAAAGCAGCCCCTGACTGACTCCTTGGGAGTTAGCAGGGACTGCACCAGATTTAATATGTTACGGTTTGGCATTCTTCCAGTAATCATAGGCGTGCACCAGATTGCCGGTATATGATGGTGAGTTCTCAAGCATTCCTGGCAGCTTCGCCAGCTCTGCTTCCATGTAAGACGAACCTTCCTCAAAAAAGGTAATATGGTTGCCTTCATGACTCTCCTTCATCTCTACTGAGATTAGAATCGGCTTGCCCAGTTCATCCGCAAAAGCGATCTCTTCCTTCGACACGGTAACAATGCCGTTCGATCCGCCTGCAGTATCCCGGAAGGCCATTAATGAGACATGATCCATGCGATTAATCATCCATTTGCTGAGAGAAATATCTTCGCCGGGAACCTTGTATTTATCCAGCCATACCGCCAGATCCATGCTCGCCTGCAAATTGGAATCCTTCTTCAATTCGCTGACAAAAGCGTCCAGATTAGAAGTCCATTCGGAAATGACCTCCTGCGAATCCGTTTTCCACTCCGGCAGCACATAAGGCTCAATGTCCAAATGAACACCATGAAACCGCTCATCCCCTTGGGCAGCACGGTTATAGCCCTTTACATATTGGACCAGCTTCATCATCTTCGCCCTGTTCTCTTCCAGAGCCCAGATCGGGTGCCCTCCCATGGCATGCACTTCAATTCCGGCAGCAGATGCTTGTTTAACAAAGGATCTGTAAGCACTAAACGGCTGCTGCAGATCAAGGCGGATATACAGCCAATTCAATTTCTTTTCTTTGGCAAAATCGAGGATCTCCTGCCCATTCTGCAGTACTTCATTGGCTTCCCAGATATATGTACCTCTAACCATTTGATCGCGGACCACCGGGTCTGGATCAGGCACTTGATCCCCTGCTCCGGGATCCGGATCAGGCTCCGGCTTCGGATCCACTTCTCCAGGTTCACTGCCCTCAGGCATGTTCTCCCAGTTACGGAAATCGTGGACGGCTATGCCTGCAAAAGACGAATAGGAACTCAGCTCATTCGATAGATTTGCAAGGGATTGGTTCATCCGCTCTTTCCCTCGTCCAAAATAGGTCGTATGGGTCTCTCCAGGCATTTCCTTGGTATTGACGCCGACAAGAACATGCTTGCCCAGCTTGTCAGCAAGTTTTAGCTCGTCCTGAGAGAGATATACGATACCATGCTCGGAATCCACTTCATTCCGGTATGCGAGCACCGTCACATGATCAAAAGAATTCATCAGCCACTCATTCAAGCTGCCACCTTCTGAAGTGAGGATATTATCAAACCAGAATGGAATATCGATTCCAAGCTCCAGCGATGTATCCGATGCCTTGTTAAGAAAAGCCTTCAAATTGCTCTCCCATGAAGAAATGACTGCCTCCTGATCGCTTTCCCACTGGGGAAGTACATAGGGTTCTATATCGAGATGTATGCCATCAAACCGGCTATCAGACGGTACACTGGCATTATAGTTCGTAGTCCAGTCGGCTAATCCCAGCATGCGATCCCGGTGTTCCTGAAGCGCCCATTTGGGATCTCCACCCAATGCATGAACTGCGATGTTCCCTTCATGCGCATGCTGTATAAACTTTTCATAGGTTTCCTTAGGTAAATCCCGATTGATTTGTAAGTAGATCAAATTAATGCCCTCAGTACGTGCAAAATCAAGCAGTTGCTCTCCTCCATCCTCGATCAGTTCCGTCTGCCACACCCAAGTCGCCTTTACTCCCTGAGTCGGGGACTGAAAACCCACCAGAAGCATAGCGGCCAGAAACAGCAGACCTGCAAGCCATCGAGAATTCTTGACAATCATAAATTCCCTCCATTCCTATGTGAGGACCTGTGAATCCTCAAATGATAAAATGAACTAAAGCTTGCCCAAGCTATCATCTCAACTCTTTCTATCTGCTGTATATGAGATGATATGCCTTTTCTTTAGCTCAATTTTATATAGTAAACGGAGTTATTATAGCATTGATCTCATAAAAAAAGATGAGCCCATGTCCTTATAGAACGGGCTCACCCTTTTTACTCTCTTTTGGATCTGCACAAAAGGAACTATATCCAATTGGAAGGGTTATCCTTTTTGTCAGTGATAGAGAAATTATGGAAGGCATTAGGGCCAACTGCTCAGGAGAAAAGTTACGGTTCGTAAATCATTTTACGTGTCATTCCGCCATCAACGACCAAATGTGTCCCGGTTACGAAGGTATTGTCCGGATCTGCCAAATACAGGCAAGCTCTTGCAATATCATCCGGTTTGCCTACTCTTCCCGCTGGATGCTGCTCATGATCCGTCTTTTTGAGAGATTCGTAGTTCTGCGTTTCAATCCAGCCGGGACTGATACAATTCACACGAATACCGTCAGATCCCAGCGAGACGGCCATGGCATGGGTAAGCGCCACAATTGCACCTTTGGATGCGGCATAGGCCTCGGTATCCGGTTCAGACATCAGGGCACGTGTAGAAGCCATATTGACAACGGCTCCGGTGCCTCCATTCTTTTTCATATAAAGCGCCGCTTCTCTGGTGGCAAGAAAACAGCTTCTTACATTCGTATTTAAAATATCATCCCATTCATCGACAGAGAGCTCATATGGTGATTTCCAGCGGGATACGCCGGCGTTATTGATCAATACATCAATTTTTCCATACACTTCCTCAGCAGCCTTCATCAACTGTTTAATATCTGCTTCATTGCGGACATCACAAGGGACAAATACAGCTTGTCCCCCTTCATTCCGGATGGCTGCCGCGGCTGCCGCTCCCTGTTCTTCGTTCAGATCACCCATGACGAGCCTGGCACCTTGATCCGCAAAAGCTTTAGCAACACCGTAACCAATTCCCTGTGCAGCTCCAGTAACGACCACAACAAGATCCTGATAAGCCATATCTTTTTCCTCCTTGTAAACTCCAGATGCTTCTACTTTAAGTTCACCCGCGGTCTTTAATCAAGAAACATGTATAAAAAACAAAAAAGACCACATCCCAAGGGACGCGGCCGATGATTGGAATTAATATGGATTAAAACTGCCCATAATCGCGATAACGGGCTTCTGACCCAGCCTCTCTTGCAAAACGCATATTCCGCTCGAAGCCTTTAAACCGTGTTCCTTGAAATGTAAGCCGTCCCGAATCGCCGTCCGCACATAAACCATATTCCTGCCCGTTTACGGTGAATTCCATCCGGTCGCCGCTCTCCACCTCAAAAGTAATATAATATGTCGTATTCGTGCGACTGGACATATGATCATTAGGTTCATGATGATGATGTTGATTGATTTCAGTGCGTTTACTGACAATACGGGAATCAACGGTGAGAACAGCTTGCTTATTATTCCGCCCCCACTGCAGCAATCCTCTGCCGGCAGACAAGATGATAATACCGATAATGACTGCGAAAAAGATCGGCATGACTTTACCGAAGAAGTCAAACATCCAAAATGATGGTTCTCCTGGCATGCTTCTCACCCCTCTTTTGACTTTAGGCTAAGGCGATGCAAAGATTCTTAGCGGGCCTGTTCATAACATATATATGCAAGCAGTATGACAAAAAAACCTCCACTTCGCTTTTCAGCTTGTGGAGGTTTCAGGGTGAAGAGTTTGCTCGGTTACGCATGAACCTGATCCAGAAAGTAACGGGTCTCATCCTGCTGCTGTTCATCTAAAGCGCCTTGTGCGCCCCAGCATTCCCTGCACTTCTCTTCTGTGTCGCAAGTGCAGGCATCCTGGCAGTCGTAGCATAATTGAAGGAAGTATTCCGTCGTTTTATCTTGATTAAAGTTTGTCATGATTCTCACTCCCGTTGTTTTTTTAAGCTCTCCTTACACTCTTAGAGTAACATACATTGACAGGACATATTGTGATTTATTTCACATATAATTTAAAATTTTATATTTTATTTAGAAATACGATTTTAAATCAAAAAAAAGCGGAGAACCTGAGTTCTCCACCCTGCTATAATACGCTCCAAGTTCTTCCGCCGTCCATGGTTTGTAGAAGCCTTGAGCTTTTTTGTTCATTATTCTCGATCAGCATCCAACCAACCTGTGCAGAAGAAAACTGCAGCTTCACAACCTCTGGATACTCCTGAAGCTTTTCCCTGAGGATCTGGTTATCCCCAACGGCAGGCCATGTCTTCCCCTGATCCACCGTGTGATACAGTGTGCTTCCGATCAGTGCCCAACCTTCATCTTCATTAATAAATGTTGGCCGGAGATTCTGATTAAGCCCCACATTCGTGCCTAGTCCAAAATTGACGAAATTCCATGTTAGACCACTGTCCTTCGTAAAGTATGCATTATACTTCATGCTGTCTCCGACTTTACAGCCTATTGGTATCCAGCCGTTCTTGCGGGCAGAGTCAAAGAACTGCGGACTGTCCGAAGCATATGATACGCAGTTTTTGAATTTATCCCTGTCAAAAAAGGCTGGTCCGGAGATCCATTTGCTTCCCCCGTCAAGCGTACGATACATCTTGGGTTCTCCGAGCTCCTGAACCATCGTATATCCATGTAACGGATCAACAAAGGTCACCCCCAGCGTATAACCGAGATGAGGCAAAGGACTGGTAACGGTGGATTTATCCGGATTATACTCCGTATTTTGCATAATGACCTTCCAGATCGAGCCTCCATCATCGGTTCGATAGAGAACCTTTAGCTCTTTGCCGGTGGTCGAATCCTCGGAAGTCATCAGCCAGCCTCGCTGAGGCGAATCAAAAGTAAGCGCGGATACTTTATTTTTTTGAGGAATGGATGCGATATCCCAGGTTTCTCCTCCATCATTCGTATGAAGAACGATTGTTTCAGACATGCCTGATGGATCACGTATGATCCAACCATGCAACGGATCTGTAAAATAAATATCTTTCCCATACCGCGGATTCGCCGGAAATTGCACATTCGCCGAAGGGGATATGTTCATCCAGGTCTGACCATTATCTTCAGTTACATATAAACGCAGTTCATTGCGGGTCAATCCCCAAGCAATTCCCTTCGTCTCACTTAACAGTTGGAAGTCGGTAAGTTTGGTTTGGATCTGATATTTGCCCGAATCCTTCGTGCTTTGTTTAACCGTATCCGGAGCTACCACCGTCAAGGTCTGGCCCTGATCTGCCGTTACGTCAGCAGTATCTGTCATTGCAGGAGCCGTCTCGGATATCGGGGTCTGTTCCTCACTGGAAGAACAAGCACTCAAAAATACACTGAATATTAAAGTGATTACAACAAGCTGTTTGTACCATTTCATTCAAGTTCCTCCTCTCCTTGAGGACAGCTTGTCCTGTCGAAAGAAAACCTCCAATTCAAATAATATAACATAATCAGGGGTTCGCGCCAGTTCAAGCCGGTGAAAGGAATGAAATACTAGTTAAATATTTATTAATAATATTAATAATTAATGTTATTATTTTTATTTTTGTTTACATAATTATGTTTACGTAACTATAAATCGGCTTTTTCAGAACCATTGTTGAGTACACTATGCTTTTTACCGTACAAGAAGTATATCAGCAGCCCCACGATCATCCAAATTACAAATCCGATCCAGGTAATCGCCTGTAAATTAATCATTAAATAGATACATGCTGCTGCACTTAGCAGTGGCAAATAAGGCACCCATGGTACTTTGAATCCACTTTTATTCCCTGCATTGTTTCTTCGCAGTGCAATAATTCCCAAAGAAACTACAGCAAAAGCAAACAACGTTCCGATACTCGTCAGGTTTGCCAGTTTGTTCAGAGGCACAAAGCCGGTAAGTATTGCGATGAGCGTACCCGTCACCCAGGTGCTTTGCGTTGGTGTTTGGGCTTTACCGCTGACATTGGATAGTTTGCTTGTAAGCAAGCCATCCCGGGAAATCGCAAAGAGCAATCGGGTCATTCCGAACAGCATTACCAGCAAAACGGTGGTCATCCCGGCAATTGCACCTACGGATGTGAGTCCGGCTAACATATTCTGATTCACGAATCGCAGCGCAAAAGCTACCGGATCCCCCACATTCAGCGAAGAATAAGGCACGATTCCCGTCAGAACCAAAGACACCGTAATGTACAGCAGCGTACAAATTGCCAGTGAGGCAATGATGCCAATCGGCAGATCACGCTGTGGTCTCTTCACCTCTTCTGCAGCTGTCGCAACGGCATCAAAACCGATATATGCGAAAAATACCGTTGCTGCCCCGTTAATCACTCCTCCGACCCCAAAAGGAAGGAATGGCGACCAGTTGACCGGCTTCACATAGAATGCGCCTACGCCAATAAACAGCAGTACGACGAGCAGCTTAACAATGACCATGATGCCGTTAAATCTAGCCGTTTCTTTAATGCCTCTGTTCAGTAAATAAGTAATTACGAAAATAATGATCACCGCTGGCAAATCAATGATTGAACCTTTGGATGCATCATAAGCCCCCGAGATCGCAGCAGGCAAATGAAGTCCGAATCCGTCCAGCAGACCTGTAAAATAAGATGACCAACCACTCGCCACAGCCGCTGCAGCTACACCGTATTCCAGTATCAGATCCCATCCGAGTATCCATGCAATAATTTCACCGAATGCTACATAGCTGTACGCGTAAGCACTCCCCGAAACCGGGACACTGGATGCAAATTCCGAATAACAGAGTGCCGATAAAACACAAGTAAGCGCCGCAATGGCAAATGAAATAATAAGACCCGGTCCGGCGTGCACCGCAGCGGCTACTCCAGTCAGGACAAAAATACCCGTACCGATAATGGCTCCTACCCCAAGCGCCGTCAAATCCAGTGCACTTAATGTTCTATTGAGCTTTCCAGCCGATTCTTCCAAGCTTCCAACCGTTTTTTTTCGAAAAATATCCATGATGTTCTCTCCTCGCCGTAATCCTTTTCGCTTTAAACGGTTAAAGCTTATTTTTTTATGGATTTAATTATGAACTGGAAAGGTTTTTACTGTCAATCTATAGCATAATGGTAATTATATACATATTGTGAAAGCTCCATAATTAGGCTTTATTATGCTTTACGATTGTGTGGTTATGATATGTATTTTTCTCATCTTCACAGATCCCGCTTTGGTGTCCTTTTTTATCGTATCAGCTAAAAGAGCACCTAATTTCCACATCTGATGTGGGCTTTAGGCGCTGAGCAGGTCGTTTTTTGAAAATAACTTTGTACCTTTATTTTATCACTTTTACACGTTCTTCAATCGGCATGAACTCTTTCTCACCTGCAGTAGCCGTTGGTTTGCCAAAAGGCATTTGAGCGATCAGTTTCCATGAAGCCGGAAGCTTCCATTCCTTCTGTACCTGTTCATCAATGAGCGGATTGTAATGCTGCAGAGATGCCCCCAGGCCTTCCTGTTCAAGCAAAGTCCATACGATAAGCTGAATCATACCCGAAGTTTGGTTGGCCCAGACCGGAAAGTTGTCTTTGTAGAGCGCAAACTGATCCTGAAGATTCTTAACGATATCCATATCCTCAAAAAACAGAACCGTACCGTAACCACTTTTGAAGGATTCGATTTTTTGATCGGTATTCTTAAACGCTTCCTCGTTATTCATGACTTTACGGAGCGTTTCCTTCGTCATATCCCATAATTTGTCGTGGTTAGCTCCAAGAAGCAGAACGACGCGAGATGTTTGCGAGTTAAACGAAGACGGAACATATTTCACGGTTTCTTCGATAATTTGCTGTATCCGTTCATCGGTGCTTACATTTTCTTTGCTGATACCATAAATGGAGCGTCTCTTCTTCAAGGCTTCGATCACTGGACTGGACATTTGTATATAACCTCCGTCTGCTTTTTGTGCATGTTGAAATGAATGACGGAGATTAGTTTTCCCTCACCAGAATGAAATATGCCTCTATTACTGCTTCACCCAAGCCGTACGCAGATCCATTTCCCGGATGCATTCGGAATTATCATGATCATCATTACCGATGAGCGGAGTTACAGGATACGCCTCCATCTCATCTTCCGAATAGGTCTGCAGGAGTGAGCTTAACGAGTGAAATGCCGTATTTTCTTCATTAAGCCAGTCCTTTATCGCTTCCTCCGGCAAAATGGCCGGCATGCGGTTTTCCTCAAAATTACCAATCAGGCGATTGGCGTCTGTCATGACCAGCGTACAGGTCCGCAGCGGATCTCCCTTATAGTCCTTCCATATCTCATACAGCCCTGCGACACCGAACATCCCACGGTTTTTCAGGACTACACGTACAGGATGCATTTTCTTGCCTTCCTTTTTCCAATAGTAAAAACCATTGCATGGAATGACGCATCGCTGTTTCTCAATCATTTTGCGGTATGTGGGATTCTCCTTCACCGTACGAAGATCTGCGTTCACCGCATCCTTTCCCCAGTAAGGAATAAAGCCCCAGCGGAATTCATCCAGAACACGCTCTCCATGATGCTGAAGCAGGACAGGAGCAGACTGGGTTGGACTGATATTATAGCGGTTCTGATAATAGTACATTACTCGGTCAACTTGAAAATGCTCCAGCACGACCGGCAGATCGGCCGCCATTGAATAACGCTGGCACATGCAGCATCACCCTCCTCTATTGTGACTTTAGTGTCCGCTAAAGGAGGAAAAATATGCATGATGTGGTTATTACTCCATTTCCTCGTCAAGAAATCCAGCATTTAGGGATAATTAAAACGGAAGAACAACCTCAAGCCGCGAAATGGCCTCTTCCTTCTCTCTGCTGGTGACATGGGTATATACCGTCGTCGTCTGAATGGATGAATGTCCGAGAAGCTCCTGCACCGTTCGCAGGTCTGCTCCCTTGCGGAGAAGCATGGTGGCGAATGAATGCCGGAGCTTATGGCTGGAATAGGGAATACGCTGACGTTCCGGCACATCGGATTGGTACCTGTCAAACGTATCCGCGGCAATCTGCTGGATGTTGCGGATCGAGAGCCGCTGCCCTTTTTGTGAAATAAAAAGCGCATCTTCCTTCTTACGCCAAGGCGTGATCCGCTCAAGAATGGCCCGGTCCAGCATCACTCCGACCGCTTCAGGCACCGGAAGTGTCCGCCACTTCCTGCCTTTGCCGAATACGTCGAGTGTATGCCGCTCTCGATTGTAATCGGTCAGGTTCAATGTGTGTACCTCTCCAACGCGAAGTCCCATATAAGCCATGAGTAAAAATACGGCTACATTCCGAGAACGGTACTTGCCTTCCACACTTTCCAGAAACCGTGGCAGCTGCTGTTCATCAAGATACACAGGTGTTCGATTTTTATCCGTTTTGGATTTTTTGATCCCCGCCGCCGGATTGGTATCCGCCATTTCGAGCTCTATTAGCGCTTTGAAAAAACTATTCACCGCCGCATGCTTCCGGTTTCTTGTGGTATCGCTGACCCCTTGCTCACGCACTGAGGAAAGATAGGACATCACATGGATTTTTTTGAGCTGCTCCAGTTTCTTATCTCCAATCGAATCGAGAAACTGGGAAACATCGCCGAGGTAAGACTTTTGAGTATGCTGCGTGTATCCCGCATCCTTCATCCAGATTAGAAAAGCTTCTTTATATTCGTCATAGCTGTCATCCTTATCACTCATCCGGCAGTCCCTCCTCAAATACAAAAAATGTACCTCATGGATAGAAAGAAATGCTCAATAACATTTTCTGCAAAATCATTAATATATTAGGATAAATAACCTATCTACAGGGCTGTATAACTCGACATGAAGCATCAAAATAATCGTTTTAAACGAAAACTGCGTATAATTTATGTTATGCGCAGTTTTTTAAGGCATTATTATTGTAGCATATATCCCCATCTCTTGGAAAAAAGAAAGCTCCTGACTGCTTCTTCCCGCGCTAGAATCGTTATGGAATATGAGAATTTATCACCTATTAAAAAATTCTATAACAAACTTTTCGTAAGTTGATTGACAAAACACACTAACTGTTATTATTATGATTACAGCAACCTAAATAATCATGAGATTCGTCGAGGAGGAAATTACGATGTCCAAATTAAATATCGGCATTATCCTGGGCAGCACCCGTCAAGGTCGCTTGAGCCCACAAGTCGGTGAATGGGTGAAACAAATCGCCGATGAGCGCGGTGACGCGAATTATGAAATCGTAGATATCGCCGATTATAAACTCCCGCTATTGGGAGAAGCCGATGCTACAGAACAAGCGACAGCTTGGAATACCAAACTTGCAGGTTTGGACGGTTTCGTATTCATCGTGCAGGAATACAACCACAGCATCACCGCTTCCCTCAAAAACGCACTGGATTTCGCGCGTGATGCATGGAACAATAAAGCTGCCGGAATCGTAAGCTATGGTTCGGTCGGTGGTGCTCGTGCCGCAGAGCATCTGCGCGGCATTTTGGGAGAATTGTCCGTTGCGGACGTCCGCGTTCATCCAGCGCTATCGTTGTTTACTGATTTTGAGAACGGAACGGTTTTCAAGCCGGCGGATCTTCATCTCATCAATATTAATGGAATGCTGGACCAAGTACTCGCTTGGAGCGGTGCTTTGAAAGTCCTTCGCTAAGATCTGAATAAGAGCTGCCTTGATCGTCATGTTCATGACTTTCGGGCGGCTCTTTTTTTATCCGATAATTGTATCCATTCGTGGGAATAACTATAACGAGATAAGGAGGGCAGCAGATGGAATCGGAAGAGAAGTGCAGAGATTTAACTCCGCAAATGCATGAAATTAAAACGCGGCTAGTGAGCATATCCAAGGACATCCATGCTTTAATCGCCTCCTTGGATCAAGAGGACATCGATATATTAAAGGATATTAAAACACTTTCGAAAAAATTAACGGATATGGCCAACATGGCGTCTTCATATCATTTAAACCGCCTACTGGCTCCTTACACCCATAAATGTAATATCATTTTCAACGCTGTACGACAATTAAGCTCCAAACGCAAAGGAGCACTGATCGTCATCCAAAGGCAAGATCCGATTGAGGATCTGATTACGAAAGGTATCCCCCTCTCCGCAGAAATTTCAAGCTTGCTATTAGATTCCATTTTTCATGTGGGCACCCCACTCCATGATGGAGCCGTTTTGATTCAGAATGATATCATTTTTTCAGCAGCGAATATCCTTCCGCTCACCCGCAAAACCTATAAACATGTAAAATTAGGAACCCGTCACCGTGCGGCCATTGGTTTGTCGGAGAAATCGGATGCATTAATTTTTGTCGTATCCGAAGAGACAGGCAAAGAATCGTTTGCTTATCATGGATCGATTTATACTTTTCAAGTTCCAACATGAAACCACCATGTTTTTTAGGAGTGATATTCACGAATGGACAGAAATTACTGTACCGGAGATTATCCGTTGTTACGAAACGATCTGACGGACAAGCTTACACATATTGCAACAATTCTAGACCATGATATCGCTACACTCGAACAGAATGATATACAAATTTTGAATGATATCGAGGAGATCACTAAGGGATTGTCTGAATTGGAATCCATCACATCCACTTATTTTTTGAACTGCCTTCTTACCGAGTATACGAATTATAGTAAAGAGATCTCCCGTTCAATCCATAAAATGAGTTTGAAAGGTCAAACAGCGCTGATCGTACTTGAAAAAAACGATCCTGTTGCTCCTCTGATCAAAGACGGAACGCCTATAAACGCCAAAATATCAAGCCAGCTGATCGAGTCCATTTTCCATCCGGAAAGCCAATTATCTCATGGAGCGGTGCTCATACAATCCGATATGGTGGTATCCGCATCGAATGTGCTGCCGGTATCTAGCCAGATCTTTTGGGATCGCTTCTTCGATATTCGCGAGCTTTCTGCCCTTGGACTATCTGAACTATGCGATGCGTTGATTTTACTCATTTCCAAAGACAAATCGACGTTGTTTTGTTTGAATGGAAATCTGTTCCCTTTCTCAACGAGTTCCCCTTAAAAGCGATACCACTCTGCTCCCCTCTTCTACTCGTGTGCAGCAAAGACACCTCATGTAATCGCCCGATGATTTTACTGGCTGCCGATTTATTCATAGCGAAGACCCTGCGTAATTTCAGCCAGCCGAATCTGATCAACTACTTGAACAATGTCCCCTTCCCTGCGAATGAGACCCTGCTCGGATAATTTCAAAATCACTCTGTTCAGATGCCTCGATGTCGTGCCGATCAAATCCGCAATCTCATGGGTGTTTGTTGTCCGGATTTCTTTGCCGAATTCGTTCTCCTTCTCCAGTGTAGTCAGCATATAGCTGGCAAAACGGTTTTCGACCGAAGCTAATAAATTCACGCGTGAAGCCGTTGTGCAGGTCTGAAGTTTATAAGTAACATGCGTGAGCAAGGACATTAAAAACTTTGGATCGGTAATGAGATGCTCATATATGTACCTAAAAGGCACCGCAACACAGTAGGTCCGTTCGACGGCTTCAACCTGCGACTGTACTACGACTTTTTGAATGAGCTCAATGTCACCCATAATCGCAAAAGGCTCACAAAAGCGCAGCAGCAGCGCCTTTCCCGTCTGAACGCTGGATGAAATTTTCACCTTACCCTCCACAAGGAACAAGATGGCATCCATCTGCTCTCCTTCTTCGAGTACAAGCTCTTGTTTCTCATAACTACGGAGCTCAAAAGGAATACCGTCCTTACAAGTAAATAGACTCGGGATATCGAAATGCTGCAATTTAGAGTGTAAAAGCTCTGTATCGTGTATGATTTTCATGGAATAGCTATCCTTTCAGGACATCGGTCCTTTTCTTTGTTCTGGTGGCCGCTTATGATGATATCAAAAAAACAGCAAGGATGTGTACAATGAAGTTCGTGTTTGATCTGGACGGAACGATTTGTTTTCAAGGAAAACCACTAAGCAAAGTCATCGTTGAGGCACTGGAGGAGCTGGCGCGCCATGATCATGAGATTATTTTTGCTTCTGCCCGCCCGATTCGTGACCTGCTCCCTGTCCTTCCACCGCAGATGCAGGCTTATCCGATGGTTGGTGGAAACGGCGCGTTCGTCGCTAAAGATAACCATATCATTTCAACCGTTCATTTTGAAGAAGACGTAAAAAACCATATTCTCTCGATGATTCAACTTCAAAACCTGAAATACTTAATTGACAGCGAATGGGACTATGCCTTTACTGGAAATGAGGACCATCCCATCAGACGCAATGTCGATCCAGAGAAGCGGGCAAAACAGATTCCTTTGGCTTCCATGGATATCATCATGAAAATGGTTTTGCTGGAAATACCCGACCCTGGACTAATCATGAATCAGCTATCGGCATTGCCGGTGGTTGTGCATGTGCATGGGAATGAAGGGATTCTGGATATCAGTCCTCCTGGGATTGATAAATGGAGCGGACTTATGAAGCTGGGAGTCGAAGACCAATCCTATGTTGCTTTCGGCAATGACGCGAACGATATTACCATGTTTCAGCATGCCCATACTTCGGTCATGATCGGCAGCCATAAGGAGCTGGGAAGCTATGCATCCGAGCAAGTACCCGCCGATGCAGCGATAATTGCACAAAGATTGCTGGCTTTTTGCGAGATAAATGAATGTTTGACGACATAGGCCTAAGACGTAATAAAAGAACATACCGCATAAAAGCGGTATGTTCTTTTTCTAACTATGGTTTCATGGTGTAGTGCAGTTTCCGATTCTTTCCTGTTAAAGGACTATCATATGAAAAAGTTAAGATTCCATTCTCTGAAGCTCCGTAAAAACTCAATTCATCCCCGTAATAAGGAATATCATTTTTCTCGGAATACTCCTGCTCTTCCGGTGTGAGGAGCTCTTTATACAGCAAGGTTCGAGAGTTATCCTTCAGATTAATGAGCGTTAACAGTCCGGTATCATTGGGGCGAATGATCAGAAATGTTTCGCTAACGGCAGCAACCGAATATTCCTCATCCTTGCCGCCGAGTGCTGGCAGATCATAGGTTTTGACTACCGTACCTTCAGTGTCCAATACTGTTAGCGTCTTCCCGTCCAGCAGCAGCGGATGATTATCATAAGATACGATACTCCGTTCAAACCGCTTAAAGTAATAGGCTTTGGCCTGCTTCACGATCTTGTTATTTTTAACATAGGCCGTGTAGACATTATTATGAATATGAGGTTCGCCATAGTTATCGATAACGGTTAACATCATTCCCCCGTCTGTTAAAAGCTGCGCATCGATGCTCAAATGCTCCTTTAGATCCAAGTCCAGTTTTCCAATGGATACCGGCTTGGCATTAAATGGGTGTGCTACGAGAACCTCACCGGTTTTCCGGTTTAACCACACAACCGTATTTACTCCGATCCCTGTGGTATATGCTGAGGAATATGTGACTGCTACCGTGCGCTTAGCTGCGTTCCACTGCACGTTAATACCGAGCGATTCCGATACAAACCGCAGCGGTAGATAGGCTCGCCCACCGATGATGCGGGCAGGAGTGCTCAGCGTTACTTTCTTACCGTTAATCACGGCTTCTTTGCCACCAAAAGGCATATGGATCAGCGTACCAGGATAGGTAATGGAAATATCCTTGGTTGTAATATCCCAAAATACTTGGATGCCGAGCATTTCTCCCAGATCACGGAGCGGTACATACACCGTCCCTTTATCCATAAGTGGAGCATTCTCAAAAATATAGCTTCCACCATTTAAGGTTACTTGGATAGGACCGCTCTTCTGGCGTAACACCGAAGAAGATGCAGCTGATGCTACTGGATTCGCATTTGTTAACACAGAACCTGCAGACATAACCGCGGTCAAGCTTAAGATGGTCATCACCGTCACGGCTTTAGTTTTGATTGACATGCGTCATTTTCCTCCTGTCAGTCTCCAAAAATATGAAAATTCTACTAATGAATTAGACGAACCATACGATCATAAGGTTGCGCTGATACCAATTGCGATGCCCTTCATGATGCGATATATTGTACATATCTGTATTCCATTTTCTGATTGGAGATGAAACCGAAAAATGACTGTGTACGCTGCCCTGCTCCGCGGCATTAATGTCGGCGGACATAACAAGATTAAGATGTCTGAACTGAGGGATGTTTTGGAAGCAGCCGGCTGCAAGCAAGTACAAACCTACATACAAAGCGGAAATGTGGTGCTAACCTCTGAGCTTGATGCCTCTTCCCTCCAACGATTAATAGAAGACCAGATCCAAAGTACTTTTGGATTCAGCATTTCGGTCGTCATCCGCAGTTCTGCGGATTTCGAAGCCATTATGCGTCAGTGCCCCTACAAGGAAGAGACTCTCTTGGAAGGTGAATCTATCCATGTTTCGATGCTCTCCAGTGTTCCGCATGAAGATGGTCTCAACAGGCTGGCGGCTGCGGAAAAGGGTAATGATGAATATACAATTATCGGACCCGATGTTCATCTGCTCTTTCGCAAAAGCATTCGTGACTCCAAGCTGGCGGTGCATCTGGCCAAACTGGGGACACCCGGAACGGTCCGCAACTGGAATACAATGAAGAAGCTTTCAGATATGATCTCCAACCAGGAGCGATAAGAAGCTTGCAGCAAAAAAAGACGGGCCGGTTTCTACACCGGGCCCGTTTTTCATTGTCTATCTTGTTTTGTCGTTATTTTTCTGAATTGCATGTTCTTTACCCCTTCGTCCCGCCCTGCATGCTAAAGCCTTTGGACATAAACCGCTGCGACAGGATATAGAGCACAATGGAAGGCAATGCATATAACACGGAGAACGCCGCCAGTCTGCCGTAATCCACCATGCCATATTGACCGAAGAACTGGTAGAGCTTCAGAGACGCCGGGAACTTTTCAGGCGTTTGCAGCAATATGTAAGGTACGAAGAAATTCCCCCAACTGCCGGAAAAGGTAAAGATGGCTACCGTACAAATCCCTGGTACCATCAGAGGTGCAATGATTTTGCGGATTCCTGCAAATACCGAGGCACCATCTACCCATGCTGCTTCTTCCAGGTCTCCTGGAACGGAATCCATGAAGTTTTTGAGCATCCAGATTCCATATGGCATAGACGATGCAACGTAAAAGAGTACAACACCCACATTATTATCATACAGCTTTAAGCTCAAAAACAATTGATATACCGGTACCATAACCGCTGTAATTGGAAGTGAAGTCATAAACAGAATCGTCAGCATAAACGGCTTCTTGTATTTCAACTGATACCGGGACAACGGATATGCGGCAAGCAGTGCCAGCAGTACTACAATGACAGCTTGGCCAAGTGACATCAGTAGTCCGATCACATAAGCACGCTGATTTTCATGACTGGTGATCACATCCATATAATTCCCCGCCGTTATCTGCTTTGGCATTTTCAGAGACTGCATCGCATTTGGATCCACGGATGCCACCAGCACCCACAGGAGCGGCAGCAGAAAACAGATCCCGATGAACGATAATATGACGTAAGGAAGGATTCGGTATATGAGGTTGCGCTGGTTCGTATCCATACGAAATCTCCTTCTTTATTAAATGAACTAATGCATACTCACTCATCTTACAATTACAAGAGTTTAATCTTTTAAAGAGCGGATATAGAACAGACTGAGCACGATTCCAATGAGCAGCAGCAGCAGTGATATGGCTGTTCCGTAACCGAGCTGGTAATTAACAAAGGCTTGATTGTACATGAATATCGGAAGTGTTGTCGTGGATGTGCCGGGTCCGCCTCCGGTCATGGCATAGATCAGTCCGAAGACGCCAAGCGTCTGCAGCGTAACAAGCATCATGTTCGTTGTGATAGTCTCTTTAATATACGGAATGGTAATCCGGAATAAAATCTGCAGCTTGGAAGCGCCATCGACAACAGCAGCCTCCTCAATCTCGTTTGGCACATCATCCAGCGCCGCTTGAAACACAAGCATGGAAAATGCGGTCCCATGCCAGATGTTGGCGAGTATTATCGTCAGCATGGGGACGGTAAAAAGCCAGGTCACTGCCGGTATGCCAAAAAAGGTGATAATCGCGTTTAAAGTGCCTTCATCGCCGAAAAAGCTGTACAAGCATAGGGCGCACACAATTTCCGGCGTCACCCATCCTGCCAGCACGATCGTGCCGATGACGCGTCGGAACACTTTTTTCTTATGCTTCATCAGCAGAGCAATCAAAAAACCAAGCACCTGCTGTCCAATGACTGCCGACCCAATCAAAAAGATAAGTGTATTCCATATGCTGATTCGGACCGTCGGATCCTGAAACATGCGAGTGTAATTATCCAGACCGACGAATTTCAGCTCCTTGGCCGCTTCACCGGTCAGGGCAAGATTGGTGAAGGAGTAGAAAAAGGTTAGCAGAATCGGATAGATAAAAAATAACAGCATGATCGCAATGGATGGCAATAAAAAATAAAGCCATGTGTAATTTTTTCTTTTGATATGCGGGTTTGAAACCGAAAGTCCTCCCATTCGCGCGTCTCCTTTCTTCTGTGAATAAGAACACCGCTTGCCCGCGCTTCGCACCTGGTTAAGGGAAAGCGCGGGCAAGCCGGAATGGTTATTTTTCCAATGTATTATCCTGGCCAACGATCCGGGTTATGTCCTGCGTATACTTCTTGGCTGCATCCGCTGCCGATGTTCCTGAAGCGACCGATTCAACCATCGTTTGGATTTGCGTTGACACTTCAGGATACTTATCCTGGGCTGGTCTAAATTCTGCATTCTTTAAATATTCCGTGGAGAGCTCATTAAACGGCATTTTAGTGTATTCTGCATCCTTCGCTACATCTGCCCGTACGGTAATATTTCCGGAAGCAATGACCAGCTTTTCGGTGTTTTCTTTGTTCAAGGCGAATTTAATAAAATCAAAGGCTTCATCCTTATGCTGCGCGTTACTTGGAATAGACAGTGCCCAACCACCTGCCAGTGTGATCGAACCAGGTGCCTGACCTTTATTGGTTGGCATTGGCGCGAATCCGAGCACATCTTTGTATTCAGGCCATGGCGCAGCCCCGCCTTCCAGGTAGTTGCCTGGAATCCACGAGCCGTCTAGTGAGATGGCGAGTTTTCCTTTTGGTAGATATTCGCGTGTTGCCGTATTGCCGGCCTGACCATTCAGTACTTTGGAAAGCGGAGGTCCCAGTTTTTCCTTTGTAATCGTCTCAATGAACGTCAGTGCATCATTGATTCCCTGGCTTTTCGTGATCCATTTTTTGCTGGCATCATCATACAGTCTTTCCCCTGTACCATAGAGAAGCATTTCATAGGTCTGCATGGATGTCGCTTCGCCGGTTGCCTTACCAAGGTTCATCCAGATCGGTACAACATCCTTCCCCGCCTTTTCCTTAATGGTTCTGGCTGCTGCCAGCACCTCTTCCCAGGATTTCGGCTGCCAATCTTCCGGAAGTCCTACCTTTTTAAAGATATCCTTGTTGTACCAAAGACCTCTTGAATCGGTGTTGTATGGGACGCCATAAATCTTGCCATCACTAGCGGTTACTCCCTTTTTCATCGCTTCAATAAATGAACCGTTACTCCAGTCCTCCCAGCCTTTAAGCCGCTCATCCATCGGTTCGAGGAAACCGGCACTTGCATCGGAGTTCAGCATGAACGTGTCCTCGGTCACAATATCCGGAGCGGTATCCTTGGATTTCAAAGCCAATGCAATTTTTGCAAAATAGTCCCCTTCCGATGCTTGAATCGGTGTCGGCTTGATCTCTACATCCTTATTGGGATATTGAGAGGATACCTCCTTAATCCACTTATACAGCGTACCCTTCTCACCAGTGCCGTCATCACGATATGTAATCGTAATCGTTTTCTTTGCCGTCGCAGTTTTGTCGCCGCTGTCTTTGGACGGTGCTGGCTCACTACCTGTGTCTTTTGTTTCTTTTGGACTTGAACTCGAATCTGTACTTGAACCAGAGCCTGAGCTTGAACAGCCAACCGTCATTGCCAGCACCAGAGCTGACGACAGGAGCGCCCATTTTCTTTTTGAATGCTTCATCTTTAACCCTCCTTCAATCGAAAGCGTTTCATCATCTAATCTTTATTTCGCTTGGATCGCAAATATTCAAAAAGGCTTCAAAACTTGAAAGAATCAAAATAACTGCTGGTATTTTTGCTAAATCCTTACATTATTAGATTGATTTGATTTTTCGCCTCTTAACTTATGTGGAATAAAGAAGTTTTTTATTTTTCTACAGATTTTAAATTTAAGTCTGCGAACCTATTTTGTCGTAAGGAAAGAACCACGGATATGGGAAGGAAATATGTCCTTTTTCACAATTAATACTCGAAATTCTTTTTTTAGAGATTTTCGACACGCTCAAATGACAGCAAATGCCTTGTTATAGCACATAGGGCCTTATTCCTTAAGTCTCATACCAGAATAATGTAAAAAATGTAAACTATATTTGTATTTTACTAGTGTTCAATTAAATCCATGTAAAAAGGAGGATCGTTGTTCACCCCTATTTACGATTCCAGTCTCTTTAAAGGAGGATATGATTTGAGAAAAGGTCCATCTAAAATCCGCACTTATTCCACATTGCTGTTAAGCACCATACTTGCTGCAGGTATTACATATCCGAACGCGACTGCTGCATCTGCATCTATTTCTACTTACAAGCTTCCGGCCAATACGAAAATCCAGCTGGATTCCCTGCTTAAACAAGGCAGCTTGAAAAAGGAATTATTAAACCAACAGGCGGCAGCTCAGTTAAAGGGTCTTTCAGCTGCAGAAGAGGCTCAAAATTATGTGGATACATCGAACAGCAGCGATCCGATTACGGTCATCGTTCAGCTTCGGAATGATCCCATCAAAGTATATGAAGCAAATCCGTCTTCCCGCGCCCGCTCGTCCATTGGCAGCTACAGCAGTATTTTGAATCAGGAGCATACAGCGTTTAAATCAGCAGCACTATCCAAAACAGGTGCCCTATTCAAACGGGAATACTCCAAAGTTTTTAATGGCTATTCGGTGACTCTACCGGCCAATCAAGTGGATAAGCTGCTCGCGCTGCCTGGTGTAAAAGCGGTATTCCCTAACGAGGAAGTTCATGCACTGCCCATAGCAGATGGCCATGATTTCTATCCGAATATGGACGAAAGCGCTCCACTCATTGGTGCGAATGATTTGTGGGATTCGGGTTTTGATGGTAAAGGGATTAAGGTCGGGGTTATTGATACAGGTATCGATTATGATCATCCCAGCCTGCATGATGCTTATAAAGGCGGATATGATTTCGTAGATAATGATAATGATCCGATGGAAACATTACCGGATTCCAGCAAACCGGATAAAAACGGAAGCTCTTATAATACCCTGCATGGGACACATGTTTCGGGAACTGTCGCCGGTCGTGGAGATCCGAAGGATCCCGCTTCCACAACAGGTTGGGTTCGCGGTGTGGCACCCGCTTCCGATCTCTATGTATATCGTGTACTAGGTCCTTACGGCAGCGGGAGCACTGAAAATGTCATTGCAGGGATCGAAAAAGCAGTGGCGGATGGCATGGATGTCATCAACCTCTCACTTGGTTCAAAAATGAACAATTCCTATACGCCCGATGCCATTGCAGCGGATAATGCGGCATTAGCCGGTGTAACTGTCGTTTTGTCCAACGGGAATGAAGGTCCCGGAGAAGAAACCGTAGGCAGCCCGGCTGCCGCTCAACTGGCCATTTCGGTTGGAGCCTCCACTCCTCCGCTGCAAACGCCTATTTTCAAATCAACCAAGTTAGGCACTATTTATGCCCAGCTCGCTGCCACTTCTTCCAAGCTGGATAATGTCGACGAAGATCTTGAGCTCGTATACGCTAACCTGGGTGACGTGAAAGATTATGCTGGTTTAGATGTCAAAGGGAAAACGGTTTTGGTATCCCGAGGTACGATCACCTTTGCTGCGAAGGCTGAAAATGCTGCGGCAAATGGTGCTAAAGCCATCATTATCTTCAACAATATACCTGGGGAAATTGGTGGTGCCACCATTGAGGGTGCTAAACAATCCGTGCCAACCTATACGATCACCCAGGATAGCGGCCTGCAGCTTCAAAAAGAAGTAGAAGCGGGAAATAATCATGTGACCTTTAATTATCAAAAGGAACAAGATTTACTGGCCGATCTAAGCTCAAGAGGCCCAGCTCTTCCTAACTACAACATTAAACCGGATATTTCAGCTCCGGGTGTAGGTATTAAATCTTCCATTCCGGCGTTTGGGGGAGATTATACGAATGCTTACGAGGAGCTGCAGGGAACCAGTATGGCCGCACCGCATGTGGCCGGCTCCGCCGCTCTCCTGCTGGAGAAAACACGCCAAGAAGGATTGACTCTAAAACCGGAGCAAATCAAAGCTTTGATAACCAATAATGCTTTGCTGATTAAAGATCGTCAAGGTAGACAATATGGAGTAAATGAACAGGGCGCAGGCCGTGTAGATTTGAAAAACTCCGCCGAAGCACAGGCGATCGTCAAGGTAGAAGAGAATTTACCAATCCAGCTTCAGGATGCGACTCATCTGACTTCTTACTCTGGCAACTTATCATTCGGTCAACTGGGTGCAGGTACAACAACTAAAAGACAGCTGACCATTGATAATATCGCGCACATCAATCAACATTATGGAGTATATGTCAATTGGAGTAGCAGCAACGGACTATCGCTTATTCCGGATCTTTGCGATATCAATATCAATGCAGACCAAGGTTCTGCTAATCTATCGGTTACACTCACCATACCAGAAGGAACTGCACAAGGTATGTATGATGGACAACTCGTATTCACCCAAATGAAGACAGGTCACAAGCTGCATGTTCCGTTTAGTGTATATGTGGGTGATAAATATAATCAGGATGAAATTACTAACCTGGAGCTTGACCCGGTCTACCTCTCAACTGCTGAAGACGGCCATGGTACAAAAGTATATTATTCAGTCAATAAAAAGCTTGAGGATTATGTGTTCGGTGTCTATGGTGTGGATATAGAAGGAAACTTGATTCCGGAGCCTGTGGGTTATATCCACAATGATGACTTCAAAAAATCGCTTGACCCATTCTATTATTCATTTGACTGGGATGGAACTGTAAATCCTTTTGACGACTCCCAAGATGAAAAAATCAAACTGGATCCGGAAGGAATCTATGCCATGGTCCCATTCGTATTTATTCCGGATGAGGAAGACAGTACTCCTTTGATCGATTCACTTAAAGCTTTCATGGTGGATAATACGGCACCTGAAGCTACATTGCCTGATGAAATTACTGTAAATCCTGAAAAACCGAATGTTGGAATCCTCAAAGGCACAATCGAAAATGATATGCTTTTGGACTTGTATGATGGTACAAACCTTGAGGATCTTATCCATGTCAAAGCAAAAGCCGGCTTGGATACAGATACAGATACAGATACAGAGCTGAAAGATTTCACCGGTACCATCGATGCAGAAGGTAATTTCAGTGTAGAAGTTAATTTGAAAAAAGGTTTGAACAAAATCCAGCTATTCGTTTATGATGACGCAGGCAATGGCTTGTCTGTTCCAGCGATGACTTACGAATACAATACGGAGAAAGCACCTATTGATCATTCAACTGAAGTAGCGCTTAAGGCAGATTCATACAACTTAACAGTTTCCGAACCAATTAACATTAGCGTGGATTTCAAAGGTATGGATGCCATTCAATCCATTAGTGTTGATGTGGCTTATGATGCCAAGCTCTCCCTGGAGAATACCCTTGCTGGCATAAAAGGTGAAGAAATTAAGTCTGTCGATGCATCAGTTCTAGATCCGTCTGAGTCTGACCAAACGGTTGTCCATTATGGACTGACATTTAAGGAACCGGTTGCGGAAGGTACTCTAGTCAAATTATCTTTTATTGCGAATGAAGCAAACAAATACTCGTTTAATGTTCAAAACATACGTCTATTGGATGCACAAGATAAAGTAATTGCCTCAAAAGTAACTGACGCAATAGTAGTTAACGTATCTGAAGATGGAGATGGTTCTCCCATTCCCCCAACGGAGTCTGAACCAACACCAGAACCACCGTCCAATGAACCAGCGGACCCACCTGCAAATTCTGGGCAGGAACCTGTTTCATCACCCGAAAAGAATCAAGATCCCGAATCAGGGTCTGATCCATCTCCTGGTGGTGACCAAGTATCCGATTCATACCATGTAACAAAAGCAAAGCTCGCTGCAAATTCCAGTAATCAGCTGGCTTCAGAAGTATCATTCTCTGCACCGCTTAGTCCTTGTACGAAACCAAATCCGGATCCAGGCACAGATCCAGGCAATGGCTCCGGCAATGGCTCGTGGTCAGGCTCAGGATCAAATTCTACACCAAGTACGCCTTCTACACCTTCCGCCAAAAAGTTGACAACCGGAGCGCTATCTGAGAAAGGTACAGGCGATCAGAAGTCCGCTGTACTAAACGTAGATTCTTCTTACCTGACTGGACAACTGAACAACACAGATGCAAAAAATATTACTCTGGATATTAGTGATGTGCCCATTGAGTCGTATCATCCGTTGAACCTTCAGCTCAGCAGTTCTTTAGCAGACCAGCTGCTGAAGACCAATAAACCTCTTGTCATTAAAGGGAAAGGTTTTGAAATATCTATTCCTGCTAATGACATGAAGAGTTTTGTCACGAAAGATGGACTTATTATTGGACTCAGCTTTAGCAACGCACCTACTGGTACGCCGCAAGCCCCAACCGGCGGAACTGTAAATTTCGTTTCAAACGCGCTGACTATTAATGAACCACCAGCAGCGTTGACATCACCGATTGCTATTACGCTTGCTATTGATCCAGCTAAAGTAAAGAACCGCAGTAAAGTTGGAATCTTTACTCAGAGCACTGGTGGAAATTGGACTTATCTATCCGCCGGAAACAACAGTCCTAGCACCATTTCGTTCCAGACTTCCAAGCTGGGCGCATTCAGCGCTGCCGAAGTCTCCAAGACATTTGCAGATATCGTCAATCACTGGGCCAAAAATGAAATTGAAGTCATCGCAGCCCACTACCTGGCAAACGGTAAAGATTCATCTGATATGTACAAACCAAATGATCAAGTCACGCAAGCCGAGTTCCTGTCACTCCTTGACCGTCTTCTCGGCACAGGCAGGACATGGAGCGAGCGTGCAGCAGAAACGGGTTCAAACCACCAGCTGACTCGTGAAGAATTAGCCATTCTGCTTGCAAATGCACTGGGCGCTCCTGTGACCGGTACAGCATCTGACCTTTCATTTAAAGATCAGAACAGCATCCAGGATGCTGCAAAGGGAGCTGTCTTGTATGCTGTGCAAAAGGGCTATCTGAAAGGAAATCCGGATCATTCTTTCAATCCAAAGGGTAAATTAACCCGGGCAGAAGCCGGTGTAATCCTGTATCGTTTGCTTCAAGATCTCCAATCTAAATAAATCCGTTTTAACGAAGAACAGCAGGCCTCTGAAATGGAATTTCAGCGAGACCTGCTGTTCTTTTCACAAAAAAACACATCATTTGATGATCGCATGAATGCTTTTTTAATTACCATTTCATTGTTAATTACTTCTTATCTACCTGCAGCAGTGTAATCTGCTTAAGCGTATAGGTATCTTGAATCCGTTCTTCCTTAATAACCCCCAGCTTGATCAGCCCGGCTATTTTCGATGAATCCGATTTGGACAGCATCCGCCACAGCTCCAGATCCGGCAGAGCTTCATACAGCTTGGCATCATCATAATCCTTTCGGGACTGTGAAACGAGCTTGACCCGGTAGGCACCTGCTGCAAACTCCGAAGTTTCCTTCTCCTCACAAAAGGTCATAATCTGATCGCGCAGTTCCTTCAGCTCCTGCTCGGTTTCCTTTTGCTGCTGCTTCAGTTGATAATATCTTTTGACAATCTTGTCCATGCCAAAATCACTCTCCCCTCTTCTACATTTATATGCAGAACAAGGCTCGGAATAGGACATTATATGAAGTTCGAATATCTGCTATTCGTACTGCTCGGATTCTAAACCATTTAATTGCAGTGCTTCACTCCAGCCTTGAAGCTGCTTCTCCACATCTCCCATAAGAATAAACCGGGACTGGCGAAAGACTTCCTTGCCTTCCATGAACAGAAGCAGTGTGGGCGCTGTAAAAACGAGATATTCACCGGACACCTCCGGAGCTTCTTCCATCCGAATATAGATGCCCTTAACTTGCGGAAAAGATGGCAGCTTGTCATCCAGCTTGGCCATGACACTGTCGCACACACCACAATGATCTGTTTTGATCAGCAGTAAGGTTAGTGAAGCTTGCTGAATCTGATCTTTAATTTGATTCAGATTGGTTACATGCTGCACAGTAAGCACCCCACCTTCTTGTTAAATATGTTCACATACCCCTCTGGGTATAATTAGAGTGTACTCCCTGATGTACCAATGTCAATAAAGCTCAACTGATTCAGGAGTAAAGATGAATGTACTCTATTTAAGTTAACATAATTATATTTACGTAAACTTCGCTCCTTTTATACCCATCTTGTAGATAGATATGATTGTTTGTTGGTTACATGAAATGGTCTCTAGAACGAACAAGAACAAGGTTTTTCTATTGTGAATTTTTCACATGGTGAATTTATTACTATAAGGTTTTAATTTGCTTTGTTATGTTGTACGACGTATCTAGCTTTCATTTATTCGTTTTGATACACGATGCTGCCGTTAACCACGGTCATTTGAATAGAATTTTGCAGCAATGCCTGAGGTTCCTCCTCAAATGGATCCCGGCTTAAAATCGTGAAATCCGCAGCAAAACCTTCTTCAATCATTCCCCGGTCCATTTCATGAAGAATGGCATGAGCGCTTCCCGTGGTATACAAGGATATGGCTTCGTACATACTGAGCCTCTCCTCTTCCCCATATACTGCAGGTTGATTCGGTTTGGTTCTCGTGACTGCCGCATGAATGCCTTCAAGCGGTGACACCTTCTCAATCGGTGAGTCGGAGCCCCCTGCACAATGTATTCCATGGTTAAGCAGTGTTTTCCAAGCATAGATTAACAAGTTTTCAGGCTCTCCGATCCGATCCATCACCCATGGAAAGTCTGAAGCGACGAAGCTTGGCTGAATATCCGTTATCAACGGCAGTCTTTTCATCTGTTCTACCAACTCCGGACGCAAAATTTGTCCATGAATCAGCCGGTCTCTCTTGCCTTCCGGACATGGATGCTTCTCCAAATACCGGAGTACTTTTTCTGCCGCCCCATCTCCGATTGTATGTGAAGCTACGGACATGCCATGCTTTCTCGCAAGAACTATCAGCTCCTCCAATTCCACATCACTATGGACAGCGATACCGGATGTTTCAGGTGCATCTGCATATGGCCGGCTGAGTAATGCAGTTCTGCCACCAAGCGCCCCATCTGCAAAGAGCTTCATGGCTCCAAATTCCAGCATAGGGGATTCGATACCCTTTCCTTTCATTTCCTCCAGCCATTCATCCAGCGCCAAATGATGGACAAGCAGATGAGCTCTAAAATGCTTTTCATGCTCATGAATAACGGTATTAAATGCACGCATCGTGCGTGCACATCCTCCATAATAACTTAAATCCTCCGTATGACAGCCTGTTAAGCCGTTGGACCAGCAATCTTGTATAGCCGCAGTTAATGCCGCCTCCAGATATTCCTCTGTTACACCCGGTACAGCTTCGAGTATAAGGTCTTGTGCTTTTTCCTTGAGGATTCCGCTTAATGTTCCTACTGTAGTTCTGCCCAGGACTCCTCCTGCCACCTCAGGGCAGCCTTCTTTGATACCTGCAGCTTCAAGTGCAGCAAAATTAACTGCGATAACATGCCTGCAAATTCTTCTAAGCAGGACCGGATGTCCGGGTGCAGCGAGGTCCAGCTGTTCTCTCTCAGGTAAGCATGAATCCACCCAATTATTCTCATTCCAGCCTTCTCCGATGATCCACATACCCTCCGGTAATAGTTCTGCCTGATCCCGAACGGCCTCCAGTAATTCCTCCCTGCTTGTACAGCTGCCCAGCTGCAGCTTGAGGAATGTCTCCCCATGCCCAATCAAATGCATATGACTGTCCACCCAACCGGGGAACATCACCCCGCCACCAAGTTCTTGAACTTCTGTGATTTGCCCGCTGTACTTATGCATTAACTCGTCCAGCTTACCGATCTCCCGAATGGTTCCGCCTTCTGTAAATACAGCTTCAACCGTTTGAAGCTCCTGCTTCATCGTGTAGATCGTTCCGCCCTTCCAGATCGTTCCCACACCGTTCTCCCCCTTATCTCATTTCATTATTATATTTCCAGGATTATATGATTTCCCCTCACAACTATTATGAATTTTTCATATGTTGTTTTTTTATAATGTTGTAAGTGAAAAAGCTTGGCCTGTACAGGCCAAGCTTTTTTGCGGCTGCCTTGTCTGCGTGCGGGTGAATCAGGTTTTTCCCACCCAGTCATCTCCCGCGACTTCCTTCCAGCGCGCCCTGATTTCCTCATACACTTGTTCGGGCAATGAACTGGTCTGCAAAAGCTTAGCATTTTCGGACCATCTCCCCGGCTTTTGTGTTCCGACGATGGCCGTATCCACGCCAGGTACAGTAAGTGAGAACCGCAGTGCTGCTGCAATCGCCTGTTCATGGTCTGCAAGGAAATCGTACTGGAGCTCCTGCAGCCTCTGCCAGTATACGTACGGATAAGCCTTTTCCGATAGTGTCTCGTAGGTCCAGGCAACGTTTGCAACCGGCCGTTTGGCGATTATGCCCATACCTCTCTCTCTGGCTTCAGGCATAGTCAGTTCAATCGCTTCCTGATCAGCAATATTCAAAGAGATCATCAGGCTGTCGAACAAACCGGTTTGCACAGCATACAATGCGTCGGTCCGGTCTCCACTGTAGCCAATGAAACGAGTCTTCCCCTGTTTCTTTGCTTTTTGCAAAACCTCGATCACAGATCCCTGCCTCAATATCTTTTCCGAGCAGCTGTGCAGATGTATGATATCGACGTAATCGGTCTTCAGCCGCTGTAGGCTGCGGTCAATACTCTTTTCCAGCATGACAGGATCCCAGTCTTCTTCTTCAAAACCGGTAGCATGCCCACACTTCGTAAATAAGTAAAAGTCATCTCTGCGGCCGGACAATGCCTTCCCGATCAGCTCTTCACTGTCTCCGTAGCATTCTGCCGTATCAATAACATTCAGACCCGCGTCTAGTGCATGGTTCAGCAGCTCCTCCACTTTGGACAGATCATTTTCCTGACCAATTTCAGAGCCTCCAAAACCTAAAATACTAACTTCCATTCCTGTTTTGCCAAAAGAACGCTTTTCCATCTTCTTGCCTCCTTATTCATAACACAAAAATATGAAACAGGTTCTCTCAAATATGGAGCTAAATTCTATATTACCCCGCTTTGGGGAGATAACCGATAACCTGTATTTCCTCATTCCAAAGCCAGCACTTTGGTCATTTGAATCATTGCCGCCTTAGTGCCACATTACATCCGGCCTCCGCTATATCAACAAATATCTCCTTTTATACGCAAGTTCAAAACCAGTTAATTTATGCTGTTCATCTTTTGTGACGTAAAATACTGACTGATATGTCCGTGAATTGGACTTACCTTTTCTTCAAACTGTTGATCCGTATATGTACCGATGACTTTTCTCCAAAAAGCCTGCGCTGGAGCATTCGTCTTGACCTGGGTCACTTTCCAGCGTCCCTGGAACCGGTCAAACAGCTCGCGTGCTGCCCAGCTTCCCATACCGGATCGGCGGTATTTTTGCATAACAAAAAATTCAGTCATATAAAAATCGCCTTCCTCCGGGTCTACCAGGCGGTCCACCAGAGCAAATCCCGCGGGAATATTGCCACTTGTCATCAGAAAAGGGTATTTCCCCGATCCTCTTTTCCAATATTCATCCAGACCCGGATAGTCGGGAAATATACCATCCTGATTCACATCCAGATTCTGAAACAGGGTGAAATCATACAAATACAGCTGCATCAAACCGCTGATCACCTGTTTTCTCCGTGCCGGAACCAGATCCATTCTGAAATCCATGAGCCCACCTCAATTATGTACATCGTCTCATATTAACTATATAACTTTGAACCTTATGGAGCAAGGTTATACCCCGAACCCCCTATAAAGATGGTTTCAAAGCACCTGGCTAGCCAATATGGTAAAATATACTTTATAGATCTAATCAAAAAAATGAGGTGATGCCCGCATGAATGTACAAAAAGAACTCGACCGGATCAAACTAGATGACAAGGTACTGGGCATGCCGTGGTTTGTCCAGCAATTTATCGACTACAAACTGCCTGACCTGTCTCCCTCCACTTTACTTGAATATGTAAGAGACTATGAGACCTTCTTTAACTGGCTCCGAGGTGAAGGACTATCCAAAGCTGAAGCTAACAAAGAGGTTACTTTGCAGGAGCTCGAGGTACTCCGGATGGAGGACGTGGTCAGTTACCGGATTTTTCTTACAACAAAACGGGAGGGCACAAATTCCCGGATCACTGTGTCCCGCAAGCTGTCTTCATTAAGATCCTTATTTCATTATTTAAGCCAGATTGCAGAAGATGAAGATTTTTACCCGCTTCTGAAGCGCAATATCATGGCAAAAATCGAAATCAAGCGAATCCATAAACCAAAGGATACCGCTGCCAAGCTTAAAGGAAAAATTCTGGAAGAGGAAGAACTGCTTGAGTTTATTGGATACATCCTTGAAGGCTATGCCAAAGATGTCGAGAAGAATAAGCAGGCTTTGTACTCGCATGAACAGAACAAGGAGCGCGATGCCAGTATCACAAGCCTGATATTGAACTCTGGTCTCCGTGTATCCGAGGTAGTCAATTTGAATGTTGACGATATCGATATGAATAACAAATTACTGTATGTCTACCGTAAAGGCAATAACGATGAAACCTTTAAAACACCAGTGTACTTCCGGGAACAGGCCAAGGATGATTTGAACGCCTACTTGAACCTGCGCCAAGCCCGCTATAAAGCACCCAAAAGAGAAAAAGCGCTTTTTCTTGCGCTGGCCAACGGGCAAACTGAAGGCAGCCGTATGACCAAACGAGCGATGCAGGCCATGATTATCAAATATGCAAAGCGCTTTGGTAAGCCTTTTCTGACGGTCCATAAGCTCCGCCATTCGTTTGCAACCGATTATTATTTGCAAAATGATATATACAAAACAAAAGAGCAGCTCGGCCACGCTTCTACAGAAACAACGGAAGTATATGCGCATCTTACGGATAAAACCATGTCCGAAGCCATTGAGCGGCGTACGGATTAATCCTAATTCCATTATGAAATATGATCTTTTTATGAAAAACCGGTCTCCCCAAGGAAACCGGTTTTTACTTGCTTATATTCGCTTCTGGAGCCACTCCGTAATCTGTACAACATCATCTTTGCCAAAAACAATAGGAAGCTCTGTTGTTTCAGCGAGAGTCTCCTCTTTGGACAGCCAGGTTACCACGCCTTTTACGGAGCTTAGCTTTTTAATCAGCTCCCTGTCCTCCGCTCTCCGCACCATAACCAGCTTGGGATAGTTCTCCTGCTTAAAGCCCTCAACCAGAATGATATCGTAGGAGGAGAAACCCTTAACGAGCTCGTCCAGATAAATTTCCTCTTCCCGAATCACGGCCGTTTTACGCGGGGATACCAGAGCAATAGCCGAAGCGCCGGCTGCACGATGACGGTAAGAATCCGTACCGGGATGATCCATCTCAAAATCATGAGCGTCATGCTTGATCACAGCTACCCGAAAGCCCATTTCCTTTAATCTCTCGACAAGGGAGCAAACCAGCGTTGTTTTTCCACTGTTTTTGTATCCAACAACTTGGCATACAAACGGCTTGTCTACTGCATCCTGATCAGCATGAGCCCTTTTCACAGAACTCACAATGTATTTCCTTTCAACAGCAAAATTTTCACTTTCTCTCCTGCGGGTGTAATACTTTTGGCCGGTGGAATAACGATCAGACAGTCACTGTCCTTAATCGTCACCATAACGCTTGATTCATCGACCTTGGCCGGAATGGCATAGAGCATACCATCTCTTGCCTCAACCCTGCCTCTTACAAAACGGGTAAAAGCATTCACCTTAGTGTAATCCTGTTCAAGAATTGCTGTCCATTCCGTCAAATAAGGCTTATCACAGCCAATCACCCGCTGAATGAACGGACGTACAAATAATTCAAAGCCGACAAAACATGCACCCGGATTGCCCGAAAGAGCGAAAAGCAGCTTGCCGTCTTTGACAGCCGCGGTAGTAACGCTTCCGGGTCTCATTGCAATTTTGTTATAGAGCATATCCACGCTGTCACTCCGAACGAAATCGCCCATGATATCATAGTCGCCTACGGATACACCGCCGCTTGTCACCACAGCATCATATTCCTGCATGGCTTTTTCCACCTTTGCTTTGGCCAGCAGCAGATCATCCATCACAGCCTCCAGGATGAACGGCTCACCGCCAGCTTCGCGCACTTGAGAGGCCAGCATATACGTATTACTATTGCGAATTTTGCCAGGCTGCAGCGGCTCATCCACGGTCAACAACTCAGAGCCGGTTGAAAATATAGCGATGCGCGGTTTTTGGTACACAGTGACCTGATGCACGCCGAAGGAGGCCAGCACAGATATTTCACCCGCCTGAATCCGGCGGCCCGGACGGAGCAAAACCTCCTGCTGCTGTACTTCAAACCCGATGGGAGTAACATTCTTGCCTTCCTCGATCTTCCGCTTGAGTCCCAGCTGAGTGTGTCCCTCATACTCGCGCAGCTCCGTCATTTCCAGCATGACGACAGCATCCGCACCTTCCGGAACCTGGGCACCTGTCATGATGCGCGCAGCAGTTCCAGCGGTAATCTCGTGCTCTGAAACAGAGCCGCATGGGATTTCATCAATCACGTCCAGCCAGACCATCTGGTCTGAACTGCATCCCATTGTATCCTCTGAACGGACGGCATAGCCATCCATCCCCGAGCGGCGAAACCGTGGGAATGGATGGGGTGCTTTTACTTCCTCGGCCAAGTAGCGACCGTGACTTTCCTGTATAGGGATTTGCTCGGTTGATCCGGGTTTTCCATACGCGGAGAGCAGATCTTGCGCCTGCTGAACCTGTAAAGGCTTGCGGTGAAATTTATCGTTATCTTCCTTGTTTAGTTTCATGTAGTAAACACCATCCTTTATTTCAATCCAGCATAAGATGAACACATACTTATATCATGACACAAAAAAACGCACGAATCCATGCTTCGTGCGCTGCTTATTGTGTTATCTTCGTGACCTTCGCGTAATTTTACCGGAACCGACTCTCGTTTTCGGTTTGGTATAGGATTTTTTCGGTGAGTCAAACAAGCCGCCAGATCCGGTCTTCCCTCGGGAAATGCTTCCTTTACTGGACTTGGATGAATCTGTATTCCGGTCAAAAATGCTGCCGCCTGAACCAACGCTTGTATCTCCATTATTGGTACCACGGCGGAAGATTGAACCTTTCTTTTCTACCGTCAGAGGAGGAGCAATTTTCTTGTCATTGGTGGTAGGAGCATGGTATGTCCCCTGCTTGGGTTGGTAAATGTCCCGGCTGGAATAGCCCCTGTACCCGCCACCCCCTCCGCCAAGCGAGTCAAAAAGATGGCCAATTACGACCGCTGTGAGATATCCTTTCAGAAAGCTTGAATCATAATTTTTTTGGACATACTGCTGGGAATCGACTTCAATGAGTGTATCGCTTTCTTTTTTTGGATCCTTTTGCAGATGATAATATTCATTGCCATAAACGAGAAACATTCGTTCCGTGTCTTCTTTAGAAACTTGATCCGGCTTTTTCTCATCGGTTAGTTCTTTTGCCACTTCCGGGACGGTCTTATCCGCAGCCCGGTATACGTACGAGGTCGCACTGCCGTCGCGATTTACCGATTCCAAAGGATAGGTTTCCTTCACATTCGGTGAACCGATCCCGCATCCGCTCAGCAGTGACATGACAAGGCTGATGACAAGTGCGATTTTCAAGCTTAGCAGCGACCGTCCCTGCCGTCCTTTCATAAGATCACTCCTAATTGGCCCGGATGACTTTTACATCTCCCGACAGTACTTTCTCTCCTTCATACAGCATAAAGCGTCCGTTCTGCCATTCAATGCGCACCAAACGGTAATCATCGGATTGATATTGCCACACATGCTGCTCCCCGCCTTGGGTGAAAGGTGTTTTACCATTCACCAGCACATGTCCTTCATACTCCTCTTCCAGGAAAAAGGTTCTATTATCCAAATCCAGCTCTGTCGGCACTTCGCTCGGATTATCGAGACGACCATCCAATGGCGTATATAGAGCATATTGAACCGTTTCACGTTCCTCGATATGCAAATAAGCGATAGCGCTTCCGTCCTGCAGCGTCAGAACTACGGCGTTGCGGCCACGGTTGTGTACACGGCCTGTAACCTCGTAGGTAACTAGCGATACTTCGCAAATATCCCCGGGCATGAGAGCCAGCATGCTTTTTTCCGCCTTTGGCGGTTCGGGCTTGGCAAACAGATTACCAATTCGTTTAAATACGCTCATATGTTATAACTCCTTATGTTCATAAACTTATTCTGTGATGATCCTTTACTTTATAGGCATGCGGTAATAATTAACGCGCCAACCATATGAAGCGAACCCGCAAACAACCCGTAACCGACTTTCCCTTGCTGCGTTCCCACATCAAGCTCCAGCTTTGCCCATATGCGCAACAAAACACGGACGATTGCCTCCAGTACAAGCAGGATCAGGAAGGAAATGATGGACACCATTACAGCATCGAGCAGATTGTTGGATGTACTGATTGAAGCTGAAAGGATGTACCCCTGAGCCAGCAGTTTCAGTACAAGTCGTGTCGTTACTGCCATGTTTCCTGCTTTGACTTCCTCAAAGTCCTTGTATCTTGTGAACAGGGAATCGACAAACATCAGTATAAAAAGGAGCAGCGCTCCAGATCCTGTCCACACCAGAATCCCCATAATCGTATTAAAATCCATGAAACGTGCCTCCACCAGCTCAGGTTTTTATCTTATACAGCAGGAACAGCGAAGGAGGACATTGGCATGTAATCCCCTTCGCTGCTTTAAACTTGCGTACTATTGGCCCGTAACTATTACTTATTCTCGTACTGTTTCATCAGCGCAGCCAGCTCGTCGTCAACCGCTTTGTCCGTACCGAGCTTTTCAAATTCATCATCAAGGGATTTGCCTTTGGAGGACATTTCATTACTTGCTTCGGCTTGCGCCTCCATTTGCATCATTTTTTCTTCCATACGCTTCATGCCGTTTGAAGCACTGTCCGGGCTGAAGCCTTGCATAGCTTTATTAATTTCAGTTTGCGCCTTGGCTGCATTATAACGGGCAACCAATGTTTCACGTTTATTTTTCATTTCGGTCAGCTGTTTGCGCATCTCATCAAGCTTGCTGCGAAGATTATCTGCTGCTGCTTTGTTTTGGTCATAACTTGCTTTGTATTCGGCCATTTTTTGTTCAGCAGCATTCTTTTCCTCAAGCGCACGGCGGGCTAAATCAACATTTTGTGCTTGTGCTGCCGTATGTGCCTGTTGGGTACGTTTTTCGACCAGAGCTGCTTGTTCCTCATACAGCTGCTTGAATTTCTTCTCAATAGCTATTTGAGCTGCTACTGCTTTCTCCGCATCTTCAAGATCTTCCGTCATGTCACGGATATATTGGTCTGTCATTTTTACCGGGTCTTCCGCTTTGTCGATAATTGCGTTAATGTTAGACATTGTCAGGTCACGTAATCTTTTAAAAATAGCCATTTTGTTATTTCCTCCTAGAAAGGTTTAATGTTGTTCTTATGATATTCATTTACGCAGCAGCTTTGAAGTCGTTTCAAAATTCACAAAAAAATTTTTCGTTTTCTTTTTGAGTCTTAACAGCAAGATACCTGTCAAACACCGAATTTGCCTCTGCTACAATCTCTGAAATCTGCTCCCGTTTGATACCATCATAATGGATTCCAGCCGCCACGGTAACGGTGACGCCAAGCGCCTCTGCTGCTTTCTCCGCCATTTCCTCTGCCAAATCATGCTCTCGATGTCCTGGCAGCTCTACCGTTTGCACCGTAGCCTCCATGGCATCATTACAATAATATGCGGTAGCTACAGCACCAATATGAGCTGATCCGCCGGTTATAACGAGCAGAATGTCTCTTCCGACGGGGACCTCCTCGATCCGTATATCCCATTTTGTGCTTGGTTCCATGCTGCCGCCCCTCTACATTGTAATCATTCATCAAAAACAGTTCCATATTTTAAATACCATTTTATAGGATAATAAGCATTCCGTACAACGATGAGAATGGAAAAAGGGCATAGACAGATTATCTGCCCATGCCGTTATCACTCCTATGTTAAAAGCCCCGTAAATACTGCTTCGGTATTTTTCCATCACCTTGAAGCGCTTGAGATGCATGCAGCGCCCAGTAAGGATCTTTCAACATTCCCCTGCCTACAGCCACCAAATCCGCTTTACCATCCAGCACCACGTTTTGCGCGACTTCAAAGTCATCTAGACGTCCTACTGCGATAACAGGTACATCCAGCTTGTCTTTGATATGCTCTGCCAGCTCCACTTGATAACCCGCCCCAGCTTTCGGTCCTCCGTTGGCGCCAATATGCCCTTCACCGCCGGAAGAGACATGAAACACATCCACGCCTGCCTCCTGGTAACGCCGGCAGACTTCTGTAATATAATCTACGTCATAACCGCCGTCCACATATTCTTTGGCCGAAACCCGCATAATGACCGGCATATCCTCAGGCACAACCTCCCTGACCGCCCTTGTTACTTCTACGCCAAAGAGTGGCAAATCCTGACCGTAAACATCATCGCGACGGTTGGTAATTGGTGAATGGAATTGGTGGATCAGGTATCCGTGCGCTCCATGAATTTCTATCGTATCAAACCCGGCTTCAACTGCCCTTCTTGCCGCTTCTTTGTATGCCCGCACCATTTCTTCTACCTCTTCGGTAGTAAGAGCGCGAGGTGTTTTATATTTTTCATCGAACCGAATGGCTGACGGAGCTACCGGCGGATTAGCATCCTCCGCCTTGCGTCCGGCATGTCCTAACTGAATGCCAATTCGTGTTCCATGGGTATGTATCTCGTCCACAATTTTGCGGTATGCGGGGATGTGCTCATCGCTCCAGATCCCTGTATCCTGATTCGTAATACGTCCATCCGGATGAATAGCCGTCATTTCCACAATGATCAGCCCTGTGCCGCCCACCGCCCGGGAAACATAATGCACAAAATGCCAGTTGTTCGGGATTCCATCCTGCGCTTGCACCGAGTATTGGCACATAGGAGGCATTACAATTCGGTTCTTCAAAGATAATCCCTTTAATACATAGGGTGTGAATAAATCCGCCATGCTTTTTGTCTCCTTTCAGTAAGCTTATATTTGAAGTCCGTATGTTGAAACGGTTCATATGAAACACATTTATTATACACGTTTTCGGAGTAATTATGGAAATGTGGGCTATTTTGAAAAACCATCATAATTCTTTCCAATTCGGGACATAACAGTATAGACAATCACAATTGCTGACAGCAATACCGGGGAAAGGAGCCGCAACCGATGATAAATACCCGACTCGTTAAAGCCTGCGCTGCTATGCTTCTTATCAGCCTGCTTTGGCCTGAAGCCGCTCTTAATGCGGCCCAGCTGGAAGATCCGGCCTCTTCCAATTCAATACAAGAAACAAGCAGTCATGAACGAAAGGAAACACGTCAGGAAAAACAGATTTTAACCCTGGGGCAGCTTATCAAGAAATACCCTGATACTTTCAAAATTCACGGTCCCCATATCAAACAGATCGCATTGACCTTTGATGATGTTCCTGATCCCCGTTTTACTCCGCAAATTCTAAAGATATTGTCCCAGAATGGAGTAAAGGCCACGTTCTTCGTTGTAGGCAGCCGGGCCAGAAAGCATCCTGACCTGGTAGCCAGAATTGTACGGGAAGGACATGTCATCGGGAATCATTCCTATAACCATCCACAGTTCCATAAGCTGACGATGGCCGAATATATGGATCAAATCATCCGGACAGAGAAAATCCTGTATGGCATTACCGGCTATAAACCTAAATTGATCCGTCCTCCCTATGGTGATATTACGGAGAACCAGCTGCGCTGGGCCAAACGCGAGGGATATAAAATCGTCAACTGGAATGTCGATTCCTTGGACTGGAAAGGCATCAGCAAAGAGGCTGTGAAAAGAAACGTAATGACCACAGCCGGGCAGGGCTCCATCATTCTTCAGCATGCCGGAGGGGGCAGCTCTTCGGACTTATCCGGAACGATCGGAGCCTTACCGGAAATCATCCGCGAACTAAAGAAAAAAGGATATACTTTTGTGACTTTACCCAAACTGCTAAAAGTTCAAAAGGACAAATAAAAAACAAGCAGCTCTCCATTTTTGCAAATGGTAAGAGCTGCTTGTTTGCGTAAAAGCGAAATAGGGTATATATCATTATGTCAGTAAAAAACGATACTACTATTTAATGAAGTATAGTTGAACGTCCTGGAAACCAAATTCGCTGACGGATTGCGGGCTGCCCGGAACAAAGATATCAATACGGTTCCCTTTAATGGCACTGCCAGTATCTCTGGCCGTAGCTACAAAAGCTTTTTTAGGAAGACCTTCGAAGTTATGTCCTGTGACAAGCACCTTTGTGCCAAGCGGGATAATGGATGGGTCTACTGCGATTGTACCGAGTTCAAGCGGATTACCGAAGTAATCAACCGCACCCCATTTTCCATTCTCGCTTGCAGCTGCAGAATATGCCGTTGCTTTCACGTTAAGCGTTTTATTATAAGTAAAGGTTTTTCCCCATGCTTCTACGACTTTTTGATCCGAATTCACATTCAGAGACGCGGTTGTGATCGTTGATGCAGAATCCGCATCCGCATATGCCTTCATTGTGTTGTCACCCGGAATATTCAGCTTAATGCCTTCATAGATGTTCGTCGCTTGTACGTTAGGATTTGCATTCATCAGCTGATTCATATTCACGCCTAATTGTTTCGATAGCGTGTAGTAAGTGTCGCCTTCTTTGGTTACATGTACAGAGTCCGCGTGAATAGGTACGGCTTGTACAGTCAAGGTAATGCCCAATGCTGCTGCAAAAATTTTAACTTTCTTAAATCTCTTCTTCATAGTTCCTCCTTAAAATCATCGATGCCTGCGAGGTTAGCTGTCGGGTTCGGATTGAGGAGACAACCCTACGTTACAATAACGATTCACCCCGAGTGACAATAGTCTTTCACGGTAAAAATTTTCCCCCGCACTTTGCATTCCAAAGTTTTGGCTTACTCAATATATCACAATTTTGTAACCTGTGCGCTTGAAAATGTTACCATACTGCAACTATTCAAGGTCTAACTTCCTCTATCAGCCGAAGATTGTTATTAAAACCTCTAGAAAAAACAAGATCTCATCAAAATAAATGATTACATTTTTTTCATTTAGTTAACATCATCAATATTATGTAAACTTAAATTGAAATCTTCATTATATTTCTTTCTATATCTTTCCATTAAAAAAAGCTCCGCTCAGATGTAATCCTGCAGCGGAGCTTTTTATATGAAGCATTCGAGTCATAAGTCATCAGAGTACTTTGCTAAGAAAATCTTTGGTACGGCTATTTTTCGGATTACCAAATACCTCAGATGGAGTACCTTCTTCCATGATCTGACCGTCATCCATGAATACAATACGGTCACCGACCTCTCTGGCAAAACCCATCTCATGGGTTACGATCACCATAGTCATGCCGCCTTCTGCGAGCTTCTTCATGACCTCCAGCACCTCACCCACCATCTCAGGGTCGAGCGCAGATGTAGGCTCGTCAAACAGCATGACATGCGGCTGCATGGCCAGCGCGCGGGCAATGGCGATACGCTGTTTCTGTCCCCCGGACAGCTGCGACGGGTACGCATCCTTCTTATCCGCAAGTCCGACCGTCTGCAGGAGATCGAGAGCGATTTTCTCAGCTTCCGGCTGCGGCATTTTCTTCACCTTTACAGGGGCAAGCATAATATTTTGAAGAACCGTCTTATGCGGAAACAAATTGAATTGCTGAAATACCATCCCCATTTTTTCGCGTGTCAGGTTGATATTATGCTTTTTATCCGTAATGGAATCACCTTCAAACGCAATCTCTCCGCTTGTCGGAGTTTCAAGCATGTTGAGGCATCTCAGGAATGTACTTTTTCCCGATCCGCTGGGACCGATGACAACAACAACTTCCCCTTTGGCGATCTCAATATTCACGCCTTTTAGGATATTAAGCTTTCCAAACGACTTGTGCAGATCCTTAACGGTGATCATCCGTACTTAACCTCCTTTCGAACAAACCAAGCAGCTTGGACAATGTAAAGGTCATCACGAAATAAATAGCTGCGATAATCAGAAGCGGCTTGAGTGATTCATAGGTAATGGTGGTAACGGCCTGTGCCTGGTACATCAGATCAGTGACGCCGATAAAAGATACGATCGAAGATTCTTTTATAATCGTAATAAATTCATTCCCGATAGCCGGCAACACGCTTTTCACCGCCTGCGGAAGAACAATATATCTCATCGTCATTCCTTTGCTCATTCCCAAAGAACGCGCTGCCTCAGCCTGTCCCCTGTCCACACCCTGAATGCCGGCACGGAATGTTTCAGCCAGATAAGCGGAGCTGTTAATCGAGAGAGTAATGGCGCCGGATTCAATAGCTGTTAATTTGATCCCGAACGATACGAGACCGTAATGGATGATAAAGAGCTGCACCAGCATAGGGGTACCTCTAAGGAATTCTACCCATACCGTACCCAGAAACCGCGGCAGCCAGAATCGGGACATCCGCAGCATGGAAACAAGCAAGCCAAGGATAAACCCGCAAACGACCCCGATCGCTGCAAGCAGCAATGTATACTGGATGCCATGGCCAAAGTAAGACCGGTATTCCCAGAACGTTTCAAATATATTCATGAAATAGTTACATCCTCCTTCTAGTGTTGCAATCAAAAAAATAGCGAACGCTCATCCGCTATTTTTTCTGTAATCGCAACATTACTTATTTTTGAGCAGCAAGATCACTGGCTTCAGATACAAATTGTTCTATTTTTTTCTCTGATTTCAAGCGGTCCAACGTTTTGTTGATATGATCAACCAGCTCCGTGTTGCCTTTTTTAACACCAATTGCGTAGCCGTCTTCCTTATAATCAGGGACCGCATCAGCGATGGCGAGACCTTTAACATTTTTCAAAAAGGCTTCGGCAACCGGTTTTTCCATGATCGATGCATCAACTCGTCCAGAATTAAGCTGCATGATGATGTCGTTAATTTTACTGAGACCGGTAATTTTCGCATTGGGAATTGTCTTCGCAATATCCTCTTGAATGGAACCTGTTTGAATCCCAAACGATACGCCCTCGAGCGATTTCATCGTAGAATATTTATCCTTATCCTTATCTCTTATCACAACAGCCTGCTCGGCTTTGTAATAGTTATTGGAGAAATCCACTTCCTTCTTGCGATTCTCATCCGGTGTCATACCCGAGATGACAAAGTCCACACGTCCACTCGATAATTCGCTGAGCAAAGCTTTAAAATCCATGTCCTTAACTTCCAGATTCGCTCCCATATCGGCTGCGATCTGCTTGGCGATCTCAATATCGAAACCTACAATCTGGTCTTTGCCACCGACCATTTTATGAAATTCATAAGGAGGAAAATCGGCGCTTGTCCCGAGTACAATTGTTTTCGCTTCTGTCTTGCTTCCCCCATTATCTGAAACGGACGCCTGATCTGAATTTTTATCTCCACAGCCTGCAAGCAAGCTTCCTGTCAGCAACAAACATGCCGTTAAAATACCCCATTTTTTCATGATCTATCTCTCCTGTTCACATTCTTCGTAAGTTGTATTAGCCATAGTATGAGCATGTTGACTGATCGTCATCAGCCAATGGAAAACATGTTTTATAGTACAACAGTCTGCATGATTATGCAATGTAATTTTCATACAAATACATTCATTTTCAATAATTTGTAAATCGGAACATTACTCGAGCATTATTATAATCCGTTGGTTAATAATCGAAAGTACTGTTGGTACGGGCTTTTGGAAGGATTGTTGCTTGAAAAGTTTCAGTTATAAATATATATATCGAGTATTGCTCCTCATTAATAAAACAATGAATGCAACTCGGGATATACATTGTTTTTTTCCATTTAATACCTTGTTTTAGAACGTACAATTATTCTGCCTACATGTTATAACCCAGATTTCAATGATTTTTAACGTTTATTTTCATTCATTTATGTATTTTTATAAATCCACAAGACCTTATTGCGCTTAACATAACAGCTAGAGCAATGATGTGTCCATCATCTGCACATAATAAATACAATATAAAAGCATTCGGCTATGGTTCATTATTCCGGATTCTCGGTTATTAAATAGCTAGAAATAAACTGGAGGTGTAGTCATGCTGCTCGAAGCTCTTTATCATGTGCCCCGTGACAAGTGGGCCTATGCATACGATCCACGTACCATTCACCTGCGTGTCCGCACCAAAAAAAACGACGTGGATACCGTTGTCGCCATGACCGGTGATAAATACGACTGGGACTCGACCTACTTTGAAATTACAATGGAAAAAGCAGCATCCGACGAGATGTTTGATTTTTGGGAGGCCTCGGTGCTCCCTAAATACAAACGACTAACCTACGCGTTCCGTGTAACCGCCGGGACCGAGTCGATCTATATGCTGGACAGCGGAATTTACCATGATTGTCCTGCCCCAACAGGCGGTTACTATGAATTCCCCTACATACATGAAATCGATGTGTTTAAGGTACCGGATTGGGCCAAGGATGCTGTTTTTTATCAAATACTTCCCGAGCGGTTCGCTAATGGAGATCCTGGGAATGATCCAAAAGGAACGCAGCCATGGGGTGGTCAGCCTGAAACCGATAATTTCTTCGGTGGCGATTTAAAAGGCGTTCTCGACCATTTGGACGATCTGCTGGATCTCGGAATCAATGCGATATACTTTACCCCTTTGTTCAAATCGCCATCCAATCATAAATACGACATCGTAGACTATAAGCAGGTCGATCCTCAATTTGGTGACAATGCGTTGTTGAAAGAGGTGGTGGAGGTCTGTCATGAAAAAGGAATCCGCGTGATGCTGGATGCGGTGTTCAATCACTGCAGTGAGCTCTTCCCTCCTTTCCAGGACGTCCTCAAAAATGGTGAAAAATCAAAATATGCCGATTGGTTCCATATCAATCATTTTCCTGCCCGTGTGGAAAACGGTATTGCCACCTATGATACCTTCGGATTTTATGGAAATATGCCTAAATTCAATACGGCAAACCCCGAAGTAAAGCAATATCTGCTTGATGTGGCGGAGTATTGGATTAAGGAGATAAAACTCGACGGATGGCGTTTAGATGTTGCCAATGAGGTCGATCATCATTTCTGGCGTGACTTCCGTAAAGTCGTCAAAAATGTGAATCCGGAAGCTTATATCGTGGGTGAAGTGTGGAGTGACTCGCTTTCCTGGCTTGTCGGTGATCAATTTGATTCGGTTATGAATTACCCGTTTGCTGACAAGGTGCTCGAATTCTTTAATGGCGGCATGGACGGAGCCACATTCTCAGATCGTATGAGCTCGCTTCTCATGCGTTATCCGCAGCAGACTAACGAAGTTGTATTTAACATGCTGTGCAGCCACGATACACCACGCCTTCTGACGCGAGTTGGCGGCGATAAGCGGAAGCTGAAATTGTCCGTCGTATTCCTCTTTACGTATATGGGAACGCCTTGTATTTACTATGGCGATGAAGTCGGCATCACAGGTAATGGCGATCCGGATTGCCGCAAGTGTATGATTTGGGATCCGAATAAACAGGATCGCGAGCTTTATGATTTCTATAAAATGATGATCAATCTGCGCAAGACTCATAAAGCGCTGCGTGAAGGCAGATTCCGGTTCCTGAAAGCGGATCAGGGCAACCCGTGCATCATTTATGAACGTGCAGATGACTCCATTCACTTCACCATCTGGATGAACAATACAAATCAAAAACAAACGCTCTCCCATCCAATGGTCACTTCGGATTGGCGCGATGCTCTAACGAATGAGAAAGTCAAACCAGCGGATGGAATGATGAATGTAACTCTGGATCCATTCGGTTATCGGATTTTATATCGGAATATTACCAAATAGGCTAGCTGCACACATAAAAAGGAGCATTCCTAGGGTCTTTTCAAAAGACCTGGAATGCTCCTTTTTCACCGAGAGACATTTTTAATTTTTACCTGTAACCTGCTCGTAAATATCACTGTACTCCTTGGCAGATACGTTCCAGCTATAATCCCCGCTAGTTGCATTCTTCACAATTTTATTCCAATGCTCTGGCTGATGATAAAAGGCAACAGCACGGCGAACAGTATGCATCATATCATGAGCATTGATGTTCGTGAAAGTGAAGCCATTCCCTTGCCCCGTAAATTCATTATAGGCATGAACGGTGTCATTAAGTCCGCCGGTCTCCCTGACCACAGGAATACTGCCATATCTCAGGGCAAGCAGCTGGCTGATCCCGCAGGGCTCAAAATTGGACGGCATCAGGAATAAATCACTTGAAGCGTATATTTTCCTGGAGAGCGCCTCACTAAAAGTGATCTGGGCAGACATCTTTTGCGGATGACGCTGTCCGGCTTCCCTGAACCAATGCTCATATTGTCCATCCCCCGTACCCAGAATCACAAACTGCATATCATCATTTGTCAGCAGCTCATCCAAAACTCGTACAACCAAATCCAACCCTTTGGAATCCACCATCCGTGTCACCATCGCAATCATCGGGATATCGGCTGATACCGGAAGGTTAAGTTCTTCTTGCAACAACTTCTTATTTTCTCTTTTCTTGGAAAGGCTTGACCGGTATTTGAGTGCAATATGAGGATCAGTCGCCGGGTTATAGCTTTTGGTGTCTATCCCGTTCACAATACCACTTAGCTTGGGACCAAGTGAATACAGGAGCCCTTCCAGTCCGTATCCGTAATGAGCCGTCTGGATCTCGTTTGCGTAAGTTGGACTGACGGTCGTGACATGATCCGAATACACGATACCGCCTTTCATGAAATTGACATTTCCGTAGTATTCGAGGCCGTCCGCAGTGAAAAACCGATGATCCAGACCTAGAAGCTCACCGAGGACATTAAACGGAAAAATGCCTTGATACAGTAAATTATGTATCGTGAAAACAGTCCGGATTTCATAATAAAAAAGATCATGACGGTAGTGTGCATTGAGCAGCACTGGAATGAGCGCCGCATGCCAATCATGGCAATGGATGACATCCGGCTGAAAGTCTATAGTTTTCAACAGCTTCAGCACCGCCCGGTTAAAAAAGGCAAAGCGTTCACCGTCATCCCCATAGCCGTATACAGCATCACGGCCAAAGTAGAATTCATTATCCACAAAATAATAAGTAATACCATCATACATCAGCTTTTCTATACCGCAATATTGGCTGCGCCAGCCAACCGGAACATAAATTTCACCCAAATGCTCCATTTGATTGCGATATTTCTCCGGAATTCCGCGATATTTGGGCAGCACGACACGGACATCAACCCCACTGCGGTATAAAGCCTGTGGCAGGGCGCCGATAACGTCGGCGAGCCCTCCTGTCTTGATGAATGGTACCGATTCTGCGGCAGCAAATAATACCTTCATACTTCATTTCCTCCTTCATTGGATGCCATGGCTTCTTCAGATTGTTTTGATGCACTCTGTTTGCGTGCCGATACCTTGGAGTTCTTTTTTTTGCCTTGTTCTAATTTGATTGCCGATGGTTCCGATTGACGGCTGACCGTTACACGCTTCAAGACAATAAAACTAAGTGGGGGCAAAGTGATTTCCAAACTGTTTAATTGTTCATGCCAAGTTATTTTCTCGGTCAGAATCGGCTCCAAAATAGAAGCACCTCGTCCCCCATATCTTTCATCTTCGCTTTGGAAAACAGGTACATACTTGCCGGGGCGGGGTACCCCAATGCGGTATTGCCTGCGTTCCACCGGCAGAAAGTTGATTAAAACAATCAACGTATCGCCGGCTTTCTTCCCTTTTCTAATATAAGAGATGACGCTCTGTTTGGAGTCATGCGGACTGATCCATTGGTATCCCTCCAGTTCATGATCCCGCTCCCACAGGGCTTTTTCTTCAAGATACAATTGATTCAGTTCTGCCGTATAGGTCTGCATCTTCCGGTGTGCATCATATTCCAAAAGCAGCCAATCCAGCTCGTATTGGTCGCGCCACTCGATAAACTGTCCGAATTCACTACCCATGAACAGCAGCTTTTTACCCGGATGCGTCATTTGATATCCCAGCAAAATCCGGAGTCCTGCAAACTTCTGGCTGTAATCTCCGGGCATTTTACCCAGCAAGGACTTTTTACCGTGGACAACCTCATCGTGGCTGAGCGGCAGTGCATAGTTGTCTGAATAAGCATATGCAATCGGAAAAGTCAGCAAGTGATGCTTGGAAGGCCTATCTTCAAATGATGCTTCCACATAATCCAGCGTATCGTTCATCCAGCCCATATTCCATTTGTAATTGAAGCCAAGCCCATTCTCATCCACAGGGGAAGTGACACCCGGCCATGCGCTTGATTCTTCAGCCATCATCAGTGTATACGGGTAGTAATTAAAAACTGTTGTATTGAGCTTCTGCAAAAATGATATAGCTTCCAAATTTTCAATACCACCATGCTCATTCAAATGAAATTGTCCTTCTTTTTTCTCAAAATCGAGACGCAGCATGCTGGTAACGGCATCGACACGGAGACCATCAATATGAAATAGATCCAGCCAAAACAAGGCATTGGAAATCAAAAACGAATGAATCTCAGGCTTGCTGTAATCAAAGCTTAGCGTACCCCAGCCTGGTTTTTCGGCCTTCAGGGGATCTGCATATTCGAACAAAGGTGTTTCGTCAAACATCCGCAGACCATGGGCATCCTTCGTAAAATGGGCAGGGACCCAATCGATGATGACCCCGATATCGGCCTGATGACATGCATCTACAAGATACATAAAGTCTTGAGGTGATCCAAAACGACTGGTGACAGCAAAATATCCTGTGCACTGATATCCCCATGACAGATCATAAGGATGTTCAGCGAGCGGCATAAATTCTACATGTGTATATTTCATTTGTTTGATATAAGGAATCAGTAAGTCGGCGATCTCCCGGTAGGTGTATAGCGTTCCATCTTCCTTTTGCCTCCAGGTTCCCAAATGAACCTCATAAATATTGACGGGCTTGCTGTAAAGCCCCTTCTTCTTTCGCCTCCAGGCTGCATCTTGCCAAGCATAGCCGTTTAAATCGGATACAACGGATGCGGTAGCAGGACGGAGCTCAGCTTCAAAGGCATAGGGGTCTGCTTTTAAAAAGCGTTCGCCGCTCGGTCCTTCAATGTCATATTTGTAAAAAGTACCTGTCGTTATGCCGGGGAAAAAGCGAGTCCAAACGCCCGAATCGGGTATCTTATGTAATGAATCCTCAACTCCGTCCCAACCGTTAAAGTCGGATGCCAGACCGACTTGCCGGGCATGCGGAGCCCAAACGGTAAACCGGACGCCTTCCAAACCCTCTTCCACAGCAGGATGAGCGCCCAAGATTCTGTAACTGTGGTAGGAGGTCCCTTCATGGAATAAGTATATATCTTCATCTGTAGGCGGCAGTCCGGTTAGATTGTTTATTTTAGCCAATAAGATCACCTGCTTTATAAATATAGTGCACCTAAACCATTACCCCATTCTAGCCAAAATAAACGAGAAAATGTTTCTTGAAAAATAAATTTGTAATTTTTCAATTATTTTTCAATATAATCGTTTCAGTGGGGCTGACAATCGTTTATGTATGTACTACATTGACAAATTTTTGGGAGGGAAACGACATGAATAAGAAAGATTGCATCGCCATGTTGCTTGCCGGAGGTGAAGGCCGCAGACTCGCACCTCTGACATCTAAACAGGCAAAGCCGGCTGTACCTTTTGGCGGTCGCTACCGCATAATCGATTTTCCTCTCAGCAACTGTGTGAATTCGGGTATCGATACGATCGGTGTCCTTACACAGTATGAGGCAGAATCGCTCCATAAACATATCGGAGAAGGTGAACCATGGGGTCTCCAGAATAAAGGAGAGAACGGAATTACCCTGCTCCCTTCCTACAATACAGGATCCGCAGAATACTTAGGAACAGCTGACGCCATCTATAAAAACATTGAATATATAGACGGTCAACATCCTGAACATGTTCTTATTCTTTCGGGAGATCATATTTACCACATGGATTACAATAAAATGCTTCAATTTCACAAGCAGCAAGGAGCCGAAGCCACAATTTCCGTAATGGAGGTTCCTTGGGAAGAAGCGAGCCGTTTCGGAGTGATGAGTGTAAACGATGAGCTCCGCATTTCTGAATTTGCAGAAAAACCTGCAGAACCGGAAAGCAATTTGGCTTCCATGGGCATTTATCTTTTCCAATGGGATTATCTTCGCCGTCATCTGTTGGAGGATGCAGCTGATTCATCTTCCAGTCATGATTTCGGGAAAGACTTGATTCCAAAAATGCTAAACGAGCAAAACCGTATGTTCGCTTACCGCTTCGATGGTTACTGGAAAGACGTTGGTACCGTCAATAGCCTGTGGGAAGCTCATATGGATCTGCTGGCCAATGATTCCTCCTGGAAGCTGCATAACAGTGAATGGCCAATGTATTCACGTCCGTGGCGCACAAAGGTTAATTCGCATAAAACCAGAACGGGAGTGGCAGCAAATTGTCTGATTTCCGAGACCAGCTCGATGGATGGATCGGCTTATCAGTCTGTCGTGTTTTGCGGTGTTGAAGTCGGCAAATTCTCCGAGATCAAAGACAGCATCGTAATGCCAAACGTTAAAATTGGGCGCAATGTCCATATTGAACGTGCCATTATCGGTGAAGGTGCAGTGATCAAGGAAGGTGCAGTCATTAAAGGAACGGCTGATCAAGTGGTTGTCATCGGGCCTTATGAAACCGTACTGCCAAAACCAACGGTTCGTACCCAGCCTTCCCGCTTGCTTCAGGATGTATACGAAAAGACAGGTCGTCTTCGTGCCGAGGGCTTATCCTCATAATATTCGGAGTTACCGGTTCTCATATACAAAAGAGCGAAAGCCGCCACTCGCGGATTTCGCTCTTTTCATGATGTCTTAATCCTGTGTTGTTTCCGCTCCTGGGAGCTGAGGAATTTCGGATTCCTCAGCTTCAAGCAGTCTCGGCAGCCTAACCACAATGGTGGTACCTACATCCAGCTCACTTTGAATCAGCAGAATACCGTGATGAAGTTCAACCAACTGCTGTGAAATGGCCAGCCCCAGACCCGTACCACCGTTCAGCGGATCGACCTGGAAGAAACGGTCTTTTACTCTAACCAAATGGTCTTCACTTATGCCGATTCCCGTATCATGTACCTGAACGACCACATTATTGCCCTCAAAGGATACGAACAAGTCGATTGCCGAGTTTTCATGTGAGAATTTAATGGCATTATCTATCAGGTTTAAAAAGACCTGCTTCAGCCGGTTGGCATCCCCTTCGACGAGGGGCTTATCGACCGAATCAAGGCGAAGCTCAATAGTACGCTTCTCTGCTTTAGTCCACAAATTCAACATAATTTCCTGGAGCAGTTCCTTCAGATCAACACGTGCAAATGACACCTTCATCTCATTTTGCTGCAGCTTGGAGAAATCAAGAATTTCTTCCACCAGTCCAATCAAACGCTCCGTCTCCTTGGTGATAATCTCCATGCCAATCTTCGTCTCTTCAGGATCATATCCACCCGAGTTAATGGTTTCACTCCAGCCTTTGATACTCGTTAGAGGTGTCCTAAGCTCATGAGAAATGGAGGAAATGAAGTCATCTTTTACCTGGTTACTGCGTACAATTTCCTGTGCCATATAATTTAGTGTTGAAGCAAGTTCTCCCAGCTCATACTTGTAATTGCCTTTAATTCTGATATTGAATTTGCCCCTGGCCATTTGCGCCGAAACGGCAGTAATGGTGTTTAGCGGTTTGACAATCGAATTCGCCAGTCCCAAGCTGAACGCCAAGACGAGAGCCAGCACTGCGGCAGCTACCGCCGTCGCGATCAATGTGACATTAAACAATTTCGCATTAACTTTTTCCAGTGAAGTGACGTATCTGACGATATAAGAATCTCGTCCATTGTCCTGTTCCATCTTGGAGACCGCCATGACATCTTCCCCTGTGTTTGGCTGCCGGCCAACCCATCTGCCGATATTCCCGGATTGAGCCTGGGAGATATCACTGGTCTTAATGGAAACATCAGGCTGAAAATCAGAAGAGTTAATAAGAACATCACCCTGGATATTAAGAATCTGCATCTCGGTATAATTGAGCTTGTATACCATGAGCAAATTTCCAAGGTCATCTTTACCTTCATTGGAGGAGGTACCAAATTTCTGGTACTCCTCCACTTGTTTGATATGCTGCGTAATATGGCTGTTTATGCTGTCATAATAATAACTTCGTATGGCTAGCAAAAAAATGACTTCGGCCAACAGCAGCGTCGAAAACACCACGATGAAGTAATGCATGACGATCTGCCGGCGAATGCCTTTCTTGATCATTGTCCCTGACCCTTCCATTTATACCCGTGACCCCATACGGTCTGGAGAAACTCGGGCTCGGAAGGATTATCTTCAATCTTTTGGCGCAGACGGCGGATGTTTACGTCAACGATTTTCGGATCCCCCATATATTCCTTGCCCCATACGTGATCGAGAAGCACGTCCCGGCTGAGCGGGGTATTTTCTTTTTCTAGAAAAAATTGCACCAGTGAGAATTCTGTCGGTGTAAGTTCAATATTATGCCCGTTCTTTTTAAACTGTTTGGAAATTAAATCCAGAGCAAATGGTCCGGACTGAAAACTAACCTTCGCTGAGGTTTCACGATGTACATTGACTCTGCGGAGCAGAGACTGAATTCTTGCGATCAGCTCGGTTGGACTGAATGGCTTACTGACATGATCGTCAGCACCCACCGACAAGGCATAGACCTTGTCTTGTTCCTGAACCTTGGCGGTCAAGAAAATAATGCCCAAACGCTCATTCGTTTCACGAATGCGCCGGCACACCTCAAAGCCGTCAATGCCCGGCACCATCACGTCCAGCAGCGCAATATCAATATCCGGAGTACTCATTAAAAGGTCAAGCGCTTCATTGCCATTGGATGCCTCTAGCACATCAAAACCGTTGCGTTTTAAATTGATTACGATAAAACTGCGGATGGAATCTTCATCTTCCAAAATCAATACTTTACTCACTTTGCTTGTCCTTCCTTTCTATCGGAGGTACCTCGTCCTTTGATTTACTTTTGTTATTGTTCAGGTCAAAGTCGGCGCTCTTTTTATAGCCAATGACCTTTCCACTATTCCGGGACAGATATTTCCAGTCTTCATGCTGCTTTTCCCACTCGGTCTGCGAGAAGAACTTAATCTCCGCGACTGTTTTTCCTGTGCCAATCATGTAAAACCGCAAATATTTATCTTTTTGGGATTTGGTATCCACCGTAATTTTGTTATGCCATTGCGGAGGAAAAAACCCGAAATCGAAATCATTTTTCTTATCATGGTATTTCTCTGCGATGAATTTCAAACCGGTCTTTCCATCCCACTGGTAATAAGAATAAAAATAAGGGATTTCCTTCTGGTCAAAATACTCCCATCCAGCCGGCTTTGTCAGCAGAGGAATCTCAATAATACCATCATTGTTAACATCTTCGCTAAAAATCCTGGATTGCCTGAACGTCTGGTCATCCTTCTCGAACACCGATTTGAGTTTACCATCCTGCATAACGATGATGCTCGTGAAGGAAGCGTCTCCGACCGTAGAGAGTGTAGCATCCAGTACAATTCCCTCGATGCTGTTTCCTTCTTGATCGACAAACACTTTACCTGCGACAATATTGTAATATTCGTAAATATACGGCTTCAGTTCAAGTCTGTCCAGTTCGACAAAGCTGCCTTCATCGTATTGGAACGTCGTAATGAAGTTGCTTTCCCCATGTTTGAGATCCACGATCGTAAGATCATTAATATGATCTTTGTTCATATCGCTGATGACAAAATTCGTATAAGGACGCTCCAGCACCCTTTCCAGACTCTTACCATTGTAGCTGTATATAAAAACACGGTTCTGAGTCTCTTCGTTACCCATTGAAAATCCAGCTACGATATCCACTTTACCATCGTTAGTCATATCTTTGAAATAAAGGGATTCCAGAACCTTACCTACACCATCAAAGGTTATTTGCTTGACCCAAGTATCATTGCTTTTTTTAAAGATAATACCGTGAACGCCGATGTTTTGATCCGGTGTCTCGTAAAATACGACCGCTTCACTTATGCCATCATTATCGAGATCAACAAAATGTATGACATTCGTATCGTCTTCTTCGTTTGACCGGATCAGGTTGGCATCCTCAGGCAGCTGGGCCATAATGATGGACCGCAATGATTCCTTTTCAGCAGACAGCTGCGGTGTTTGCATCATCAGGACCGGGTCACTGATAAACGAGCAGCCACTTAGCAGAAGCATCAAAAGAAATGCGGCAGGGAAATAGATCCAGTAGCGTTTTACCAAAATGAATCACTCTTTTCTATCCAAAGCCTGTTTAAGAGGCTTTATAACATATTTCGTTCGCGAACCGTGAGCCGGCGTCCAGAAATATCAAATGCCATTTCCCCGCCGGATATTGCCATTATCCGCGTTGCGTAACGTTCTGCAAGCTCAATCGGCAGTACAGTTAGTACCGTGACTCTCTCTTCTTCGCAAAGCTTTTTCAGCGTCTCCATAACGCTCTCCTGCGATTTGGGATCCAGTCCGATGACGGGCTCATCCGCCAGAATTACCTTGGCCCCGTGAACAAGGGCACGTGCAATCGCAATTCTTTGCCGCTCTCCGCCACTAAGTTTATCACATTTTTGATGGGCTTTTTCCAGCAGCCCCAGCTGCTCAATGACATCCATGGCACCCATATAATCATCTGACCGAACCATGCCGGTAGCCATTCTCCAAAGCGGCGTTTGCCCTGCTTGTCCGATCAGCACATTTTTCAAGGCCGTGCGATTGGGGTTTAAATGAGGATTTTGCTCTAAGTATGCCCATTCGCGTTTTATTTTTCTTTTCCCGGCAAACGGATCCTTCAAGACATCAAATCCGTTAACCACGAAGGTCCCTTTATCCCACTTCTCTTTCATGGCCAGACAGCGCAGCAGCGTGCTTTTACCGCTTCCGCTCGCACCCACTAGAGCGATCAGTTCCCCCCGCTGAAAATCAAGTGAAATGTCCTTGAGTACAGGTATTTTATCTACTCCGACGGACTTGGTTAAATGCTGGATTCTAATCATGACATTTCTCCTCTGGTCTCTCGTTCTCTTCATACTATCATAAAGCATTCTTTTTCAGGAGTACAGCTATAGGATTCCGGCATTTTCCAAAGATTTTTTCCTTACGGCTACTCCAAGAAAAGCGAATATAATGAAACCCGACCCAAGTACGATAAACATTCCCGCATTCCATCCATATTGCATCAAGGTCCCTCCAATATTGGGTCCCGCTATGCTCCCTATATTAAAATGAAAGGACGCGATCACATTGGCCGCAGGCAGCAGCACCTTGGGGAGTATATCAGCCGCGTAAGCAAGACCAAGGGAGAAGAAAGAGCCGATCATCCCGCCGGCAATCATAAGCAGGAGCAGAATCCCTACTGTGGAAGTGCCGGCCATAGGTACCAGCATGAACGCCAGACCGCCGAGAATTCCGCAAATGATCAAAATCCGTTTCCTTCCGAAGCGGTCACTTAGCATCCCCAGCGGCAGTTGAAGCACAAGCCCCCCGATTCCGATGAAAGGCAGCAGGAACGCGATTTGCTGTTCGTTCAGTCCCACACGTAACCCGTATACAGGGAAGTTACTGTTTATTCCCGATTCCATATAACCGTATAGCAAAGCCGGAATGAGGGCATACCATGCCCACGCATAGCTGCGGCGGAATCTTTTCACCGGACGCTCCCCCTCTTTAAGCTTCTCTGGACGAAGATCCGGAAGCTTCATCAACACCAGAATCAGTACCAGCAAGACCAGTATGGCAAGAGCGATAAAGGGTATGCTGTTTCCAATATGGAGGAGCGGTATGCCGAGCGGGCCTAGACTAAATCCCAGGCCATACGACATACCGTATATCGAAATATTTCGACCTCTGTTTTCTTCTGGGGTAACCAGCAGCACCCAAAGCTGGGCGGAATAATGCACCGCACTATCTCCGATGCCAACCAGAAGCCGGAGGATAAACCAAAACTTGATGTTTGGTACAAGCGGAAACAATATGACAGAAACCAGAACCAGCACAAGACCGGCACTTACCAGTTTCTTAAAGCCGAGCGCCCCGAGAGTCCGTTCAGCGACGAGCGTCATCGCGAAGGAACCGACATAGAGTGCGGCTGCATTTAAACCGTTCATGGAAGACGAAACGCCCATTTGTTCCAGAAAAATGGATAAAAGGGGCAAAAGCAGCCCCTGGCTAACCCCTGCTGCTACAATAACGGTGAGTAATATGACATAATGAAAAGACGAGCTGCGATTCATGCTGCTTGATTGAGACACTTTAAAATTTCCTCCTTCGATATATCCGGGCAAACTACTTGAACATTATAGTGGACAACCCGACACTCAACAAGCCATAATGAAGGAGATGCACTGATTTCATAGGAGGTTACCCTTTTCATGAACTATGAAGTGAAAGTTGACGTTTCACCCATTTACGAACTGCTCGGCAGTTTTATGGTATATACTTCCAAGAAGTGGATTCGCAACCTGGATATTGGACCTGAATGGATCAGTGAAGTGAGCAGCAAGCTTTCCTCAGATGTCTCTGCTGCCCTTTCCCAAACTGCGGCTTGGCCATTTGTTGATTTCGACGTGCTCTACGCCTGGGCTATTCACCGAAACAATGGCGATTCCGTACTCAGCTTTCTGGAATGCTTGCAGGAAACATCCGCAGAAGTTCTGCATGAAGCTGCATCTCCCTATCTTCCGAATTTATCGATCGAAGAAGCCCGCAGGATCCGGGACCAATATACTCCGCTACTGGAGCTGTGGTATGAAAATTATTTTAAAGATGTAGAAGCAAGCATCATTCCGCTTATCGAAGAAGATGCTAAGGAAAAGGGAATGCTGCTCACCAAAATGGATCCCATGAGCCTCGTTGAATATGCTTCAGGCGGGCTGGTCATCGAAAATGCCCCTGAAGTTCAAACGATTGTTCTTTTCCCGACAGTCCATAACCGTCCCATCAATACGTATTGCTTCTATAAAAAAATGATGCTGATTCAGTATCCTGTTGACGTACCGGAAGAGGATGAGGACGAGCCCCCAACCTGCTTGCTGCGGATGACCCACGCCCTATCCGATCCCAAGAGACTGCGCCTGCTTCGCTATGTAGCGGAAAAGCCTCATTCCCTTGATGAAATGGTCCGGGATTTGGATCAAACAGAGGAATCGCTCAAACATCATTTGATGATCCTGCGAGTAGCAGGTCTGCTGCGGATTCATCTTGGAGCAGAAGACACGGAAAAATTCAGTATCCGTCCAGACGGTGCGTCGGAGCTCCAGATGTTCCTGGAATCTTACATGCGTCTATAAGGAGTGAAGCTTGTTGACTAACACATTAAAGCAGCATATTTTATTTGATCTGGATGACACTCTCATCCATTGCAATAAATACTTCGGTCTTGTTCTGGGTGAATTTTTCGAGCTGGTGCATCATTGGCTCGGGCATGAGAATCTTTCGACTGATGAAATCCGTCAAAAGCAGATCGAAATCGATGTCGCACAAGTAAGCAAAACAGGCTTCAGCAGCGGAAACTTTCCAAATTCCCTGATCGAAACCTACCGCTATTTCTGCCGGAAATTGAATCGCCCCATCCATCTGGAAGAAGAACAGCAGCTGAACAAGCTGGGACTAAGCGTATACGAACAGGAAGTAGAGCCCTACCCTGGCATGGTGGAAACCCTGGAGACCCTGCAAAAGGAAGGTCATTACTTATATCTGTATACCGGCGGGGAAACGGCTATTCAGCAGCGTAAAATTGATCAGATGAAGCTGAGTACCTATTTCGATAACCGGATTTACATTACACAGCATAAAAATGAATCCACACTGGAGCAGATATTGCAAAGAGGATCGTTTGACCGCTCCTCTACCTGGATGATTGGCAATTCACTGCGGACGGATGTCGTTCCGGCACTGACTGCCGGACTGCAAAGCATTTATATCAAACAGTCCGATGAATGGGTATACAATATGGTCGAGCTGCAGCAGGAGCCCGGAAGTTCGTTTTATACCATTTCATCTATTGAAGAAATACCGAATATTATCGACGTTAAAATCAAACAGGAAATAAAACAACGGCCCTTGAACTAGGGCCGTTGTTTTATTTCTCAGTCGAATGATAAATTCCAGAAACGTTATGAGTCTATTCCGATTGCCCCTGTTTCCGGGTCCAGCAGGACTAAATATCCCTGCCTTTGCTGTCCGTTATCGTCCAAAGCAAAGTCTCTCGATGTCTTTCGGCCTCCCGCAAGTGAAGCAATATCTTCCGGTTCAAGCGAAATGCCGAACTGATCCTTCCAAATGACGAACTTGCACCCCGTTTTGTAATGAGAGCAGCCATAACCGCGCCGTCCCATAATCAGCGTGCCTTGGCAGCCTGCTCTTGGACATGGTGCGATTCCTGCGATTGTCGTTACGCGCTGTCGCTCTGATGGCACTTGTATGGATGGAAGCTTCTGTACCGATCCGGATTTGGCAGTTCCAGCTGCCTTTTTCGTTGAAGTTCTTTTAGCCTTACTTGCAGTCTCAGCTTCCACATTCTCGCCTGGCTTCGCCGCTGGTTTCTTCCGGCTTCGCGGCGGTTTGGCATCCTCGGAAGGCTTATCCTCAAAGGATTCCTTCGCTACTCTGGACTGCACCTTTACCTTGCTGATAATCATCGTCGCAAATTTTTTAACATTCGCCATAAATACTTCATCGGATGCAGATCCCTTGGCAATTTCATTCAGCCGGCGTTCCCATTGCCCTGTCATTTCAGGGGAAGTCAGAAGGTCGACACCTGCACCGCGGATAACCTCGACTGCCATTTTCCCCTTTTGAGTAACGACAATACGTTTACCCTTCATCACCATATATCCTACTTGTTTCAGTCGTTCAATGATGGCGGCACGAGTCGCTGGTGTCCCAAGTCCAGAATCTTTCATGGCATCCCGCAATTCCTCGTCCTCAATCTGCTTGCCCGCACTTTCCATGGCTTTTAGAAGAGTACCCTCCGTATACGGCTTTGGCGGCTGAGTCTCTTTTTCCTTCGCCTCACTCCGGATACACAGAACGCCTTCATTCGCATTTAAGTGGAAAGGACTGGTGACTTCTTCTTCGCTTTGAGCTTCGTCCTCGTCCTCTTTATCCTTTTTGGCTCGGGTTTTCTTGGCATCTTTTTTCTGGTCAGCATAGATGACCTTCCAGCCTTCAGAGAGCAGCTGCTTGATCGTGGTCTTAAATTCTTCTTTTTCCACTTCCGTCATGATCGTATGCACCTTATACTCTGCAGGCGGGAAAAAGTGCGACAGAAAGCGCCTTACAATCAGGTCATAGATCTTGGCTTCATCCGGAGCCAGATTCCGCGCCATTTTATTGGTAGGCAGAATGGCGTGATGATCTTCGACCTTCGACGGATTGCAGACTGATTTATTTTTTTTATGAACGTATTTCTTGTCAGCCTGCTCGGCGAATTTCACATAATCCGTTCCCCGCAGCTGATCCAGTGACTTGTACATCTGCGGGATATTTTGCTCGGTCACATAATTGGAAGTCGTTCTCGGATAACTGATGACCTTATGTTTCTCATACAATGCCTGGGCAAGATCAAGGGTTTTTTTGGCGGAAAAACTATATTTGGCATTCGCTTCACGTTGAAGCAAAGTCAAATCATACAGCTTGAATGGATACTCCTTCGTATCCTTCACGTCATAGCTCTGGATGATGCCTTCCTTGCCTTGAACCTTTGCTGCGATTGCCTTGGCTTTCTCCTCGTCCTGGATTCGTTCCCCTTGCCATAAGCCCTTGTAATCGGAATCACCCTGTTTAAACATGGCTTCCACATCATAGAACTTTGCTGAGTTGAACGCGTCAATCTCCTTTTGCCGGTCATATATGAGTGCGAGTACAGGTGTCTGTACGCGTCCTACCGATAGTAAAACATTGTGTTTAGTCGTAAAAGCACGGGATCCGTTCATGCCGATCAGCCAGTCCGCCTCACTTCTTGCTCTGGCCGCCTTGGACAAATTCTCATACTCGCTGCCATCTTTCAGCTCATCGAATCCTTTTCTTATCGTTTCCGGTGTTAAGTCCGATATCCAAAGACGTTTTACCGGCTGCCGCATTTTCAGATGCTGTTGAATCAAGGAAAAGATATGCTGGCCCTCGCGCCCGGCGTCACAGGCGTTTATGAGTCTGTCGCTCCGTTTGGAAAGGTCGGCAATCACTTTTAACTGATCCTTGGTCTTCGGATTCGGTTTCAGCTTAAACTGCTCTGGGATAATCGGCAAATCGTTTATATTCCACTTTTTATATTTATCGTCGTACACATCCGGTTCGGCTAAACCAATGAGATGCCCGATCGCCCAAGTAATGATGTAATGCTCACCTTCTATGTAGGTGCGGGCATTTTTGGCCTTCGGTTCAATCACCGCCGCAATATTTCGTCCCATATCCGGTTTTTCCGCAATCACTAGAGTTTTCAAAAGTACCGTCTCTCCTCAATTGGACGTTCATTTCCCCATGAAAAAGGCCGAGAAAAGGAAGCTTCCCCCGACCGTAATTTGTTCATTTCATAGATTAGAATACCTATTATGATAGCATACAACACCCATTGTTTCAACGCTCGCGCATGGTTAGAACGTTCCTTAAAATATCACATCTGCGTGCACATGCCGTTTCTCTTAAAGTCATCAAGCCATATCATATCAGAAGACATTCTAAGTAAGGAGGCTTAATGCGGCGCATACCTAACCGAACACATAAATAGCTGACGTATTCTTTAAACCGAACGGAATTCAAACAATCGAAAGATTTCCTATTTTGAAATAAAGGAGTGATTATATGCCAAACTACAGTATTTTCCAAAATGACCCGAACAATTTGCGTATGCTTATTTACGGTCGTGACGCCACTAACACCAGCCACGTTGTCGCCACAGATACGGCAGGCAACCTCACTACCATCATTCTTGGTGGTACGATCACCAGTGTACTGGGCACAACCATTACGGCAGGTACTCTGTCTTCTGCAGGTACCGTGACCGACATCTTAAACGGTACGATCACCAGCGTGCTCGGCGCCACCATTACAGCGGGTACCCTCTCCTCCGCAGGTACCGTGACCGACATCTTAAACGGTACGATCACCAGCGTGCTCGGCGCCACCATTACGGCGGGTACTCTCTCCTCAGCGGGTACCGTGACCGACATTTTAAACGGTACGATCACCAGCGTGCTCGGCGCCACCATTACAGCAGGTACTCTCTCCTCCGCGGGTACCGTGACCGACATCTTAAACGGTACGATCACCAGCGTGCTCGGCGCCACCATTACAGCGGGTACTCTCTCCTCCGCAGGTACGGTCACCGACATCTTAAACGGTACGATCACCAGCGTGCTCGGCGCCACCATTACAGCGGGTACTCTCTCCTCCGCAGGTACGGTCACCGACATTTTAAACGGTACGATCACCAGCGTGCTCGGCGCCACCATTACGGCGGGTACTCTCTCCTCCGCGGGTACCGTGACCGACATCTTAAACGGTACGATCACCAGCGTGCTCGGCGCCACCATTACGGCAGGTACCCTGTCTTCTGCTGGTACCATAACCAACATCCTGAACGGTACAATCACAGCCGTGCTCGGAACGACGATTACTGCGGGTACCTTGAGCAGTATTACCTCTATATCACAAAAGAGCTTTGTCGAGCAGCCTGACATCGGTATCACAACAGCCGATGCTTTGACACCGCTCCCTGCTGTTACAACAAGCGTCCTTGGCGTGTATTCTTTCTTCGTGCACAATAGCGGTGCCAATCCGGTAAATACTCAAATCGAAATCAGTGCCGATGGTACAAATTATTATGTGGATACAACCGGAGATAATCCGTTAGCAGCGGGTTCCGTGGATGTGCTGGTACCTGCACGTTTCCTTAAATACACCCGTGTGTCCTATCAATCAGCTTCAGCAGGCCTGCCATCCACGATCAATGTCATCCTCAATGCCCAAGGAACTTAAAGCTTCTTCTATTAATACAATATAAAATGGGATGATGCATCATCCTGTGAAGATTGGCTGAGGAGTATACGGGTCACCGTATACTCCTCCTTCAAGAAGGAGGAAAACAAACGATGTCCACAATTGGCATCCATCTGATCGTTAAGGATGAATCTGAAATCATTCATAATTGTCTAAATTCCGTTAAGCTTGCGGATGAAATCATCGTGGTTGATACGGGATCACAAGATGATACCATCCATATTGCCAAACAATATGGCGCCGATGTTATTTCAATGAAATGGCAAAATGATTTCTCAATGGCCAGAAATGAAGCATTGCGTTATGCGACAACAGACTGGATATTGGTCATCGATGCAGATGAAGAACTCCTCACTAGTATGGATGAGATCCGGCTGCTGATCGAAGAAAGCCAAGTCGAAGCCTACGACATCACCATCATAAATCTGTTAAGCCATTCGGAGGAAGATATGTTATATCATCGTTCGCTCCGCCTATTTCGAAACCGCCAGGAATATCAGTTTGAAGGTAAGATCCATGAAGAAATTGAACCTTCCATTCTCCTCTTCTCAGGTAGAGATAAAATCAAAGATTCCGGCATCGAAATGAAACATACGGGATACTTATCCCATAACATATGGAACAAAAACAAACTGGAACGGAATTACCATATACTTATGAATGCTTTGAAGGAAGAACCTGAAAACCCATACTATCTCTATCATCTGGGAATTACACACTGTCAGGGGGGCAATATCCCGGAAGCCAAAAAATACATGCTTCAAGCTAAGCAGCATGCGCCTTCCAACGCTTATTTCCGGCCAACTTTAATTAAAGATCTGGTTAAAATCATGCTGGATCTAAACGAAGCGCAGCAAGCTGGGCTGATATGTCTTCATGAAACCGAACGTTATCCGGACTATGCAGATATTCATTTCCTTCATGGTCAATGTCTGGAGATGCAAGGTCTATGGGAAAGAGCATTCGAAGCTTACCGTAAAGCAGTCGAGTGTACTTCCAGCACCTATGTAACGGAAGCAGGCATAAATAGCTACAAACCCTTAAGTAAAATGGGGGAAATCTCCCTGAAGCTTCAACAACCCGAGGAGGCAGCGCGGCTTTTTTATGAAGCCATTCAGCTCCATCTTTCATATTCCCCTGCAGCCCAAGGTTTGGCAACATCCTTTCACAGACTTCATGCTTCCGATGAAGAGATTAGTAAACTCCTCCTAAAAACAATACAGCCCCGCAACAAGCAACAGTGGAGTATTTTGCTCCGTTCACTCGACTGTATTGGAGCGGATGAGGAAATCATCCGGCTATGCCCTGCCCAGTGGATCACCGAGGATGAAATTAGTACCCTCTATGCATCATCCTTGATTCGTTCGAACAAATTAAAGGAAGCCCATTCCTTCTTTTACCATGCAGCCACTGTGAGCCCTGCATCGAATTCTACACGCGAATTGCTGCATCTGATTACGCAATGGCAGCTTCTGGGTTCTCTAGAACCTCACATCTGGGCATCCATCCATGAACATAAGCGTGAGACGATTGAGTGTATTGATCGTCTTCTCTTCCAATCCTTAGAGGCGGACTCTCAACACGAAACTGCAGATCAGAAAGAAGAAACTCAGCTGATCCACACGCTGATTCAACAATCCGTCTCCATTGGCTTAACGGATCTGGCACGCAGATTGTCTGTTCTGGAAAATATGGGACCTCTCATCTTAGCCAAAGCATTATACAAGGAAGGTTATGTGCTTGAGTCAGCGGATTTGTTTATATCCCTGCTTGAGGTTCAAGCACTCGACGATGAAGGGGCACATATGCTGGCCGAAATTTTATACGACAAGGGCCATTACACAGAAGCGGTACGATTATTCGAAAATATTACGCTAAATGATCCGTCACTCGCTCAAGCTTCCATTGGCGCCGCCATATGTTATTTGCATCTGGCGGCAGATTATCTGGAGCAGGCGCATGCATCATCTCCTGGTGCCGCAACTCTTTTGCAAGAAGCCAGTCAGCTTCGGTCTGCCTTACGTCAGCTGCAAAGATCCGGGTGGCACATGTCTTGGGACGACAGACAAAGGAGATGCATCGATGAGCAAAAACGCAACCGGGATCTCCCTCTGCATGATCGTCCGGAATGAAGCTTCGAACCTTGCCCGCTGCCTGAAAAGCGTTCATAAGGCCGTCGACCAGATCATCGTTGTCGATACAGGCTCCACGGATGATACGGTTCAAATTGCACGCCAGTTCGGAGCACAAGTTCTTCAAATCCCGTGGGAAGGCGATTTTGCCAAAGCCCGGAATGCAGGCATTGAGCTTGCTCGCAGGCCGTGGATTCTATTTATGGACGCTGATGAAGAGCTTGACGCGAATGATATAGCGGAGCTGCATCTGTGCGCCAAGCATATGGAATTCGAAGGTTTTTTCTTGCAGGTGCAAAATCACATCAGCGATCATATCCACTCTGCAACCGCTACCGTCAATCCCCTGCTTCGCATGTTTCGCCGGCGCCCGGAACATCGTTTCCGCGGAAGAATCCATGAACAAATAGCTGCTTCTATCACCGAGCATCGCCCCGCTGCAAAGCTTCACATCACCAATATCAAAATCCATCATTATGGATACAGCAGCGGTATAGTCGCTGCCAAAGATAAAATCCGCAGAAATGTGGAACTGCTCCAGCAAGCATTGCAGACCGAACCCGAGGATCCGTTTCATCATTACAACATGGCCGTGGAATACATGCGGATGAACGAGCATGATTCGGCGCTGCATCATATAAGGCAGGCCAAACAATTCGCTGCGACTGAAATCAGCTACTACCATCTGCTGTTCAAATACGAAGCACGTTGTCTGTTCGCTTTGGGTCATGCAGAGGAAGCCGTGTCTGTATGCAGCATAGGACTTATTCATTATCCAGATTATACAGACCTCCATCATCTGAAGGGCGTTGTTTATCTCTCTTCGGGGCAGTTAATCAAAGCGGAAGGAGCTTTCCTGAAAGCAGTCGAATCCGGTCCAGCTCCCGTGTATTATCATACTGAAACCGGAGCCGGAACTTACCTGTCCACGCTCGGACTAGGTCAAATGTATGAGGATGCCGGAGATGACGCGCAGGCAATTCACTGGTATGCCGAGACCATCAAGCTTGAACCGGGTATGCGCCTGCCCTTGAATAAAATCATCATGTTGATGAAAACAAATCTTCAGGAGCATCTCATCCCTTCTCTTGTGAATGATCATTTCAAAATAAACTCCCCTGAAAAGATGAACGTTATGATCAAGCTGCTCATGGCAAACCGTTGTTATCATGCTGCGTATATGCTGCTTAAGAATTCTCAGATAAATAACGATTCTCCCGAGAACGAACCATTGCTGCTCATTTGCAAACTGCTGTCGGAAGGAACTCAACTTCAGCACTCCGGAGCGTTTATGGAAACTGGTGTGTTGAGTCCAATGAAGCAAATCGAGTTCAGCTATTATTCCGGAAAAACAGAAGACGCGCTGAAATCAGTCGAAGCTCTACTCGCCCCCCTTCATGCCTCCCCCGCTGCTCCCTTTACGGATCAAAAACGGTCTTTCAGCCGCTTGCTGACCTCTTTCACGGAAACTCGTCTGCTTCAGGTTCTGAATGATCAGCCCCATCAATCCGTGATCCGCCGTGCTATCCGTATGCTGCCTTTGTATGAAGAATACGAATAAAGGAGCCGCACATCATGCCGCCCCAAGACATATCCCTTTGTATGATCGTTAAAAATGAAGAGCAGCATCTGGATCGATGCTTGCGTTCCGTACGGGAGCTGGTCTCCGAAATCATTATAGGCGACACGGGTTCCACAGATCATACCCGGTCCATCGCCATGAAATATGGCGCCCGTATTATTGAATTGGAATGGAATAACGATTTTGCTGAGGCTAGAAACCGTGTACTGGATATGGCCACGTTTTCCTGGATTTTAGTTCTTGATGCAGATGAAGAAGCCGATAATTGGGATGCGGATGTGTTGTCTGATATGCTGACGAGTGACGACCGCATTGCAGGCTTTTATATTCCAATAATTAGCTATTACGATACATTTTCCGAAGAAGCCTATTTTACGGATTCCGTGTGCCGGCTATTCCGGAACCATCCTAATCTTCGTTTCCGCGGAGCCATCCATGAAAACGCTGCGGAGAGCATCCTTGAGCTTACACGGCGTCCAATTCCGTATGCTCCATTACAAATCAAGCACTATGGCTACCTACAATCCGAGATTGATCAAAAAAATAAACACTTGCGCAATCTCGAGCTTATTCAGGCCTCCCTACAGAAAGATCCTTTGAATGTACAATTACGGTATGCGCTGGGAACGGAGTATTTTCAGGAAGGCCAATACGAAGAATCACTCAAGCATCTAATACCCGTGTATGAACAGAACCCGGAATCCGGATTTATTTCCGATGTATATTTAAAAGCGGCATATGCCCTGTATATGACAGGACACTATGAATTAGCTGAAGTCATAACTGAACAAGGGATAACAAACTATCCGGGCTTTACGGATTTGCTGGAGCTCAAAGGTATACTGCTCACACAGAAAGAAGCCTACGGCGAAGCATATGACTGGATGCTAAAAGCCTCTGTCCAAGGTAAAGCCAAACCCATGTATTCCTCCACAGCCGGAAGCGGCACATACCGCACTTCATGGCTCTCAGGCAGGCTTTCAGAGAAAATACTGCACCCAGAACGGGCACTTTTTCATTACCAGCATACTTTATTGCATCATCCGGATTATTTGCCGGCTTGGGCTGATGCTCTACATTGCTCCCTCTTATCTGGAAACTCGCGTTCGATGCTGGACTGGATCATTCCCCGTAAAACCTCTATTTTGCAGAAACAACTGGATATCCTTATCCCGGCAGCTTTAAATACAGGCAGTGAGGATTGGCTGGAATTCATCATACAGACACGAGCGCTCTCTGAGCAACGGCAGCTTTGGATTACAATCATGCTACGATATGCGTCAGAGCCAGGCAGCCGCTTATACACGGAACTGCTGGCCTCCTCATCCAGCTGGCCCGAAGACCCCTTCTGGACATCCTATCTATGGTCTGCTGCCTGGAAAGCACAGGACTCGGATGCTGCAGCCCATGTGGAAGAACAACTGCAGTTGATCCATTCGCCGCTTACAACGATACATGCTTATCTCTCTGGCCGAAATCATGAACTCCCTTCCGCAAAAGAACTCGCCTATGCGCTTCAGCTCCTTCTCCAGTGCCGCGCTTACCCGCAGGTTATGCAGCTGCTCACGGCTTTTTATGAACGCTCATCTGCTCCTTCCCTGCCCGCTTCCGTCATTGCAGGTCTGCTGTCTGCGCCTGTTCATGTACTCCATGCTTGGTGCTTGCAGTGGGTACAATCATTTTCGAGTGATAAACAGCGGATCCCTGCTCTAGAGGAAATTCTGCTCTACGCAAGTATTGCACAACAATGTTCGTCTTCCACTTGTCTGGACGCCGCAGCGATGCACCTCGGCAGCTATTCCAACAATACTTACGCGCTGGTCGCCAGAGCAGCCTGTCTGACTGAGAAATTAACACTCCGGTATTCCATTCCTGTCAAATCTGGCATTCGCTTACCGCTGCTGCTCCGAGCTGCTTCCATGCGCCCTTAACTATCCTTTAAGGAGGATCACCTGATGCCGGAACCATTAACGATGCCGCCCATACTGTATCTCCCTTGCTTTGATTACCAGGTACACCGCCAGCGGCCGCAGCAGCTGCTCTATCATTTGAGCCTGCTTAACTTTAACGTCATATATTGTAATGTCACGCAAGACCGCGAACATCCCTTTGTCGTTCTCAACGATCATTTCGCGGTATGCCAGGATGTCGAGGCATTGAACCTCAGTCAGCCTTATGTCATGTGGCTCACGCACGGCCCTTATGTCGATAGCCTCCCAAGCTTTAACACAAGTATGGTCATCTCCGACCTGGCTGACACAACAGAGGAGGAGTTTGCTCCTTTTGCCGTATGGGAGGATCGTAAAATTCAGGCTGCTGACATCGTTCTCTGCGCTTCGCGAATCATTTACGATTCCGCAGCCCCGAAACATCCGCAGGTACATCTGGTCCGCAATGCAGCGGATTACACACATTTTGCCCAAGGAGTCCAGAAAACACCGTTAACGATTCCGGAAGAGAAGGATTGTACGATATGTCGCACAACGGAGCCCGTGATCGGCTTCTGGGGCGCTGTCGCTTCCTGGCTGGACTACTCATTAATCCGAATGCTGGCCGTGGAACGCCCTCAATATACCTTTGTTTTCATCGGTCAGATTACATGTGGTGGACCTGATTCACTTTCTGATCTTCCTAACGTTCATTGGCTGGGAAACAGGGAGTATGAAAGCCTGCCCCTGTATGCAAGCCATTTTGATGCAGCCATTATTCCGTTTGAGGTCCGCAAGGTAACGAGTGCAGCCAATCCAGTCAAAATGTATGAATACATGGCTGCGGGACTGCCCGTGATCAGCACCGATTTACCAGAAGTCAGCATGCAGAAGCATGTCCGAATTGGCCGTTCTCCTGCCCAGTTTCTCAGGCATCTGGATGAAGCGCTTCTTAAAGATCGTACCCCTGAATGGATTCAGGCACGACAAGAGATCGCACGAACGGAAAGCTGGAGCCATCGTGCCGAGTTCATCAAGGAACGCATTATCGAAAAGTTTCTGCAGAAATACGGGAGCTCCGGTTAGAAGGTATTTACCTTCGACCGGAGCTTCATTACGTTTCTAGACAACTTTGCCATGAGTCAGCAGCAGATAGCCTGGAAACAGCCGCTGCTCTTCTATTTCCAGGCTGCTGTACCAGTGCCTCAACCATGCTTTGACACTGCCACCATCCGGAATAAAGTCAATGAAATCCAAACTCTCCAAAAATCCGATTTCCCGCTCTTCAACCGGCTGTATTCCGGCTTTGCTGAATGAATCCTTTAGCGACTCAACAGGCATTTCCACACCATATGGCCATGAACCTGCTTGCTCCGCAAAGGATTTACCCATCCGGTAAGGCAAACAGCCGCTGTATGGGACAAGAACAACGATATGGCCTCCCGGCTTGGTAATACGGGCCATTTCCTGCAGGATATTCACCTTTTCTTCGTTCGAAAAATGCTCCAATACTCCGGCACTCCAGCATACATCATAGGCCTTATCGCCAAGCGGCATGGACCGGATATCAGACTGTATGAATTCAGCATTTCTATTTTTGAGCCTAAATGCGAGCTTCGACTGTTCCAGTGCCTGCAGCGCGTAATCGACCAGCGTAACCTCCGCACCTTCAATGGCCAATCGGAGTGAGATTTTACCTGTACCAGATCCGGCCTCAATCATTCTTTTTCCATCAAACGGGCCGGTTGTCTCCAGCAGCGCGTTCATCACCAGCTCACTTAAAGGATCCCAGCGGTAGGACACATCTTTACTCCACAGCCTTTCCCAAATATGCTTCTGGCCTTCCTCATGGTCTCTTCCGATCGTTTCTGCATTCCTTTTCATGTCCATGAGCGCCTCAAACCTCCAGTCCCAGATAGGAGCCCAATATTTCTTTCCACTTCTCTCTCCAAATGCGGATATCAAACGCCCGGGCGACGGCCCTCGCATTGGCTCCAACATAATGACGCAGCTCGGAATTCTCCACCAAGGCTGCAATGGACTGATACAACTCCTCTTCGGTAGGGGACACACAAAAACCGTTATATCCATCAATGATGAGATCATTTAACCCGCCAACATTCCCTGCTACAACCGGCAGACCGCAGCTCATGGCTTCAAGACAAGAGTAAGAGGTCCCTTCGGAAAAAATGGTTGGAATCACCGCAATATCCGCTTTCTGATAAGCTTCATTCATCTCTTGAAAGGTATAACTCCGGTGAGTGATCCGCTCCTGGTAAGGACTGCTGTCCATCCACTGACGAAACGCTTTCGTTATCAGATTGCTCTCAACGACCTCTCCGGCAAACTCAAAATGGACCTGAGGGTAATTTCGCAGCAGCCGGTCTGCTACCAGCATCATCGGGATGATCCCTCTCTCAAGACTGATGCGCCGCGGAAAGACGATGCGGATTTGGTCTTCATGCTCCTCAAGCCCCCTCCACTTTGCCCCAGGTGTAAACCATACGGTATCCACTGCATTAGGAAGCAGCATAATTTGGTCCGGGTCAGGATATTGGCAAACCGCTCGGCAAAAGGTCAGAAAGTGGGAATCTACCGATACGATTTTTTTCAAATACCCGAGAGCGTGCTGAATATTTCGACCGACCGCGGCTTTGTGTTCAGCCGATGCTGCATGATAGTCCCAATTGATTCCATGGCATATCCCTAGACTGCCTGATTGATATTCTACAGCCTCCCAAATAAAACTGGAGTATATGAGCGGGCCCTTCGCCTCCACAGTCATCCGGTTAAACACCTCAATGCTGTCTTCTTGACTGCAGTGATAGCCATGCACACGGACCGGTCCGATTTCCTTCTCGAAATCACCGCAATAAGAGAGCTGATGTATGACAGGCTTTCGTCCCAGCGCTGCGATAATCCCGCATATTTCATGCAAATAACGCTCCAATCCTCCGCCGTATATACGATTAATATTGCCGTTGTATGCATCGACAAAGCTGTGGGTTAATATGCCGACTTCATTCATACGTCTTCCTCTCTCCACTCCACAAGCGTCGGATGTTTATCCAAAATGGATTGATACTGCTGTAAATCTCCCCAAATCCCTTCCGGATCACGCTGCATATATCGTTCAAATTTCTCCTCAAGCTGCTCGCGGCTGATGGCCCATCCATAATGTTTAACGCGCAGTTCCGCCAGAAATCCGGGGAGTGCGGCATAGCTTAGAGGAAGCCGCGGGACATGATGATCCATTTTCGGATAAAAATAATAATAGCCAGGTATGTACCTGACAAGTGTACGAGTGTGCCGGCGGTGTATCTGCCAGTGCTCATCTTCCCGGAAATGGGTTGTACCTCCCCAAAAGTCAAACAGGCGAAAGCCTACCCAGTCAAACTGATCCTGATCCATCAGATCCCTCATATAAGCTTTGGCTTTGTCCTCATATATTTCATCCGCATCTACGGATAATATCCAGTCCGGATCCGTTGAGCATGCAAGCTCCCAGAGCTGTTTGCGCAGCAGCCACTCCCTGTCAAAATGTGATTTTGTCAGCGTTAGCAGATGAGCAACCTTGGGAAATCCCCGGCATATTTTAACGGTTTGATCCGTGCTGGCATCATCCACGATCACGATGTCATCCACAAAGCTGCTCAGATCCTCCAGGACCTGCTCCAGCATTCTTCCCTCTTCATTACGTACCTGCATGATCGCAGTGAGCTTGTTGCCTTTCGTTTTGCGCAGTTTCTTAAGATCCAGATCCATGATTCACTCTCTCCTTCAACCGGTGACATGCCTGCTCGAGCAAATCCGTTTCAGCGAAGGATATCAAAATATTCCAATCCTGAACCGATGCTCGCAGCAGCTCCGATACCGCCTCATGTTTCCGGCCGCGCGTCCATAATAAAATGGCTCTGACTTGCTCTCTGGAAATTCCATTTTCATATAGTAATTGATATCGGTCCATCACTTTCAACGCCTTCTCCCACATCCATTGCTCCAAATACATATCTGCGAGAAAATGAGCGGCAGCCTCGGAATCATCCCTTTCAGCAGCTTCTTCTGCTCTTCTGTAGTCTTCATTTACGCGGTAAAGCTCAGCTTTTAAGAGCTCCAGACGTTCTTCGGCAGCCCAACGCTCCATCCTCGCCAGCGTTTCTTTCTCATGCGGCAGTACCGCCGTAATTGCATACGTATATACCGCCCGTTCTATCTCCCCTTGCTGAATCTCAATAGCTGAAAAGAAACGGTAATGTGAATGCAGCGTTCCGTTATGTTCTCTGAGAAGCATCATCTCAAAGGATTCCTGAAGTGCTTGGGCCGCTCCCGTTTCCCCAAGAAAATACCAATAAGATGCCAGCAGGTAGCTGATCGTCTCATGCGGTCCCATCTGACGATATAACCGGGAATACAATTGTATTCTTTGCTCCCACTGCCTTCTCATTAATTCGTCCAATGGATTTCCCTGCACCACATGTTCTACAAATAAATGAAGCAGAGCATGATTCTCTTCCGTGTCCTCATGATCTCCGTCCCACCAGTACAGATTTCTTCTCCGCAAGGATTGTTCCAGATATGTCTTTTCAGAAAGAGTTATCACTAGATCCGACGCCTCTGCCAATAAGCCGCTGTACTTATTCCAGATTTGTTGATCTTCTTCTACCGGACAATCGTCCATAATAAAAAGCACCTTGCTGAATCCGCCGCCAAGTGCCTGTTGAATCCAGAAAGGTGAACATACGATAGCAATATATTCGCTGCCCCCATTAACCTCCCACATGTCCGTATTCATGAAGGTATAATCACACTCTTCATTTTCATGCTCCGGCTTATTGCCTATAAAAATAAATGTTTCACCATCAGGTACATGCTTTAGCATCTCTTTATATGCAAAGCTCTTCCAAGGCAGATTACCCAAAATCACGTATTTCATAGGGTCACTCCCGACACCCGTATTTTCCGTGCTACATCATATGCCGCACCAGGGATCAAAGTGATTGGAAAAAGAATGCCTCTTTCTTGTTTCAGCCCTCAAGCTTCTTGTTCCATTTCATATATTGATCTAAAAAGCATGTTTTGAAGAATTCGATAATTCAGCGTAAAGGGGGGATCCACATGCCGGTGCTTACAACGGAGATTATCGCCAATGTGACACAAACCACAAGCCGCGGCTATTCTCAGTACACGTTGATCTTGGTGAATAACTGCGGATTTACTGCGAATGTATACCTTGAAGGTTTTAGTGTTGTAGGAACTAAAGAGTTATTCGCCCAGGAAACGATAACCTTGCTCCCGAATGGAGCCGTCATTCGTAATTACCCTGCTTTTTTTGATTTTGCTCAATTCATTTTTTATGTCTCCATGAACAATGTAACGGTGCAGATGTTTGCTGTTAACGAAAATAATGCTTATATAAAAATACCTATATCACCAACAGACTCACGCCGCATCACTTCAGACTTTAGGAATAACATTCCGCTCACAGCCAATGAACAGGCGGTAATCAGTTATCAAAGGGTTCCAGATTTCACGCTTCCTGAACAGTTTGGCGCGGCAGTCTATGCACAGGGAGTTGAAATCATCTCCTCATTGCCCGTACGTTATAAACTAATCCAGGGAGGAACAGTGGATGGCAGCTTTCAATATTTCCCGACTCCGACAACATCCATACCCGCGGACAGTACAGCTCTTCAAGTCAATTTCACCTGCACCACCGTCACGGGGGGGCAGGTCGTCTATGAAGGCCAAACGTATGGAGCATCAGAAGCTTACTTCAATGCCCTGATTCCTTTTGATGATAACAGGCTGGCCAATCTGCCTGAACAACAGATATTGACCCTCGTGGTAAGCGCCATGGATGGTCCTGATCAAATTTACGTGACCTTCCGTATGTATGAAGAGTGGTAATCACAAGAAAAAAAAGACCTCCCAAGCGGGAAGTCCTTCACTTTTATATATTTTTCTTTACACGAGGACCGTGGAACCCATCAAGTATTTATCTACTTCACGAGCAGCCTGACGTCCTTCATTAATGGCCCATACCACCAAACTTTGACCGCGGCGCATATCTCCAGCTGCAAATACTTTATCTACACTCGTCTGATACTTACCGTACGGTGCCTTCACATTGGAACGACGGTCCGTCTCCAGCCCAAGCTGATTAACAATCGTTTGTTCCGGTCCGTCAAAGCCGATGGCGATCAGAGCCATTTGTGCATCAAACACTTTTTCCGTACCTGGAATCGGCTGATAGATCTTACGTCCCGTTTCATCAACGATACGTCTAATTTGAACCGTATGAAGCTCCTTTAAATTGCCTTCTTCATCACCAACAAATTTGGTCGTCATGATGGAAAATTCTCGTGGATCATTACCATACAACGCTTTAGCTTCTTCCTGAGCATAATCGAGCGTATAGACATTCGGGAACTGCGGCCACGGATTGTTGATCGGATCACGCTCAAGCGGAGCCATATCATGTGTACCGAATTGAGTGATGCTGCTGCATCCATGACGAAGAGCCGTAGCCACACAGTCAGAACCGGTGTCACCACCACCAATGACAATCACATCTTTACCTTCTGCGGAAATATATTGTCCATCAGACAAACCGGAGTCCAGCAGACTCTTGATGGTTCCGTTCAGATATGTCATTGCGTAATGAACACCTTTCAATTGACTGCCCTCTATATCGAATTCACGAGGCTTCGTGGCACCGCCGCATAATACGACCGCATCATAATCGTCAACGAGTTGCTCTGAAGAGATATCTTTGCCAATTTCTGTGTTGGTAATAAAACGGATACCTTCCGCAGCAAGCAGATCCACACGGCGCTGTACCACGGCTTTATCCAGCTTCATTGAAGGGATACCGTACGTCAGTAGTCCTCCGATCCGATCAGAACGCTCATAAACTGTGACGCTATGGCCTGCCTTGTTCAACTGGGCTGCGGTTGCAAGTCCGGCAGGTCCAGAACCCACGACGGCAACACGTTTACCTGTACGTTTTTCGGGCGGATTCGGAACCACCCATCCCTCTTCAAAACCTTTATCGATGATAGCCTGTTCAATCGTCTTGATGGTTACCGGTTGGCCGATCAGTCCCACTGTACAGGAGCCTTCGCAAGGAGCCGGACAAATGCGTCCTGTAAACTCCGGAAAGTTATTGGTTTTGTGTAGACGTTCAAGAGCTTCTTTCCATAGTCCGCGGTATATCAAGTTATTCCATTCCGGTATCAGATTGTTTACTGGACATCCGGAGGTTCCCCCTGCCATGTCAATCCCTGTGTGGCAATAAGGAGTACCACAATCCATACAGCGTGCACCCTGCGTACGCAGCTCTTCCTCAGACAAATGCTTGTGGAATTCTTCCCAGTCTTTTATACGTTCAGCCGGTTCGCGGTCAGCCGGCAGCTGGCGGCTGTATTCCATAAAACCTGTTGGTGTAGACATGACGTGTTCCCCCATCCGTTCTTTTCCTGTTGATTCTATCAAATAACGACACCATGATATTTCAATTATAGTATCATCTTAATCTTTGAATATTAAATGGATTTTCCGAATAATTATTTGTATTATTTGACACGCTGCTTACATACGGATGAAAACTATTCATATAACCTACACACGAATATACGTGCAGAAACGGTAATCATACGGGTTTCTTTCGTCCCTGATCCCTTGTACTTCCTGAACACATTTCCACTCGGACTCGTTGATTTCAGGAAAAAATGTATCCCCTTCAAACGATTCATTAATCTTTGTGATTACAAGGCAGTCCGCATAGGGAAGCAGTGTACGGTAGATTTCCGAGCCGCCGATAACCATTAATTCCCCGTCAATTCCAAGCTCCAGTGCTTCATCTATCGTATGAATCATCTGGGCACCTGGTGCTGTATATTCAAGATCTCGCGTCAGAACGATATTGGTCCGACCGGGAAGCGGTTTTCCGCCAAAGGACTCCCAGGTTTTCCGTCCCATCAGAACCTTTTTACCCATGGTTTGTTCTTTAAAAAAAGCCATATCCCTTGGCAGTCTCCAGGGAAGCCCGTTGTTACGCCCGATGACTCTGTTTTCGCCCATGGCCCAAATAAACGTCATGCTCATGTGTGCCAGCTCCTTCCATTCGATAATGGTCAATATTTTACCTATTAAATAGCTACCGGCGCTTTTATGCCCGGATGATGCTTATAATCAACAAATTCAAAATCTTCAAACTTATAATCAAAAATAGAATCCGGCTTACGCTTAATCATTAGCTCCGGAAGCTCATACGGTTCACGGTCAAGCTGGGTCTTTACCTGCTCCAGGTGATTTGAATAAATATGCACGTCGCCGCCTGACCAAACAAACTCGCCGGGCGTAAGTCCGCATTGCTGCGCCACCATATGCGTCAGAAGGGCGTAACAGGCAATGTTAAATGGAAGGCCGAGGAATGTATCTACCGAGCGCATGGTCAGCATACAGGACAATTTCCCGTCCGCTACATAGAACTGGAACACAAAATGGCAGGGAGGAAGTTTCATCTGCTCAATTTCCGCTACGTTCCATGCGCTGACAATATGTCTCCGTGAATCAGGGTTATTCTTGATGGATTCAATGACATTGGCAATTTGATCAATATGCGTACCGTCCGGTGCTTCCCAATTGCGCCACTGCGATCCGTACACCGGTCCTAAATCCCCATTTTCGTCGGCCCATTCATCCCAGATCGTCACCCCATTTTCCTTCAAATAACGAACGTTCGTCTCTCCACTCAGAAACCATAGCAATTCATGCACCACAGATTTAATATGAATCCGTTTGGTTGTCAAAAGAGGAAAACCCTTGGAGAGATCAAATCTCAGCTGTCTGCCAAACACCGATATCGTCCCGGTTCCCGTTCGATCTTCTTTTGGTGTTCCATTTTCCATAATGTCTTCCAATAACTCCAGGTAATTCCGCAAGTTTCGTCCACCCTTTCGTTCTCCGTATCTTTCTATCTCAAAAAATCCTTGTTACTAGTTTACCATGCTCCCAACTCCTGAGAAATAGCTAAATAAAACCTTCCACCTGGATAGAACAAAAAACAAGAGCCTCGCTTGCGCAAGGCTCTTGTTCAGATACTGCAAATATTCAAAACTAATTATCTGCGTGGTGCAATTACGTGAATTGGATTGCCAAGAGCAAGCTCAGCTGTTTCCATTACGATCTCACCAAGCGTTGGATGCGCATGAATCGTCAGGGCGATATCCTCAAGGGTTGCACCCATTTCGATCGCCAGGCCCAGCTCAGCAATCAGGTTGGAAGCTTCGATGCCTGCAATGTGGCAGCCAAGAACCAGCTGAGTTTCTTCGTCAAAGATCATTTTGACAAAACCGTCAGGATTGTTCAGGGACAGCGCACGACCGTTACCCGCAAATGGGAACTTCGCAGCTTTCGCTTTATAACCTTTTTCTTTAGCTTCTTTTTCCGTGTAGCCTACGCTTGCGCACTCTGGATCTACGAATGCGACGGCAGGAACGACTTTGTAATCCACAACAGACGGCTCTCCGGAGATTGCTTCTGCTGCCACTTTACCTTCGTAAGAAGCTTTGTGAGCCAGTGCAGGACCAGCAACGATGTCACCGATAGCAAAGATGTTTGGTTTATTCGTACGACCTTGATGGTCAACTTTCACGAGACCACGGTCAGTCATTTCGATACCAACCAAATCCAGACCCAGGTCTCCGTCCGTATTAGGACGGCGTCCAACGGTTACGAGCAGGTAGTCTGCTGTAACTTCTTTGGTTTCGCCGCCAACAGAATATTTAACGGTTACGTCTTTATCGGTTTGCTCAGCACTTTCAGCTTTTGCATTCGTGATAATTTCAACGCCAGTCTTCGTCATGTTCTTCACAACGAGCTTGGTCATGTCCGGATCAAATCCGTTCAGAATCGTATCCAAGCCTTCAAGAATAGTCACTTTCGTACCAAATTTGGAGAACATTTGACCCAATTCCGCACCGATGTAGCCACCACCAATGACAACAAGGCTCTTCGGAATCTCAGGCAGGCTCAAAGCCTCTGTGGACGACATGATGCGTCCGCCAAAAGGAAATGCCTTAAGCTCGATAGGACGGGAACCCGTTGCAATGATGCAATGTTTGAAACGGTAACGTGGAGATTCATGCTCATTGAAGCAGCGTGCTTCATTTTCACTGATGAACATGCACTCGCCGTTGAAAACTTCAACCTTATTGCCTTTCAAGAGACCAGCAACGCCGCCGGTCAGCTTTTTGACAACGCTGTTTTTGAATTCTTGGGTTTTCGTGAAATCCACTTTTACATTCTCAGCAGTTACGCCGAAAGCTTCGCCATGCTTTGCAGACTCATATTGGTGAGCTGCAGCGATCAGCGCTTTGGAAGGAATACAGCCGCGGTTCAAACACACGCCGCCAACTTCAGATTTGTCCACGATCAAGACTTTTTGACCCAGTTGTGCAGCACGAATTGCCGCAACATAACCGCCGGGGCCAGCACCAATAACTAATGTATCGATATCGAGAGAAGCGTCGCCTACTACCATATCTTACACCTCCATAACCAGCAGCTCAGGATTGTTGAGCAGTGATTTAATGTAATTCATAAAGTGTTGTGCAGTTGCGCCATCAATGATGCGATGGTCAAAGCTCAGGGACAATGCCATTACAGGAGCGGCAACAATTTCACCGTTCTTCACGACAGGTTTTTCAGAGATACGTCCGGTACCGAGGATTGCAACTTCAGGGAAGTTGATGATCGGAGTAAAGAACATACCGCCGGCAGAACCGATGTTGGTAATGGAGATCGTGCTGCCCTTCATTTCGTTGGGAGACAGCTTGCCATCACGGCCTCGCGCTGCCAGATCACGAATGCTGTCCGCGATCATCCAGATGCTCTTACGATCGGCATCCTTGATAACCGGAACGATCAGACCGTTGTCTGTATCTGTTGCGATACCGATATTGTAGTACTTTTTGTACACAATTTCGTTGTTCTCTTCGTCGATCATCGCATTCAAGGCAGGGAATTGGCGGGAAGCCGCAACCAGAGCCTTCACGATGAATGGCAGATAAGTGATCTTCGTGCCTTTTTTCTCGGCGATTGGTTTCATGCGTGTACGGAATGCAACCAGCTCAGTAACATCCACTTCATCCATGATGGTAACATGAGGTGCAGTGTACGCCGATTTAACCATCGCATTCGAGATCGCTTTACGAATACCCTTAAACGGTACGCGTTCTTCTTCTGCACGTGGATCCACGGCTGCAGAAGATGCTGCGGACGATGCCGCTGGAGCAGCTTTCTCTTCGCTTTGTGCAGATGGAGCAGATGACTGGCCTCCACCATTTTTGAAGGATTCAACATCTTCTTTTGTGATTTTTCCGTTATTTCCGGAACCATTCACTTGAGTGATGTCGATGCCTTGCTCGCGGGCAAATTTGCGTACGCTAGGTGTAGCGAGCACTTCTTTGTTTGGAGCAGCTGGAGCCGAGGCATTCTTCTCTCCGCCTTCTTTGGCTTCTTCAGGGCTGCTTTGTGCAGGAGAAGAAGTGGTATCAGCACTGCCTTTAGCTGAGTCCGCTTCCTGGGAACCATGGTCGCCAGCTGGAGCTTCCTGTTCAGGAACTTCGCCTTCTGCATCAATAATTGCAACGACTTCGCCGACGCGGCATACCTGTCCGTCCTTCGTCAGAACTTCCTGCACCGTACCGTTAACCGGGCAAGGAACCTCTACAACCGCCTTGTCGTTTTGTACTTCCATGATAATGTCGTCGTCTGTTACTTTATCGCCTGGTTTGATGTGCATTTTAATAATTTCGCCTTCATGCAAACCTTCTCCCAGTTCAGGGAACCGATATTCAAATTTTGCCACCTTTACTACCTCCTATCAAATGACTGCTTTTCTTAGAATTCCATGACTTTGTTGACTGCAGCAATTACCCGAGCCGGTGTAGGAAGCCATGTATCTTCGATCTGTGCAAACGGATATACGGTGTCAGGACCCGCTACGCGGAGAACTGGCGCTTCCAGATGCAAAATAGCCTTCTCGTTAATTTGTGCAATCACTTCTGCGGCAACGCCGGAAGTTTTTTGCGCTTCCTGAACCACGATTGCACGGTTCGTTTTCTTAACGGAAGCCACGATTGTATCAATATCCAAAGGATTCAACGTACGTAGATCAATCACTTCGGCTTTAATGCCACTGGTCTTCTCAAGCTCTTCAGCCGCTTTTGTTGCCGTATGAACCATCATGCCATAAGTAATAATGGTTACATCCGAACCTTCACGCACCACGTTAGCTTTACCAAGCTCAACGACATAATCCTCTTCAGGGACTTCAGCACGGAAAGCATGGTACAAATTCAAATGCTCCATGAAGAACACAGGATCGTTGTCGCGAATCGCGGCAATCAGAAGGCCTTTGGCATCATAAGGATTCGAAGGCACTACCACTTTAATACCCGGAGTTTGGATTGCCAAACCTTCAAGGGAATCCGTGTGCAGCTCAGCTGCTTTCACGCCGCCGCCAAAAGGTGTACGGAACACGATTGGAGCGTTGTAGCGACCGCCGGAACGGTAACGCATGCGCGCTGCCTGAACGAACATTTGGTCCAGAGCTTCATAAATAAATCCAACGAACTGGATTTCAGCTACAGGACGGAAGCCTTGAATACCAAGACCTACTGCCATACCGCCAATCGCGGACTCAGCAAGCGGTGTATCAAAGATACGTTCCTCACCAAATTCTTTTTGCAGGCCTTCCGTTGCACGGAACACACCGCCAACATTACCAACGTCTTCACCAAACACAATGACGTTAGGGTCACGTTTCATTTCCACGCGCATCGCATCGCGGATTGCTTCTTTCATATTCATTTGTGCCATTGCTTCTTTTCCTCCTTAAACATTCACTGTTCACGTTGCTTGAGCATTACTTTTCAATCGATTTATTGGAAATCAGCTTTTTGTTCTTCCAAATGTTTCGGGGTTTGCTCGAACATGCTGTCGATCAAGCCAGGAACCGTCATTTTAGCCGTTTGTTCTGCTTTTTTGATCTCTTCGTTCACTTTCGCTTTGGCTTCATCTTTTACGCGGGCAGTGTCTTCATCAGACCACAAGCCTTTTTTCTCCAGATATTTAGCCATGCGAGTAATCGGATCCTTTTCGTTCCATTCGCCTTCTTCATCCTTCGTACGGTACTTGGTAGCATCGTCAGACAGGGAGTGAGGACGGAAACGGTAAGTCACAGCTTCGATCAAAGTAGCGCCTTCGCCTTTACGGGCAAGCTCTGCAGCTTCCTGAACAGCACTAATTACAGCAAGCACGTCCATACCGTCGATTTTTACACCGCGGATACCGGCTGCTACTGCTTTATGGGCAATAGACAATGCTGCTGTTTGTTTTGCGAAAGGAGTTGTGATGGCATAACCGTTATTTTGCACAAAGAAAATGACTGGCAGTTTGAAGCGTCCAGCGTAGTTCAGACCTTCATAGAAGTCACCTTCCGAAGAACCGCCGTCACCTGTATAAGTGATAGCAACTTGCTTTTGTTTTTTCAGTTTGAAGCCCATAGCAATACCCATCGCATGCAGGATTTGCGCACCGATGATAATTTGCGGCATCAGAACATTGACGCCTTCAGGAATTTCTCCACCATGCTGGTGTCCACGGGAATACAGAAATGCTTGGTACAAAGGCAATCCATGCCATACGATTTGCGGCATGTCACGGTAGCCCGGACATACAAAATCTTCTTTTTCAAGAGCGTATTCACTGCCGACCATCGTTGCTTCTTGTCCAGATACCGGAGCATAGAAACCAAGACGTCCTTGACGGCCCAGATTCACGGCACGATCATCCCAAGTACGGGTAAATACCATGCGATACATAATTTCTTTTAACTGATCATCAGTAAGGTTAGGCATTTTATCTTTGTTAATGATTTCACCTTCGGGAGAGAGCACGGAAAGAGCTTCGACTTCCTCGGTATACACTTCATAAGGCACCTTGCTCATTATCTTCACCTCAACAAAAAAATTTGAATATCAAGTGCTGCTGTTATAGAATTATTATACACCTGTTTTATTCGATTCGTCAAAGACATTGCGGATAAAATTTCAGAATAACTGAATTTTGTATATATAACAGTGTGATGATTGTCATATAACAGTTTCGGAAAGTTTGACAGGATCGTGAACTTTACCACATGATGGGTTATCTGAATGAAATAGCTTTTTTCAGCCTAAAAAATCAACTGTGAGAAGGATGAATATTCATGACAGATTCGAAGTATCTGAAGCGCACTATTAATAAAGAACAAATGGACAGCCGCTTTCTAAATGAAACGCGTAATCTTCGGGTATACCTGCCACCAGGCTATAATGAAATTTTGAGCTATCCAGTCGTCTACTGCCAGGACGGAGAAGAATTCTTTAATTTCGGCCGAATCGCAACTACAGCCAACCATTTGATCCTGGATGGCGATGCAGAGCCCTTTATAATAGTAGGTGTTGAAGTCGATACCTCGATCCGCACGGAAGAATACGCTCCTTTTGGAAGCCGCTTTGAAGCCTATACCCGCTGCTTTGCAGAAGAGATTATTCCCTTCATTGAAGCGAAATATCCTGTACGCAGGGAAGCTTCCGAACGTGTTCTGGCCGGTGACTCCTTGGGTGGAAGCGTATCGCTCCATCTGGCCATTCGTTATCCGGAGCTCTTTGAGCGTATTATCAGCTTGTCCGGTGCGTACTATCCCGCTTCCCAGGACATTTACGAAGCTCAGGACGATTTGTCTAGGCTCGATGTCTTTATGATTGTCGGTCTGCAGGAAACGGCTTTTGAAACGGATCATGGCGTTCATAACTTTGTCGAATTAAACCGTCAAACCCGGGAATTACTGCTGGATCGCGGTGCAAAAGTTCAATATGCCGAAAAAGACGGCAAGCATATTTGGGGCTTCTGGCAAAAAGAGCTGCCGGATGCGCTTATGTATTTTTTACACGCCTAGTCCCGGATTAAACATAATAAAGGTGAGCCCAATGACAAGCATGTATGCCCTTCAGCAGAAGAATGTCGATGGTTCACCTTTTTTGTTTGATCAAATGATTGCGTTTTCATTGTTTTTCCGAAAAAAGGCACCATTCGTGCCCATTTTCATTGAGGGAGAAAACTCCCATCCTATTTATCCCTATTATAGCTTCTCTATTTTAATCTTGTCCAAAAGCTTTTGGCAGCCCGCATCCATTAATTCGTATACCTGCTCGAAGTTTCCCGTATAATACGGATCCGGCACTTCCTTGAGTTCATGTCCAGGCAGCAAATCCATAAATCTGATCAGACTCTCCTCTTTTGCTCCAGGAAGGGATTTAACATTACTCCAGTTGCTGTTATCCATGCATACGATGTATTCGAATTGCTCAAAATCAGCGTTAGTGAACTGACGGGCAATCATGCCCTCATAGCTGATCTGATGCTGGTCAAGCAAATCACGAGTACCTTGATGAGGCGTATGTCCGATATGCCAGTCGCCTGTACCGGCGGAATCCACCTGAATGCTTCTTTCCAGTCCAGCCTCTTTAACCTTATTCCTCATAATGGCTTCCGCCATAGGTGAACGACAAATATTTCCCAAACAAACAAATAGTACAGATACCATGTTGATTGTATGCCTCCTTCTCCATTTATGCTGTCTTCCGATTGTGTTTGCCTTTGTGGTTGCCCTTTACGGATAGACCGGTTGAAGAAGACATGTGCAGCATGCGCCGCGGAAGCTTCCATTTATAAAAGACGGAAAACATACGGAGCATAACGATGACTGCAAATAGAAGTACCGCCTGCCATGTCGTATGAATCCAGTTCAAACCGATCACCACACCGGCGATCATAGCCCATACCGCGTAGATCTCATCCCGAAGCACCAGCGGCTTGCGTCCAGCCAATAGATCACGGATGATCCCTCCGCCAACGCCTGTCATTACTGCAGCCACCGCCACAGCCGACAACGGATGATGCATTTTGACTGCGTACAGAGCTCCCTGGATTGCGAAAGCGGACAGCCCAATAGCATCAAACCAAGCTTCCGTTCGCTTCCAATGCTTGATCCAGCCTAGAGGAAGTAAAAATGCAATGATGACTGACAAAATAGCCAGTTTAATCAGCAGTCCTTGGCTCCAAAGCGTCGTTACAGGAACACCGATCAATACATTACGGATGACCCCGCCTCCAAAAGCCGTGACAAGTCCCAGCACCAGTATGCCCAGGATGTCGTATTCTTCCTCCATGGCGACAAAGGCGCCTGACATCGCAAAAGCAATTGTCCCGATGATGCTGAAAATTTCAAAAGCATGCATGTCCAATTTCTCTCTAACCTCTCCCCTATCATATGTCTTCCCTATTGTAGTCGCGGCTGGCTAAATTGTGCAACTTTGTTTTCTCATTTATACTGGAGTAACGATCTAATAGGAACGAATTGGTTTTAGGGGGAATCAAAATGAACCAGAAACGCGTCATTATTTTTTCAGGGGGACAGTTATACCCTCAATATATACAGGAGATCCAGCCAGGTGATTTTATCATTGGTGCAGACAAAGGAGCACTGTATCTCATCCGTCACGATATCAAGCCCGATCTGGCTGTTGGAGACTTTGATTCGATATCACCACAGGAATTGAAGCATGTCAGAGCGGAATCCGGAAGAATCGTCGAATGCGATCCGGTTGATAAAAATTTAACGGATACGGAGCTCGCCTTTGAAATGGCCATTCGGGAGCAACCTGATTTCATCATGCTCGTGGGAGGCACAGGAACGAGGATGGATCATACCCTAGCCAATGTTCAGATGTTGAACCGTGCGCTTCAGCATCATATTGAGTGTGCCATTATGGATCAAAACAATTACATTACATTAACTGGCTCTAAAATAGAGGTGCGGGATCGCGGTTACAAATACGTCTCTCTGCTCCCGATGACTCCAGAGGTAACCGGTATTACGCTCGAAGGATTTCAGTATCCACTCGAAAATGCCACATTAAAAATCGGGGAGTCCCTCGGAATCAGCAATGTATTGTTGGAATCGGTTGGCCTGGTGAGCATTACGAGTGGACTTTTACTCGTAATTCAAAGCAATGACTAGAGGATCTCCCTGATAAAAACCAAACGGAAATAACATTTTAAATTAAGTATCAATACGATTTTGTTACTTTATGATTGTCACTAAAAAACCCTTGTCTATCAAGGGTTTTTCTTGTTTTTAGAACTCGCTACAAATCAATTTCTTAATTTTTTGTAACTTTTAATGGTTTTTTAATAAAAGGGAAAAAACCCTATCACTGCAAGGGTTTGATAGGTGCTATCCATAATTTAGGGAGTTACAAAACTGTTATACTCGGAAACGAGCCTGAAAGAAAACGAAATTTGGAGGTAATACAAACATGAATCAAAAACAACTAATCCAAAAACTAGTAGCCGTAGGGTTATGTGCATCGATAGGTTTTACTGCGATGATGGCCACCGGAGCAGATGTGACGGAAGCATCCTCATCTAAATCCGTCTCCGCATCATCCGCTACTTCTTCCAAAGGAACGTCTGTTGTGAATTATGGTAAAAAATTTATGGGTACGCCTTATAAATTCGGAGCATCTACCAGTACAACAAAAGTATTCGATTGCTCCTCCTTCATGAAATATATCTTTGGCAAATACGGCGTTAAACTTCCACGTACGTCCGTAGCACAATCCAAAGTTGGTGTCGCTGTTTCGAAATCCAACCTGAAACCAGGCGATCTCGTGTTTTTCTCCAGCGGTGGCAGAGCAAACGGTAAAAATGTAACTCATGTCGCAGTATATGCAGGTAACGGTAAAATCCTGCACACTTACGGTTCCCCTGGCGTAACAATCTCTGATCTGAACTCAGGCAACTGGAAGAGAACATACTTGAAAGCACGCCGGGTCCTATAGTAGAACCGAATGTTTTATTAAATTAAATACTTTAGTAAATGGAAGGCGATAAGTTTAGGGACTTATTCGCCTTCTTTTATTATATAACCCACTCCGCGTACGGATTGAATCAGTTTTTTACTGAAACCTTTATCCATTTTTCTGCGAAGATGCCGGATGTATACATCCACCACATTGGTCCCCATGAGAAAATCATAATCCCAGACTTTCTTTAAAATCTCCTCACGTGTACATACCCGGTTCGCATGCCTCGCCAAATATAACAGCAAATCGAATTCTTTGACCGTCAATGATAACTCCCTACCATCTCTGCTTGCCTTCCGGCTTCCAGGATCAATAACTAAATCTTCAACGATAACTTTTTGATTGTTTCGCTCATTTTCGATATGGAAAATTCCAAGCAAATTCCGAATTCGTGCCAACAGCTCACTGCCCTGGATCGATTTAGGCACGACATCATTCGCCCCGGCCCTCAGCCCCTCAATGACAGCTTCCGTATTTAGATTTTCTTCGAAAAGGATGATTGGAAAGGGCCTGCCCCCTTGCTCCCTAAGAAGTGCTTTTAAAATTTTATGTAATGAACTTGCTGTATGTTCCGAACGTTTCAGCAGCAGCATATCGATGCTTTGCTCATTCATGGCTCTTATTGCTTTGTGCTCATTAGGAACGACGGTTACTTCATATCCATCCTGAAGAAGGATATCCATTAAACCTGCATCTTTTAAAAAGGTTCCAACTACTAAAAGCTTTTCTTGCATGGATTCACCTGATTTCACGTTAAAGTCCGTTGGCATCGATACTTCACCATAGGGTTTCCGGCCGTGAAAAAAACCATTCCCCTTGGAATGGTTTTACTCATTCAAATGATGTATTCCAGAATCAAATTCATCCGAAATAACGGTGATATATGGTTCTGGCTTCAGATATATCCTTCGTTCCATGGATCAACGCTCTGCCGTCAGCAAAAATAACAAGGCGCCGATCTCCCATCGTGAAGGAAACCAGGAACGGATTGCTCTCCACCTTGCCTTCTCCCAGCTTCGAAAGCCTGTCAGCAGTCTCCTGCAGATTTAGGGATTGCTTCTTGCCCGGACGAATCTGTACGGTATCACGTCCGCATAATACATCTGTCTTTTCCAAATTGGATGCTGATAAATAGGGATACGTTCGATGCGGACCGCAAGAGAGGCAGTCTTCTTTTTTCGCATGCTTGACCCCCATGGACATTGACTCATTCCGCCACAAATCAAAAGTCAGCAGCTTATCACGGAGAGCCTCATGATGCCCACTAAGCAGCTTCATCGCTTCTGTCGTTTGATGGGCGGTTACAACCTGCACAGCTTGCGGGATAATACCTGCGGTATCACATGTATCTCCGCCCAGTGGAACAGCACCAAGCAGACAGTTCAAACATGGCGTATGACCTGGCAATATCGTATAGGTTATTCCGTAGCTTCCGACACATCCGCCATAAATCCACGGAATATTATGCTTTTGAGATATATCGTTAATAAGCAGACGGGTATCAAAGTTATCCGTACCATCCATGATCAGATCCACACCGTTCGCAAGAGTATCCAGCTCTTCAAGCTTCACGTCCATCACATGGCTGTCGATTTGAATGGAGGAATTGATCGCTTGCAGCCTTTGTTTGGCTGCGATTGCCTTCGGTAACCTCAGGACAGCATCCTCCTCGGAAAAAAGCTGCTGACGCTGGAGATTGCTCCACTCCACATAATCGCGGTCCGCTATCGTCAGATGTCCCACGCCGGCTCTGGCGAGCGTCTCGGCAATCGAGGTGCCTAAAGCACCGGCTCCGATAATCAATACATGGCTTTTTCCCAGCATAAGCTGGCCTTCTAATCCAAACGGTGTAAAGCGTTCTTGCCTGGAGTAACGGTCATCCCCGGTGTTCATGTGTACATCTCCTTCGATAAAAAGCCGCATTCCACTGAGGGAATACGGCAGCTTCCTTATTGGCATTACGATAGATCAAGCGTTCTGATGTGACCATTCTTCCACGTTCCATGTTTTTGTAACCCAATCCTCGTAAAAATCAGGCTCATGGGATACGAGCAGAACAGTTCCTTTAAATTCCTTCAAGGCCCGTTTCAGTTCAGCTTTGGCGATGACATCCAAATGGTTCGTCGGTTCGTCAAACAGAATCCAGTTGGTTTCGCGCATCATCAGCTTGCACAGTCTGACTTTGGCTTGTTCGCCACCGCTTAACATATTGAGCGGACGAGTAATATGCTCATTTTTTAATCCGCAGCGTGCCAGATGAGCCCGGACTTCATGTTGATTCAGAGAAGAGAACTCATTCCAGACATCATCGATCGGTGTGATGTTACCGGGACGAACCTCTTGCTCGAAATAAGCAGGCTCCAGAAAGTCTCCAAGATATGTTTTACCGCTGATTGGAGCGATTTTGCCCATAATCGTCTTGAGCAACGTGGACTTACCAACGCCATTGCAGCCGACGATTGCAATCTTTTCCCCACGTTCAATCGTCATGCTCATTTTTGGCAGCAATGCATGCGAGTATCCGATCTCAAAGTCAATTCCTTCAAATACGGTCTTGCCGCTTGCACGGTATTCCTTGAAATTAAAGATCGGCTTGGCTGCTTCTTCAGGTTTATCAATACGTTCAATACGATTTAACTGCTTCTCGCGGCTTTTCGCACGTCCCGATGTAGAAGCACGGGCTTTGTTTCGCTGAATGAAGTCTTCCTGTTTTTTGATGAATTCCTGCTGTTTCTCATATGCATCAATATGCTGGTTCTTTGAAATATCAGCCATCTCCAGAAACTTATCGTAGTTGGCAGCATATCTTGTCAGCTTGGCGAATTCCAAGTGGTAAATAACATCTACGACTTGATTCATGAATTCTGTGTCATGCGAGATGAGCATGAAAGCATATGGGTATGACTTGAGGTATTGGGTAAGCCAATCAATATGCTCTACATCAAGATAGTTCGTCGGCTCATCTAGAAGAAGGACCGTCGGCTTTTCAAGCAGGAGCTTGGCCAAGAGAACTTTGGTGCGTTGACCGCCGCTAAGCGAGGTTACGTCACGATCCAGTCCAATCGCGGATAAACCGAGCCCATTGGCCATTTCCTCGACCTTCACGTCGATCAGGTAGAAATCACCTATCTCAAGCTGCTCCTGGATTTCACCCATCTGCTCAAGCAGCAGTTCCAGCTCTTCAGGAGTGGCATCCCCCATTTTATTGGTGATTTCCATCATTTCTTGTTCCTGCTCAAGCAGCGGAAGGAAAGCATCCTTCAATACATCGCGGACGGTTTTTCCCGGCGTCAGCTTGGAATGCTGATCCAAGTAACCGTAACGGATCCTCGGAGTCCATTCAACCTTACCCTCATCTTTAAGCAGCTGTCCTGTTAAGATGTTCATTAACGTGGACTTGCCGACCCCATTTGCACCAACCAGACCAACACGCTCACCAGCCAGCAGGCGGAAGGAAACATCTTTAAACAATGTGCGCCCCCCAAAGTTATGGGAGACATTCTCAACTGTCAATAAACTCATAAATACATTCTGACTCCTGTCTATGATAAAAATATCTTATAGTGAAAATGATTAAAAACGGGCATTCAAAATATCATTTTATCATAAGTAGGAATTTTCCGAAAACATGAACATGACTATTTTTCAAAAGATACAAATCTGTATAAATCATTGAGGATGCCACATACTAATTTCGCCATCAATATTCAGCGAGTCGATGTCCTTCATCAGGAGATACAACAATCTACGGTTTTATGGAAAGACATCTTGATAACAGACTCTTTCATAATAACCTTCGGCAGCAGCGTCCTTCGCAGAAGTAAATGTCTCTTCGATACGCAGTCCACTCCGGCAGTTTCCCCTTTCGAAATAGCGAATACCTGATATAGGATCAGTCCCCGCAAATATATCCGGCTTTTTCACCATTCTTCCGCCGCCCAAGGCATAATTGTTGATGTAATCTTTTCCGACAGGGATGCCTTGGACAAAAGCAATGAGACCAATATCATGGATAGAGTTATTCCACTCCTCTCGCGGGATCAAAGGAAGTGTAAAATCATAGGAAACACCATTCTTTACGGCAATTTCGTTATGGCGATTAATTACGTTGGCCAAGTCATTTTCAATAGTCTGGACAATGATTGTCTGCTTTACCTGCTCAAATAATTCAGATTGGGCTAGTAATGGCACACCTGTCGTTGCTTTCAATTCTCTCTGCATACCATGAACCCAGCTATCAGCCTCATGATCATAGACATCCACAACATTATCTAATGTGAAACGGATAAAATTCCCATACTCATCACTGTGAGCATAGGGTTTTTTAGGACTCCAAACATGCTTGATGAGCGCCTCATGATCCTTATCTGTAAACTCACCATCCGAGTATACATAATAACCATCATAGTCGATAACAGCGATGGCAGGAATGTAATAATCAAGTGACTGCTGTGCCTGAACATCATCTTCGATTCCAAGATTCGCGTACAGGCTCCTATAGAAAACACCCAAAGCCAGTTCTTTGTCAGCGCGGAAATATTTCGATGAACCATAACCCGCTTCCCACTCCTGCTTTTCATTCGTATTCAGCACACTTGCTCCATCTTGAACAGCGGTACGGAGCGCGGTCACATATTTCATCTCAAGAAACTGCACCGTTTGCTGATCCTTAATTTGAAAACCACTGAGTAGAAATATAGGCACAAAGATGATGATGAACACGATTGAAAAATCAGTAATCTTCATTGAGAACCATGCCTCCATACGGATATGCAAGTACAGCCGCTTCCCCTGAAATAGAACCAGATACAAAATCCATCATGATCGTTCCTGCCGTGCGGTTGATATTCTTAACAGTGACCTTGAAGAAATCACCAACGTTCATTTTATATTTCCGAGCGTCATCATCCTTCTCCATAGTAGAATTCGGAAAAATAACAGAAATAATATCAGCCGTGTAGTAGCCTGTGTAGGATACATCAATATCATGTTGAAATGTGTCCGGATTCGATGCATCTGTGTAAACAGGTGTGTATTTCTTATGTAGATGCTCCATTTGAATATCAAAGTCATTGCCTGTCATATGAATCTCATTCAAGAAATCCTGATACATAACCGGTGTAAGGTATCCCTTATTCCTGACTGCATCGACAAACTGGGTAACTGCATTGTAGACCATGATCCGGGATAAATCATCCTGTCTCTGGTATGTTTCAGCAGCCGGATAAACGAACATCAGCGCAACGGCGAGTAGTACTGCAACGAATTTCGAAACCGCACTGCTCATGAGGATTCCTCTATCTTAGGGAGCTTGTAGAACTGTATTTCTGTCATATCCCCATGGATGTCCCGTATATATACTGCGCGGTAATTAGCATCAGCTTGAAAAATGGATTGATTGATAAGCGCCACAGGATCATTATGAGTGACAGTAACTCCATCTGCTTGGATGCGGACCTCGGAATCAACCACGATCAGAAGCGCCTGGGGACCGCTGTAGACATCAGGCTCGCTCGGCTTAAGGGTTGAATGAACACTACGCTTTTGACCTCCAACTACGGAGACAGCTTCATGCAATGTCATCCTAATCTGACTGGTAAGGCCCAGAGTAAAGAAGCAGGCACCCAGAAACAGGGCTATCGTTATGCTAAGTGTTATCATGTCTCGCATATTTTCGTTCATGGCGCCCCCCTTCCTCTCTTGATGCTATTGTACAAAAATAAGTCCACGAACTACGTTGGATTTGTCTTTTATGATGCTGGCTTTAAACTTACCGCTCGGGTTTACGTATTCATTGCTGGATTCGAGCGTTGTATTTCTTAAATCTCCTGTTTTTTTCTTATTATCATCGACTGAACCAAATCTGTCGTCCGTTACGACATCGTCGATGAACAAAGTGTTTCCGTACCATTGTCCTCCTTTGTTCTTACCTGTTTTGACGAGTATGCCGAATTGATCCTTGTCATAAAATTTACGCAAAGCATTTGTCACCTGTGATCCGCTGATGCTTGTGCCGTCATATACTGTAAATGAAGCCTGAGACAGCTCGGTTTGAATATCCGAAAAGTTATTTTGCGCTGTCTTGGTAGCCTCTTGGGCTGAAATAAAAAGAATTACAACAATGGTAATCAATGCGATGGTCAGAAATATGCCAGCGGCCACCTTCAACGCGCTTGAAGCATTATTCATTGGACAGCAACTCCTTATATTTTTTGAATTTGTTCATAGTACACATTCATCTGCATGAAGCTTATGACAATAAGCGGTACAACCAGATACATAAAAATGAGCGCATACATAGGTGTAAAGCCAAGCATTTTGCCCAAACCTGCCTTCGTATCAATCATTTTCTCGTATTCCTGTTTGCGCTGTTCGAAGTAAAAGGACATCTCATTCTCAAGATCGTCAAAAGCCTGGGCAATGGGAATTTTCTCAACACAGAGAAGCAGCTTGTCCACAATTCTTTGGAATTCTATCAACCTAACCTGTTCCTTCAGCTGAGTTAGCGCCATTTCCGCACCATGATCGTAATGGAGCACGCATCTCTGGATTGGCACTTTAAAAATAATCGCAAATCGGTTCATCCATTCCAGTATTTCTTCCACCGAAATCCTTTCCATCTCCCGGAGCATCGAGATCACCGTCTGGAATTGATAGACCTCATGTCTCATATCCATATAGCGAATTTTCCGCTGAAAATAGAGAAGCCATAGCGGAAACTGATATCCTGCCCACCCTATCAAAAGAGCAGTTAGAATCTCCCACCACTTCAGATATTCCTGATTGTACGCCTTCAATTTGGACAGGATTCGATTCGTTGAATTGACAAGCGTATCCTTATTGGGGTTGGCATTTTGTCTCCCATTGATCCTTTTGGCGATCTCGTCATAACTTGCGGAAGATGACATACCAACCTCCTTCATCACCATCAGATCCTGATCACTAAGTTGATGACCCGCCTCTCTTTGATCGCTGGATACTTGTCCGAAAAAGGTGTTCCCGTCTACAGGAGCATACAGGATGTGGCTTTTGGCTGTTTGATGCAAAATCATCATAATCGTCATGGTCACCGCAAAGGACAAAATAAAAAACATAATTCTACGGATATAGAACCATTCATATCTCATATGTGTACTGCTCTCCTTGAGCAAACGTATCATTTGGGCATATGCCGGGGTCGCCGGCTTTGGAGCTATAAATGAAGCTATGAGCCTTATAACCGAAAAGGAAGAAAGAAACTGCTCCCAGTTTTTTTTCTTATCACTCCAGCGATATGTTGTCTCATTGTCCTGTTGTAACCGCTGGAGCAAAACAAAGGACAAAATAATGACGATAAAGATTATAATTTTCGTGATATACCCCAACTTGCTTGTATAGAACTCATCCATAGCCGGAAAACTGCTGCGGGCCCACCGCTCAATCGGCTTCGTAAAAAATACGGGAGCAAGCGCTATGACGTTCAAACCCTTCAAAAGATAATCCAGCTTATCCCGGCGCAAAATCTCCAATTGAATTTCCTTGGTCAGACCGCTTAGCCCCTGCAGATAGATCGAGCCCTGCTCTTTGACCTTGTCACCAAACTCCATAATCATAAAAGAAATACCCGCAAAGGCCTTCAGAAAGCGATTAGGTGCCGTCTCATAGAATTTCTCAAGCTCTTCAGATGGATCTTTCGCATTTAAAGCTTCGTATATTTTTCGTGTATGAACCGACGCCTCATAACCAGCAGATTCAGCTGCTTCATATAATGCTTCATCAATCATTTCATGCTGCTGATATCTGTGCCTCACTTCAGAGAACAAGTCAATCATCTGCACCAACAGTTTTTTCTCCATACGGTTGACGTACATATCGATCAGTAGGCTGTTGATGATAACTGCTGTAAGCAGGACCATCAGGAGAAAGCTTACGCTTGGATTAAGCGTGAAAAGAATCAGAACAGATACTCCTAAAATGCCTAAAATACCCAAAGTGATCTTGGTCGTCTCACGTCTCAATCTGAATTCATCGTATGCATGAACACCCGATATTCTTTTTCTGATCCTCTGTATGTAAGAAGACAGCCCAGGAATTTTTGACATGGTCATGTAAGATCTTTGTAAAAAGTGATTCCAGCGCTCCATCAAACTGACATTTTTGAACAGCGTCTTCCCATGGAATTGCATTTGAGCGGTATGCTTTTGTCTGATCTTGATCCAGGACAGAAAAGCAAAAGATGCTCCGAAAAGAATAAGTGATGACATCAATACAACGAGCAGGACCGCTTTAATATTCATATGGACCGCTCCAATGATGATTCAAAAACTCATGAAACCTATTCGCGTCATCGATCCCCATCTGTTCTGCCATTTCAAAGGCATTCCCGCCGGAAATCGGTTCAACTGCGACATATTTCCCATCCCGATACTCCACAATATTACGTGAAACATATCGCTCCGCTTTCTGCCTTGATTCGTATTGAAGCTCCAGGAGTTCGCCCAACAATTGCTCGATTGTGCCCTCCCCATGCATCTTCCTCTCTAAAATGGGATCATTCCCGATGGGTATACACTCTGTGATCCTTTCAATGTACCGTCTGCCATCCACATCCCTTTTCATATGAATATCAAAGTTTATGACCTGTATGACCTGTTCCTCAGCGATAAACTCATTGTGGAACACACCAGTCTTCAGCAGTGAATTCCGCAGCGAATAGACGAGGTCACGAAATGTCTTGGCATGGTGGGTGAATATAGTAAACAAGCTGGCTACCTGAGACATTTGAATCATCCATGCAGCGACCTCGTCACTCGCCACTTCACCCAGAATATTGACCGTTCCGTCCGTTTTCTTTTGCAAATCCAATCCCTCTTGGCCCGATATCCGTTCTGTTTCACGAAAAGACAGAATGTTTCTCCGGCTGTAAATTTTACGCAAATGGAGCTCAAAGGCCATTTCCTGGACACGTAAAGTAAATGTGGGGTCGATATGCTCTACCATGGCCATGAGCAGCGTTGTTTTACCCGAACCCTGTGCACCGGTTATGGCTGTAATCCGGCTTCCTTTCATCAGATAGCTAAGCAGTTCAATCGGAAGCTCGGCGTTCTCCCCGGTCACCAGCTGCTGGAGAGAGGCATTCGGAATATCAAACTTGCGTACAAAAAAAGCCCAGGATTCAGCAAACGGAGGTCGGACAACGACGACACGTGAGCCGTCTTTCATTTCATTGACTTTATAACCATTGGATTCAGACAGCTGCCCGGGATGGTTGTACTTATAAATGTTTTGACAGACTCGCTTCAGCTCCAGCTCCGAACCGAAAGATAGAAAAGCCATATGTACCGATTTCCCTTTATAAAAAACCCAAACGCTCTCGGATGCAGTAAAAGGCTTGTGATGTTCATCCTCGTACAATAAGGGCAGTGAATATTTGTGATTTCCATATGTATCCGGTATTCCATCATCTGTTAAAATGCCATTAACACCTCCGCTGATTCCATCGATGCGCTGATCCCGCAAATCGTCTACTACTGAAAAACCTTTATATTGCTGATAAATCCGCTGCACGACAATATCCAACTTTTCGGTAAAAGTTAAGCTTCCACAGTCTAACTCCGACATGAAAATCCGCTCAATATCCTCAGCAGTCACTGCGTATACTGGCTGTTCCCCATAACCGTCAATGATGCGAGGATCTGCTAATCCATAATTTTCAAATAGCTGCGACAATGCTTCCTGTCCATATTGCTTCTGGTATAAGTAGAAAATAATTTCAAACTGATCCTGTGATGTTAAGTGTCCCATATCTTCAAATGGAATGACTTCATTTATATGTTCCTCCGTTAAACCAAAACTCCTGACAAGCAGATCCCCCATGAACTGTTTAACATACTGCTTCTCATGCAAATCACCGGAGATACACGCCTTTAATGCCTTGCGAAGCTCACTCCGCTTATTCAGCCTCCTCTTATACTCTTCCTCATGAAGACCCAGATCGGTTAGTTGGCTGTGTGTCAGCTCATGCAGCGTCTCCTTCACGAACTCTGTCATTTTCTCTATCGAATATTGTCCAGCTGAGATATTTGCGTTCAAGGCAGGGCGACGATAATCCAACCATTTCACATAAACGAGCAGACCTGCGAAAAGAACAATTACCGCGATCAGCAGTATGTTCATGATCGTTCCGGAGATCATTTATGCCCCCCTTTCCACCAGCTTTAGTACGGAGGTCATATCCAGCTGAGTTAAAATATCCTTGTTCAATGACCGGATACTCTCCAGAAATGCTGCCGAAGGCTGACGGTTGTTCAGATTACGGCTGCGCTGTAAGAACGGCAGGACACTTCGCATATTCCATGCATCCAAGAAATCCGTCGTGTATGGAATCCCATGAATCGTTCCTTTGTAGCCAAATCTTCTTTTCACGTTATTCAGTGTACAATGAGAGTACTTATCGTACCGGCCCAACACCAAAATATACGGTTTTTCGTTAATCACTGGCGGGCGGCCTCCATCCTTAAAAAATAAATCCAAACCTTCAATACACTGATTCAGACTAACTACGATTAAATCGGCTGTTTCCAGCAGCGCTTGGTCACCGCTTCCATCCTTCGGAATACCGCAGCCCGCGTCTGCCAAAACAAGATCATAACTCTGGTTTGCAACAGCACATATGGACTGGAGCAGCTCCTTCCGGTATCCGGGCATCGTTCCTTCCGGTTTTGCATTTCCTTGGACCAAGTCCAGTCTTTCAGGAAGTAGTGGCAGTGTGTAATCCCGTATATTGTCACGGGTTAATCTGCGGTTCAGGCAAAGTCTCTCAAGTGCGTCCATACCATGATCCTGAAAGGAAATCAAAGAATGATCCAATGCATACGCTCCCGTTTGAAAAGCTCCTTCTACCCTATCCTTCGCCATGCCTCCATGTGCTAAAAGCAGCTTCAATCGATATTCCATCCCTATACTTATGGCAGCCGCAGATGCATGTGCGGAATTTCCGCTGCCTCCCTGTAGGGGACTCCAAAAGACGACTTTGCTCATGCTTTTCTCCTCTCCGCAACCCGCAGTGCGCGATTGATCTGTTTTTGATCCCATTCGGTAATCATTTGAACTAGCTGGCACAGATTTTTCTTAAATCCCCTGGTTAACGGCTTCATCTGGACCCTTTTTGTGTGCTCATTCCGCAGCTTTAGTGACAGATCAAGCTCATTCCATGGAATAACAATCGGCTCCTCTTTCCAACATACCGGCAGGTGATTAAAATACCCGTCGAGGTAGGATGTAGCGTACCACTCATCCACGGCTCGGACGATCAATTTAAACATTTCTGGCTCCGTACCTTCAGCAAAGTTGCGTTTAACAGCTTCCTGCAGCCACATGCTTCCCTTTTCCAACGTCCATATCTCATAGTCAGTAACCCAAACTAACGCAGAAGCCTCTCTCCATACTCTCGGTGGACAAAAATCCGGAAGCTCCAGATCATAGATGACATAATCATAGTTCTCCAAGCTGCTGCCTGTGATCTGCAAATAAGCGTTAAGGCTGACCACATCATCAAATCCGCATGCAACATCAAATCCTGCAAATTCCGTAATTAACAGCTGCTCATCGAGCTGCCCGATATAAAATGGATATTTTCTTTTATCCGTCGCATCCACCAACAGCACACTGTAATTGCTGGAGACCAGTATTTTGCATACATACATTAAGGTCTCACTCTTGTCACATAAGCCGGCAAAAATCCATGTGTTCAAACCCTATCCTGCTCCTTTCCACTATTGCTTTGGATCGATGATGTTTACATCCTGGTCATGGCTGAGTAGAGGGCACCTCTCGCTCGGTCTGATTTTCGTTCATACTTTTTTCAAGCAGCTTGTTGTCCTGAGACTCCCCCCAGGAAAAAGTATCCTTTTCAGAAGTAGCAGGTCCCGGATTGGCCATTTCAGTCTTATTTTCTGTTTCATTACTAGTAACTGTCGATCCGCCTTCTTGTTTTAAATCTTCAAAAGTAAATCCGGAAATGGTGGACTCCGAGTTATGACCCGAGTTTACCCCTCCGCTTTGATACGTTGGTGCAAACTCTGAATCTGCAAATCCCTGGTTTGTCTTTCCGGAGCCTGATACTGCAGTTAAGTCTTTTTCAAGGGAGACACGTACAGCTTCAGACAGCTTTTGTTCCGCTTTCTTTACAATATTCGGATCACTGTCAATCAGCTTCAGCACCTCTTTATTGACTGGATACGTCGGTATAGCTTTATCCTGCATTTCCGGTTCAACATAAGTAACAGCATACAGCTTGGCATCATGCAGGTAAGCGTCAACCATAGCGCTGGATAATGACAGAATTTCCTGCTCCGTCATCGTAATCCACATTGCCGGATTGACCAGCTTATCAATTTTCTTCTTGGATAAAACGATGTAGTCCTGTCCTGTAGGAAACTGGACTCGCACATCTACAACATCATGCTCATGCAAATTGGAAGGCAGGGCTATCGCCTGTAATTCTCTGTTCCTGAGATCCGCCAGCAAAGGCTCCTGTTCATAAATCATTGCAACTGTTAATGCAGTACCTTTTTTCAAATCAATCTTGGCGATCTTCATTCCACTTGCCTCACTGCTTTGAACTAGATTGACCGGAGCCGCTCCCTGAGGCAGCTTAACCTGCACAAGATCCTTCACTGAAATGACGTCGCCAGCTTGAACATCTCGAGCGAGTACCCAACTGGAAGCCATCTTTTTTTCCTCATCCAACTGCGCCTGCTCCAGCCTCGTAATCTGCTGCTCATAATCGTGCTTGATGCTGTTTTCCCTGGTATGATGCTGCATACTGCTGATCACGGCATAGCCTGCAAATACGACACCCATTACAGCGGCACCCGCCAATCCGGCATAAAGCAATTGTTTTGTTCGCTGTCTCAGCTTGGACATGTACCTTTTCATTCTCCTCTCTCACACGAATCAGCTGAGTCCGAACCTGAATCTTCTTCTACGCTCGACCCCTGACAATACGCCTTGAAAAATACGGTTTAACGCTCGATCCATTTCCTCACTTTGATCAAAAGGATCCATTTGAAGCGGAAGTGAAAATACCTGAGATGTGTTTAACTGCTTGCGCAGCCTTTGGACAGCATCCGTTTGGGCAAGCGGCAGAAAATACATCCACTTCTGCTGTGGGTATCTCGACAGGCTGTGGACCATATCCATCACATCCTGCTGACGCCATTCCGCACCCGAAGAAATAATTATGGGAATATCTGCCCTAAGAAACTCTTCCAAACGCTCTTTCTCCCGGTAAGTTCCCAAATCGATCACTACATAGTTGTAGCTCCCAGATAACAGGGTGATGACATCAGCTCTTGCCGTCTGCCTCCAGTAATCCACCCCCTGCACTTCAAACTTGCGGCTGCCCCCGCCATCCCCATTCACAATATGCTGAATTCTCCGAAAGGCCGGAGATCTTACATTCATTTCAACAAGTGCGACCTTGCTGTGACACCGTGCCAGGAAATGACTAATCGCAATGGCAGTATGCGTTGTACCCGTGCCACCGCTCGCTCCCATCACTGCGATCACCTGTGTACTGGTTCTTCCGGCGATATCTTTTCCCCGTCTCGCTTCCGGTACTGACTTCTGTCTTACTGCCGAAGCCAATTCCTTACGAACTTCATTTGCCGACGCATAGCGGTTATCTGGAGCTAACTGTAGAAGCTTGCGTATCACCGGAATCAGCCTGCGCGGTAGATCGGGACGAATATATTTCTCAGCCCTATCCGACCACTCACTATATGCTCCTGCAGTGGACAGATAAAGCAGCAGAGCACCCAGGCCATACAAATCAGACCTTGCATCACTCTGTCCGGAACCATATTGCTCTGGTGCCGCGAAGCCGATCGTCCCCAATTTAACCGTGTCCTGCGTCTGCTCATGTTTGTAATTTCGGGCAATCCCAAAATCAATGAGTCTTAGCTCCAGCTGTTCCGTAAGCATAATATTTGACGGCTTCAAATCTCTGAAAATAATAACCGGATCATGTGTATGTAAGTAACCCAGCACCTCCAGCAGCTGATCCGCCAGTTGAAGGATGGAATCTACAGGAACCTTGCCTCTATACCCGCTAAAATACTTCTCAAGCGTAATTCCCTGAATATAATCCATTACCAGATACGAATATCCATCATTGTCAGGAGGAAAAAAATCTACAATCCTTGGAAGTCTGACATGACTAAGAGAAATTAGAAGCTTCGCTTCATCCCTTATGCTGCAGTAATGTTGTGGATCAACGACACTTTCCTTAACAGCCCACAACTTGCCAGGCAGCTTCAAATCCTCTGCAAGATACACATGGCTCATGCCGCCTTCTCCAATCTTCCGGACAATCTCATATCTCCCCCCAATCGTCAGTCCGATAAGCAGTTTGGAAGGATGATCCATTCTCGTCCCCTCACTTTCAAGACAAAAAAAAGGAAAGCACTCCTGGAGATGACTATTACGGTTATCCGTAAAGCCATGCACCGGGATGCTTTCCCTTTATTTATCATCTGGTTAATTTGGTATCATTATAGAGCAATGGTAATATCTGTGTAAAGCACTATTTTAATAGCATCACTCTAAAATCGCTAAAAAAATAATTTACGACATTAATATTTAATCATATACAAAGTGATTTCGTCACGGTTATGAAACAGCTGTTTTGCCCGTTGGATCTGCATATTGGCATCTTCAAATGAAGAAATAACATCATCAATGAGCGCCATTGGCTTTTTATGCATCAGCTTAACCGTAACTACCGCCGTGCCACCTGGTCTTAGACTCGGCAGCAGCTCCGTTACCAGCTTAACCATCTGTTTTGGACTCCAGCTCATATCACAAACAAGCAGATCAAATTCACTGTCACGGAAACGCACTTCGGAAGCATTTTTCTTGAAAATTCTTAATGCCGGATGGTCTTGCAGCGACTCATGCATAAAGGCAGGGTCAACCGCGGTCACACGCAGCCCTCGTTCCAGCAAAAACGAAGTCCAGCCTCCAGGCGCCGCGCCGATGTCAATGCCCTTATCAAAGGCAGCAAAATCAATCCCAAAGCTTTGTTCTGCCTCCAGAAGCTTGAACTTGGCACGTGATATTTGGCCGTCTTCACGCTGAAACCGGATGGCGCCACCGCTCCAGTCAGACAGATTATTCACGGGTTCCGACACGCCAATATACAACATATCTTCGGCTGCAAACACAGAAATGACCCACTCCGCATCGCGAACAACAAATTCGGCGTTCAATTCGGCGAGCATCTCCTGAAGCTTATCACGGAGCTGTCCCGCACTTTCTTCCCGTACGCTGTCATCGGCTTTACGTACTTGCACTGACAGTTTTGTGCCATGCAGCTTATCTTGACGGTTCAAGTATTGAACCATTTGCGAGTATGACTCTTCAGTACCTGCATTCAGCTCGAGCTGAACCGGCTGGATATGGCGCAGGAAAATCGGAGGATTGGTGACGATCATGTCCACAGCTCTGTCCGCATCCTCAAAGAAGGTGGCCAGGAAAACTTCACCCGATATCAAGGTTTTACTTTTGAGCTTGCCGAACTTCCGGCGCAGCTCTTCCTGTGCATAAGGTGCAAAGCCATGGTTGGCCGTGCATATGAACCGGGATGTTTCAATATTCATCTCTTCATTTATTAACTGTTTATCATCCAAAACGGATTACCCTCCAGAAACCACTTTAATCCAAGGCCGGCCGCCGTCCCATTCGATCCGGGCCGGAATATCGTAGGTTTGTTTTATCATTTCATTGTTCAAAATTTCTTGTTTCGGACCGGCACCCGCTATTTTCCCGTCGCGGATCAGGGCCGTATGTGTAAACAACGGCATAATCTCTTCCACATGGTGAGTCACGTAGACCACGGTGATGTCCCGCTCCCCAAGCCGCTCAACCTCAGCAAGCATCTTTTCGCGCTCATACAAATCAAGACCCGCACAGGGCTCGTCCAAAATCAGAAGCTTGGGCTCACTCATCAGGCTTCGCGCAAGCATCACCTTTTTTCGTTCACCTTGAGACAGTGTACCCAGCGGATGATATGAGAGCTTACCCAGATTCATTTCATCCAGAATCTTCAGGGCTCTTTCTTTAACCTCGCTTGGAATCTCCTGGTAAAAGCGTAAAAACGCATATGCACCTGTGGCAACGACCTCCCACACCGGATCACTCAGGTTCAGCTTTTCCAGTAGATTGGGGCTGATATAGCCAATCTCCTTACGGACTTCACGGACATCACATTCCCCATATATATTTCCCAGCACCTCAATACGGCCTTCACTTGGAAAAAGATATCCTGTGAGCATTTCCAGAATCGTCGTTTTGCCGGAACCATTGCGTCCTAAGATAACCCAATTTTCTCCCTTTTTGATTTCCAGGGATATATGATCCAAAATTTGATTCTCTTCTCTTCTCAATGACACATCCCGCATCGAAATCATGAAAGCACTCCCCTTATTTGAGCTAACAAGTCCTCTACCGATCCCATGGAATATATAATTTCAGGTTTACCGGTGCGTTTTGGGTCTGCGATAAGCAGGGCAGGAACACTCGAGATCCTGTACTGCTCCACTACCTTAGGCAGCATATTCACATCCGCTTCTGCAAGGATGCCTTCCGGAAGCAGGTGCTCCGTAACTTCAAGCATTCTGCGTGCCACCTTGCAGGTTCCACAAAAAGGGGTGTGCAGGAAGACAGCCAAAGGCTTGCCCTTGCTCCACAACTCTTCAAGCAGCTGCTTTTCGTCCAATTCCCTCATTTCCGCACCCCCTCAGCAATACGATCCAGCACCTCCGAAGGCATCGGACCGTTATGCAGCTTCACTTGCTCAGGAACGGACTGATAGAGAAGCTCGTACATCTCTCTTTTCCCCCACATGCTGGATGTATGCAGATATATTTCCCGAGGGAACAGCTGCCTGGCAATCATCCCCCGTACAACCTCTTTTCCGGTAGGCTCACCGGGGCCAAGGTCGAAATCCAGTGACAAAATATCAACCTTACATTCTTCCAGCATCAAAAGACATTCCTGTGCATTTCTGGCTAGAGCAAATCCTTGCGGACAACGCCGGTAATCATCCAGATACAAATGAATCACAGCCGCTCCCCCTTTCTCCCGTTCTTCCCATTGCTCGTATAAGCTCTATTTCTTCATTCCTCTTCTATGCAACGGTATAAGTACTCAATCTCATCCCTATGCGTTCCATCCTTACCAGGTTCCGTTTCCAAAATAAGAGGCTTGCGTTTAAACTCTGGAAATGAGATAAGTTCAACAATTGCCTCTGTCCCGATATAACCTTCACCGATCCGGGCATGACGATCTTTCCCAGAACCGGACGGATATCTTGAATCGTTCAAATGTAAGGCTGCAAGCTCTTCCCAGTATCCAAGCTCACGTCCACGCTCCATCAAACGATCGGTTTCTCCGGGAATCCATGTGGCCGAAGCATAAGCATGGCAGGTATCCAGACAAAACGCAATTTTTTTCGGCTCGTTAGCCAAATTGCGGACATTAACCAGCTCTTCAAGCGTAATTCCCATCGATCCTGGTTGACCCGCTTGATTTTCAAGCAGTATTTTTGCATTGCCCTGCCAATCAGCCAGCGTTTCATTTAAACATTGTATTATATTTTTATAGCCTTGTAACGGGTCATTGCTTTTCAGATGGCCAAAATGTACGACAATTCCTACAGATCCGCAGGCCTCGGCAATGATCAGATCATTTTTCAGGGATGCCACAGTAACTTGGTACAGTTCATCCCCCCGTGTATCTCCAGCTGCAATATTCACCGGGTAAGGTGTATGAGCTATGCTTGGCATCCCTTTTTCCCGGCAAAAACGAAAGCAATCCGCCGCAGCGATGGCATCTAGATCCTTCCATGCCAGACTGCGCGGATTTTTAGGAAAGTATTGAAATGCTCTGGCTCCCATATCCCATGCCCGCTTGGCTGCTCTCCCAAAGCCTCCGCGGGTGCTGACATGACAACCGATCAATCGTTTATTGTTCATGCTGGCAGGACGGACAAAAGAATGCTTTGCGTCCTGTCAATTCAATTCTGTTCACAACCCCGCCGCAGCGAACGCAGCCTTCCCCTTCACGGTCGTAAACTTTGCACATGTCATCATATCCACCGGTCCGAGTATCTCCCTCCATAAAGGGAGCCTCCATGTAACCTCCATGCTCCAGCGCATCAGGTAAAACCTTCAGCATCGCGTCATATAATCTGCCTATCGCCTCTTCTGAAAGATCCTGTATCTTGACGGAAGGAAGCAATCCGGCTTCAAAAGCGATCTCATCCGCATAGCAGTTGCCAATGCCCGCGATGACATGCTGATTGACAAGCAGGCTTTTCATCGCACCGCGCCGCCCTTTGAGCAGCTCCACAAAACGCTCCTTGCTCATTCTCCGGTCAAACAATTCCGGCCCAAGCGGCTTTAGGATTTCTTCTACTTCCTTGGCGGACAGCAGATGGAGATATCCAAGACGAAGACCGATAAAGTATAATGTATTCTGTCCAAAAGTAATTTCCACCTGAGTATTCCGGCTCAGACGGCCTTCCTCTGTTCCATAGTACAACATTCCGCCCAGCATGAGATGCAGCAGGAGTCTGCGACCGTTATTCATATGAAAAACGAGATACTTTCCACGTCTTTCCACAAAAATAGCACGCAGTCCAGTCAGCTCATTTATGAACTGGTCTGCTGGTACATTGATTGACTTTTCTCGGTTGACAACCACATGAGTGATCGGCTGGTTTATTATATACTCCGAAAGTAGTCTTCGGTAATTTTCCATTTCCGGCAGTTCCGGCATTTGTTCATCAATCCTTTCGTATATAGCAATGATGGCTTCAATATATTTAAATGTTCTTTGAGGACGGACATACGATTTCCTTTAATTCGTACAAATCTTTACAAATAATGTCCGCTTCAAGTCCAGCATTCTGGATTTGCTCGGCCAAATTCTCCTCCGTGGTTAGTCCGGTCAAAACGAGGATTGTCTGACAACCCGCAGCCGCTCCGGCGGCAATATCTGTGCGCATATTATCACCAACAACCGTTGCTTCTGCAGGTGATATGCCTAATCGATCCGTAGCAAAAGTCATCAGATGGCCGGCAGGCTTACCGATTATCACGGGCTCAACCCCGGATGCAGCCTGTATAGATGCAGCCAGAGCACCCGCTCCAGGTACCAAGCCATGATCCGACGGAAGAAGCAGGTCCGGGTTCGTCAACACATACACAGCCCCTTCACGGATCCACCGAACCGCATTGGCCAGTGTCTCGTATGTAAATGAACGGTCAATTCCCTGCACAACGAATTGCGGATTATCGTCAACGATATGTAATCCCGCATCCATCAGCGCGAGACGAAGTCCTTCTTCTCCTAGCATAGCCACAGCAGCTCCTGGAGATTCTTCAGCAATATATTTCGCCGCAGCAAGTGAAGATGTACATACTTCTTCCGGCAAAGCTTGAATCCCCATTTCATTCAAATGGGCAGCAACGCCCTCAGCTGTTCTGGATGAATTGTTCGTCACGAACATATAAGGAATATTGTGTTTCTTTAACGTTTGGATCAGCGTATCCGCTCCGGGAATACGATTTTTCCCATGATAGAGAGTTCCGTCAAGGTCAATCAACAGACCTTTTGTTTCTTTGTATTGTGTCATCGCTGTGCCTCTTTCCGATTCCTCAGACAGATAGACAATATACCTGTATTCAGAGTATGTTACGGACTATTTTCTGTTCAGCATTTCCCGTTCTATGCTCAGTATTTCCTATATGGAAACAGAAAACAATCCCGTTTCAAATGATTACGCAAGTTCTATTCTAAGAAAAATGAAGAAAAGCCGCAACTCATTGAAGCAACTCTTTCTATTCCCACGACGCTTTAGACTCTTTTTCACCGCAGTTCGTCAAAGATATCCGCTTCCTAAGCCTGAAAAAGTCTGGAGTTGATACCTTGTGTCATTTCCTGCGCTTTCCCGGAAAATAATCCATTCCCATGCGATATCCTTCAGCCGCTGGAGGCCGTATGGAATCACGTTTAAAGCTTACTCCAATATAGAAAAAAGCTCCATAGGGAGCTTTTTCAACTCATGATTTCTCGTTCTCTATCCTGATCTTTAAGCATGTCTCTGAACGGGAAACAATACTAGCTCTTCAGCAAGCTTTGTATTTGGAAAAATGGTTTTAGCTTCCGCAAGCAGCGGCTGAAGATGCTCGAGATCTTTATATCGCGAGCTGAAATGGGTAAGGATCAGTTCTTTGGCTCCAGCCTTCAGAGCGGCTTCTGCCGCCTGAATCGACGTACAATGATGATAATTATAAGCCGATTCTTTCAGATCATGCATAAATGTGGCTTCATGGACCAATAGATTCGCATCTCGGGCAAGCGTCAAAACATTATCGCAGGGCCGTGTATCACCCAGAATGGTTACGACTCTCCCCTTTTTGGGTGAACCCAAAACATCTTCTGGCTTCAACAGCTGGCCATCTCCCAGATCGATGCTTTCTCCTCTTTTCAGCCGGCCATATGCGGGTCCGGGTTTAAGCCCGTACTCGGCAAGCCGCTTAAGATCAAGACTACCAGCCTTGTCTTTCTCAGCAATGCGGTAGCCATAACTATCCACACGGTGATCCAGCAGCAGCGATTCAACCCTTATTTCCTGATCCTCATACACCAATCCGCCAGTATGTTCAATGACCTCAAGTTCGTATTCGATTCTTGACTGACTCAAAGTCAAACTGACATCAACAAACTGTTTTAATCCAGGAGGACCGTAAACCGTTAGTTTGGTTGTACCTCCTTGATAAGCACGGCTGGACAATAACCCGGGTAATCCAAAAATGTGATCCCCATGCAAATGTGTGATAAATACCTTTTCCAGTTTGCTGAGCTTTAATGAAGATCGCAGAATCTGATGCTGCGTCGCTTCCCCACAGTCGAATAACCAAAACGTTCGCCGCTCTTCAAACATTCGCAGAGCCATCGACGTCACATTCCGCTGAAGTGAGGGTACTCCCGCATTGGTCCCCAAAAATTCAAGTTCCATAACTAGCAACCTTCTTTCTATGTATGTCAGCAAGAAGAAACGGCTGCTCCGTCGTTAGCAAGCAGCATCGTTCCCATTTAACCTATAAATGAACCGGTACAACAGGTATCATTTTACCTTATCCACATTAAAGTACCTAGCTTCCGGATGCGCGAACACCATGGCCGATACCGATGCTTCCGGCTCCATCATGAAGCCTTCCGTGAGCAGAACACCGATGTCCTCAGGATGCATCAGATTAAACAGCGGCTCCTGGTCCTCAAGATCCGGACAAGCCGGATAACCGAATGAAACGCGGATCCCTTGATACCGTGCTCCATGACGCTGCTTCATGGTCATATCCGCAGGATCCGGAATGCCCCAGCTATCCCGGATGATGTGATGCACACGCTCAGCAAGGGCTTCGGCTGTTTCGAGTGCAACCGATTGAAGCGCATGTGAACGGAGATAATCCCCTTTATCTTTCCATTCGGAAGAGAGCTTGGAGATCCCCTCACCTGCTGTCACAACCAAAAATCCAACGTAATCCATCTGTCCGCTGTCGACAGACTTCAAGAAGTCCGCCAAACAAAGAAATGGAGGCACATTTTGACGCGGGAAGCTGAAGGTGTGAAGCACCTTGGATGTATCCTCAGGATCATAAATCACGACATCATTCCCCCGGGATTGTGCCGGGAAGAATCGGTACATTGCATGAGCTTGAATGATTCCTTCCTTGGCAGCCTGATCCAGCAGGCTGTCAACCGTGGCTTTGAGTTCCACCGCCTTCTTATTGCCTTCGGCAAGAAGCTGCTCTACCTGTCCCTTAAGACCGAGATGATGCCCCAGAAGCATCTGCATATTCATATAAGGAATGATATGTGTAATCGGGTAATTCCGGATGATATGACGCTCCATATCCGGTGGGCTAAATACGGGCACATCAGTCGACACGCTGGACTTCGCGGCCCTTGTCGGCTCCGGCATCGCTCTTGGCTTTTCCACTTCCGCAGCCATTGCTTCAAGCTCTGCCTGCATTTCCGTCTGCATCATCTCACGCTGCACAGGATCCATCAATTTATTGGCAATATCAAGTCCATCCATAGCATCCTTTGCATATACAACCATGCCTTGGTATTCCGGACGGATTCGGGTCTTCGTAAATTTACGAGTTAAGGCGGCCCCACCTACCATAATGGGTACGTCTACACCCGCGTTTTTCAAATCCTGCGCAGTAACGACCATCTGCTGCGCAGACTTAACCAGAAGTCCAGATAAACCGATCATGTCGGCCTTCTCTTTGCGGTAGGCTTCAATAATAGTTTCCGGTGGTACTTTTATACCCAGATTGACGATCTGATAACCATTATTGGAAAGGATGATCTCCACCAGATTTTTCCCGATATCATGCACATCACCTTTAACGGTTGCCAAAAGCATTTTGCCTTTAACTGAAGACTCATTTTTTTCCATGAACTGTTCCAGATACGACACGGAAGCCTTCATGACCTCTGCGCTCTGAAGTACCTCGGCCACAATCAGCTCGTTATTGTTAAACAGCCGTCCAACCTCGGACATTCCGGCCATCAGCGGACCATTGATAATTTCCAAAGCTCCATATTTTTGCAGCGCAGCTTTCAAGTCGGGAAGCAGCCCCTCCTTAGTTCCTTCCACTACATAAGTTGCCAAACGCTCCTCCAAGGTCAGATTAGATAGCTTTTCCTTCTTCTCCACCTTTTTGTTCCGGAACGCGGCTACAAAAGCAGCAAGCGTCACATCATTTGTATCATAAATCAATGCCTCTGCAAGCTTGCGATCCCCCTCCGAAATCGAGGCATAACGCTCCAGCTTTTCCGTATTGACGATAGCGTAATCGAGACCTGCCTTCGTACATTCATACAAGAATACAGAATTCAATACCTCACGTCCCGCTTCAGGCAAACCGAAGGATACGTTGCTGATACCGAGAATAGTCTGACATTCTGGCAAAGCTTCTTTAATGAGTCGGATTCCTTCTATGGTTTCCTTTGCAGATCCGATATACTGTTCATCCCCGGTACCCACCGGAAACACCAGTGTATCAAAAATCAGATCTTCCGCTTGCAGTTTGTATTTGTTCACGAGAAGGTCATGGGAGCGCAAAGCTACTTTCAGCTTATCGTCCCGATGAATCGCTTGCCCGGTCTCATCAATGGTGCCGACAACGACAGCTGCTCCGTATTTATGGATTAACGGGGTCACCCGTTCGAATTTTTCTTCACCATCTTCAAGATTAATGGAGTTAATGATCGACTTCCCTTGCGAGTATTGCAATGCAAGATCAATCACGTCCGCGTCTGTGGTATCGATCATGAGCGGCACTTTGACCTTTTTAGCGACCAGCTCCAGGAACAGTTTCATATCTTCCGTTTCATCACGGTCAGGATCTTGTACGCAAACATCGATGACATGAGCGCCATTCTTCACCTGTGCACGGGCTATTTCCGAGGCTTCTTCATATTTGCCTTCAACAATAAGGCGTTTAAATTTCCGCGAACCGAGTACATTGGTCCGTTCACCCACCATATAAGGCCGGTTATCGGATTCAATATAGACCGGATCAATTCCTGAAATCGCGGGTGAATGGGTGCCTTCCATTGGCCGCGGGCGATATTGACTCATCGTATCAGACAACGCTCGGATATGATCCGGGGTCGTACCACAACATCCTCCGGCAATATTCAACCAGCCCTGCTTCGCAAAGTCTTCCATTTTACGTGCAAGCGACTCCGGAGATTCATGATAATTCCCGTTTTCATCCGGAAGTCCGGCATTCGGATAGCAGCTGACTGCCGTTTTTGCCATGGCTGACAAGGAGCGGATATGATCCCGCATAAATTCGGGTCCCGTTGCGCAGTTCAAACCAACGGAGACCGGACTCAAATGCTCGAGCGAAATATAAAATGCTTCAATATTCTGCCCGGCGAGCGTTGTACCCATCGGTTCAATCGTACCGGATATCATGACTGGCAAGGTGACACCACTGTTATCAAATGCCCGGCGGATCCCGATACTTCCCGCTTTTACGTTCAGTGTATCCTGGCTCGTCTCCAATAGCAGCGCATCGACGCGGCCTTCAATTAAAGCAAAAGCTTGCTCTTCATAACTGATTATCAGTTCTTCAAAGGTTACGCCTCCGGTAACGGAAAGTGTCTTCGTTGTGGGTCCCATCGCTCCGATAACATATCTTGGCTTGTCCGGCGTGCTGAATTTATCAGCGGCCCGGCGGGCAATTTCGGCAGACTTCAGGTTAATTTCTCTAGCTTTTTCAGGTATATCATATTCCGCAAGTACAACGGAAGTAGCACCGAAAGTATTGGTTTCAATCAAATCGGCTCCCGCTTCCAGATACTGTTCATGAATCTCTTCAATGACATCCGGACGTGTTAGAACCAGCATTTCATTACAGCCTTCGAGTTCTTCTCCTCCAAAATCCTCGGGACCGAGCTCGACCTGCTGTATCATGGTACCCATGGCACCATCAAGTATTAATATTCGTTCTTTCATTATTTCCTGCAAGCCAGGTCTGTCCATGTAATTTCCCCCCTGCAAAACGTTAGCTCTTAGTTTAACAGAATCCTTTCTATTAGAAAAGTGTCAGAAAACGCAGTCATCCCTTATGCTAAGAAGGAAGATGCCATCGACAAAGAAAGACTGCTTCGTTATAATATGAATTAAACCAAGTGGAAAAGAGGGGTAAGCTAATGGCTGAAATCGTGATCCGTAATACGAACGAAAGAATCTCTGGTGACGATAATGTTCGTGAATTCTTAAACAATCAGAATGTACTATATGAAAAATGGGATGCTTCTAAGCTTCCTATCGAGCTTCAAACTAACTTTCAATTAAATGATGACCAAAAAAATGAAATTTTGAGCACATATGATGAAGAAATCCGCGACTTGGCCGCACGCCGCGGTTATCAAATTTGGGATGTTATTACTTTGTCGGATTCGACTCCAAACCTTGAGGATTTGCTTAACAAATTCGAAGAGGTTCATACCCATACGGAAGATGAGATCCGAGCAATTGTCGGTGGTAAAGGGATTTTTGTCATTAAGGGCAGTGATGATCTGGGATACTTTAATGTGGAGCTCGAGGCGGGTGACGTTATTTCTGTACCCGAGAACACCAACCACTTCTTTACATTGATGGATAACCGTAAAATTATTGCCGTCCGTCTCTTCATTGAAAAGAATGGCTGGGTTGCTTATCCTGTGGAAGATCCCAGCTTCCAAAAAGCATAATTGATTAATTGTATAAATTGTTAATTTCATTTATTTCACAAAAAAAGAACCTGCACTTTGTGAAAAGTCAGGTTCTTTTTTTAGTCCATATTAAAGACTGCGATTACTTGCTAACCGTCAGCTTTTTGGTAGGCATCGTATGCTGTGGGCCATAGGTTACATGAGAGGTAATGCTGTAGGTTCCATCACTATCAAATGTCTTCTCTAGAACATACTTTCCTTCTCCTGCATTTTCAGCCGGCACCTTTTCATGGTTGCTGCTGTCTCCCTCTTTTGTAATTTCAATCATCACTTCATCCGCTTTATCGACCTTTTTATTCTTTTGTGCCACATTTACTTCAATGGATACCTTTTGCCCTACTTTAACCTGTTCCGGTGTCCAGCTTAGATCGACAGTCAGCGGCTCCATCATGCCTTCATCCATATTCATCCCGTCATGCTCACTCTTGCTGCCGCAGCCTGCCAACGCCAGAATAACAAGTAAAATAACTCCCGTTAACCATATTCTGTTCTTCATATTTGTCACTCCTTAAATCAATTTCCATTATTATGTACGCTTGGTTATACCGCGCCTTATTTATTATACATACTTTTAACTCTTTCAAAACGCAAGCCTGTTCACAATTTGGTGACAAATATCACTCATAAAGCATGTCATTGAGATAAGCTTCTCTTAATACCAAAAAAGTCTGTTTCGGCGCAGCAAATCATGCATCACCAAAGCAGACTTTTTAATTAAAGCTTACAGCACAGCATTATAAAGTTTCCAAAATACCATGAAGCTCTGACAAATGCTTAATCACATGATCCGGCTGTATATTAGAGTGGTAGGGCTTCCCGTTGCGGTTGATCCAAACCGTGTTTAATCCAGCGGCAAGTCCGCCCTTCATATCCGTGGAAAGCTTGTCGCCTACCATCACGGCTTCCTCAGGCTTGATGTTTAAACGGGAAAGGGCATGTTCAAAAATGCTTGGATCCGGCTTGCCTTTGCCAAAACTGCCCGAAATAACGATTTCATCAAAATAGGGAGCCAGTGCAGGTACACCATCCAGCTTCTCCTGCTGCAGTCCTGGACATCCATTCGTCAAAAGCAGGAGTTTATAACGTCCTTTTAGCTCATCAAGCACCTGAAAGGTTTCTTCATACACATGCGGACGAGCACGTCTTTCTGCTCCAAACTGTTCTGCCAGCTGCTGAGCCAACTGCTCATCCTCCACACCCATTGCACGGAGTCCGCGCTGCCATGCTTCTTTTTGATAACCAGGGACGATCTGTTCCATCCGGCGGAATTCAGGCTGTTCACCCGCTGTAAATTTACCCCATAGTGCTTCAAAAGGATTGATTCCGATCATGGCAGTAAAAGCGTAGGTATCGTAAGTTTCATACAAAGCTCTGGCCTCTTTGCGGACAGCCGTTTCCAGCGCTTGCGAATCAATCCCCGTTTTCGCAGCAGCTGTGTCGCAGGTCGCCCGAAAAGATTCCTCCACGCTCCGCTCATCCCAGAGCAGCGTATCGTCCAAATCAAAAAATACAGCGGTTGTCCCCATCTTCATCCATCCCTCTCCCATGTTTATCTATTATTTTTCAAATGGAATATCAAAAGTATTAGCGAAACGCTCCAAGCGTTCACCCATGGCTGCAGTATCATAACGATTAATCAATCGGGTGAAGACCCAGTTGCCGCCTTTACTTACTTTACCTTTCTTGCCCTTTGCACCCTTAAGTTCAATAACTACAGAACCGGAACCAACTTTAATGCTAGCGATTTGGTCAGCCGTGAGACGGCGATCCCTGTTGAATTTAATTGTAGAGATCGAATTTTTATCCACCTTGAGAAAAGGTCTCCGCAGAAAAATAACCACCGCAAGTAAAATATACAGTCCGACCACAATCCAAGTTAATGAAGTGCTCATCGCCTGCTGCTGACTAGCCATTCCCAGAAGCACATATATAGCGGCCAGTGCAACTAATGTTACCGGAAGAACGAAATTCCGGCCTCTGAAAATATCCGCTGTTGCAGATCCTTTCGAAGCATAGATTGAAGGTTTTCCATCCTTCTTGCGCTGCTTGTTTAAATGAGATGTGTTTTTCTGAACCATTCTTTCCCAGGAACGGGACATAGTTGTTCCCCCTTAACCATCTTGTCATGTATTTTACTTGCGCTTACCGTCCTGCTGGTCCTCGACCCATTCGATGGATTCCAATTGGGATTTAAAATTGCGGCGGACGTTCTGGAGGTATTGTTCGCGCAGTTTAGCACGTTCCTCTGTTTCTTCCTTTGTCAGACCCGTTTCCTTCTGCTTACGGGCAAGCTCGTTAATCCGCTCAACTAAGCTGTCGATATCCATACACTACTCCTCCATTATTCAATTCATACCTAACTTTGCCATGAGAAAAAGAGCTTGTCAAGGTATGAACCTTTCCAAGCTCTTCTGGTATAAAAACTATTAATATAAAGGAAGAGATAGAACGTCTCCGGCTTCAATTCCACTGGTCTTTAAATGGTTCGTTTCCTTAATAATACGAATAAAAGCGCGTGTATCCATGTCCTTCGGTTTGTATTCCACAGCGATTCCCCAAAGCGTGTCTCCCTGGGAAACAACCACCTGCTCCATCGGAATCTCATCCTGGGGAGAACCAGCAAATACTCTTACCATGCCCGTACAACCAGCGATAATAATTACAGCAGCCAACAAAAGCTTGAATAGCAGGCGGCGTGAGAACATGGCTTGTATTGCTTGAAAACGTTCCGTAGTCTTTATACCGCTGCTTGCAGTTTCAATAAAGTCATTATTATAAATACTCTGATATGTAGTGTGTCTTAACATAATAAGATTCCTCCAAACATTTGTTCTTGTATAAAACCAATATAACACGAACACATGTTTTGTTCAATACTTTTTTCGAACGATTGTTCCCAGAACTATTGTTCCTATTTATTTGAGTATCGCTCGTGTCCGAATAGCGGCCCTGAAACTGCAGTATTTAGACTGAAATCCTTTCGCTCATCCATATTTTAGATTCGGAGAGATGGCATCAAATTTTGAATTCCTGATTTTAGAACTTGTGTTTGTACGAACGGTAGTTCTATGTTATAATTTTACCAAACGTTACTAATGGGGTTGATGGGGAATGTCGAAGATATCTAGCCGGCAGCAAGCGATATTGGAATTTATCAGAAATGAAGTCCGGGCCAAGGGTTATCCGCCTTCCGTTCGTGAGATCGGTGAAGCCGTAGGACTGGCTTCGAGCTCAACTGTTCATGGTCATCTGGACAGACTTGAGAAGAAGGGCTTAATCCGTAGAGACCCTACGAAACCTCGCGCCATTGAGATTCTGGGTCAGGAAGAGTCCGAGAGCAGTAACCTGTTCACACATACGATTGCAAGAGTTCCTGTGGTTGGTAAGGTTACAGCCGGTGTACCTATTACCGCAACAGAGAATATTGAGGATTATTTCCCTCTTCCCCAGCATTTTGTCGGGGATGAGAAAGTATTCATGCTTTCAGTAATGGGAGATAGTATGATCGAGGCAGGCATCCATAATGGCGACTATGTCATTGTGCGTCAGCAGCAGACCGCAGATAACGGAGACATTGTTGTTGCGATGACCGACGAGGATGAAGCTACAGTCAAGACTTTCTATAAAGAGAAGGATCACATTCGTCTACAGCCAGAGAATCCGTCCTATACGCCGCTAAGGCTGAATCATGTGACGATCCTTGGCAAGGTTGTCGGGTTGTTCCGGGATATTCATTAATGAAGTAATTTATGCCGTTCATATGTACAAGCCCTTGTTCTTTCGAAGAGAACAAGGGCTTTTTATTACTCTCAAATTAACTGCCCTTGCTGCCACAAACTTGCTAGATGTCCAAGCAGACTTTGGGTCTGATGCACTCCCGGATCTGCGTTCATCATCAAGACCGCTCCTCTGCCTATCTTCGGATACGTAATCAGCATACACTGATATCCTGCTCCCCAGCCAAGAGACGAAACTTCGAGCTCACCATCAGGGGATTCCAGAAATACACCAAGACCCGTCCACTTGAAACAGCCTTGGGGTTTGATCATTTCGTCAGCTGTTTCAGCAGAGATGCCAAGCCTGCTATTTCCCTGAAGTGAAGAAAGGAATTCCTCAACTAACAAGGCCAGATCCGCAGGCGTTGTCCACAGCCCGGCTGCTGCCGGATACGGGTATATGGGATGAGATTCCTTCAGACGTACTCCATGCTTATTATGTCCAACCGCTGAACCCATCCGGATCTCCGACTGGGATGTAACAATGATACTGTTGTTCATATGTAACGGTTCAAATAACTTTTCTTGAAGAAGCTTATCAAAGGACTCCCCAGTCACATCCTCGATCATCAGCTGGATAATGCAAAAACCCGTATCCGAGTAAATAAATTGACTGCCCGGCTCTGCCATCAATTCAATCGGCTTTTGGCAGTAGTAAGTCATACCTCGAAGCAGCTTAGCCATGTCCGGAGAACCGTATTCGTGAATATACTGACCAAAGCCTCCTTGGGGGTCAGCGAACCCCGCCTGATGGCAGAGGAGTCTGCGAAGAGTAACCGTTCGTGAATTAAAACTTGGATGTTCGGGGATATTCCATGAAATCAGGAAGTTGCCCACATCTTCATCCAGACTTAGAAGCCCCTCCTCAACCAATTGAAGCGCGAGTATACTCGCAGCAAATTTACTGATGGAGCAAGCATTAAACAGCGTATTAGATTGAATAGGATCCCCGCTTCCCGCTTCCACCTCTCCCCAACATTCATGATGGCTCAGCTTCCCCTCGCTGATAAAAGCGATGCTTAGTCCGGGTATATTGCTCTCCCTCATCCGTTCGGCGATATTCCGAATATCCTTTTTCAAATTGAAATGCCTCCATTCTATCACGCTCGATGTACCTCATAAATCAATTATAGAACATTTGTTCCTATTTATCAATAAGCGGCATTATAATCACATCTTCACTGTTTTAATGCATGCAAAAAAGCCCTGTCACATTGAAATGACAGAGCTTTAATAAATAGACACACATCCGATTTGTTTTGCTGTTTCTAATGGCATGCTCGGCTCATGCTGGATTCCGACGCCATACGCTGCCGGTATTCTGTCGGTGTAACATTCATGCGCTTGCGGAATACCTGTGTGAAGTGCTTTACATCCTGGTAACCGATTTTTTCTGCAATATCAACCAGCTTAAGCTGGGTATGCTCCAGAAGATGGATCGCCTTTTCCATTCGAAGGCCTGTTACATATTCCTTGAATCCGCTGCCCGTTTTTTGTTTGAACACCTGACTGAAATAGGCCGGATTCAAAAATACGACTGAAGCCACCTTTTCAAGGGTCACATCGGTATTATAATTCGCCCGGATATATTGCACAGCAACTTCCATCGCCCTGTTGCCACCGGGTGCGTAGTAATCAAATTCCAGTGTGCCTGAATCGCGCCCCATTTTCTGAATCGTCGCGGGGATACTGTTAAAATCACTGATCACATCCGATAACTGAATTTGAAATGGAACCTTCACATATTTTTTCAGGTGCATCCGCAGTTCATCCGTTAAAATCTTTATCCCATATTTCGCATCAACGGTGATCAGACCAAGCAGACTTTTGCCGTCCAAACTGGTGACGAACCCTTCACCATATTTTTCAATCAGCTCGGTGAGCACATTTTCTACAATGTAATGCTCCAGATGAACCGCATTGTCACTTTCCATTTTGATTAGAGCCAATTGAAACTGCGGATGCCGCTCCACGAAAGGGGCAATATCCATATTCCCGATGTCCAGCCCCATTGCCCATCGCTGAAATACAGCTTCCCGCAAAAATTTAAGATTACTTCGAAGCATCTTGGCCTCTTGTTCCAGTTCAGCTTCCCGTTCTACTTCCTCAACAAGCTGCGCAATCATGGAAACCAGTAAATCCTTGCCAATAGGCTTTAGCAAATAATCCTTGGCTCCGAGCCTCACCGCTTCCTTAGCATAAGCAAATTCCGAATAGGCGGAGATAATGACCCATTTGATATGTGGATGGCTGCTTCTCGACAGTTTCATGAATTCAAGTCCAGTCATGCCCGGCATCAGAATATCTGTCAGCACAACATCGATATGACCGCTTCTAAGAATCATGACCGCTTCATCCGGATTAGCTGCCAACTGTACATCATGCTCAGGAAAAGCTTTCCGGATCGTCCGTTTGATCCCTTCCCGGATTACATTCTCATCATCCACGATCAATATGTTCATCTTCGTTCTCCCCCTTTGGTGGTATAGGAATGGTGATTTCAACCATCGTGCCTTGTTTAAGTGTACTTTCGATCTGCAGGCCGTAGGCTTCACCGAACATCATAACGAGGCGATCATGGACATTCCGGAGCCCTATACCGCGTCTTGGTCCGGACTTTTCCTCGTTTGATATTCCTGTTTGTCTGTGCGTGAGCGTCTCTCTGACCCTCTCCAGTGTCTGCTCATCCATGCCAGCGCCGTTATCTTCGATCCTGATATGCAGCTTGTTTTCATGTGCTTCCGTAGTCACTCTCAGATATCCGAGGCTGCCCTGCGGCTCCAGACCGTATTTAACAGCATTTTCAATAATCGGCTGAATGGTCATTTTAGGCAGCACAACATCCATCCAAGCTTCATCCGCTGCAATCTCCGTCCGGAGTCTTCCACCGAGCCTCATCTCAATGATGGTCAGATAATGACGGATTTGCTCCAGCTCACGCCTTAATGTCGTCCTTGATGCTTCCTCCCAATTGCTGCTGTATCTGAACATTTGCGATAACGAAAGCACAACCCGGCTCAGCTGCTCATTTTCTTGCTCATCCAGCATCCAATAGATCATATCCAGGGTGTTATACAGAAAATGCGGATTCACCTGGGATTGCAGCGCCTGCAGCTGTGCATTCTTTTCACTGACCGTCGAAATCTTGATCGTCTCGATCAGTTCATCCATCCGGTGCACCATCCGGTTAAAGGACGAAACAAGACTATTAATCTCATCAAAAGAATTCACGTTGACCGAACCGCTGAAATTCCCCATCTCTACCTTCTTCATCTCCCGGATCAGCAGCTTCAGCGGTGAAGCAATATTGCGCGAAACGATGGATGCAAGCACTGTAGACAATATGATGAGCATCAACACCACGATAATGAGATATTTCGTCGTCTGATAGACTTCCGCCCTAATATCTTTTTTAGGCGTTAGACCATAGATGGTCCATCCAGCTAAAGAGGTGTTGGCAGCTACAATCAATTGATTCGAGGTGCTGTCGACGACAATATTTTCGTCCTCCGAAGGTTTTGGCAGCTGATCAAGCTGCGGTCGTTTGGCTCCTTTTTGCCCGGATGATGCAATAACCTTTTGATCCTCGCCCAGGATGTAGACCCGTGTGCCCGGACTGATGCTCACGTTAGAGAGCGCTTCCATGATCGGAGATGGATTGGTTTCGATGACGAGTATTCCGATCTCCTTATGGTTGGTTAAATCATATAGTTTCCGTCCGAAGACGAACACCTTATCCTGCTGCTGCATCGTATTGATGGGTGATCCGGGGTATAATCCCAGCCACACCATGTTGCCGGAAGACTCCCCCAGCTTTTTATACCAGTCGGTCTGGGCATAGTTATTGTCAATAACACCTGCAAACTGCCTTTCATAGCTGTACACCTTGCCATCCTTCGATAAAATATGAATGCCTACCACTTCGCTCCGCGAATAGTAGGCTGCTCCAATAATATTGGTAATGGTTCGTTCATTTATGACCCCAACCGCAGGATTAGAGGCCGTTTCCTGCAGCAAACGTGTCAGTTCATAATTACTGTTGAGTGACTTCGATAGGCTGTTGTAACCCTGAAGCATCAGGTTGAACAGTCCCGCGGTTTGAGAAATATTTTTCTCGGCTATATCACTGACTTTGGAATGGATGATGGCGAGTGTTCGATTATAGTACAAAACACTCATGAGGATCAAAATACCGGTCATGCATCCCAAAAATAGCAGGAACAAGCGGTTGTGTATGGATCGGAAGCGTCTCACAAACGATACGTTCTCCTTTCGGCAAATCGACATTTCGTGTCAATTTTAGCATACTCTCCGCTTGTCTCGTACTATCTTTTTTTTAAAAGCCTAGCCTTTTACTGCACCAGCTACCATGCCCTGCGTAATCTTGTCCGCGAGCAGGAAGTAAATAATGATGACCGGGAGTGCACCGAGTACAAGATAAGCACCAATCGCACCGTAATTAACGGAGTACTGGCTGACAAAACTGTTCACTCCGAAAGGCAGGGTCTTGAGCTTTTCTGAAGAGATAAACGTTGCTGCCAGAATGTATTCATTCCAAATGTTAATGAAAGTCAGAATGCATACCGTCATCACCGGTGGAACGGACACAGGCAGGATAATGCTCCAGAAAATCCGTCCGACGTTCGCGCCGTCGATGACTGCCGACTCTTCAATCTCATGCGGAATGGATTTCATAAACCCGCTTAAGATAAATACTGCGATCGGCATCGCAAACGCGACATAAGGCAAGATCAGCGACAAATGCGTGTTCAACACATGGATGTTCTTAAAAATAATCATCAGCGGCAGCAGCGTGGCCTGCATTGGAATCATCATACCGACGAGAAACAGCAGCATGACAACTTGACCATACTTCCAGCGGAAGCGGCTGATCGCAAACGCACATAGGGAGCTCAGCAAAATAACCGTAGCCATAGTCACTGAAGTAACGAAAAGACTGTTCAAGAGATACCGAACGTAATTTCCTTCGAGCGCGGCGCTGTAATTACTCCATTGGAAGGAATGCGGCAGAGCAAAAAAGCTGCCTGATAAAATTTCTTCATTGGTTTTCAGTGAATATAGAACCAGCCACAGCAGCGGATAAACCTGAGTCACGACGAGCAGTGACAAGAACAGAATCACGATTGTCTTCGCAATAGAAAACCGTCCGCGTCTGGTTGTTGCCGTCTGCTGATTAAGTGATACGACAGAGCTTGTATTCATGGCGATTTTCCTCCTTTACGAGAATCGTTTCTCCAGTTTGTTAAATATCAGATTGATCAGGAACGTAGCTGCTAGGCAGAGTATGACCAGGAAGGCTGCAATCGAACTGCCGTATCCATATTTCATGGACAGGAAGGACATATTGTACATATGCGTCGAAATCACGTCCGTGGCATGTGCCGGACCTCCGCCTGTCATTACCATAACCATGTCGAAAGCTTGAAGCGATCCGATAAACGCAAGCACGATCGATATTTTGAAAATAGGAATGATATTCGGAAACGTGATATATCGGTCCGCAGTAAAACCTTCGGCACCATCGATTCTTGCTGCCTCGTAAATTTCCTCCGGCACATTCAGAATGCCCGTGTACTGTATTAGCGTGTGGTAACCCAGATACTGCCACAATGCCACGAAGTACAGTGAATACATGGCAACCGAAGGTTCAGTCAACCATGAGTGAGTCCAAGATTCCAACCCGACCGCAGTCAGCACCTGATTCAGCATGCCGCCCATGGACGCAGGATTGTAAATGGTTTTCCACAGCTGTCCAACGACAACAACCGATAGAATAACCGGTAGAAAATAGCTTGAAACCAGAAAGTTTGGCCGGCGGACATATCTTTTCAGCAAAATCGCCACGAGCAGCGCTACCGGAATCTCTGCCATGGAAAAGACCGCAAACATCAGCGTCCTGCGTACAGAAGGCCAAAAAACAGGATCATGAAAAAACAGATTTCTAAAATTCTCTAGCCCGATAAACTTGGACTCTCCTATGCCGTTCCAATCCAGCAAACCACTGTACATGGATACGATAATCGGTACAAATACGATTCCTACATAAATGATTAAGCAAGGCAGTACAAACGCGGCAATCGTCAGGCGGGAGACCTTCAGCACGTTCACAACTAACCCCCTCCTTCTCTGGCTGGTTCATCATGGAATTGAAGGGAACGTCATGCTGTTATTCCGCACGCGTTCCCTTCTCCACGGTCATGCTTATTTGTTGTTTGCCTCGAATGCGGCTTGATGTTCCTTCGCAACTTCAGCTGCATCCTTTTTCTGTGCGAAAAGATTCTGGATGCTGGTCAAGTGGACTTGTGCTGTGCCCGGGTTCATCGTGTTATCGAATGCCAGGTCTCCACCCTTCACGTCTTTGAAAAGTCCCAGAACATCCATGGCCATATCAGAATATCCGGCTGCTTTAAAGTCGCCGTCAACTTTCTGTCCGATACCGACTGCTCCTTTGGCTTCAAACGCTTCTTTCGGGAAGTTAATCATGAACCAGTTCAGGAATGCTTTGGTTTCATCCAGGTGCTTGCTGTCTGCCGAAATCGCAAATGCGGATCCAGGTGCGAGCATAAATTCATCCGGATTCCCCTTGCCATTAATGGTAGGGAATTTGAATACACCAACCTTACCGTTTACAGAAGAAGTTTCAATTCCGCCTGTTGCCCAAGTTCCCATGTAGTACATCGCTGCTTTACCTGTCTTGAACAGGTTCTCGCCAGCATTGTAGTCAAAGGAGGTTGCCCCGTCTTGGAAGGCTCCGGCTTGTACCAGGTTTTCGAATGCATCTACAGCTTCTTTGAAGGCAGGATCATCAAACGTTTTCTTTTTATCCACAACATCCTTCAGGAATCCAGGACCGTTGTTTGTGCGGAGCAGCATGTTCATGAACAGGAACGAACCGGTCCAGCTGTCCTTTTCACCGATTGCCATCGGTTGAATCTTTTGGGACTTCAAAGTTTTCACGACATCCAGCATTTCCTCGAACGTCGTTGGCACTTTCACGCCAGCTTTATCAAACAGCTCTTTGTTATAGTACACTACGCCGATGTTATTGCCGTCAGGCAGGGCGTATGTATTACCATCGAAGCTGTACCAGTCTAAAAGCCCATCCTGGAATGTGTCTTTCAATCCGTTTTGGTCGAGCATATCATTTAGCGGTGCAAGGAGCTTCGCATCAACGAAAGGCTGCATTTGAGCGGCCGGGTTCACCACTGTAATATCCGGAACTTCTTTAGAAGCTGCTTGCGTCTTGAGCTTCAGCTTTTGCTGGTCCGTGTTCAGTGAATCCAGCTCGATTTTGATATTCGGATGATCTGTTTCGTACTGCTTCACCAGCTTGTTCATCAGCTTGTTCTTCGGATCGGTTGGATCCGGGTAGATATTTTGGAAGGTAATCGTAACGTTCTTTTCCTTCACCGTTTCCGTGGTATTACTGGATGTTCCCGAAGCATTGGAAGAAGTGCTTCCTTCATCGGTCTTGCTGCCACCGCCGCATGCTGTAAGGCTGAGCGCCAGTGTGCCCGTCATCACCAGGCTTAACAATTTCGACATCTTCGCCATCGTTTAATCCCCTTTTTATTTGGTATGAACTCATTATGCAGGGAAATGCCGATAATAGGGAGGTGTGAAATTCAGGTTTTAGGTTTGATTTCTATAGATTCCACAGCATGTCATAAAAAAATCCCCCTAATAAGGGAGATCAATTCGCTGTTATATGTAATTTTAAATCATAAATTAGCTGATTCTTTCGATCTGAAATTTTTCAGCCTACAAACTGTATAGCGAAGAGTAAAATCAACAGCACAATGGCCCCGCCGAAAATATATCCAATAAGACGGCTGCCCTTCGACCTTTTTTCCGATTTTCTAATGTGGTTTTCCAATGCAGCAATACGCTCTTCTAATTCCTGAACCTTCCCACCGCTATCCTTCATGGTTTAGTTCCTCCTAACTTGAATTTCTGCATTGGGCTTTCCCCTCAATTTCCTCATAATTAAGAATAGTATACTTTTTCTACTTTATATAATGTATGCTCAATCGTTGGGCAGAGATCGGCATCATCTTTGTAAAATTTAACTCGAAAGTATAAACTTTTCAAAAAGTTCTTTATATTATTTTTTTGCTTAAAGGCAGGAAGAAATTCTGAATCTTTCTCCACATCACCAAAACTTTGAATCCATTGCTCTACATAAGTCTGACTAAGTATTTTTCTATTTAGAACGCTGATTATGGACGTTGCCATTCTCTCATCTTCCCCATCGGAGTAAATTCGATCTGTTATGGTCATCTTTTCGTAAACCAAATCGAGTATGATTAAGAGGTCTTCTTTATCCAGTTCGGAACATTGAGCCAAATCGTCTAAAGCATCTGCTGCATGGGCGATGGCATGAGCCCAGCCTTTTTCCTCGTCATACCCACGGTAATCCCTCTCATTTTGTACATTGTAAAATACGTTCTCTTTGATCAGGTGAATTTCCTCTCTTGACAGAAATGGTGATTCTCTATGTCTCATCAAGAGAAGCGGTATGACTAGCATAGAGAAAGATCGAGTGAAGACGGAGTCTGTATTCGTTTCACCAAGCTTACAAAGCAAATGGTCTTTATCCAAAACAACTGGCAGAAGTTGTTCCAATTCGTTTGCAGTTAGAGAATTACCGGGAATCCAATGTGACAATGTTGTATAAATGAGCTCATCACGCAGCACGGCATCCAAAGATCCGATGTTATTTATCATTTCTTGTATCAACTGGAATGTATCGGGAGATGGTTGGTAGCCATTTTCTTTTATTAATTCCAACTTTTCTTTTAAATTCATTCTACACGCTCCTACTAGAAATTAACCGAACTGATTTTTTTGAAGGGTTTCCGTTTCCACTGACTATGCGGCTCCTTCCGTACCCCTTCTTTCCTTACTATAAAGATACAGATAGGAATCAGATCCATTTTTTAATAATTATCATCCAGGTTAACTTGGTTCGCAACCCATATCTTTGAAGCTCGTTTAATAATAACAAGCGAGAATGATGAACAAAAGTAACAGCCGAATGTTTAAGTAGTCTAGTACCTCCGGCATCGTAACATGCTTTAAGCAACACAGATATGGAGATTTTTTCATGAGGTCGTCTCTTACCAATCGTCTTGTATGGTGAAAATGATTTCACAAAAATGGTGTCCTTTTTTCGAATTCATGTTTACAACCAGGCGATTTGGTTTAATAACTATTTGACTTTCCAGAATTGCACATGTAAGGAGAAATACAGTATGACAAACCATAACATTCAGAAATCCTTTGAAAATCAGTCAGATACCACTGTTCATCTGGTTAGCGGTGAATTTTATCAGGGGATCTGCCAGGAAAATGACTCCAGTACATTTAAGATGATCACCAGCGAAAATCAAACGATCACCATTCCCTACTGGACGGTAAAGCGAGCGGTTATGCAAAAATAACAGATCTGGCCACTAAGTTTGTGTGCCGGCTCTTTTTTTTTCATACTCTAAAACATAATAGCCCCTACCGGCATAAAGCCGGCAGAGGCTATCTTCAATAACTTAAATTAGAAAATAAATGCTTTGGAGATGATTACCAGCAAAATGAACAGTACCAGGATTGCTCCGATACCTCCACCACCAAAACCGTATCCTGCGCCTACTCCTCCAACTACTTCACTCATGTTTACACCCTCCTTTGTTTTGGAACACATCATATCTTATGGAAATTTCAGGGGAAGGTAAGGGCGGATTGGCAATAAAAAAACAATCATCCGAATCGCAAATACAACACATGCTTTTATAGATACCTTTTCCCAGTTCCGGTAAACTAAAACATTTGATAAAATGTTCGGTGTAACAATAATCATTATGAACCTGATGATTACATATGATTATTCGGCTCATTTCCGCTTTAATTTAGATCAATGGGTTAACTCCCCATCCCAAATCAGATTTATGCTGCATCGGTTTTCCAATTCCTGCGTATTTATTTAAAAAGGAGATGAGTGAAATGCTCATATTCAGTGGAATTTTATTCATTGTGATCGGCATATTAAATATCGTAAAACCTAACTTTGCCTGGTATTTAAAAGAAGGCTGGAAAATAGACGGTGATTCTGAACCAAGCGATAATTACATCGTTCTTGCAAAGATAGGCGGAGTAATAGCGTTAGTCATGGGCATCATCTTTTTTTTCACAGGAATCTTTTTCTAATCATCTCTCATATCTTGTAATCCTTACATAGTAATTCCATTACAAAGATTAAGAGGCTCCCTGCTGAATGCAAGTGAGCTTTTTTGCTTGTAATTCAAGGCAATGTTCAGAATCGGTTCAGAATGGAATTTTATAATTCAATTGTCATCTTTTGTCGAAATACACAGAATCATTTTAGGGGGAAAAGAAAGTAATGAGTAAAAAACAAGGATTCAAAAAGAAGTCAATCATCATGTTATCCACAGCTATTTTACTCGGTGCAATGGTACCACAGGCAACCTGAAGTATTTAACAATGGTGTTCTTGTTGTAACTTCTATGGATTTTATTTTTGATACTGATGATATCTATGTCGCCGAATCTGGATGGAAAAAAATCTCCGCTGATCAAATCAGTAACGATGGACATAGCGTAACGATTTCTAACATTAATGGTTATGCTCGGGACGTAGCCTTTCAATTGGTAAATCTGGTTATCCCTTCTCCAGGAAGATATGACATCAAGTTTAAAGCCGATGCTGATGGTATAAATGTAGGGAAAGATTTTTCTGACGAACAAAGCATTACATTGATTTCTGTCCCCCCTGCACTTTAAAGAAAAATAGATACCAAGAAGACCCTACCACCGCAGGTTCAACAACAAAAAAGGGCTCACTCCAAAATTGCGGGTGAGCCTTTTTACCGATGTTTTTCGATTGTATAACGGCGCGTCTGTAAATGTTGAAATTATTCAATTTATAGATTGCCCATAATTTATTGCTTGCAATATTAAGCTGAATTCCGTTTGTACGCGCGCATTGCAAAGATATAAGCCACGAGCATAATTCCGACACACCACGTAAGCGCAATCCATATATCATTGCCTACAGGCTGACCTGACAGCAGCGCACGGATGGCTTCCACGATTGAAGTCACCGGCTGGTTTTCGGCAAAAGCACGAACTAGCTTCGGCATCGAATCGGTCGGCACAAAGGCCGAGCTGATAAACGGCAGGAAGATTAACGGATAGGAAAAGGCGCTTGCTCCCTCCACCGTTTTTGCGGACAGTCCGGCAATGGCCGCGATCCAAGTCAAAGCCAGCGTAAACAGCACAAGTATTCCTGCTACGGCTAGCCAAGACAGTACCCCTGCAGACGAGCGAAAGCCCATAATGAGCGCTACGAGTATGATGACGACAACAGAAATGACGTTAGATACCACCGAGGTCAGCACATGCCCCCACAGCACAGTGGAACGTGCAATCGGCATGGAGTGAAAACGCTCAATGATGCCCCGCTGCTTATCCAAGAACAGGCGGTAAGCCACGTAAGCCACCCCGCTGGCAATAGCCATAAGCAATATACCAGGCAACAGGTAGTTCACATAGTTATCCGTACCGGTTTCGATTGCGCCGCCAAACACATAGACGAACAGCAGCATCATTGCAATCGGAGTGATACAGACCGTGAAGATGGTGTCCATACTGCGGAAAATATGGCGCATAGAACGTCCAAGCATAACACTCATGTCGCTGAAAAAATGTTTTTTTGCCGCCTCCATTTACATGGCCTCCTTTTTACCAATGATTGCGAGGAATATTTCCTCCAATGTCGGCTGTTTTTCAACATACTCCACCTTTGCGGATGGGAACAGCTTTTTCAGTTCCGCGAGCGTGCCGCTGGCGATAATCCTGCCCTCGTGCAGAATGGCAATGCGGTCGGCAAGCTGCTCGGCTTCCTCCAAATACTGGGTGGTCAGGAATATCGTCGCGCCGCCGTCGGCAAGTTCCTTTACAATCTTCCAAACCTCGATACGTGCCTCGGGGTCAAGCCCTGTGGTTGGCTCGTCGAGGAAAATGATCTGCGGTTTGCCCACAAGGCTCAATGCGATGTCGAGCCTACGGCGCATACCACCCGAATAAGTAGATGGCTTACGGTCGGCCGCGTCAGTTAAGCCGAAACGTTTCAGCAAATCGTCCGCAACTTGACGAGGATGATCCAGATGCCGCAGCTTGGCAATCATGATCAGATTTTCCCGCCCGGTCAATATCTCGTCAACCGCGGCAAATTGTCCGGTCAAACTAATCGACTGCCGCACATAGTCCGGCTTTGACGCGACGTCAAAGCCGTTTACGGTGGCGGTGCCTCCGCCCTGTTTGAGCAGCGTGGTGAGGATTCTAACAATCGTCGTCTTGCCCGCGCCGTTGGAGCCAAGCAGGGCGAAAATCTCACCTCGCTTCACTTCAAAATCGACGCCCTTTAGGACTTCTGTGTCTTTGAAAGATTTTCGCAGACCTTTGGCTTCAATTGCTTTTTCCATCCCGATACCCCCCTTTTACTTTGTTTTATCCGTAACCTTTTTTATGGCCTTATAAACTTTTTGGTCAACGGATTCTTGATAGATGTCAGTGTAAGTTTTTGAATCTTTGATTAGATCGTCGCAGAAAGCCGCTACGTCACTGCCCGTCACTTCGAGCACGCCTTTCCCCAAGGCCGCGCCCTCTTCAAAAAGATCGATAATCCCCGATAGCAAACCCGTACCTTCGGTTAGTTCAACAGGGCCGACCTTAAAGAGATACTTTTGAATCTCTTTATAAACAATCTGGTAATCTTGCGGGAGCGCTTTGACACGCGCCACGTGCGCTCTCCACTCTTTTTTGCCTTCGATGATATCTTGTATTCTCATATTATCCTCCTATTTATATAGAATGAACTTAAGAAACTAATGTTTTAAGGCCATTTGGAGCCGTTGCGACAGGGATTTCAAATCAAAACTTTAGTTCATTCTATTTACCTAATTTTTTAGCGATATTATTGTTGAGCTGCTCGCGCCACTTGTCGCGAAAAGACTTTGCCCCTTCTTCGCCGGCCAGCGCTGAACAGAAGCCTTTGATATCGTCACCCAAAACCTCTTGGACACTCTGACCGTCCGCCGCCGTTTCTTCGAGCAGTCCAAGCACACCATCAAGAATTGGCATGAGGTTACGACCGGAAAAATCTGAATGCGGCCAAAGATTGGTATTAATTTTTCCCCATGCCGCTTGATAATCAGCCGGAAGCTTTTTGGCTCGCGATTCAAAAGCTTTCATTTCTTTCGTCATGTCGCTGCCGGTGATTTTTTCCCAAAAATTCATTCTGTTCTCTCCTTTAACTCATTGATTTTTGATGATACGAACTCCCATTTTTCCCAGAACCTCCGCAGCTCCTCGCGCCCCGCGTCGTTAATCGCGAAAAACTTTCGCGGCGGTCCCATGTCGGAGGGTTTCTTGGTGATCTCCACCAACTTGTTTTTTTCAAGCCGGATCAGGATGGTGTACACCGTTCCCTCCACAACATCTGTAAAGCCGAGGGCGTTCAGCCGCCGCGTAATTTCGTAGCCGTAGGTTTCTTTGCGGCTTATAATTTCAAGGACGCAGCCCTCAAGCGCCCCTTTGAGCATTTCCGTTAGATTTTCCAGCACAATCACTCCTTGCTATTCTGTATGACTGGTATGAAGTATTACTTACTACCACTACAAAGTAACACGCAGTAGTTGGTTTGTCAACAGCGTTTGCCCTGACACAGATTTTTAATTTTCAACTAATCTGCCCGCTTTCATTAATGAATAGTCCACACAGCAAGTTGAACTCGACATTTATATTCAGTCTTTTCAATGCGCATAACCAGTAATTTCACCAGCTTTTTTTGAATGATATCATGCCGCAGGTCGTTACCATTGTCATATGATGAGGCGGTCTATCTGGGAGATCAAACGTACGCCGCATGGAATATTTTAGGTGGATTTGTTCATAGAAAAATGGTACATTATTTTGGCATCAATTGGGCAGCGTGATCGTGTTCGATACGTGTTACTGGGATAACAGGCAAGTCGGGATCTACGTCAGGCTTATATTTTTTATTTTTAGGGAGGGCGTCGGCATGGACAAGAGTTCTGTTTATAGAACAAACATTATAGGCGGCGGCGAGGTTGGCAGAGCCATTACGGTCGACATGGATAAGAATTCTATTCATCAAACGAACAGCATCTTTTGGGACACAAAAGGAAATGAAATCTTGGGAGCAACCTCGCTTCCTTACTATGGTGCATTTGTCTCTGAAGAAAAATGCCAGCTTTTTGGCGATGTCTCAGGAAAAAAGATGCTGGAGATAGGCTGTGGAAGCGGTCAATCGTTGAAATATCAAGGGGAACGCAATGCATCTGAACTATGGGGAATGGATATTTCGGAAAACCAAATCGAAAAGACAAGTCAACTTTTGACGGCGTGCGGTCTCTCAGCAAAATTAGTCTGTTCCCCCATGGAAGAAAAATGTGGCATACCAGAGGATTATTTTGACTTTGTTTATTCGATTTATGCCATAGGCTGGACAACCGACCTTGAGAGTACTTTTTGCCGAATTGCTTCGTACCTAAAAAAAGACGGCGTATTTATTTTCAGTTGGTCTCACCCTATACACAAATGTGTTGTTGCAGAAAATAATATGCTTCAATTCAAAAAATGTTATTTCGATGAATCTTGGTATTCGGTGTCTCTTGACGAAAGTACGCTAACATTATCGGACCGCAAACTATCAACCTATGTAAATGCGCTCTCCAAAGCGGGATTTGTCATTGAGCAAATGATTGAGCAATCTGATGATGAAATGTTGCCATCGCGGGGCGATAACAGCGATTTTGCAAAAAAAGCTAAGATGCTTCCTGTAACTTTTGTAATCAAGGCAAGAAAACTATAGTATCTAATACGGCGTTCCCCGCGCAGCTTAGTCTCCAACCCGGCAGGCCGGCACTATAGAGTAACTCCTGCCGTGCTCTTTCCTCCAGGGACTGGAACCGACAAGAGATTTTCAAGTGAATGACATCTTCCTCGATCAAAAACTTAGAAAATACGATTTTTCATTTTCCAGATCTCCTAGTTCTCTTTAGAAGCATCTTGAGCTGCAGAGCATAGGCTTTCAATGTACTCGGACTTAAGCCCTGGATACGTTTGACAGCTTCGACAATCGCCATAACTCATTTTCAAATCATAAAAAACCTCCCAAAAGAGCTATTATATCTAGTTTCACTTCTCATGGAAGGTTTTAATTTTAATCTATTTAATTAGCGTATCGGCGGTTTACCCCACTTTTCCGGGTTTACAAATGAGAGCCTCCACTGGCATCGATCAATTGCCCGGTTATCCAGCGGCTGTCGGAAGAAGCTAGAAAAGCAGCTATATCCGCGACATCCTCTGGTTGCCCCCATCTTCCAAAGATCGAAAAATCAGCACCATATTTTTTTGAAGCAGGATCTTGCAGCATTGCGGCATTCATATCCGTGGCAACAAATCCAGGTTGGATGGCATTGATCGTAATTCCACGTGAGCCGAGTTGGCTGGATAAAGTGAGTGTTAGTGTATTGATTGCCCCTTTGGTCATACTGTATGCAGGAATAATAGGCAGGGAAATTCTTGTGACAGCGGACGACAAGTTAATAATTCGACCTTCGTCTCGTAAATGTGGCAAAGCTTGTTGAATCAGGAAAAATGGCATCTTTACATTTATCTTCATGATCTCATCGTATGCCTCTTCCGTAGTATCTTCAATTAGGGTTGTCAGGCCGATCCCTGCGTTGTTCACTAGTATATCGAAGTGCGTGTCACCTGTACGCTCTTTCAACAAATCATCCAAAGTCTTATAAAATGTCTGTATGCTTTCTAAAGAACCAAGTTTTGTACCAATCGTGAATGCAGTTCCTCCGTTCTGCTCAATATCTTGTACGACTTCTTCGGCAGCGCTTCGATTCGTGCCATAATGAACGGCTACTAATGCCCCTTCTTGTGCTAAACGAGTCGCAATGGCACGTCCAATCCCCCGGCTTGCACCCGTAACTAAAGCAACTTTTCCTTTTAATCTAGTCATGATTTTTAATCTCCTATCTGTGTCAAATAAGTACACGATAGTTATAACATGAGGTGAATAACGAAATGTTGCTCTCATATTCGCGGAACCCATATTCGGTCCAATCAAGGAATCATCATACCATCGAGATCTTAATGGGATATTTTCAACTATTCTGACCCGTTAGCTTAAAAAGCACCCTTACTATTTATGATCCAAGAATCAAATTCTTCAAGTAAGTAATTGAACATAAGATATCTTGTGGTAATTGGGCGTATACCCCTACCCAAAAAAAGATTTCTCGAAGTAGGATCAATATGCTATTACCTTCAAATAATTCTGCTTCTCATGGCGTCGTTATGTACTTCAGTGTATTGGATAATGATCATCCGGAAGCGGTCTTTACTCGAATTGACTGCCAGCAGCGAACCTGAAAACGCCGTGCGTGTTCGTCAATGGATGGATCATGAAGCCTCATGATACTCCTATAAACCAAAATATTTACTGATCCCGTAATACAAAAAGACCCTGCCAGCTCAAAGCCAGCAGGTCTTAGATGTCCTAATCTTAGAAAAAGAAAGATTTAGTTATGATAACCAGCAAAATGAACAGAACAAGGATAGCTGCAGTACTTGTGCCTAAACCTCCATAACCTACTCCTCCAACAACTTCACTCATGAGTGCGCCCTCCTTTAATTTAGAGTACATCATATCTTATGGAATGCACCGAGCTTGCGGAAGGGCAATAAGGCAATTAAATAATGGTTCAATCCACGTCTCAAGATAAACCATCAGCACGGGTCCAACAAATGAGCGGATTGTAAAACATCTGCATTTTATTTTGTTATTCACAAAATGTTTTCAAAAAAAGACTCTTCCAGCAGGACTCCTGGGGATAAGCTTGGTGTCAATTACGACTGAAGCAACAGCATCAGCAACCGTAGATAAACAAGTGCAAGTGTTAGCCCATCAGTGATAAACCTATTTTCTGATTTAATTTCATATGTATCGCCTCCACCATCTATACGATGCGCGTAAGGTAAAAGTTTCAAATACTAGAATATACATTGATTGCATGACGCAAACCCATTAGCTGTCACGTTCAGGCATCTTAGGTTCCCTTTTTCTGGCTTTGTTGTCTCATCGTAAATATAAAATGGGTGGCAATCTTGGGGGCACTCCTTCCAAAGCCGATAATCCCTTTAAAATGCCCTCCATATTTAAAAAAACCTCACGCCTTGAGGACTGACCCCCATTTGTGAGACAGGGATCAGAACCTTTAAAAGTCTAAGCCACCAGTTGTCGAAATTACAGTATTGATTTATAATTCCTCCGGAACTCAAGACTCAACATTTTGGCACAACTCCATTTCTCCACTATATAATCTTTATAATTACATATTTTATAAAAAATATATTTATATGTAACTTTTGTATATTTAAATTGTTTTATATATCGTAACAGTAAAAATTAATAAAGGAGGGGAGATTTTTTGGTGTAGACACATTATTTTGTTGTACGAAATCGCACCGAGACAAATTACATAAAAATCGGATTTGAAATTTGCATTTGAAGAACCACTAATCTAATAACTAATGGAGGTAAAAATGAAACTAAAAAAATTTGCAACATTCTTATTATCAGCCACTTTTCTTCTTGTCCCATTATCAAGTTCGTTTGCTGCTGAAGCAAACGAACAATCTTCTTCTCAAAAGCAAGTCTCAATTGAAGAATCAAATTCAGTAAAAACATTCTCGGCTCCATCAGTTGCACCCAAAATCGATATTCCGATGGATGAAATTGTTGATAAGAAATCAAATACGATTGATAAAACTAAGCTTAAAAATGAACTATCCAAACAGTCGATTGGATCAAACGAAATCGATGCAATTATTGCTAAAGTTGATAGCATCAATACTACTACACTTAAAAAGACAAATGGTGAGATAACTCCATTTGTGTATACTGTATTATATAATGACTGGGCACCAGGTAAATCACCTGTTTTGACTTATGATGGTAACTGGTATACTTACGCAATAGTTTGGTTAGCAGAGGATAATTACAGATCTACTATTCCGGTTACTATTTCAACAACAACAAGTTCCACGATTAATGAATCCCTTGGATTTTCGGGCGACATTAACATTAAAGCAAAATTTGGTTTTCAAGCTTCTTATGGCGCTTCGCAAACCGCTTCTAAGTCAACTGGCGTTACTGTAGATGCGTGGACTTACTGGGCAACAAGACCTTATATTTACTGGAATAAAAAGATCTATCAAGGAACATGGAAGTATGAATATATTGATGATGCTGGTTATCATCTCTATGAAACCCCTAATTCTGGAGAGAATAGAACTCTCTTAACTAAAACGAATGATTATTGGACAAGAACTAATAGCGCACATAGTTCAACTGCAAGCTCACCGATACCGCCTGCGTCTATGCCATATTAAATTAGCATTAAGAGTTGCAATCGTATGATTGCAACTCTTTAAGCTACAACCTACTTTCATTACTAAATTATCAACTTTGAGGTGAATAGTTTGAAAAATACAATACGAGTAAGTTATAAGTTTTTCTCTTACTGTCGAATTACCCTCTTTTTTGTTTATGCTTTCTTATTGTTTATTTTTGGTATTTGTAATGTTCCGTTCTACACCTTTTGGGGACCAAATAAAGAGTATGAACGAGCGCTTGTTGCACCAATATGGAGTAGTATGGATGTAAACCGTGATTACAATGGCTATAATCTGATTTACAATTTGAATTCTGAAAAGTTGTGCATCGAAATTCTGATTATTTCTTTAATTGTATTAGCCATATATCTAATAATTAGAGAAGCCGAAAAACAAGCCGACGAAAATAATGTTTGAAAAAAATAAATTGGAAGTATCATAATTATAATGCAGGAGTTGATTTTAAATAAATGTGGGCGTTTTGTGGGCGTCTAACATCTTTATAAAATATACTCCCCCCCATCTCCTACAAATACAAAAACCCCTCACGCCATTGGCGTAAGGGGGTTATCATCCTAGTACAGAGTCATGTATTGATCGCGTTCCCATTGATGAACTTGCGTGCGGTACATATCCCATTCAATTTCTTTAAGCTCGTAGAAGTGGGACAATGCATGTTCACCAAGCGCTTCGATGACCACTTCATCGCGAACCATTTCGTTCAGCGCTTCTTTCAGGTCAGCTGGTAGACTTGGGATGCCTTCTTCAATACGCTCTTCTTCGGACATCACATAGATGTTACGGTCGATTGGAGCTGGAAGAGGCATCTTTTTGCTGATACCGTTCAGACCGGCACGCAGCATTACGGCAAGTGCCAGATAAGGGTTGGCAGCTGGATCCGGGTTACGCACTTCGACACGAGTACTCAGACCGCGGGAAGCCGGGATTCGGATCATCGGACTGCGGTTGCTGCCGGACCATGCTACATAGCAAGGAGCTTCATAGCCTGGGACCAGACGTTTATAAGAGTTTACGGTTGGGTTCGTGATCGCAGCAAAAGCACGTGCATGCTTCAGAATACCCGCCATGTAGTAACGAGCTTCCTGGCTCAGGCCAAGCTCATCGGATTCGTCATAAAAAGCGTTGACGTTACCATTAAACAGGGATTGGTGACAGTGCATACCGGAACCGTTCACACCAAACAGCGGCTTAGGCATAAATGTTGCATGCAGGCCATGCTGGCGTGCAATGGTTTTAACAACCAGCTTAAATGTTTGGATTTCGTCAGCTGCTTTAACAGCATTTTCATATTTAAAGTCGATCTCATGCTGGCCCGGAGCCACTTCATGGTGGGAAGCTTCGATTTCGAAGCCCATTTCTTCAAGGGTAAGCACGATTTCACGACGGCAGTTCTCACCAAGGTCTGTAGGAGCAAGGTCAAAGTATCCGCCTTGGTCGTTCAGTTCCATTGTCGGATTACCTTTTTCATCCGTTTTGAACAGGAAGAATTCCGGTTCTGGGCCCACATTCATGGAAGTGTATCCCATAGCCTCTGCTTCTTTAAGGTTACGTTTCAAAATGCCGCGTGGATCTCCTTCAAATGGAGTACCGTCTGGCATGTATACGTCACAAATCAAACGTGCAACGCGGTCTTCGGTTACCCAAGGGAAAATAACCCAGGTATCGAGGTCCGGATACAGATACATATCGGATTCTTCAATACGAACATAACCTTCGATGGAAGATCCATCGAACATCATCTTATTGTCAACTGCTTTTTTCAATTGGCTTACTGGAATTTCAACGTTTTTAATCGTTCCCAGCAAATCGGTAAATTGAAGGCGGATAAAACGAACATTTTCTTCCTCGGCAATTCGAAGAATATCTTCTTTAGTGTAGCTCACAGGATCCTCTCCCTTTCCATTTTTGAATCTATTTTATTTTTTATTAAAAAACCGGGATAATTCACCTTGAATTAATGATACCTGGCCCGGTCTCTTACCGGAAACGAGCTGCTGCTTCAGCAGGCGGTGCAGTTGGGATTCTGACATTTCTTTTCGTTTCACTTCTGTATCCGGGGTAATGACTGTCGCTTCCTCGGATTCTTTGGACACCGGGTTCATCACCTGCTTAATACCGGCGATGTTAACACCCTTCTCAATCAGAGCCTTGATTTCCAGCAATCTTTCCACATCGTTAAAGGAGAACAGGCGCTGATTACCCGAGGTACGTGCAGGAACAATCAGGCTATGCTGTTCATAGTACCGGATCTGTCTGGCTGACAAATCGGTAAGTTTCATAACAATACCAATTGGGAACAATGCCATGTTTCTGCGAATATCATCACCCATGACTTATCTCAACCTTCCAGTAAACTTTTCTCACTCATATTGTACATTTCCTGATCTCATGCGTCAATAACATGTCAGATAAACTTACAATAAATTTTGATCTTTCATCTTTTGCAGGGCTAACATGACTCCAAATTTGACATGAGAGTATGTCAGACCTCCTTGCATGTACCCGATGAAAGGTTCCCGGATCGGTGCGTCAGCGGATAATTCGAGACTTCCGCCTTGGATGAAGGTCCCCGCTGCCATGATAACGGGGTGATCATATCCAGGCATGTCCCACGGTTCTGGAACCACATGGCTGTCCACTGCAGCGGCGCGCTGTATACCTTGGACAAAAGCAATCAGATGTTCTGCGCCCGTGAATGCGATAGCCTGAATCAAATCCGTCCGCGGCTCATTCCAGGCCGGCTTAGTTACAAATCCAGCTTGTTCGAACATGGCCGCTGCAAAAATACTTCCCTTTAAAGCTTGTCCAACCAATGTCGGTGCCATGAACAACCCCTGATAAATTCCACGTGTCGTACCTAACATCGCACCCACTTCACTTCCGATTCCTGGAGCTGTCAGCCGGTACGCGCAGAGATCCACATAGGCCTGCTTTCCGCAAATATATCCTCCTGTTTCGGCAATGCCTCCACCCGGATTTTTAATCAAAGAGCCCGCGATCAAATCCGCACCTACTTCTGTAGGTTCAAGCTCTTCGGTAAATTCCCCATAACAGTTATCGACGAATAGGATCACATCCGGCTTGATTTCTTTCACCTTTTTGACCATTTCACCGATTTCATTCACCGTAAAAGATGATCGCCAATCATACCCTCTTGAGCGCTGGATTCCGATTACTTTCGTGGAAGCATGAATTCCGTCACGGACAGCATCCCAATCAATGCCGCCATCCGCCGTTAAGTCAGCTTCACGGTATGTAATTCCAAAATCCTGCAGCGAGCCGGTTCCGTCGCCTTTTTTACCAATAACTTTATGAAGTGTATCGTAGGGACGTCCCGTGATATAAAAAAGCTCATCCCCAGGTCTTAACACGCCAAATAGAGCCGTCGAAATCGTATGTGTGCCCGAAGCAAAATGCGGGCGTACCAGAGCAGTTTCGGCTCCAAATACGTCCGCATATACCAAATCCAGCACCTCTCGGCCCCGGTCATTATAGGCATACCCTGTTGAACCCGCAAAATGAAAATCACTTACCTGATGCCGCTGAAACGCTTCGATGACCTTCCATTGATTCTGGTCAATAACACGGTCCAGTTTACGCAGTTGTCCTTCGATCCGATCTTCAGCAGTTTCTTTCCATTGTTCCAGTTCTTGTGCAAATTGTTTCATGTCTCCGAATTTCTCCTCCACGTCGTTCCATTCAATCTCTTACAAGATATGAGGCAAGCATGTGTCCCCATTTCTCATAATCAGGCTTGTGTACCTTTACTTTATAGATCATATCATTTTCTTCGGCCTGCTGTCCTATGACATCTCCTACACGATAAAGCATCGCCATGGTGTTACCGTCTTCCGGCGGGATCCGGAATGTCAGAATCCCACCAGACAAACGGTTTTGGATTTCTTGTCTTACAAGGAGCAGATCATCTTGATTGAGTGCACTGATTTTTAGATACCCTGGACCTGCCGGCAGCATTTCAAGCTGCTCCTTCGTACAAATATCTGCTTTATTAAAAAGAATCAGCTGCGGCTTATCCGCCGCTCCCAGCTCCTCAAGAATGGAGTCAACGACCGATATTTGCTCATCGCGCATCGGTGAAGAGGCATCCACCACATGTAAAATCAAATCTGCTTCATTGGCCTCCTCAAGGGTAGCCCGAAAAGCAGCAATCAGATCATGCGGCAAATTCTGAATAAATCCGACCGTATCCGTTAAAATAACCTCACTGCCGCCAGGCAGCTCTAAAGTGCGCGAAGTCGGATCCAAAGTGGCAAACAACTGGTTTTCAATATACACGTCAGCACTGGTAAGCTGCTTGAGCAGCGTTGACTTCCCGGCATTGGTGTATCCTACAAGCGCGATCTGAATAGCCCCGCTCTTTTGCCTGCGTCCCCGGTACAGCTTGCGGTGCTTGATCACTGCCTCAAGCTGCTTTTTCAAATCACCGATACGGCTCCGGATATGACGTCTGTCCGTCTCCAGTTTGCTCTCACCCGGTCCACGCGTACCGATCCCCCCGCCGAGACGCGACAAATTTTTGCCGTGTCCCGACAGACGAGGAAGTAAATAAGACAGCTGTGCCAATTCAACATGAATAATCCCCTCACGTGTCTTCGCACGTTGCGCAAAAATATCAAGAATAAGCTGCGTCCGGTCAATAATCTTAACATCCAGGCTTTGCTCCAAATTACGAACCTGGGCTCCAGATAAATCATGATCGAAAATAGCGGTATTTGCTTGGGCGGAGTCAATTGAGACCCTCAGTTCCTCTACCTTACCCTTGCCGATTAACCAGCGGACATCAGGTACATCACGGTTTTGGCTGATAACATCAAGCACCTCAACACCCGCCGTTTCAGCCAGGCTGACAAGTTCCTGAAGGGAATGCTCCGGATTGATTCCAGACCTTTTAACCTCATCGGTGACAAGACTGACAAGAACGGCCCGGTCGCGTATTTGTGTGTTCGTATCGTGAATGGTATGTGCCAAAAATGAGTACCCCTTTTCCGCTGCTTACGTATTCTGAAAAGCCATTAAACCGTACCCTTAAGTTCAAGCTTGAAATCTTCTGTTCTCAGCGTCATCAGCTCAAGTTTTCCGGGATTGGTGTTCGCGTACACATTGAGCAGCCGTACGGCTTGATTACGAATGGATTTTTCTATCGTATTACGCACGTATCTGGCGTTGCTGAAGGCATGCTCGGTTTCCGTTTTTTCCTGAATCAGATGCTGTCTTAATTTCATTATCGCCTGTGGCATTAAAATGTAGTCACGTTCTTTCGCCATCAGTTCTGAAATCTGAATCAGCTGGTCTACGGAATAATCCGGAAATTCCACCTGAATCGGAAAGCGGGAAGGCAGTCCAGGATTGGTTTGCAGGAAAAAGTCAATCTCTTCGGAGTAGCCGGCCAAAATAAGAACAAATTGATTCTTATGGTCCTCCATCGCTTTGACCAGCGTATCGATCGCTTCCTTGCCAAAATCCTTTTCTCCGCCACGGGCAAGACTATAGGCTTCATCGATAAAGAGAATGCCCCCAAGAGCTTTTTTAACAAGATCTCTCGTCTTCTGTGCAGTATGTCCGATGTATTCACCAACCAGATCCGCACGTTCCACTTCAATCAAATGACCTTTACTGAGTACACCCATCTTCTGAAAAAGCTTCGCAATAATGCGTGCAACCGTTGTTTTCCCCGTACCCGGGTTCCCTTTGAACACCATATGATATACCTGCCCTCCGCAGGCAAGACCCGCTTCCTGGCGCATATGTGTGATCTGCAGCAAGGCATAGATTTCAAATACAAATTCTTTGATATTCTCCAAACCCACGAGCTTTTCTAGCTCTCTTTCAATTTCCTGATACAGAGTGTGCTGAACAATGCTTTTTTGTGCAGTCACAGACTCTTTTTCGGGAACAGCACTGCTAAGTACAGGAGGCTCCTGGTTGCGTAAAATAACATTGATTTGTCTGGATGGCCTGCCTTCCGGCAGGCCCTTTGCGGCCGCAACACGCCCGTTCATGCATCCATCACCTCATATCCACAGAGATGTATTCTCTATTCAATGTATTCTACTTAAAGAGTGGTTATTAGCAGTTTCAGGCTTATTTCCAGCCAAGCCAGAGCAGCAGCTCATCAATCTTCCATTTGGTGTAGGCCAGTACCTCCCTGGGCTTATGGTATTTCATTTGAAGCGTCCGAGATTCCGTTAAACCGAGCTGCGGTTGCTCGTATTTCAAATATTTTGCAATATCGTTTGAGCGCATACCATGATATTGATGAGTTACGATGACAGCACTGGAGTAGCCGCGCTCCTTCATAATCTCTTGACTGAACAAAAGATTTTCATAGGTGCTTCGCGCCTTGTTTTCCAATATAATAGCTGCTTCAGGCACGCCATGGTCTACCAAATAATTCCGCATGCCTTCCGCTTCCGTAAACTTATTTCCCGGCTTGTCCAGTCCGCCGCTGACGATGATACTGCTGAACTTCTTCTCCTGATACAGCTTCAAAGCTTCATCAAGCCTTTCTTTGAGGCCGGGACTCGGAGAATCACCCCACATGGATGCTCCCAGAACAATGCCGACATCGCTGGCTCCGCTGAGGCTGGAGCTTTGGGTACTGTCTATTTTCCACCACACCAACCCGGTCCACAGCAGACCCAGAATCACCAATGCAGCGATGCAAAAGAAAGTGGTTTTCAAGGGAGAGCGCCTTTTCCTCGTCAGCATCACCGGTCCCCGTTCAGACATTGTCATGTTTTCCTCCTGAAATCCCCATTTTCAAACAGCCGCTTGCGCTGATCCAATGACATCAGGAAATAGGGAAACTTATGTGCTTTAATATCATGCAGCACTTCCCGCGCCGTTGTTGTCGCAAGCATGTAATCGTCTTGTGTAATCACTCCGCGTGCCAAGGCTTCCTCAAGTTCATCCTCATCCAGTAAGAAAACTTCTCCGTTTCTCAGGACGACGATATCCAAATACAGATCATCAAACCATGGGACTCCCTGTTCTGTGACTCCTTGCGTCTTACAGGTGTCTATGTACCATTGAATGATTTCCTGATGTTCATCAAACATGGCTGTGACAATGTAATGACTGTTTTTAGGAAAATACTGCAGCCAAGAATAGCCTTTATCCGCAATGCGGTAGGTATGGGTCCCGTAATGCTTCCATAGTGGCTCTTTTAAGTTGTAAATCGTGTAGAGCGTTATGTACCCGGTGAATGAATCACTTTCGACATAACGGCAGGCAAATCGCCGGCGGGAAATCCGGCGCCAGTTCGCTCGATCTCCAAATTTTCGTTTCATGGAAATTTCCCTCTCCAATATGTTAGCTTCAGCTTATCACATTTAGGAATCACACTCAAAATGTATAAGTTAAATATAGCGCAAGCACGGCCTATTGTATAAGCAAAAAAATGAAAAGAGCCCCCATAAGGGAGCTCATTTTCTGTACCACATGCAGTTATTAAGGGTTCGTTCCATCTTCAATCGGTCCGGAGCCGATGTTATCCGGCTTTCTAGTACCGTCGCCAGTGGAGCCCGTATCCGTAGAGCCACCACTACCGTTATCCGGTGGAACGATCGTACCGGTATCAGTACTCCCGTTCCCCGTACCTGATCCAGTACCACCGCCTTGGTCACCGCCTTGCCCGCTACCGCTACCATTTCCATTTCCATTACCGTTATTGTTTCCGTTATTGTTTCCATTGTTATTGCCATGGTTATTGCCATTGTTGCCATTATTGCCAATACCATTATCACTGCCGTTACCCTGGTCTCCATTGCCCGGATTGTTACCCGTGTTTCCATCTTGGCCTTGGTCCGTATTTCCGTCCTGACCGTTATCGCCTGTATTTTCGTCAGGTGGCAGCTGTTCTTCCGGAGGTCCCTCGACCTTTATCGTTACGGTGTTCGATGGATCGGACTCTGTCCCTGTATCCTTCGATACTGCTGTAACGTAGTACTGGTAAGTGAGACCTGCCACTGCACCCATATCCTCTGCGCTTGTATCAGACACATCATTCAGAAGCAGCGAGAAATCGGCTTCCGAGGATTCCTTGCGGTATACACGATAAGTTGCATTGCCGCTGTCCGAACCATTCCAAGACAAGGATACCGTTTGTGTTTCCGGACTATAGCTTGCAATGAGTCCACTTACATGTTCCGTCGTCTCTTCAACCGGAGGTGGTTCAGGCTGCTTCATATTATCCGGAACTTTAAAATCCTTCTTCGGGAAGTTTTCGAGAGCCTGCTTCATAACCTTACCCCAGAATGCGGCTGCGAGCGGACTGCTGTTGTGGAGCAGATGAGTCTTATCGGGATTATCATAACCCATCCAAACTGCAGCGGTCAGTTCAGGCGTATAGCCAACGAACCAGACGTCGCGGTTAGACTTGAGTCCCGAGATACCACTTTGTGTTGTACCTGTTTTACCTGCTACAGGTCTGTCGATTCTGGCTTTTGTTCCTGTACCGCTCTCTACGACCTTTTTCATCATTTCGGTCATTTGATAAGCAGTGCTTTCTTCCATCACTTTCTCACTCTTATCTTTATGCGTATATACAGGTTTGCCATCGCTGCCATCAATCTTTTTGATGGAGAACGCTTTGTTGAACTTGCCGCCGTTGGCAAAAGCACTATATGCCTGAGCCATTTCCAGCGTGTTGGTGCCTTTGCTGATACCGCCAAGCGCCATCGCAAGATTCTTGTCATCCTCAGTCAACTGAATGCCAAGCTTTGTAGCGAAGTTAAAGCCCGTTTTAACACCAATTTCATTAAGCGTCCACACGGCGGGAATGTTTTCCGACTTGGTGATCGCCTCAGACATTCCAATCGTGTCAGAATAACCGTGAAGGTTGCCCGGACAGTATTTACCGAAACACTGCTTTTTGTTGCTCAGCTGTGAATCCATATTGAAATTACCGGTTTCGAGTGCCGGAGCATAGGATACAATCGGTTTAAACGCCGATCCCGGCTGACGGCGGCTGTTCGTCACACGGCTGTATCCCTTACGTTCATAGTCACGTCCACCTAGAAGCGCAACCAGGGAACCGTTCTCCTGATTCATAATGACCATGGAGCCCTGAACAGGCTGATCATCCTTGCTCTTCTCGAAATTGGAAGCATCAGCAAATTCCTTTTCAAGCACCTTTTGGGCATTTGCATCCATGGTCGTGTAAATTTTATAGCCACCGATATTCAGATCATCTTCACTTAACCCGGTTACGTCCTCAGCCTCATTCATGACATAATCCATAAAGTTCTGATAATTCTGTTTTTTCTTAGGAGGTTCGTAATTATAAACTACTTCTTTAGCCTTGGCGGCCTCGTCTGCAGTAATGTAGCCTTGGTCAGCCATCAAACTGAGAACCACCGCGCGGCGCTGCATCGAAAGCTCCGGGTTACGGAGCGGGTTATATTTGGATGGTCCCTTAGGCATCGCAGCAAGCGTCGCGATTTCCCAGACTTTAAGATCATTCAAATCGCTTTTACCAAAATAATATTTGGATGCTTCTTTAATCCCGTAAATTTGTCCTCCAAAGGGAATCCGGTTCAAATACATCGTAATGATTTCGTCTTTGGTCAAATTACGGTCAAGCGCAAGCGCAATGGATACCTCCGTCGCTTTACGGAAGAACGTCTTGTCGCGGGTCAAGAAAATATTCTTTGCCAACTGCTGGGTGATCGTACTGCCGCCTTCGACCTTGGAACGGGCCATGACGTCTTTTACGGCCGCTCGCCCGATCGACCAAAGATCGACGCCGCTATGCTCATAGAACCTTTTATCCTCTGTTGCAATAAATGCATCCTTCAAAAGCTTAGGAATGTCTTCGCTTTTTACCGGATCGCTTTTTTGCAGAGACAACTCGCCCATGAGATCCCCGTTACGGTCGTATACCTTTGAGGTTTCATTAACCGTAATTTTATCCTTGTTGGCTTGGTACAGTCGTTCGCCGTTGACCGATATATACAGATACCCTGCAATGGCGCAAAACACGGCGATCGCGCATGTAAAAAACAAAGTCCAAAATATTCGTTTGCCTGATAGTTTTTTCTTTTTCTTTTTCGGTGTCTTGGATGGTTGTTCTTTATTTTTACTACCCGTCCTCGACAGTTTATTGTTATCCATGGTGCCTCCTGACTCCCTTTAGGATCATTCAAGTTTTGGAATGAAAAGAACAACCTCGACAAGGTTGCTCCGCTCCAGTCCTATGCCTACAGACATTAGCAAACGCAGCAGATCGCCGGCTTACTGAAGTCTATATACTTAAACGAAAATCATCCAAAAAAGTTTCAAATTACGTCCGTTAGCCCTCGTTTGGCGTTTCTTGCATCAATGAAACATTGCGTTGAGGTGTAACAGTGGAGATAGCGTGCTTGAACAGCATCTGCTGCTTGCCATCGGAATCGACAACTACAGTAAAGTTATCGAAAGCTTTGATGGTGCCGCGAATCTGAAATCCGTTTACGAGAAAAATGGTAACTGGGATGTTTTCCTTGCGCAGCTGGTTTAAGAATGTATCTTGGATATTAATGGATTTGTTCATTTACCCGTACCCCCAACGTTTCATTTAGATTGTTTTGAAGTATATTCAAGATTTGAGAGAAACTTTCCTGCTATTATATCACGGATTTCCGCTAATTTAGCAGAAAAATTTACGGGCTCCGTGACGTCCACCCATGAGATATCCTTCATATGGCGGAACCAGGACAGCTGGCGTTTGGCGAACCGGCGTGTGTCTCTCTTCAGGATCATAACCGCCTCATCCAGAGATTCGCGGCCTCGAAGATAGGATATGATTTGCTTATAACCCAGCCCCTGCATGGAGACCAGATCTGTTCCGTAGCCCTTTTCCAGCAGAGAAGAGACTTCTTCTACCAAACCCTGCGTCAGCATTTCATCAATACGGGCTTCAATACGTTTATATAGCATTTGCCTATCCATTGTCAAACCGACGAGACATAATTGATACGGAGATTCCCGGGTTTGTCCCTCCAACTGGGCCGAAAGAGCGATTCCCGTCAAATGATAGATTTCCAAAGCCCTAATAATCCGTCTCTGATCATTGGGATGCAGTTTTTCAGCACTGACCGGATCCACCGCCATCAGCTTGGCATGCAGGGCTTCAGCTCCTTGCTCCTCGGCAAACGCAGCCTGCTCATCGCGAAAAGCCTTGTCTTCACCCACCTGGGCAAATTGATAATCATAGCAGACCGATTCCACATACAAACCCGTCCCGCCAACGATGAAAGGCAGCTTCCCGCGCGCATGAATTTCCTGGATGAGCTGATGGCTCTGTTCCTGGAATTCAGCAACGGAATAAGGCTCATCCGGAGAGTGAATATCGATTAAATGATGCGGAATCCCCTGCATTTCGTTCTGGTTGATTTTGGCAGTACCAATATCCATCTCCCGGTAAACCTGCATGGAATCTCCAGAAATGACTTCGCAATTCAGCTCTTTTGCAAGCTCAATACTCAGCTTTGTCTTACCGACGGCCGTAGGTCCTACAAGCACCAGCAGCTTCGGTTTATTCTCGGTTGTATTAAGTCCTGTCAACGGTGATCACTCCATATGAAATTTTAGAATGGGCTCGTTCCCGCTCCGAGAATCCGAGACGGGCAAACTCGCCACTGCCTTGTTTTTCCTTCAGTACCACCGTTTTCCGGGCAACTCTGACGGCTTCTCTAATGCTCTCTTCGGTCAGTGGGTCGCTGTTGGCAAACCACCGCAAAGGCCTAATTGCTGATGAGTCCATGAGCGGCTCGCGAAACATCGGATCGAAATAGACGATGTCCATACTGCCATCCGGCAATGAGCGGAGTACATCCAGATGATGCTGATTCAGAACGTTCACGCGCCGCATAGCTGCATTGATCTCTTCAACGCCCGAGGTGTAGTATGCCAGTCCTTCTGATAGGAGCGCAGCCAGCGAGGGAGAGCTTTCCACTGCCGTTATCTTGGCGTTCAATCCGCCTTTAACCGCGAAAACCAGTGCATCCGTGCCAAGCCCGGCCGTACAATCCAATACGCTATTACCCTCACTCATATGGGCCGAATCGATCATGGGATCATTTTCTCCCCTAATAATCCGTTTCGCGCGAACAAATCCCATACTGGGGTGAAAAGCCATGGGATCCTCGCCTGCTCTGACCAGCCTGGCACCTCCATCTAAAACAACGATGATATCCGTATTCCCATGCATACCGGCCATCTTCGGCAATGAGGTATGGCGCCTTGGTACATATAAGCTCCCGGTGCGGGATGCCAGGGCCTCAGCACGGCTAATAATCTTCTCTCCGGCCTTGTCCCCTGTTGTAATAATCATGTCAATCTCCATTCATCGATAATTATCAGTATTTTACAGCAGTATTCATTTACATGACCCGCTTAAAAAGCTTTTCCAGATCGTAGGTTGAAAAAGAAACCACGATCGGCCGCCCATGTGGACAAGTGTATGGCTGTCTGCAAGCTCCCAAACGGTCAAGCAACGTGTTGGCTTCCTGCTCTGTCAGCTTCTGATTTGCTTTGATGGATGCCTTGCAGGAGCACAGAATCGATGATTTCTCTCTGAGCTTCGCCAGGTCAATCATGCGTTCACCCAAAACCCATTCTGCCATCTCTTCGATAAGCTCCTTTTCCTCGCCCTTAGGAAACCAGTAAGGATGGGAACGGACGCGGAACGTCTGGCCCCCAAAATGCTCCAGGTACACACCTACCTGCTCAAACCATTGCAGCCTGTCCTTCAGCTGATCGGTCTCGGAAGGTGTGAATTCCAGCGTGATCGGCAGCAGGAGTTCCTGGGAGGCATTCGCCGGCTGCCCAAATTTTTCATAATAAAATTCATAATTCACACGTTCATGGGCCGCATGCTGATCAATCAGATACAGTCCTTGATCGTTTTGTGCGATCAGGTAGGTACCGTGATGCTGCCCAATTAGTGTCAATTCAGGAAACGACGGTATTTCCGCTTGACTGTCCGCAGAAGGAGCCAATAATCTGCTGGCCAGCTCTGGATTAGAGCTCTGACTGCCCCGCTGGGCGGGAACGGAACCCCCGCGATAGGTGGTTGGCCGTTCTTCTCTAATCACGCTGCTGCCAGTTTGCCATTGTCCCTGTACTCGATCCGAATATCCGCTTGAACTGTATGGTTTGCTTTGTTCTTTGGATTTCTGTGAAAAGAGCTCATTGCTACTGAAATTATTCGCAGATGGCGCCTGATCCGAAGTTGTTGGCAAATTCACTGTTTCTGAGGCTGAAGCCGTTTCTGCCGCCGGATCAGCTTGCGCGCTCCGGTTAGGAAAATGGAACTGCTCCTGAACAAATGAACTGCTGTTCTTGCCGCCTATATTTTGCTTAACGGCCTGAGGAATCAAGATCTCATGACGCAGGACACGATGGATACTCTCCTCGACAAACGGATACAGCTCCTGTTCTTTACTGAACCGGACTTCCAGCTTGGCCGGATGCACGTTAACATCCACAAGAGATGGATGCATTTTGATTTCCAGCACAGCCAGCGGAAATCTGTTGATCGGAAGCAGCGTATGATAAGCGCGTTGAATCGCTTGATTCAGACCGTAATTCCGGATATACCTTCCATTAACAATGGTAGATATCCCATTTCTGTTCGATCTTGTCCATTCCGGCAAACTCACATAACCGCTAATTCCAAAATCAAGATTCTCTGCTTGGATCGGCAGCATCGCTTTAGCGGCTTGTGTGCCATACACGGCCGCAATAACCTGGAGCAAATCGCCATTTCCAAGCGTTTTAATCAGCTGATTCTCATTATGACGCAGCGTGATGGCAATTTCCGGATGGGAAAGAGCAATCCGGTACATAAAATCAGAGATGTGACCGAGCTCAGTCTGAATGGTCTTCATATATTTCAGTCTCGCCGGTGTATTAAAAAATAACTCCTTCACATGGATATCTGTTCCGCGCGGTGCAGGCGTATCCTCCTCCACCAGAAGCTTGCCACCCTCCATGCGGATTCGCCGTCCCATGCCGTCATCCCGGTTCGAAGTCACCAGTTCGACCTTGGCTACGGCTGCAATACTGGGTAGAGCTTCACCGCGGAAACCCAGACTCGTTATGTGAAACAAATCCCGACTGTTTTCAATTTTACTGGTTGCGTGGCGGTAAAAGGCTGTCCCGCAGTCATCAGGCTCGATTCCTGAGCCGTTATCTGACACCCGGATGCTTACAAGCCCTCCCTCCTCCACATGAACCTCGATGCGGGTCGCGCCGGCGTCAATAGAGTTCTCCACGAGTTCCTTTACAACGGAAGCTGGACGCTCCACCACTTCACCGGCAGCAATCTGGTTGGCAATATGCTCGTCCAATATATGAATTTTTGCCATATCCGTCACCCCTTATCTCATATCCTTATATCAAAGCCATATATAGTTACAGATCCCTGGCTTTCATTTTTAATTCATTCAGCAGCTGCATCGCCTGAAGCGGCGTCATATTCATGACATCTACACTCTTGATCGTTTCCACGATATGTATGAGCGATGGGTCTACCTTTTCAGCAGGTGCCGCAGCCTTCGAAGCAGGTTTTATTTCCTCTTCTCCAAAAATGGACATCTGGACGACTTCATTGGAGACATGGACAGGCTCTGCTGGTGCCGCAGACTCCATTGTTGCAGTAGATTGTTCCACTTCCTCGAGCCCTACAGCTGCTTGTGAAACGCTCTGTTCAAGCCCTTGCAGTAAAGTATAAGCCCGTCCAATAATCGATGAAGGCAGACCTGCCAAGCGGGCACAGTAGATGCCGTAACTGCTTCCTGCAGGACCAGGCACCAGCTTGCGCAGAAAGTGAACATTTTCTCCGCTTTCCTGTACCGCCATGGAATAATTTCTTAGTCCTTTCAGGCTTTCCTCCAAGTGGGCAAGCTCATGAAAATGCGTTGACACGAGTGACTTACAGCCAATGGTATCATGCACATATTCAATGACGGCTTGAGCGATGGCCATGCCTTCACTGGTCGAGGTACCCCGACCCAGCTCGTCTATGATAATCAGGCTTCGCGGCGTTGCTTTTTCCGTCATGACCTGAATGTCGGCCATCTCCACCATAAACGTGCTCTGTCCGCCAATCAGGTCATCCGCAGCACCAATCCGTGTGAAGATACGATCTGTCATAGGTACTTCGGCCTTTCCTGCCGGTACGAAGCAGCCCATTTGAGCCATGATGGAAATGAGTGCTACCTGACGCATATACGTGCTCTTACCTGCCATGTTCGGACCGGTAATCAGCAGAATCCCTGCCTCCTCACGGCTCAGACGCGTCGCATTGGCAATGAACGAGGAATCCTTCATAACCGCCTCGACTACCGGATGCCTTCCTGCTTCCACAATCAGATCATATCCATCCGTCAGATCAGGTTTTACGAAGCCCTGCTCGGCGCTGACTGCGGCCAGTGACTGGTACACATCAAGCTCTGCCACTTTTTCGGCCAGCAGCTGCAATCTCGAGATTTCAGCAGCAAGCTTTTCCCTGAGTTCTGTGAATAGAGTGTATTCCAGGTCTACCATCTTTTCCTGAGCTTCAAGAATTAGTCCTTCCTTCTCTTTCAGCTCGGGTGTCACATAACGCTCTGCGTTAGTCAGCGTCTGCTTGCGTTCATATCTGCCTTCAGGCAAGGAGCTTACATTGGCCTTGGTCACCTCAATATAGTATCCGAACACTTTATTAAAGCCGATCTTCAGTGAGCGGATGCCTGTGACCTCGCGTTCTTTGGCTTCAAGCTCCGCGATCCAGCGCTTCCCGTTAACGCTTGCTTCCCGCAGTTCATCCAGATGGTCATGGCAGCCTGGCTTAATGAGACCCCCATCCCGAACGGATACGGGAGGATCCTCCACAATCGTCAGATCAATGGCCTCGCTAAGATCCGTACATTCGTCCATTTCACCGGCGATGCGGCGAAGCGTGCTAGAAGAGGAAGTCGCGCAGAGCTCCTTAAGGGCGGGAATTTGCTGCAGCGATACTTTTAATGCATTCAGATCACGCCCGTTGGCGTTTCCAAAAGCAATTCTTGCCACAAGCCGCTCCAAATCATAAATCTCATTTAATGAGGCCTTTAAATCCTCACGAAGAATAAACTGGTTATAGAGATGATCTACCGCCTCCAGGCGTTCTTCAATAGGTTTACGGTGAAGAAGCGGCTTATCGATCCACCTCCGCAAAAGTCTTGCTCCCATCGACGTCTGAGTACGATCCAAAAGCCATAGCAGAGATCCCTTCTTCGAGCGATCACGTACTGTCTCCACAAGCTCCAGATTCCGCCGAGTAAATGGATCCAGAATCATGTAATGCCCGGGTTCATACGGCGAGAACTGAGTCAGCTGCCCCAAAGAGCGGCGTTGGGTCTCACTCAGATAGGAAATGAGAACAGACACGCAGTGCTGGCGCTCGGGATCCAGTCTGGCCCAGGCCGCTTCACCGAATTGGCTCCGCACCAGCTTCTCATCTTTTTTCTCCCAAGGTGTATACACAACCGGACGGCTCCACTGCATTTGTTCCGTTTGAATCAGCTCCAGAACCCCGCTGTCGCCAATCATTTCCGCAGGTTCATAAATGCCGATTTCATCGCGCAGCCATTCCACAGAGGAAGGAACCGACGTGACATACAGTTCACCTGTCGAGATATCACATGCAGCAAGCGACATCATTCTGTCACTCTCTGTCACACATACCAGATAATTATTGGATTTGTCAGCAATGGTCTTCCCTTCCATAATGGTTCCCGGGGTCACCACACGGACAATTTCACGGCGTACCATGCCCTTCGTGACAGCCGGATCATCCATTTGCTCACAAATGGCCACTTTATAGCCTTTCTCAATCAGGCGCTGGATATAGCCTTCAGCCGAATGGTATGGTACTCCGCACATCGGAATTCGTTCAACCCCACCGCCTTCGCGGCCGGTCAAGGTAATCTCAAGCTCTCTTGATGCCCTCACTGCATCTTCAAAAAACATTTCATAAAAATCGCCTAGACGAAAAAAAAGGAAAGCGTCTTGCGCTTGTTCCTTCACTGCTAAATATTGTTCAATCATTGGCGTATATTGTGCCATGACTTACCTCCAAACCTCGAACTTTGCTCATGCCCTATTATAGCAGAAATCAAAGGATATCATCATCAAGGCTGAAAGGGAATATTCCAGAGCGGTCTAATATCACGAAATTCATTCCAGACGCCACCTTGCCGGATATGACGGAGGAGTGGGTCGATATACGATTCCACTTCCTTATACTTCTCCAGAGCCTGAAGATCTGCGACCATCGGCTCGAGGCATTCACGTATCTTCTCCCTTTGCCCCCTATAGTAGGCCTGATGTATCCGGTCTTCATCTTCAAGAGGACGGCGGGAAAGTGTCCGATAATTGGTAACAATCAGGTAGGAGAGATATACAATCCCTTTGGTCAAAAGAGGGGAGACAAGGAAGCTGGGCAGCGTCCTGTACTCAAAGCCTCCATGCGGTTGCCTGCGGAAATCTCCGAGATAACCATATTTCGGACGTCTTAACTGACTGCTCGGCGCCTCCAGAACGGAGACCGGTAGAGTAAGATAATTATCCAGCGTCCTCAGCAGCTCAGCTGTCAGCTCGATGCCGCTGAAATGAAGATGGCCTCCGAGCGGCAGTCCTGTCTTCGGCATGCCTCCGGCCAGCCAAAGCAGTGACCGGTCCGTGATCATCTCCCCTGCCATCCGCATCGTTCTCATCAATCCGACCAGCAGTCCCCGGGGATTCGCACTCGGCTGCGGCCGCAGCTCGGCAATGGGATATGTGGTTATCCCGTCTCCATGCACCGCATCACATCCGACTTCACCTTCCCGGTCCAGATAGCGGGATGCAGGTACAACCTCATGGTCACCGGGTTCTACAATCAGAAATTCCGGATCCATCCCCAGCATGAGAGATGATGTATTGCCGAGCTCATGCCGAAGCTTCCGTGCATGTTCACGTTCTGCCCGTAGATACAGCTGCTGCAGCCTCTGACCTTCTATCCAAGCCGACGGTGTGATCTGTTCAACCGCATATTTTCGTTCGCCGCCGGTGGATACAAGCAGTACCTCCCCAGAGCTTAAGCCAAGTGTGTACAGGCTGCGTACTGCCCTTTTTTCAAGTTGATAAAGCAAGGAGGATGAAACGGCTGCCTGCTCCGTATTCAGCGGTATCGGTGAGCGGAATGAACGGTCCGGTCCTTCCACTTTAGCCACTTCGATGGCATGCAAGCCGGATACATGAACAGCATAACGGCTGCGATAGACACCGCCCTCTTGAGGTTTATCGCTCACGTTGAGCAGTGAAGCTATCCCGGAACGGGTCAGGCGTGCATGCCTGAGTGAGACGGACCAGCTTCCATAACGTTCTGCTTCCTCCTGATTATTCATCTACCGCTTCACCCTTTTCGCGAATAAATAAAAATAAAAATAAAAAAGGAGGGCATCCGCCCTCTACGCCGCCGCCCTCGCGTCATATATTAAACCATACCTCTTTTCCAGCCCCGCTAACCTACAATTCATCATCCAATGAATCAGGATCCAAATCGTCGTAGTCCACATCGTCGCCGAAATCAAATTCTTTGTCTTCGTAATCCCCATGGCCTTTTTCACACACCAGAACACGAACCTTGGTCTCGGCCACAAGCTCTACGCAAAACTCACGTTCTACGCGGATGATGACATTGCCTCCCCCGGACGAAACACTGGCTTCAACGCAGCTAGGTTCCTGCGTGGCCTCCGCAGATACCTCCACGGTTGAAGCCCGGTGTTTTGGATCCAGATACGAGAGCGGAACCAGCTCTACATAGGATACCGTTTCTTTCGCGACGTCGGTTTGAGAGTTTTTGTCATAGGAGTACCAGATGTTGATATCGTAAGTACCAATAACTTCAATTCCGTCGCCTGCGGCAACCGCTTCGTACTGATGGTTTATAATCCATGCCCCCAAGATGCTGGTTGGATTATGAGGCGGAGTCACGGTATGTGTTACGGTAGAGAACTTACGACCTTTGCCGCAGATCGCTTTCGTTATGATCTCTCTACATTGATGTTTATCGCTTAATGACATCTTTGAACCTCCTCCATACAATCATTCACTTAAGTGTATGCAGGACATAGGCATTTGTTGATTAAACGAGCATAAATGAATGAAATATTCTTCTTCGCTTCGAAAGAGAATGCCAGCGAATGGCGAAAATACGCAACTTTCTAAGTAGAACACCGTGTAGTAACTAATAATATCAAAGCTTTGCTCTACTGCGTTGGAAGTATTATATGATGAAAATCCCCTGCAAAAAACGTGAAAACCCCTGCTGGCGATCAGGTTCTAGCACAGAAGCCTGCAGCAGGGGTATATGAGGCATATGCCGTTATTCAGAAGTGATGGCAGCTTTACGTGCAGCGACGGAAGTCGGCGCCTTATTCTTTTTCGCCAGCTTAAGATAGAGGGACAATTCGCGGATCAGCTGCAGAATTGCCGAGCGGATCTCAAATTCCTCCCGGGTGGAAGGCAGCTCCATCGTTTTAAATTCCTGTTCCAGCCGTTCCAAAAGAAATTCCGTGCGGCCGGTATATACTTCCTCCGTAACATCATGACTGAGCTGCTCGAAAAGCTCTGCTACATCATCCGCTTGCGGGAGCTTATGATATACATGTGAAATGAGCTGCAGCATGTTCTGAATGGACTCCAGCTGCTCTTTCCTCATGTAAAAATAAATGCTCCAGACCTCGTCCGGATGAAGCATTTGATTCTCCATCGCCCGGTGCGACGCCTCTTTTCCGATGCGGATTTCTTTGCCTGCTTCAATCAGTTCTTTTCCATCCCATACATAGTCAGGATCACGCAGCGTTTGGGCAATCCGGGCGAAAATAATAGAGAACTGCTTATCCACCCGTTTGCGGATTGCAACCATCTGATCGGCTGCCTGCGGCATATATGCCAGGTTAACAATCATTGCTGAACCCAGGCCAATCACAAGCAATTCAATCTGTGTCACGAGCGTCGGCAGCGTGATGCTGCCATTGCCATAGACCCGGAAGACAACTACCGAGCTGGTTACGATACCTTCTTTGAAGTTGGCGCGGGCTATTATGGGAAAGGCAACTAATATATAGATAGCCAGCACCCAGTAATGATAGCCCAGAATTTCAAATAATACGCAAGCAAAAGCAAGCCCGAGAAGCGATGCGAAAAAACGGGCAGATATCGTTCTTATGCTTTTCTTACGGGTAACATCCACGCCGAGTACAGCCAGCAGGCCTGCTGACAGCGGCCCTGTTATGCCGAACGCATCCGCTACCAGAATCGCCATGAGAGTTGCAATGGCTGTTTTAATGACACGAAAGCCCATGAAACCGCCTCTTTCTTACACATTTGACGTATTCCATGGTAGCGGATTTCAGCGCCGGACACAATGTCACACGGGCCTGTCAATTTTTTGAGCGGAACAAATGTCGGAATTCAGCAGCATTTTCTCCCTTGGTTATCGCCGATGATTCAGCAGTTTACGCTCCGCATAGACGACAAGCTGGTACATACCTGTAGCAACAACAGCAATAATCAGCAGGCTGGACATGACAAGCGTAAAGTTAAATACCTGAAAACCATAAATGATCAAATAGCCGAGCCCCATCTTGGCCACCAGAAATTCGCCTACAATAACGCCAACCCAGGCCATGCCTACATTGACCTTCAGGGTAGATATAATGGTAGGAAAAGAGGCCGGAAGAATTACTTTACGGAATACCTGAGCCCTCGTCCCGCCGAAGACGCGCACAACCTTAATCAGATTGGTGTCCACCTCGCAAAAGCTGTTATACACTACCAGCGTCGTCACAATCACTGTGATGGACAGCGTGGTAACGGTGATGGATAAAAATCCGGCACCAAACATCACGATGAATATGGGACCTAAGGCGACCTTAGGCATACTGTTAAAGACAACCATGTAAGGGTCAAGCACCTTGGAAAGAAACGGTGACCACCAGATCAGTACGGCAAGCAGCGTCCCAAAAAGCGTTCCCAGCACAAATCCCGCTGCTGTTTCCCCGACCGTAATTCCAAGATGCCCCCAGAGCTCACCGCTCACCATATCTTTGCCAATCTGCGCGAATACCTTGGACGGATAGCTGAACAGCAGCACATCGATCCATTTCAGCCTGCCCGCGATCTCCCAAAATGCAAAAAACAACAGCAATAACGCCATTTGTACGGAAAACACCTGAATACGCTGTTTCTTTTGGCGCTTGAGATGTGACTTATGCAGCATCTGCAAACTATCTTCCGGAAGAGCGGGTGTATTCGTGTTCATCCGGCTGTTCAGCACTGACATCTACCCTCACTCCTTATCCCCGGCGCTCTCCATTTCGCGCCAAATCTCATGAAACAGTTCATTAAAGCCACTCTGCTCCCTGGCCACCAAAGGCCTTGCGAGCCGAATATGCTCCGGAACTTCAAAAGTTCTGCGAATCTTTCCCGGATGGCTTCCAAGCACGATAACACGGTCGCTGACCGCTACGGCCTCGGATAAATCATGGGTAACCAAAATTGCCGTTTTATTCTTCTCACGCAGCGTCTCCGAAATCAAATCCTCCAGCTGCAGCTTAGTCTGGTAATCCAGTGCGGAAAAAGGCTCATCCAGCAGCAGCAGACCGGGATCAGTAGACAGCGTCCGCACCAGAGCCACTCGCTGCCTCATTCCTCCGGATAACTGCTGCGGATACATATTTTTGGCTTCCTCAAGCCCCATTTCCTCAAGCAAAGAGGATGTTCTGGCGAGTTGTTTATCATCCAGTCTCCCTGTAAGCTCAAGCCCGATCGAGGCATTTTCAAAAATAGTGCGCCAAGGGAATAAATAGTCCTGCTGCAGCATGTATCCTACTTCAGGCGTCGGTCCTTCCACTTTGCGCCCGTAGACAAACACTCCGCCTTTCGTAGGGTTGAGCAATCCAGCTACAATGGAGAGCAGCGTCGTCTTGCCGCACCCGCTTGGGCCGACAAGACTGACGAACTCCCCCGGAAACACCTTCAAATCCAATCCGTCCAGGGCCAGTGATGCTTCGCGGTCACTGACGTAAACATGCGTAATATGCTGTAATTCAACTACCGGCTCCATGCTTCCACTCTCCTCTCGGCATTGGAATGCTATTTCACGAATGACTTGGCTTTTTCGGCAAAGCTGTTGTCGACGATCGCTGTTGCCGGCACTTTCTCTTTCAGTTCTCCAGCCTGGCTCATGACATCGAGCAGATTATTCCATTCGGTTTCATCCACGATCGGATCCGCAGCATACGTACCTTGATCTTTATAGCGTTTGACGGAAGAGATGATAATTTCTTTATCTGCGTCCTTGAAGTAAGGCAGGATGGCATCCGCAATTTCTTCAGGACTGTGCTGTTGGACCCAGTTTTGCGCTTTCTGCAGCGCATTCGTGAATTTTTGTACGGTATCGTTGTTCTTTTTGATGTAGCTCTGCTTACTCATAAATACCGTATACGGCAAATGGCCGCTTTCCTCACCGAAGGATGCAACGACATGGCCTTTTCCTTCTTTTTCAAAAATAGATGCCTGCGGCTCAAACAGCTGCACATAATCCCCCGTCCCGGATAAATAGGCAGAGGCGATATTCGCAAAATCAATATTCTGGATCAGCTTCAAATCCTTCTGGGGATCAATGTTATGCTTGCGCAGTGTAAATTCGCCTGCCATTTGCGGCATGCCTCCTTTACGCTGACCCAGGAAAACACTCCCTTTCACATTGTTCCAATCCAGCTTGCCTTCTTGGTTCCTTGCCATTAAAAAAGTGCCATCGGTTTGCGTGACTTGACCAAAATTGATGACCGGATCATCCGAACCCTGCTGGTACACATAGATGGATGTTTCGGATCCGACCAAAGCCACATTAATGGCCCCTGATAAAAGAGCTGTCATCGTTTTGTCGCCGCCAGGGATCGTTTGCAGCTCGACATCCAGTCCTTCCTCCTTAAAAAATCCTTTTTCCAGCGCCACATATTCAGGGGCATAGAAAACGGACCGCGTGACTTCCCCCACTTTCACCTTCACCGCGGATTTGCTGCCGGAGCATCCCGAAAAGATCATTCCGCACAGGACAAGAGAGAAAAGTCCGATCCAAATCCCTCGTTTGTTCTTCAGCATATGCCTTCCTCCATCCTCTTCAAGCCATATGCCATCATATGCATCCGCCCAGCAAAGGGTTAAATAAAACTGTTATCAAAAATGACTCACGGTAGATAGACCGATCGTTCACAACACAAAAAAAGCCCCTAAGTCTTCCGCAACATAAACGTTGCAGAGAACACTCAGGAGCTTTCTTTGTAAGCTTGTACTTAATTCAGCAGCTTACAGCTTGTAAATTTCCTTGTACTTCTCTTCGAGATAATCAGCCAGATAATCCGGGCTCAGTTCCTCTCCGGTTACTTGCATGATGATCTCGGCAGGAGATAAGCTTTTGCCGAAGCGATAGATTTTCTCGGTCAGCCATTCCTTGATTGGAATCAGATTGCCCTCACGGATATACCGGTCCAGCTCAGGCAGCTCCTTTTTCATGGTATTCATGATTTGGGCAGCGTACATGTTGCCGAGGGAATAAGAAGCGAAATAACCAAAATCCCCTCCGGACCAGTGAACGTCCTGCAGTACGCCTAGACTGTCATTTGGTGGCGTGACGCCAAGATATTGCTGATATTTTTCATTCCATACTTTCGGAAGATCTTTGACTTCCAATCCTTCATTAAAGATCATCTTCTCGATTTCGTAGCGGATAATGATATGAAGGTTGTACGTCAACTCGTCGGATTCGATCCGAATGAGGGAGTTTTCCACACGGTTAACGGCGCGGTAGAAGTCTTCAAGCTTTACATCCTGAAGCTGCTGCGAGAAATGCTTTTGCAAATCTGTGTAATAGCGTTCCCAGAACGCGCGGCTGCGGCCGATTATGTTTTCCCATAAACGGGATTGGGACTCGTGAATGCCCATCGAAGTTCCTTGCGCGAGCGGTGTGCCGGCAAGGTCTTTGCTGATATTTTGTTCATACAGTGCATGTCCGCCTTCATGCAGGGAACTGAACAACGCACTGGTCACATCATCCTGAAGATAGTGGGTCGTAATCCGTACGTCGCCAGAGTTTAACCCCGTAGCGAATGGATGGACGCTTTCATCAAGACGTCCTGCGTCAAAGTCATAACCCATTTGTTCGAGGATAAAGAGGCCCATTTTCTCCTGCTGCTCTTTTTCAAAAATTTGATCCAGGAATGTCGTATCCGGTTTGCTGGGAGATGCTTGTATAGCGGAAACCAGCGGTACCAAACGGTCACGCAATCTGCCAAAGACTTCATCCAGCTTTTCTACGGTCAATTCCGGCTCGTATTTATCCAGCAGCGTGTCATAAGTCGTGCCTTTAACACCCCAGTACTGAATAAATTCTTTCAGCAAACTTACGATTTTGGTCAAATTCGGCTCGAAGGAAGCAAAATCATTGTTTTCCTTTGCTTCTTCCCAGATGGTCTGCGTATGTGCAGAAAGCACGGAGAATTCCTCGATTTTTTTAGCAGGGATTTGTTTGTTTTCTTCGTAATCCTTTTTGCATTCCTTCACCACGCGACGGGTTGTTTCATCCAGTTGGCTGTCGACTTCTGGGTTTGTGAAAAAGGATATGTATTCTCCCATTTCGTCCGATACACGCAGCTTGAATTGCTCCGCAGACAGTGTGCCGATGACTCCGGAACGAAGTTCCACGCCTTTGCGTGGTGCACCCGTACGAAGATCCCAGTGCATCAGGGAAATCGCTTCGGTATATGCGCCAATTTTGCGCACGAGTTCCTTAAAAGATTCCAATTTTGCCTTTACATCGTTATTCATTCCAAGATTCACCTCGCCACGTATTTTTGTCTTACCTCTTGATGATACTTTTTGAGGAAAGTATAATCAATATTTAATACGAATCGTTCGTCTTCAAACCTGCATTTTGAGTAAAGGAGCCTGTAGTCACCATGAATATTCAAATCTCCGAACGCGCGGAACGCTTTCTCCGCCAGAAAATAGGCAGCAAGTCTTCGCCTGTCAGGCTTGTCTTTGACTCTGAGGGCTGCGGCTGCGGGGTCAACGGTATACCGGCTTTGTGGATTCTCCCTGCGCAGGATGAACATGATATAATCCTACATAGCAATGGAGTTCCTTTTCTCATTAACCGGATTCATGCCGTATATTTTGAAGAACATCTTTATCTGGATTCGGAAGAGACGTACCCATCATTTCGTCTTTCGGGAGACAGCCAGTTGTATGGTCAGAATATAAGACTGCTGGACAAGCGCGAAGACGAATCTTAAATCCTTGAAAGGTTGTGTATGTATTATGAGCCACGTTTCAGAAATTCTGGAGTATAACCATCAATTTGTGGAAGAAAAACAGTATGAACAATACTTGACAGGCAAGTTTCCCGATAAAAAGCTGGTCATCATCACTTGCATGGATACCCGTCTGGTGGAACTGCTTCCTAAAGCCATGAATCTGAAGAACGGCGATGTCAAAATCATCAAAATTGCGGGCGCGATCGTATCCCATCCGTTCGGCAGCGTGATGCGCAGCATCTTGGTTGCCCTGTATGAACTGAGCGCGGACGAAGTCATCGTCGTTGGCCACCTCGACTGCGGCATGGCAGCCCTGAATGCTGATCATATGATCCAGGAAATCCGCAATCGCGGCGTTTCCGAGGAAGTGCTGTCCACCCTGGAGAATTCCGGCATCAAGCTGGATACTTGGCTTCAGGGCTTCAACAACATCAAAGACGGCGTGACCGGAACCGTCAACCTCATCAAAAAGCATCCGCTTCTTCCGGGAGACGTGCCGGTTCATGGCATGATCATCGATCCGAACACCGGCTCGCTTGAACTGGTCGTCGACGGCTACGAAAAAATTTCACAAAAATAACTCTTTACATTTGCATGCAAAAACACGGATACCTGTATCCGTGTTTTTTTGTGACTTCGGTTGCAAAACCATACAGTTTAAGTGTACACTTTTTGATGAAAGAACATATCACGTATGGGAGACATTGCAAATGAATACGTTATCCTACGGATTGTTGGCTTTTTTGGCCAGGGAACCTGGTTCAGGCTATGATGTGATGCTAAAGATCCAGCCGTTCTGGCAGGCCAAGCACAGCCAAATTTATCCTCTCCTTGCACAAATGGAGGAGAATGAACTACTTACTTCTTATTGGATCAAACAGTCGGAAAAACCCGACAAAAAAATCTACTCCATCACCGACAGCGGCATTCGAAAACTGAAAGAATGGATGTACATGCCTCTTCCGGACCCGGTTACCAGGGACGAGCTGTCTATGAAAACGTTTTGCATGTGGATGACTGACCGCGATAACGCGATCGAAATTGTGGAGACGAGAAAGGCTTATTTTACACGCAGGCTCGAATCCTTCAACAACATGCTGCAAAAAATCCCTGAAGAAAAGCGGACATTCGGCAATCGTGAATTTTATGATTACATTCTGATCCAAAAGGGAATATTTAATGCAACGGCCGGACAGGATTGGTGCAAATGGGTCCTTGGTATGCTAAAGGAGCAGCAAGCAACAGAATCACAGGCTCAACCGGCGCAGTAAAAATGCTTCAAAAAATTCTATGAAAGAAAGAATTTAAACTGTTTGATATTTTATTTTTCAAAAAATGAAACTTTAAGATACTAAGCACGTAAAGCATAGTAGGCAAACAAACATGCCAGCAAATTACTCGGGAGGTTTTCTACTTCATGATGAACAAATCGTTGAAGAAATGGATCATGATTGTCATGGCATTTACGTTCTTCTTCGCAATTTCTGTACCGGCGGATAATGCGGATGCCAGACGTGGTGGTGGAAGCAGCTACAGATCCGGCACCAAAGGCTTCACCAATACACCGAAGAAATCGACGACGACTGATAACGTTAAAAAGTCGACGAATACGAACAACTCCACAGCAGGTACAACGGCTAAGCGCGGATTCTTCAGCGGTGGCGGTTTCATGAAAGGCCTGATGATCGGCGGCCTCGCAGGCATGCTGTTCGGTGGTATGTTTGGCGGTATGGGAGCATTCGGTAACATTTTAGGCTTGATTATCAATCTTTTTGCCATTTATGTGGTCATTTCCCTCGCGGTTGCGGCTTACAGGGCATTCAAGAACCGGCGTAAACCGGACCCACGTAACGGACGGTACTAAACGATGCTGATACTCACAATGGAGGAAATTATTAATGCAATTTGCCTTCATATGGCAGAGCGCAAACGGATTCGTCCCCAAGACGTTCAAGTCGAACTCTTTTGGGAAGAAGAAACTGGCTATTCCGCTGAGGTATGGACCGAAGGCCGCAGTCAGTACCTGGTTGAATCCAATATGATCGAAGCCATTATGCGTTATCTACAAAGCGAGTACGGCATTCGTGCTTACCGTGAGCAGATTTCATTGGACGTGGACGAGGAAATAACAGCCCAGATCGATGTGGAAGTGCAGCAGACGAATTAAAAATAAAAGGTAGACATCATTACGATGTCTACCTTTTTTGCGCGTTATGGAGCTAAGTTACGTAGCTGATGCCAAAGCTTCATGCAACGCTTATCCGATTAATGGCTGCCGGTTCTTATCCGTTTCATGCGCTTAAGGCGGGTGTATCACACCTTGGTGTTCAAATAGACAGCTATATCCTGGATCAGATATTTCCCTGCCTCTTGACTCCCGTTGAACGCTTGAATAACCAGTCGAAGCGATTTAGCCTGTTCGACTTGCGCTAGTGTGATTTCGTGCGTTTCCAGTTCATCCTCATTGTGGCTCCATGCAACCTGCTCTGACTCGCCCACTTTACGCCAATCCGTTAATCCGTCAAGGGATACTTCAATATCCCACTGTGTCGGGCCTTGCTTCAAGCCCGCCCGTGTCGATAACGTTACCGTATCAAACACTTGAATACCCACCCAATCCAGATAAACATAGTGAGGTAATGATTCTTCCGGCTTGCTCATTAATGCCGTATTCGGATCTCCGTCATTGATATAACAAATATGCGATTGCGCGTTGTACAAATCTCCCCATGTAATATCGTTACCTACTCCGCTAATAGCAAACCTGGCGAGATTGCCTTCCTTTCCTTCGAGCGGAATGAGCTCCATTGGCATTCCTTCGCGCTTATACACCCTTAGATAGTCTACGAGGAATTCCTTGGGATAAGGAATGGATCGGTCCAGATCTCCAATCCATCCCCCATCACCATCATTAATTTGCAGCAAGGTAACCATCGGATAATCCGGTGACTGATCGACTTCCCAATATAGCTCATGATCCAGATAGAACTTCATACCGGATTCATCCCACTCAAAGCCATATACGTGAAAATCTTCAGATAAGTCCACATCCGTACGATACGGAATATGGGCATACTTCAATTTCGTATCACGTAATGAATGAAGGGTCGTATTCAGTAACCGTGTATCTTTGCCTAGCATTTCGAAAATATCGATTTCAGCATTCTGTTCTTTCTTATTTTCGAACCCGATCATCCACCAAGCTGAATTAAGCCCGCTCCCTTTCGCCACCTTCGCACGTACCTCGAAGTAACCATATTTCGTCACAAGGTTCATAAAGGCATGTTCATGATGGTTTAGCCCTAGATCATCACCGTAACGATGCAGTCCATCTCGCATCCCCGTAACAATAGCGGATACACGCTTATGCTCATCAGGCAGTTGTAACACGATACAACTATCGCGGAATTGATAAGCCGCCTCGGCTTCTTCTATCGTCTTCCAATGGGATAACCCGTAAGGTGAGAACGTCGTCCGATCGAGTGTTTCCCCATCAAACTCTTCATGAAAAACAAGGGTCCAGCCTTCCTTATGCAGCATATCTGTCATGATTTACTCGCTCCTATTCCGTACATCTATTTTGTCTGAAACGCTCTTACTTTTTATTCTTGGCATCCTTAATCTTGATCGCAGATTCCTCTTCCAGCACCCGAATAAACTCAGGAATGTTCATGTCCGATGTCGCAAACTTCTTCATAGCCCCATTCAAATCAACGAATTTATCCCACACACTTGCTCTAACCGGAGGAAGCGCAAACTGATTTTGGAACATCGCCATTACATTTTTACCTTGATGATCTGGATTGTCGGCACCAAATTGTTTGCGAATTTCCACATCGGATGTAGCTGGAATTGTACCTTTTCTTGTAGCCTTCGTTTGATTATCTATTGAAATAATGGCTTGAAGGACTTGCAGAGCTGCTTCTTTATTCTCGCTATACGGGTTAATTACCGTAGGTGCCGTATGAACTGCTGGAGCTGTCGCTGGAATGTCAGACCAGGATGGAATCGGCAAGATGTCCATGTCTTTCTTAAATTCCGCCCTTTCCTCCGGGGTCTCCCCGCCGAACCAAGTCAGGTAACCATGCCAATTGATTTCCATGGCAGCTGTTTTCTGCATAAACTTATCTGGTTCTTCCGGATTGTATATGCTCGGGATACTGTAAATCTTCTTCATGAGTTCCATATACTTCGTAAACTTCGGATCTTTGGACAAAAACACTTCCCCTGTGTCCGGATCCGTCAATGTTGTGGATAGCTGTAACAGAGCAGCATCCACCGTATCCGAGCCGAACTCCAAGCCTACGTATTGATTTCCATCACGGGTACCTGTCATTTTCTTAGCAAGGTCAATAATTTCATCCCAAGTCATATTATCCGTCGGATAAGGAACACCGAATAGGTCGAATACCTCTTTATTGTAGAAGAGGCCATAAATTCCTCCATTGCCCGTCAATCCGATTAACCGTCCCTCTGGATCTTGAGAGCGAATCAGAGCAATAAACGAAGGGTCCACGGTGCTCAAATCAATCCCATACTCTTTTACCATCTCATCCAGTGGCTGTACCATATCAAGATCGAGCAATACATTCACCCCCAGATTCGGTGTCAATAAATCAACCACCGTCCCTGCGCTGTTAATCTCCTGAATCCCCTCAGCCGTTCCGTTCCAATCGACATATTCGAATGTAATATGGGGAACAAGCTCCTTCATATCTTGAACAAAATTGTTTTGGAAGTTTTCCTCCCCCCATTGTGTGGCTACTTTTAGCGTAACGGGTTCATTCGAGAATTGCTTCACTTCTACAGGTTCAGGGTCCTCCGCTTTCTCATCGGTTTTCGTATTTGTTCCTTCCGCTGATACTGTTGTATCTGGCTTCTCACTTGTCACTTCACTGCTCTTTGATGAGGAACATGCTCCCAGAACGAACATGAACAAGAGACATATCATGAACAGCAGACCTTGACTTTTTTGACCACTTTTTCTCAAACCGATACCCTCCCTTTTTCATTAATACAAATAAAAACGATGTGAAAAGAATGGATTAAATGAATGCAAGAGCCAGTCGATTCGGATTTCTTAACCTTGGCTATTCCTGAATCTACTGGAACAATTCTCTATTGTCGGTAGGCGTTTTCAATCCAATCTTTAATTCATAGTTTACTTGGCTTACCCTTGGAAGTATTTAGCCCAGAGTAACACTTTTATAACAAAAATAACCCCCTAAGATTCTTCTAGGGGGGAGACGATATCGATTGATGAAATAAGTGTTGCATTAAACTGACTCAGGCTGATTCCCATTCGTTTTTTGAACATTCGACTAAATGAGTGCAGCTCTGAATATCCGACCTGGTTCGCGATCTCACTGATCGAAAGGTCGGTTTCAAGTGCGAGCTGCTTCGCCTTCTCTATGCGGATCGTAGCCAGATAATCAGACGGTGTCATGCCGTAACATTTGCGAAATTGCCGTATGATATAGTTTCTGCTCAGCCCCGTCATCTTACTTAACGTATCTAAACGGATTGCCGTACTATAATTTTCTTTGATGTAATTGCAGATTTTCACCATTTTCGCGTTGATTTTTGTTGCTTGTCTCGCTGTTTCATCCACCGGAATGTTATTTGACAATTCATATAATATTTGTAACAACAATCCTTGTGCAAGCATATTGCTCGTCAATTTTTTTTGCTGAATGGCCTGAATTAAAGAAATTAGTTTCCCGAGTAACGAGCCGTCTGGATCTTGCCCCCTATAATAGTCATTTTCAAATAGGGATTGAAGAGGTGACTTCGACACTCCAAAATGAAATGAAATGGTTATACCCACGTATGGATCATGTTTTGATGGTTGCAATGAACGAACAGCATCGGGTCGGATAATATAAATATCCCCTTTTCCGATTGGATGCTTCACGCCATCAACTATACTTTCTGCCGACCCATCCACCCCATATAAAAGCTGATATTGACTAATCACCTGAGGAATCATAAACCAACCTGTCGGAGGTTTGTACATATGGGCAAGCGTAATATAAGGCGGATAATAGAATTGATCTTGTAATAACGGGATCGTTTCCTCTGGACTTAGGACTGGAAGCTTATCATACACAACAAAATCACCTTCTTCCCTTCTGACTGATGAATCCCCTGCTCTTACGATACAATAAACTCCATGAAAGTAGTGTGAAGATTTAATCAGCAATATAGTCCAACAAGTGCGCAATGCTATATAGAGACTCCATCATTTTTTCAATTTAGAATGAAGGCAGCTGAATTTACACTTCATGCATTGGATTAAATCCGATTCGGCAACCGCTTACATTAAAATGATCGGGAGGTCTCACATGAAATTAGTAAAGAAAAGCTGGACCATTTTGTTGCTGTTTGCGATGTTATGCACCTTTGTCATTGCTTGTGAAAATACGACCGATAACAATGATAGCAATAAGCAAGTTCGTTCGGCAGATGAGAATACGGCGCCTAACCAGGAAAGCGAAGAAACCGATACGCCGAAAGAAACACCACTAGTCGAAGGAACGGCCGATAATCCCGTTACAATCACCGTCGCATTTCCTTGGGGGGAAGAAATATTTAATAATCGGTTTCAGGAAATTGATGAGAAGCTGCCCAATATCAATATTGAGATGGTAGCATGTGAGTGCAAATCCGCATCCCTTCAGGAGTTGTTTGCTAGCGGAGTGAATCCTGATATTATTTTTCCGAACTATGGGGTTCATGAAATAGAAAATTTAGGAGTTATTTATCCACTTGATGAATTAGCAAAAAACCATAATTTCGATATCAATTCGTTAAATCCAGGACTCGTATCCTCTATCCGATCCTTAGATATTGAGGGAAGGTTAATCGGTATTCCTGATGGAACGGGCTATCTGTCCCTCTTCTACAATAAGGAAATATTTGATTTGTTCGGTATACCTTATCCTACAGAGACTATGACTTGGGATCAGGCATTTGACTTGGCTAAAAAAATGACTGGACAGCGTAATGGTATCTCCTATCTCGGACTTGAGCTCGGCGGCTACGGGAATACAGGTGATGGTGCCGCAGTACCGATCAAGGAACTCGCAGTGAATAAGACCGATCCGGACACAGGCGAAGTGCTCATTACGAAAGACCCTGCATTCACGAAATATTTAGAACTGATGAAGAAGTATTACAGCATCCCGGGTGTACGATCTGAAGAAGCTAAAAATGGTGAATTATTCGGACAAAAACAAGCGGCAATGACGGTGACATGGACTGCATACTTCGTTCATGGAAATCCATTTGAAGATGTGGAATATTTAAAGAACAAAGTAGCTATGCTGCCTGTTCCTGTGTGGGCAGATCAACCAACGACCGGTCCTGTTTTAGGGACTACACCGATGGTCATTTCCAGCTCAAGCGAGCATAAAGATGCGGCATTCAGCGTGCTGAAGGAATATGTGTCTGTACCGAATCAGACGAAAATCGCCCAGTCTATGGCATCCGGTCCTGCAATTACCGAGGTTGCCGATCTGTATGGCTCAGCCATCGAAAATTATGTCGGTCAAGATGTGACTTCCGTATTCAAGTTAACTCCTGCAAACTATCAGACGAGACAAAGCTTATGGGATCAATACGTGAACCTTGACCTTGCCAAGTTTGCCGATTCCGATATGAATGTACAAGAATTTCTAAGAATTACAAAGGAAGAGGGCGAGGCGGCAGTTGCCGAGGCCAAAACACAGTTAGGAAACACGAAAAAGTAATATGAGAACGTGCCGTCCCCTTTAAGTAGATACTCAATGATCTCTTGTGTCCATGAGAGACGATTCGAGTGAACTTGGAGGGGATATTGTTGTATGATTAGTTGCGTTCAGTGGATGAACCATCGCTTGCATCGTTTGTTTACGGAATTCGGAAGGTGAGCACAGCCTATATTTTCTAAATACTCTGTTAAAATAATTAATATTATTAAATCCCACCCGGTGAGCTATTTGTGTTATGGGTAAACTGGAATTTATGATCATTTCCTCCCCTTTTCTAATCCGGCATAAATTAACATACTCTATAAACGTTTGTCCGGTTATCTTTTTAAATGTCCTGCAAAAATGATAAGGGCTCATTCTAGCGATCTTGGATATATCATTCAAGTTGAATTGCTCTCCATAATGTTCTTCTACGTACATCATGACGTCACGAAGCTCCTCGATTTTCCTTCGACTTACCCGTTCGGATTTGCTGTAATTAACCTCATAACCATATTCGCGTGTCAGTGTCACGATAAGCTGATAGAGATAGGATTTAATGACCAATTCGTATCCACTCTTTTTCGCACTATATTCACCAGCAATGTTTAGAATTAATTCTTTCAAGTCCTCATAGTTAGCGTCCCCTGCTTGAATGCAACGGGGAAAAGACAGCTTTCCATTCAATAACGGTTCATGAACGATGTGCATCGATTCCGCCGTTAACAAAATGGTTTTATTGATTAGAACAGCATAGTACTCTGGGACTTCTTCCTTTTCTAGTAAATATGCTCCATGAATTTGCCCTTCTTCAATCAAGAATATATCCCCTTCGACTCCAATATACGGATAGCCTCCAATGAAGAGCTGCATCCTACCTTTTACGACGTATATCAATTCCATAACGTGATCATGCCAATGAGAGGAAAACAAGGCATTGCCATAGGGCTCTGCTTGAAACAGATTGAACGGAAGATAGTTGCTGATTAGGTAAGCCGGCAAATTCTGTGGTATTGGAAAAGATGACACTTAGACATCCTCCTTTCAAAACATCAAGAACCTGAGACGATGCCTCAGGTTCTAATCAAAGTAGATATGCAGTGATCGAGGCTTCCAACTTTCGTAGATATTCAGCCGTATTCATCTCAAAAATCTATTCAACTAAACCTGTACGTTCAACACTCTCAACAAAGTAACGCTGGGCAACAAGGTAAAGAATAAGCGGAGGCAAAATAACCAGGAAGCTTGCACCCATTTTTATTGGCTCAGCTAAATATTCCGGCAACCCTCCATTTTTAATAAACGTCGTCAATTGACTATCGATAAACGACATTTTCAGTGCTAACGGCATATCGCCGCTTGAACCCAGGAACATCCTAGGGTAGTACGTATCATTCCAAGTCCAGACGAACGAGAACAACAGGACGACCAGAATGGCGGGTCTTGCCAATGGAAACATAACGCGTATATAAAACCTCAAAGCACTAGCACCATCGATTCGTGCTGCTTCTTCCAATGCTTTAGGCTGCGTAGAGAAGAACTGGCGGAAGATGATAACAAAAAGTGCGCCCTTGACGCCGAATCCAAAAATAGAAGGCAAAATTAATGTTAATAAATGACCATTCAACCCCAGCTTCGTATACATCAAAATCGTAGGCAAAATAACAACTTGAGGCGGAATAATGAATGCCAAGAAAACAAGGAAAAGAATCGTCTTCTTGAATGGGACATCCAACCTTGCCAGGGCATAGCCCGCCAGCCCACACGAGATACAATGCAGCACGGCAGTTGAAATCGCAATCAGTACACTAATGGAGAGTGACTTCGGATAATCCAGCAGCTTCCATGCTTCGACCACATGGCCCAAATAAACGGAAGACGGAATCCATGTCACGGTTGGATCAATTAAGTCCTTGGCACTCATGACCATCTTCACCAGCATTTTTAAAATCGGATTCAAATAAACATAGGAGGTTACGATGAATATTCCGTACAAGATGAGTTTAAATATCAGCCCTTGATTCATCTCTCGTCCTAGAATGGTATACTTCACTTGTCGTAATCCACGTTTTGTCGAAAACTTCTGTTTCACCCGCGTTGCTACGTCAACCTTCATGTTCTGCCCCCTTCCTCTAACGATTTACTCCGGCATTTTTCCGGTTAATTCTACTATAGATGAGAATGACAATTCCCAAGAATACAAGAATAATAGCGAAGTAGATCCATGCCAGCGCACTATTAAATCCGTAGTTCCCCGTATTAATCAAACTGATTACAGGATTGGACGGGAACGTAAACATATCTACAACGGTATAAATCAAATTCAGCAGGATGAACGGCGACATCGCTGGAAGTGTGATCTTCCAAAACACTTCCCATGGTGTAGCACCATCGATTCGAGCTGATTCATACGCAGACGTTGAAATGGTCTGAAGTCCTGCAATAAAGAGCAGAATTTGAACCCCAGAATACCATAAGACAAGGACAAATTGATTTAATACGGTTTTTACAGGTTTCGCCCATGAACTATCTCCAAGGAACATATCCATGTAACCGCCAATATTAAATCGTTCAAGGAAACCTAGGTTACCCTCCCCTTGATTAATAAAGGACATCAGTACAGCACCTGTAGAGAAGATAACCGGTAAGAAGAAGATCGCGCGAAATAAAAATCGACCGGGTAGCTTTTGGTTAAGCATGATAGAGATCATAAAGGCGAATATGACGATCACCGGGATCATGATGACGACTTCTTGAAAATATGGAATTAACTTATCGTAAAGATCTGAGCTGTTAAACAAGATCTCACGGTAATATTTAACTCCAACAAAGTCGTACACAATTTTTTTCGGCAATATTTTTACTGTGTGGAAGCTCATAAAGAGTGAGAAGACGAGTGGAAATCCTAAAAAAGCGATAAACCCGATCAACCATGGTGCAATAAATAACGACCCTTCCAGCTTTCGAGATCGCTTAGCAGAAAGTATTCGCTTTGGGGTCATATTACGCACCTCCTTTGCTTACGATATAATCTTTAGCCTTCACCACAGCATTGTCCACGTGAACGTCTTTATCGTTGTAGTTCACGATGACTTGTTTCCCGTTACTGTACGTGGTTTCGAATACGCCGTTTACGATTTCACGATGCCCTGTAATGAACTCGTTCTGCACATCCCCAAGCGCCTCTTCGTATTTTTGATACTGGGACACGATCTCATCAAGCCAGTCTTTGTAGTTTGTACTGTAGAATTCATGCAGAGAAAGTGATTTAAGCAGCTCCTGCGATGAGGCATTCGTCACGACAAATGACGGTACCGCGCCGTATTCAATTCCCTTTAAGAAATTGTTCGCGTAGTCGTCGCTCAAGTTCGCATACTCGAATGAGTATGTTGTCAGACCATGGAGAGCAATTTGGGCAAAGGGCACCACACGATCGACAAATAGATCATACGAGAAGTTGGATGCCATATTGTCCATATGACTGATATACGGCAAGGTGTATGCGTTACTCCGTTCCCCATTTACACTGCCGAATGTTTCTTTTGTCTTTTCGAATAATTGCTTCTGAATTTCCTTCGATTGTTCTCTCGTTGTTGGATAGTTCTCATTAAAGTCCGTATTCAGGAACGTCCCGATTCCTTGCCCGTAAAGATAACCATCGATGCCTAACGATTTCGCTTCCTGGAGATCTCCTTCAATAACACCTTTCATAAATTTTGGACTGACAAAGGTCTTCCGTCTGCTATCCCAATTCATCAATTCAACGACCGAAGAAGCTAAGTCACGCAGACCATCTCTATTCTTTCGAAACCCGTCTTTGCCGCCTCTGTTATACGTATAGGAAGAGGCATCAAGATAAACCGTGTAGCCCTTCGAATGAGCGAAATCCGTAAATTTCTTCATCCCCTCATTACCGCCAAGTTTGTTTGGAACGGGGAAGTCGCCGCCAAACTTGCTGTATCCATCGTTTTGCCATCCGAGATAAGTGATATCCATCTTATCTACTCCAAGTGCAGACAACTCTTGGACAATATCTTCCGCCTCTTTCGTCGTTGTTAACGGTAGATAGGAATCCCACAAAAAACCGTCTTCCGTGTCGCCGCCGAGTAAGTGCAGCTGAAGCCGCAGCTTCGCTTGCTCATCTTCTAAGGGTTTCATCCCGGACTCCTTCATCAACAATTCCCGATAGCGTTCAGCTAAAGTAACATAGCTAATTTCCTCGTTTATCTCCTCGATCATATAATAACGGGTCGCATGATCCGACTTCGTTATTTCCTTGCTATACGTCAAGTAACCGTTCTGCTTCTTCGTATCTGTCGGTTGGAAGAACTTGAACCGGTATTGATACTCCGGTGCAACCCAATTGAATTGACTGAATGACCCTGAAGGTGCCGCTACCACATTTGCATACTCTTCACCTTCCGTTATGACTCCTAGAATTGCTTGCTTATTCGATTTAATGCCGAATACCGGCATGGTAATCGGATTACGGTCAGAGAGGGTATTGCGGTTACTGTATGCCCAATCGTCACCGTAAACACGTTCCGTATAGAGGTTCTGTGTGCCCGCACGACGTTCCCTGAAATCAATTAACGCACCAGGACCGTCTGGGATGTACAGAAATCCATCTTCATCATTCGAAGTTTGAGCACCCAGGAAAGGGAACAACCGAATGGATGCCAGGCGAGCCATAGGATCTTTCTTAGCCTTCGGTTTCTTGACTTCTTTGCCATCCTTATCAACCGTAGCTGCCGCCGGCTCCTCCTTCGGAATGACTTTCTCATCTACCAGGCCTTCAGCTAATACTTTGGTTTCAACGAAATCTTCCCCGAGCTTTACTTCTACAGGAATAGTGAAACCAAGATCCGGCATGTCATAAATAACCTTAAATCCCTGATCCGTTACTTCGAACTGGCTTATTCCCCCTTTTTGTGCATAAAAATTAGTCTCTTTCAGCAAATCTTTACGCAGATTAAACTCTACATAACGGAACATAAAGGGTGAGGCAAGATGCATCTTCCATGCATCTGTATTGAGCTTATCCTGCCAATCCTTCGGATTAGGAAAGGAGCGCCATACTTCTCCAGTTGTTTTACTTGTTACGGTAAAATGACCGGAGGCCTTATCCGCTTTGAGCAATAATTTTTCATTTTCCGCTATCATTTGGAACTGGGTTTCATCCGGCAATTTCCCATTTGATTTCGCTGGGGTTACTGCCTTTGTTGTATTCGTCTGAGGTGCCGTCTTTGGCTCCGTTTGTGTTGTAGTTTGAGCTGTGGTCTGCTTCTTATCCGTTGAAGTGGATTTTGCCAGGATGAAACTGCTGAGCGTCGACGCGGATATGACGCAGATTGCAGCTGCCATTAATAGTTTTTTGGAGCGTAATAAGCGCATCACATCGACACCTCCTGATAGATCGTGTAAACAAAGTTAACAAATTCGGATGTGAGTCCGATTAAGATAAATACAAGGACCCACATGATGGTCATCGTGATGACCGTAAGTGTAATGTTCAATACCGTTTCTCCAACTCCATAGTTTTGCAGCGCTTGAATGTTCCAGAAGAATAATAGCCCGCTCCACAAAAGCATACCTACCTCAATAGAGTTGTAAATGGATGCTTCGCTTAGTGTAAAGATGTTCGATATAAGAGCAAGCGGGGTGCCGAGCAACACGACCGGGAACAATGAATAACAACTTCCCACGAACACATCTTTAAATCGTGCTTCACCTTGCTTGATCGAACCTACCAAATAGTTGCATATCACCCACGAGAACCATACGGCCAAGAAGACCGTGAGCATGTAGGTTGAACCTTTTGCATAGACCGGAACCGGATTAAATGTAAAGCTCGTATAGAATGATTTCACCAGCAGCATGACTATAGTGAATAGAAGGATAACGAATGCACTGATGTAGCCACCCATTTTTAAATATCTCAAATCACCAAATCCATCAATGGGATGTTTCAGAATGTAGAATACATGCTTTAACTGCTTGAACCAGGTTTGACCGTTTAACTTATTCGATTTCGGTATCATGCGAAAATTGAATTTGCTCTTTAGCTTGATAAGAGCCCATAGTAAGAAGGCAGCTATAATAGCAGCATTCGCCAAGGTCGAGAAATTTCTCTGGAACCACTGCAAGCGAATTTGCCAGAATGAATCCGAGTATCCCTCTCCATCTCCCGCAAGCTTGAACAAGTCTCTAGCGCGCTCATACTCACCACGGGAAAATGCGGCTTCCGCGATTCCTTTGTAGGCTGGAGAGAAGTGGGCATTCAACTTCAGAACTTTGTTCCAATATTGCTCTCCTTCTGCATACTTCCCTTCCTGCATTAACCTGTAAGCTTCATGTACCGTTGCCCCAAACTCTGTCGGTTTATATACTTGAATGAGGTTAAGGGCTTCATCTAAAATATAAAGGCGTTTTTTCGAATCGGTTTCCACTGCAACAGGTGCCGATGTTAAACCAACCAGTGAATTACCCAGGGCAGAACGACCCGACCAATAAAACAACATCGCTCCGTTCGCATCATATTGAGAGACAATGTTCCTTGATTTATCGATAATCGTTACATTACCATTCTGATCTAATGAAACATCGGTAAGTTGCTTCTCAACCAATTCATCAGGTTCTACGGCCGATAAAGAGAATAACCCTTTATTAAACTCCATATCCTTCCATATGTTCTCGCCACGAATGTTTAATTTCTTGACCTGCTCTGTCTTGGACCCGGACACTGTATAAATAAATCCTTGATCATCGATATCGATATTTCGGATCGTTACAGGCAGCAATCGAACTTGCCGGCTCAATTGCTCCTTCGAATAAAACTGTCTACGGATGATGTCCATCAGCGTGACTTCAGTTTTGTTCGTTCCGAAAAATTGATCGAATTTCCCCTCAGGCGTAAATTGGATGATCCCGTGATAACTTCCTTTCGATACGACATATATAAAACCTCGTTTATCGATAACCATATTCGTCGGTTCATATACGAAGGATTCATTAATAAATCGGGATTCAGGACGGCCAATTTCATGTAATAATTTCTCATTCTTATCTAGGTGAACAACCCGCTTATTCCCTGTATCCGCAATGTAAATATCGCCATTGTCAGCAACAAACACACCCTGTGGTTGATTTAGCGGACTTTCTGGCAGGGTGATTAAACGAACGACCTCTCCTTCTTCATTCATGTGCACAATCCGATTATTATCAGTATCCGCAATATAAATATCATCATTGTCTGCTATGAATAGATCTTGAGGTCTTTGCAGCGATGTATACTCTACTTCGCCCTTCTCGTTGACTACTGGAATTTCCTGCGCTAATACGCCGGCCGGAGAATAAGCAGATTGAGTCATAATCGTACGTTCATAACTATCTTCTGTGAAGGTGCGATAAGGAACATCAGCGCTCGCTTTCATCGGGAATCCAGTCAATGCAATCAAACAGACTAGCCAAAGCACATATTTCGATTTGCTTTGATTGTTGTGCATGGTACACCTCCCCCATTCCTCTGCTTATTTGATCCCCGAATGCGCCATTGTCGTGATCACTTTTCTCTGGAAGATCAAAAAGATTAGCAATGACGGTAAAAACATAATTAATGCTCCAGCAGCCGCAGCTCCCTGTCTAGCTACCGAGTTACTTAGACCAGCTGTTAATGTGCTCATGTAAAACGGGAGGGTCTTCATGGAATCTTCCTGCATGAACAACGTTGAAGTCTCTATGTTTCCCCATGCCGATTGGAAGGCAAGGATCGAAATCGTTGCGATGGCAGGAGTAACGATGGGCATAACGATACGCAGGAAAATTTTGAATTCTTTCGCACCATCGATCTTCGCCGCTTCAAGCAGCTCATTCGGCACTTGGTCCATAAACTGCTTTAATAGGAATACTCCCACTGGCATCGCAACAAGGGGCAGTACATGACCCAGATAAGTGTTCATGATCCCTAAGCTTTGAATGACGATAAAACGCGGAATTGCAATAGCTTCTGTTGCGAATAGCAACGACAGCATAATTAAACCAAGAACAAGCTTCGAACCTGGGAACGGATGCTTGGATAAAGGATAGGCACACATCGCTCCTGTGATAACCATTGCAACGCTTGACAAAAGAGTAACCACAACACTGTTAAATACATATCTGGATACCGGTACAATGGTGCTTTCGGTCATAGCAAACAGTTCCGAGAAATTCCCCGTTGTCGGCTCCCTAACAATGAATGTCGGCGGAAACTTGAATAACTCATGCAATGGTTTAAATGCATGGTTGAACAAATAAACGAGCGGAAGGAGCATGAAAATAGCAAGCGGTAAGAGACAGATGGCAATCCATATTTGTGCTCGATCGATCAATTTCAGAGCCAATACAAAATCGCTCCATTTTATCTTTAATTTCCGCTGCATGGCAGTCATCCGTGCCTCTTGCATTATTCATCCTCCTTCGGTGCGAATAAATAACCGAAAAATTTACTTAACGCATAACACATCAGAAGAACGACGATAGAAATCGCACTGGCATAGCCAAGCTCAAATCGAATGAATCCATAGTCATTGATATGGTCAATTAATAATTGCCCCGCATAATTCGGGGTTGGATTCGTACCCGACAATTGAACCCCAATACCACCGGATTTAATCGTATGAACAATCGCCATAATGGCTGCGAACATCATCTGCGGCTTCATCATTGGGATGGTGATGTACCACACTTCCTGGAGACGGCTCGAAATACCGTCAATTCTACCTGCCTCATATAATTGTCGATCCACATTAAGAATACCGGCCAAGATGGCCAAGAATCCGATACCCATGGAAGACCAAATCGAGACGATAATCATAATATTGAGCAAGAAATCTTTATCTAATAAGAATAAAACCGGCTTCTCAATAATTCCCCATTTGAGTAAAAAGCTGTTGATATAACCCGACCGGTCCCCGGTAAACATGACGGTCCATACGACTGTCATCGCAATACCTGCCGATAACGAGGGTGCATACATGGCAAGTGCATACCAGGTACGCATTGTATTCGGCAGCTGTGCGATCAGCCAGGCTAATAAAAAGGCAAGAATATAACCGACCGGCCCTACGAACACGGCAAATTTAAATGAGTTAGGCAATACATGCTGCAGGAAAATAATGTCCTGAGAGAATAGGTTCTGGTAGTTAAGCCAGCCCCGCCAAGATGGAAAATCAAAGGCATTGAAGTAGGTGAAGCTTAGCAAAACACCTGACACAACAGGAATCAGGATGAATACGATGAACATGGCCATAAACGGTAAAATAAATAAGTAAGATAAGCGGTACTTCCACATTTCTTTCAGCAAAAAATTCATCCGTTCCGAAATGCCTGGCTTCCTATTCACTGGCCTGGCCGGAGCTCCGCTCATCTTTTCAGAAAGAGCTGGCACATTATCTGTCATTTTAGAATCGCTCCTTTCCAGGGTTCGGTAATTCGGATGAGATTCATCTTCTTCAGCACGTTCCCGTTCTCATCGATATAATTAAATTCTTGCTGTTTACGCTTCATCTCTCGATTAATCTCTTTAACCGCCTTCTCGAGGGCAATCCTTGGATTAACTTGATCAATTGCTGCATTATTCCAAGCAAAACCGAGTTCACGCGTCGTCATATATCCTCCCGGAACGTTCGGCCATTCTTGCATCCACTGCCATTGCTCCAAAATAACGCTGAGATCGTCCTGCTTCCAAGGCATATTGGCAAAAGCCTGAACATTAGCCGAATTCCAGCGGAATGTTTCACCGCGATATTGCTCCAGATTAAGTCCAAATTCGGTTTGAATATCTTCGGACATATACCATTTAAGGAAATCCCAAGCTAATTCGCGTTTCTCTTTCGGCGTATCATTAAAGAGGACGTTCGCTGTCGGTGCTCCGCCTGCAGCCCATCTTGCAACCGTACCGTCTGGTTGCTTCGTTCCAGGGATAGGAGCGATTGCCCATTCATTCATGATTTCAGGTGCTGCGACAAGTAGCTGCATATATGTATTGAAATCTGAAATCCCGATAGGCATTGTTCCGTCTCTAAACTGTTGATAGAAACTGTTGACTTGTCGTTCCATACCGTACACATTGAACATATCCGTCCACTCTTTGAACGCTTCAAAAGCTTTCGGTTCATTTAATGCGCTTGATAGTCCGTCCTCCGAATACAACTGCACATTATTTTGGAAGAACAAATAAGAGAAGTTATCCGGCGGGATGTAGAAGTTACTTTCATTCTGCAATAACGTCGGCAGAATCTTGTATACATCATCCCAAGTATCCGGGATCGACAGGCCAAGCTGGTTCATAATATCCTTGCGATAAAACATAATGTTAAAGTTATTCGTCTCCGGAATACCATACACACCGCCGTCATAGCGGTAAGGCTGCATAATCCCTGGATGAAATTGTTCTAACTGTTCCTTCGAATCAGGAAACTTCGTAAAGTCATAAATGGCATTACGAAGTGCATAATCAAAAATCGATGCACTCGGCAGCCCAATTGCTACATCAGGCAATATCCCGGCAGCTTTACCGAGAACCACTAAATCCGCTGATTGGACCAAATTGATATTTACCTTAATGCCATGTTCTGGCGTAAATCGCTCATCGGCAAGCTGCTGCAGTTCATCTACATAATCGCGACCTTTGAACATCCAGATATTCAGTTCATCTTCTGCGTTCCGATCAAGCTGGTTTTTGCTTGTAAAGGAGTAGAATAATGTAACGATCGAGTTCCATAATTTCTCGAAGAAGTTTGCCTCTATTTTAGGCAGTTTTGTACCGGGGACAGCTGCATAAATTCGATCAATTTGCAGCGGGGTATTCATCAAATCCACGCGCTGTGCTTCAATCTTCTCTTGCATCGTTCCGATGGTTAACTGGCTATAAGGAATTTCATTCGGATCTTTCAATAAATCTTGTAAATCTCGCGCACTGGATTTAAAGGACTGTGACACATTGTCTCTTACCTTGTTGATTGCAAGCATTTCATCTGTTAGTGAGTTGTACTTATCCTTTAATGCTTCAAGTCTCTTGGTCATGCCCGGAATGTCTTTTTCTATATTCCATACGCGATACGCATCACTGCTATTCCCTGTTGCAATACGCAGCTCTCTGGAAACATCCCGAAGCTCTTTCGACATTTGATCGATGTCAGCAATAACGGAAATATATGGCTCTATCGTTGCTTCCATCTTGATCGAATGCTTTCCTTTGGTGAAATAGAAATCAAATAATTCCCCATCCGTGTCCGCAAGCGATACCTTTTTCCAATCGCTATGATAAGGAAACGGAACGTTTTTCATTTCGTTAAAAGGAATTTCACCGTCGATATAAATATTTCGGAATACCGTAGCGTTTTTACGTAAGTTTTGTTTTACACGGAATGTCAGATTGTAAAGGCCATCTTCCGGAACTTCAAAATCCCAAGTCACCGCTTGACCGCCTTTGCTCCAGCCGTTACCGCCGATCGTATTAAATCGAACTAGATTTAATGATTTAGGCTGAGATAAAGGACTTCGATCATACTGTGTTTGAATGGAAGATGAGTTTTTAAGACTAAACTGTTCGCCCTCGATGACAATGGCTTCCTTGCTACCACTCTCGGCTGTCGTTGGATACGATTTTTTCACGTCTTCATAATTAGCGATCGCTTCAGGTGCCTCTAGACGAAATGATTTTAGCGCAACCGATTGACGAATCGTTTCAATACGAATCGTGTTTTCGCCTTTGTTCAAATGCCATTGTAACGGTTTACTGTAGAACCCTTCAGAATCCCGAAAGGAGGTCGTTTTCCAGCCCACCTCTTCGTCAATCAAAGAGCGAAGTTGATTACCTTCATCATCATATTTTTCAGGTCTCACTTCAGAAAATCGCCGTTCCAGAGAAACCGAGTGTGCCTCACGAAACGGATATTCTCCGTTGATCTGGACACTCATGATCACCGACTGGCGTCCGGTTCCATCTTTTGAGAGAAACGGATGATAATCCGTAGCCAGTTCATAAATGCCTTCCTGATCTACATTTACTTTGTACTCTACCCAGCCTTTAGGTTGAGACCATAGAAGAACATCATTCTTCCCTTCATAGGAGCCGACAGAGACGACAGCATCATCCGATTTCGCATGATACGATTTAGCGTCAATCTCAATTCCCTCTGACCCCGCTTTAAGCTTCTTCTGTTCCCATTCTTTCGAGATCGTATAAAAATACGGTTCATGACTCGAAAAATCCTGAGTAAGTGAATCCTGACTACTCGTTTCTGAAGTCTTGGAATCACCTTGAGCGTTACCTGGCGACACCGGATTGCCTATCAGGGCTACGGATAAGATAACGAGCAATAATCGGTTAAGAAATTTAATATTTCTCTTTACCATTCGTATCCCTCCATCACTTTGTTAATAGAATCCCAGTATCTTTATGGAAAAATAATGCTTTGTTCATATCTACTGCTACAGCGGTTCTCATTCCATCGTCAAAGTGATAGCGTGGATGAGCACGGGCTACTAGATACTTCTCGAGTCCTATATTCATATGATAGTAACGGTCAGATCCAACAAATTCACTTAATTCCATCGTTCCGTTAATGATTGATTGTGGATACGTTTCCAACATAATTTCCTCAAAGCTGATGTTTTCCGGGCGCATTCCAATAATGATTCCCCGGTCTATAAGATTCATCTGTCTAATCGTGTGAGCTTGCTTCTCTGTGAGGCGGAGTCCAAAACGCTTCGTATGGAATTCAAGGAAACCATCTCGTTCTTCGATTTTACCGGTCACAAAATTCATCGGCGGATTCCCGATAAAGTTAGCTACGAACAGATTGGCAGGCTCATTATAAATGACTTCTGGCGTATCTACCTGTTGAACAATCCCCTTCTCCATGACCACAATACGATCACCCATCGTCATTGCTTCAATCTGATCATGGGTAACATAAATCGTCGTGACGCCGATTTTTTTATGGAGCCGAATAATTTCCGAACGCATTTGTACACGTAGTTTAGCATCCAGGTTAGAGAGAGGTTCATCCATAAGAAAAGCCTGTGGGGTACGAACGATTGCCCGACCTAGTGCAACCCGTTGACGCTGGCCACCAGATAATTCTCTTGGTTTACGGTCCAAAAAATTCTCGATTTCCAGCACACGGGCAGCCCGTTTAACCGATGTCTCAATTTCATGTTTCGGGAGCTTTCTCATTTGCAAACCAAAAGCAATATTATCGTAGACAGACATGTTCGGGTATAGCGCATAGTTTTGGAATACCATCGATATATCACGGTCTTTGGGCGGCATATCATTCACAATGGTATCGCCAATGTATATTTCGCCTTCTGAAATATCTTCTAATCCTGCGAGCATTCGTAATGTTGTCGACTTCCCACATCCTGAAGAACCTACAAACACAAGAAATTCTTCATCCTCAACTTCAAGGTTGAAGTCTTTCACCGCGTATTCTTTATATTTTCCGTAACGTTTGTGAACATGATTAAATATGATTCTCGACACTGGAATGCCTCCTTTGCTGATCACACCTTTTCCAACCATTACCTTGATTTGAATCTTAACAAAATTTTTGTGGGGGTAGTGTGAGGATGATGTGTGTTCCGTGTGAATATTGTCTTATCCCCCACCATTCGACAAAGGGGGGCCACATTAGAGCAAGCCTGTCTTTGATAGACAAGCCTGCTCATTGTTCTTTACACTCCATTAGTTATATTTTGTATTACGGGACATTTACTGTCCCTTAGCCATGGCATCTTTGATTTTCGCCTCAGACTCTTCCTTCAATACTCTTAGAAATTCTGGAATGTTCATGTCTGATTCGGAGAACTTCAGAAGGCTTCCTGAAAGATCCACATATTGATCCCATTTGCTGATCGTTGTTGGAATAACCGGCTTACGAGAGAAGAATGCACTAATATCCTTGCCCTCATATACTTCGAGTTCTGCGCCAAACTCTTCATACACTTTCGGATCGGTTAGGACTGGGCGGTCCCCTATTCTGGCTAACTTGGTCTGGTGCTCGGGAGACACATATTCGGTAAGAACTTCAAATGCTGCATCTTTATGCTCACTGTATTTATTAATAATGAATGGATGTGAGAATGAAGCCGGTGCAACATTCGGTAATTCCGGCCATACCGGTACAGGTACGGATTGAACGTTCTTAGCAATTTCCGGATCTCCAATGCCCCATTTAATGTAACCGGGCCAAGATACGATCATTGCGACGTTTTTATTTTGAAAAGAGTAATCTTTTCTGACTTCCGGATCACTACTGTAAATACCAGGGATGCTGTAGAATTTCTTCATCAGTTCCAGGTATTTCGTAACTGCCGGTTCCTTCGTAATCAATACCTCACCGGTCTCTGGATCTGTCAGGTTCACATTCAATTGTTTTAGAGGCACCAAGGCTTCCGTACCTGCAAACCCAGGACCCATCTCCAGCCCATGATATTGGATGCCGTCCCTTTCTCCAGTCAGCTTCTTCGCAAGATCAACCATGGCATCCCATGTTAGATCTTTTGCAGGATAAGGCACTCCAAACAGATCGAACACCTCTTTGTTGTAATACATCGTATAATTGTCACTAGCTGTAGGCATACCTAGCAATCTGCCCTCAGAATCAACTAAACGCCAATAAGCTATAATGGAAGGGTCTATACCACTAAGATCAAATTGATGGGATTCAATCAACTCATCAAGCGGTTCAATCATATCCAGCTCTTTCAACGCGTCAATTCCCCAGTTGGCATAGATGATGTCCGGAACGATCTGTTTCGCGTTCAGCTCTTGTAATGGCTCTAATTGGGCTTGAGAGTCGACTAATTCAATCTTAATATTAGGAAGCTTCTCATCAATATCCTTAAAAAGTTTATCGAACGCATCTTGTCCCCATGGATACAGAATCTTGATGGTAACTTCATCTGTCGATGCGGCCTGTTCTTCTGTTTTTGCATCCGTGGGTGTAGTATCTACGGACACCGATTCTGTTGTGTCACCTTGCTTGTCACCATCTTCTGTACTGCACCCTGATAACAACATCGATATGGACAAAACAAACACGAAAAGAAGGACTAATGTGCGGTTTAGCTTCATATAACGCTCCCCCTAATAGATCCAGGTTTATTTCTTGGATTGTTCTTCCTTGATCTTAATTTCCGACTCTTCCTTCAGTACACGTGTGAATTCTGCTATGTTCAAATCGGTAGTTGCAAACTTGGTTATTGCTTCATTGATAGCAACGTGCCTATCCCATGGGCTTTTACGTGCAGGTGGTTCAGCAAATGTATTTTGGAACATTGCGCTGACATTTTTGCCTGTATACGTTGGATCATCTGCACCGAACAATTTCCCGTCCTCTTGGCTCAAGGATACGGAAGGCGTCCCCATTCTCATCCGATACTGTAATTGATAATCCGGTGAGATCAGGTAAGATAATACTTGCAGCGCCGCTTCTTTATGTTCACTGAAATTATTGATGACCCATGGATGAGCGCCTGGTTTTGGAGCGATACCCGGCATATCTGCAAACGACGGAACGGGAACCAAATCCATACTTTTCTCATATTCAACTCTCTCTTCTGGAGTTCCGCCAAACCAAGTTAAGAAGCCATGCCAGTTAACGACCATTGCGGCTGTTTTACCTTCAAACTTACCCTGTTCCTTTGGATTATAGATATTTGGTATACTGAAATACTTTTTGAGAACTTCCATCATTTTCGCGAACTTCGGATCTTTATCGAACAATACTTCACCCGTTTCCGGGTCTGTATAGTTTATTGATAATTGATTGAATAACGCCGTTGGCATGGCCCCTAAATCAAGGCCACTATATTGAACACCATCCTTCTTGACGGTCAGCTTCTTAGCCAGTTCCATAAGTTCATCCCAAGTCATATTACCAGTCGGATATTCAGCACCTAACAGGTCAAATATTTCTTTGTTATAGTACAGTGCGAGAACATCTCCAGCATCCGGAAGCCCAATCAGGCGTCCTTCCTTATCCCTTGAACGTAATTCTTGAAGTAATTGTGGATTGACTCCACTTAAATCAATACCGTATTCAGCAATCATGTCATCCAGGCCAAACACCATCTCCAGCTCTTCAAATGGAGCTTGACCGGTGTAGCCCAATATAATATCAGGAACAATCCCTTGCGCACTTAATTCCTGCATATTCTCAGAGGTTCCATTCCAGTCAACATGCTCCACGGTCACATGAGGGAATTGCTCTTGAATCGGCTCAATCATTCTCGGGGTGAAATAGTCAATTCCCCACGGCGTCGCTATTTTCAGCGTTACGGGCTCATCGCTAAATTGTTTGACAGGCTCTTTCGGTTCCTCTTCCTTTTCTTCCTCCTTATTGGTATCCGTATTATTGGTATCCGTGGCTTCAGGCTGGCTTCCCTGTTCATTAGCCGTATTATCCGAGCTGCTGCAAGCGGTTACAATGATGGTAAACATAAGACACAGCACCATGAGTACATTCCACATTTTTCGGTTTTTCATCACAATCAATTCCCCCTCACATATATGAACTACATAATCCCAAAGAAATCTCCCCCCGATGAATGGGGGGCTCTAACCTACAGGTTGATGCTCCGGCTGTTCTCGTGTGACCGTACCAACGCTAAGATGCAGCAAGATAAGAATGTTCCAGCTCCCTCCTGCAATTGAATTATTCTTGCCCTCAGAGGATTGGTTTGACGATCTATTCGGAATCATAGGCCTCCCCCACATGATAGAGCGCAAGCTGACGGATTGAAGGCACACCCTCACAATCTGTTATTTCTAACTGAACGCCTCGAACTTTAATGGCAGGAATGCGAATAATGGATTTATGTCCAATGTTTCTGCCTTCATACACCGTGATGGACCGTTGGGTTTTTTCAGTCATGACATTTATCCGGAAACTCCGAACATGCTCTCCGCTCGTTAAATCCTCTTGAATTAATATATGGTCGATTAAATGCGGCTTCGCGGCTTCATACGACCATCCGGATTTATTCGGTGAACATTGTTCAATTGAAGCAATAGGATTCCCAAATCTTCTGCGAATCTCTTCGCCCATTGCCTGTAACTGCGCTGTGTCTTTTGCAGGCAGAAGACCCTCTCGATCGGGACCGATATTCAAGAGCAAATTAGCCCCTCGGCCTATCGAGTAATAATACAAACCCATCAGTTGATTCAGACTCTTGACCGTGTGCTCATCACTGTCACTGTAGAACCAGTTCGCCCGCATCTGTACATCGCATTCCGCTGGTAACCATATATGTTCACCCAAAGCTTCTTTCTGCTCTGTTAAAATCGAGAATTCCGTTGCATCTGTCACATTCCAGCATGGAATCGGCGCAATCCCGTCTTCATTACCTACCCACCGGAAATTAGGATCGCCCATATTGAAAATCAATATATTCGGCTGCATTCGGCGAATTTCCCTAATAATTCTTGACCAATCGTATTCATGATCCTCAGAACCGCAACCGTCAAACCACAATATATCAATGTCCCCATAGTCTCCAAGCAGCTCCGTAATCTGATTTACGAAATAATCATCATAAGCCTTGGCATCCTGATTATAGAAATCTGCCGATCCGTCAAATGGAGAATAATATAATCCAGGTTTCACACCATACTTATGACATGCCTCAACGAACTCCTTAACAACATCCCCTTTTCCATCTTTCCATGAAGATTGTGCAACAGAGAACGAACTATATTTCGAAGGCCAATTCGAGAAACCATCATGATGTTTGGCTGTTAACACCGCATATTCCATTCCTGCTTCTTTCGCTGTTCGAATCCACTGCTCACAATCTAACTGAACCGGATTGAATTCCGAAGGTGACATCGGACGCTTATCAAAATCAACATACCCCTCATAAAATGTACGCAGGCCAAAATGCAGAAACAGACCAAATTCCCATCCCTGGTACTCTAACTGCCTAAGAGTCGGTTTGATCATCGAATTTGTTATCATAGTGAGCCCCCTTAACTTTTTTCTAATCTTAACAATTCTGTTGTGAAGGTAGTGTGAAGATGTTGCGTATTTCATGTGATGATCCATAACGACAAATAGCAGTAAGAACGAATGTCCTTACTGCGGTCTAAAGAGGTTAATTTTGTTTATGTAATAGGGTTTCATTTTTTTCATGAATATAAATTGAACTCAAGTTTTTGAATTGAAACCACTGTTGTAGCGGCTTATCCAAGCCCTCCCAAAGTGACCTTCTTGAGTACATTCTATGTAGACGCTTTGTTTGACAATAACAGCTGCATGAATGCAATTTGAATAACCCCCATGACTACGGCACAAATGGGTATCGCCATCATTACTGCTGCCGGGCTCCACAGATAGTGAAGCAGCAAGCTTATTACGCCTGAACTTATCATCATGACAATAATAATACCTGACGTGTTATAACTTGACACTTGAAAATAACGTCTGCTCTGACGAAATGCTGCATCAATATTCAACTGATCGGCAACAATACAGTACTCTACATAAATAAAGATGAAACGGAGAACTACAAATAAAATAAGAGAAAGAAATATTCCGATAATACCTAAGAACGCAGCCAATAACGTTGTAATTGCAGTCTTTGCTGCCGTAATGATCATAAACAAGAAGATAAAGCGGACCCAGTGTTTTTTTCCGTCCTTCATAAATTGACCCATTGAAATTGGAGTGCCTTCCACTATATTACGTAATGAAGCAATATAGCCTCCTTGAGCAAAAGCCATCAGTAACAGCATGAAGATAACCGGAATCCACGCTCTCACGGTTACCGTATCACCCATAAACTGCATTTGATTGATGAGCTGCGGAATATTACTAATATAGCTGACCGATGGAATCCCCATCTCCAAAATAAGACGTACAGATAGTGATGGCACACCAATAAAACCAACTATCATAAGCCCTATAATGAATGATAGCGCATCCAAAATAATCGGATAAATGATAATTAATGGGTTTCTGAATAGCAAGCGGAATGCTTTTTTCATTTTGAAGTAAACCTCCGTTATAACTTATATGGCAAATATGAGTTCACCAGCAATTCGTTTTTGGGCGATCGGACTAACGGAATATCAATGCGAAATATCGAACCCTCACCTATTTTACTTTCCGCCTGTATAGTTCCCCCAAGAGCTTCAATCAGTGCTTTAGCAATGCTTAATCCAACTCCAATTCCACCCGTATCTCTAGTGCGAGCTTTATCTGCCCGATAAAACCGGTTGAAAATGAGGGGCAAATCATGCTCAGATATCCCTATTCCGTTATCTCTACAATAAATCGTAACCATTTCTTTGTGATCGATCGTGACACCCACATCGATGCTCCCACCAATTGCCGTGTACTTGATCGCATTGGAAATAATATTCGTCATAATTTGGACGAAACGGTCAGTATCTACATCCACGTGACAAGGGGTATAGATGGTATGCAGAGTAAAAACGATATCTTTGGCTTTCGCTAAGAAGATTAAATTTTCGTAAACATCCTTCACCAGATTACGTATATCAATGATTTCGGTATCAAGCTGGAATTTAGCTCCCTCTGCTTCCGACAATTTTTCTACATCATCCACAAGGCGGCATAGCCGATCAATCTCGGCATAAATACGATTTAAATTCTCTTCATTCGCTGGATAAATACCGTCAATAAGCGCCTCCATTCTGGATAACATGGAAGTTAGCGGAGTACGAAGTTCATGCGTTAAATCTTGCATCGATTGTTCCCGCCAGTGTTCTTGGTTATTCAAATCTACGACAAGCTTATTCATAGAAGTAATGAGCTGATTCAGCTCCAACGTTCCCGTTTCCGAAATTAAAATGTCTCTATGCCCCCCAGCAATTCGTTTCGCCTGTAGGCTGCTTAAACGGAGAGGCTTCGACAATCGCATGGCAAGAAGATAATAGATAGCTACTATAAGAATTAGTAAAATGAGAGCAAGACCACCGCTACCTCCAAATAAAGCAAACGAGAAAAACGATATGGAAGGAAGATTGAAATCATTATCCAAATCAACCGTAGCATCCAGAATTCCGATTAACTGGCCATGGACATAGATCGGACTACTCGCCTTAAAGGGCCGACCATACTGCTGATTTTCCAGCCCTGAGTCATACAGCACTTCTTCATGGTCCGGAGCGTAATATCGTACATTCATTGAATATACATTAACTGCCTGTTTAAGCCAGTCCATCTTCTCGACCGAAAGCTTGCCCGGTTCTAGATGAGTTCGCAAAGTAAAGGCAATTTTCTGCGTTTGATCCTCTACAAACCTTATCTTATATTCCTCTATTGAACGATCTAATGAAATACGGAATAAGAAATAGGACGATAACAAAAAAATCAAAGACGTAAAAATAAGGGTGATAAAGAGAATGTAATGTGTCTGGCGTAATCTGTTCCACAGTCTCATTAGTAATCTTCATCCGGATGGAATGTAAATTTATATCCCGCACCAATTTTAGTTACAATGTAAACCGGATTTTTATGATCTTCTTCAATTTTTTTGCGGATATTTTTGATATGTGTATCTGTCGTTCTCCCATCCCCGATATCTCGATAACCTTGAACTTCATAAGATAAATCTTGCCTGCTATATAACTTATTTGGTTTTTTGAGCAAAACACTTAGCACCTTAAACTCTGTAACCGTTAAATTCACGAGTTTACCGTTTACATATACTTCTTTCGATTCAAAGTTTATTTGAAGTCTTCCTTTGTTAAATCGCATCATAGTTCGGCTATTTATAGAGAGCATATTCATTCTTCGCTCCAGAGCTCGAATTCGAGCGATGACCTCTTTCACACGGAAAGGCTTCGTAATGTAGTCATCCGCACCTAAATTAAGACCATTAATCGTATCGATTTCACGAGCTTTGGATGTGATCATTATGATCGGCATGCTGGAAGTCCCTCTTACTTTCCGACAAACTTCTTCCCCTGGTATGCCATGAATCATCAAATCCAGAATTAATAAATCAATTTTAAAGTTATGAATTTTTTGCAGGGCATCATTACCATCTTCCGAGGTATATACCGTCCAACCTTCATTCACCAGATATGACTGTAGTATATTGCAAATTGATTCATCATCCTCAACGATTAGAATGTTCATGCTTTATTTCTTCCTCTCCCATAATTTAGTATACTCAATATCCATACATTCTATCATCTAACCGCTTCACCGCAAACAATAAGAATCATCAAATAAGGAGAAGCGGGCATGTATTAGACAGCCTGCTTCTCCTTATTTATCATATTCTGGAAAATACATGACGTTATTTCTTACTCTCTTTCTCTTTCAATAGCGCATCATATTCTTCTACCATTTTACGTAAAAATGTGTTTACGTCTTCCTTGCCGTTCAATTTAATAAACTCTGCGGTCTTATCATCAATAATGTTGGCTTCGTAATAGAAAATGTCAGGACCGAAAGGTGAATAGACCGATTTAGCCACTTTTCCTTTATAGGCTGCATCAATGTTATACACGCCTACATTATCTTCGCCCGCCATGTATTGCCGTATCTCAGCGTTCTTAAGCACCGGGGGAGCTCCGCCAATAGATAAATTCTTCTGGTTCTCATCAGAAACTGCGAATTCTAACACTTGAAATGCTTCTTTAATGTGTTCACTGTTCGGATTAATAGCCAGTGTAAGCGGTACGTTGTTTGGCAATACACCCGGAAGCTCGCTCCAGCTTGGATACGCTGACATACCGAAATTCAAACCTTCAACATGAGCATATAAATTAGCACTGTTTACAAAGGACAGGATCATGGCGACATTCCCTTTATCAAAACCAAAAATATCTTTCTCCGATTCAGAGGGAACATTGTCCGGGATACTAACGACGCGCTGGATTAAATTAAAATATTTGGCGAAAGCAGGATCTTTCTCGAACATGATCTCTCCTGTTTCCGGATTTGTACCCGGAACGGATAATTGAAGCATTGCTTGGGATAGCCCACGTGTGGCTAAGCCAACGTATTTGCTGTCTCCATGCTTCCCTGCAAGTTTCGCTGCCTTATCGAGAACCTCATCCCATGTTGGTGTTTCACTTGGATATTCAATGCCCATTTTATCGAAAATATCTTTGTTATAGAATAGATTCACGATAACATCTTCAAATGGTAAGCCAAGCAATCGGCCCTGCTGTTCCGGATCACGTAATCGAATGGCATCAATCGCACCATCCCGGAATTTAGTCAAATCCAGATTACTTTCAGCAATCAGACTATCAAGCGGATAAGTCATTTCCAACTCGTTTAATGTCACGAACGGGTCTGTTACGAGCATAATATCTGGTGAATTATTAGCAGCATTGGCTTCCTGAATTTTCTCAGCTGATGCAAATGCACCAATATGTTCAATTTTAATATTCGGGTATTTCGCTTCTAGTGCATCCGAAAGCCGACTTTTGACTTCTTCCGCACCCCAAGGTGTCATAAATTTAATCGTTACTTGCTCGCCTGAATCGGATACTTCTTCTGTCCTATTCTCATCTGATTTGACTTCATCACTGTTTGAACTTCCGCATGCCGAGAGTAAAATTGAAACAAGGAACGTAGAAATAAGTAATATAAACCGCATCTTTCTAAACGTTTTCATCATATGCCCCCTATTCTCATTGTAGGCCCTCACACTTAACCATACTGAAGATTTGATATACTTTAGTGACGTAGTACACTCCTCCTTTGGATATGTCAGATGAATGAATTAGATATAATATATCAAATAATGCATAAGCTGGTGTGAATATCCAGTGATTTTCATGTGTGTTTCATGTGAATTTTTAATATGCGAATGGAAAAAGGAGCTTCTAGAGTTGCAGCCTTTCCCCTTGGTTATACCATATGAACATAAATTTCAGTAAATTAAGTATATCTACTTTATTTTGAAATCCTGTCATGAGTTTCTCGTTTCCTCTCTCCTGCCAGGATCTGCTGTTCGCTGAGCTCGCTTCATCCCGCTTACGGCAAAGGTGACGGCACAAACCTTACACTCCTTTTTTCTATATCTGTAAGGGGCCCACGGACTCGAAGGCTCCCCCTTTGGATAAAAAAACCTATCCGACGAAGGTCAGGATAGGTTTTAATCATATATTTTTGTAAAAATGCGTTCCCCGTTATCGCTGTAGAAACATGGTGCTCGATCGACATCTCGGTCAGGTTAGGGAATACCCAGGAAATTTGTCGTCAAGCACCTCGATCCCCGCCTTTTCAGAATCCGTATGCATCAAGGCTGTAAAGTTGGCTCCGGTACCCGTTTGGTGTGGGTCTTAGACATGTTACGCTGCGCAGTAACCAGCTTATAATAAATCCCTTGCTTCTGGATCAATTCTTCATGAGTCCCGACCTCTGCAATAACTCCTTTATCCAGTACAAACAGTCGATCCGCGTTCTTCAATGTAGGAAGCCGATGTGCAATGGCAATGGTTGTTCGGTTCTTGGTGACACGCTGCAGCGCTTCTTGGATCTCGGATTCTGTCTCGATATCTAGCGAAGCTGTTGCCTCATCCAAGATTAGAATTCTAGGATTGTTCAATACCGCTCTAGCAATGGCAAGACGCTGTCTTTCACCACCCGAGATATTGTTTCCGTTCTCCTCCAGCTTAGTATCATAACCGTCTGGGAACTGGCTAATAAAATGATGAGCGTTCGCGATCTTCGCAGCCTGTATGACTTCCTCCATCGTTGCCTCTGGCTTGGAATATTTGATATTATTCATGATCGTTCCGCTGAACAAAAATGTCTCCTGAAGGACAACCCCGATTTGAGATCGTAAATCCTCCTGCTTGATATCTCTAATATCCACGCCGTCAATACTTATCGTTCCTTCATTGACGTCATAGAACCGGGAGATCAGATTGATAAACGTCGATTTCCCTGATCCTGAGTGACCCACGAGCCCTATCATTTCGCCCTTCTTAATATCCGCATCGACGGATTTGAGTACAGGTTCATACGACTGGTATCCAAAGGTAACATTCTTAAAACTTATCGTTCCCTCAATCTTGTGCTTCATGGATTTCTCTTTGTCGAAGATCTCCGGCTGTTCATCAATGACCGAGAATACACGCTCTACCGAAATCAGGGCGTTAGCGATCCATCTCGGCATATTCATTAACCACCCGAGTGGACCATAGATCATAGCTGCATAACCAGTAAACTGGACCAATTCACCAAGGGACAGCTCCCCGCCCAGAATCATGTTACAGCCAACAAGCAATACAAAATATTGACCAATCTGGATCAAATACTGAGAAATCGGCGATAGATAACTGTATACCTTTTCACTTCGGATCGTAGCTAACGCATATTCACGATGATATGCTCTAAACCGCTTGATCTCCCGCTCCTCTTTGCCGAATGCCTTAACCACACGAATTCCGCTCAGCACATCATGCAAAAATGAGTTGGCTTTATCATTGACCCGCCACTGCTTGCGAAAGAGCTTTCGAAGCACGGCTTTCCAGACAAAATATTGAATGTAAACAACGAGCGGCGCCGGCAAAATAATAATAAGTGCAAGCGTCCAGTCCGTATAAAATAGCAGGAAGCTTACAGAGGCCAGCATAATGACTTGATAGATAGCCATCGAAAACACTTCTTGAATCAAATTCCGAATGCGGTCTGTATCGGAATTGATTCGGTTCATGATGTCTCCGGCACGCTGCGAGGTTAGGAATCCAAGCGACAAGCTTTGAACCTTTTCAAAAACAAGCATACGCAGATCCGCCGCAATTCTTGAGCTGACACGGGCCATAATTCTACCCCTTAATATCCCTAACAGTTCTCCTGCCACTAATCCAAATGCGATTCCAGCGATCGCAATTAGAAATATCCGCATACTTGGGTTTATACCCTCTGGCGGCTGCAAAGCCGCATTCACGAGTATTTTCTGGAAATACGGACCGGTTAACGTAACTGCCGACATCATGAGAAGAACGGCGAGCGCCGTAATTAATATTTTCCAATGTGACTTCGATACATCCCATAGCTTCTTGAAGGCTGCTCCCTTGTTCATACATTTCGGACACAACCGGGTACCTTTCACGAGATAACCGCCACACTGTGAACATACGCTTTCGCTCTCGTTGTTGTAGATTCGGATCTTGCTATCCGAAGCCATATAATTCAAAATTTGTGCGATATAAGAGAGCCTTGCTGCATGCTGCATCGAACAGCGGACGATAATCCTCTGGGTATGCAGATGTGTTGCCTCAATGATCACATTTCCGATTAAAGGAACCATCTTATAATCATGTGCCTCATGAATACTGCAGACTTCCGTCACGGTTCCGTGGACAACGTGGGCCCACTTGGTTTCTCCAATGACAAAATAACCATCCGTCCTTCGCCCTTCAAACGATAAATCTGCAGGCACGGAGTATGTAATATTCTCTCCCAGGGCTTGCTGAACTGCTAGAAGATTTTGCTCAGAGAGCGTAAATTGAAGGTTCATTGCAGTCTCCCCTAAATATACATTTCCACCAATCGGTATTCCTTTTCGCTTAGCTGCTTGATATCCTCGATGACGAATCGGTTCCCATACACATCGATAATTAGCAGCTTGCGCTCGGTTACCAGCTTCACATTCCCTCCACCGTTTCGTACCGTAAACTGACAACTCCCGGAATTGGTTTCTGCATCCCAGTAGGAGTACCCGAACTCTTCTTTAATTCCGGTCAATCTCGTGATCTCAGGAGCAAAGTATCTCATTTGTATCTGCTCCTCTAGCAGGCCTACAACATCCTTCGGAAAATCATCATCCAGTGATTTAATGATGCCGATCTCCTTATTATCGCCTGTTCGAATCGATATATATATCCGGTTGTTCGTATGGGGAAAGGAGCAGTGCAGATATACCCCTTTATGTTCTTCATCATTCACTTTAATCATCAGTAGTTGACCTTCTGTTTTTGTAAACGTCGTGTTATCAGCCGTTAAATAATTCATGCTTGCTGCGACTGACAAATCGGATTGAATAGGTTTCGTGATTTGCATTAAAAGATTACCCCACCCTTCTTATGCTCAGCGCTTCATCATGCTTCTGTATTAAGCCATGGTATATGCCTTGCTTCGTCATTAACTGATCATGCGTTCCTTCCTCAACCACTTTGCCCGCATCCATCACGAGTAAATAATCAGCATTCCTTAATGTAGACAAGCGATGTGCAATTGCAATCGTCGTTCTGCCTTGGATTAACGTTTCTAGCGCTTCTTGAATTTGAAGTTCCGTCTCCGTATCGAGCGATGCTGTTGCTTCATCCAGGATCAGAATTTTAGGGTTATGCAGAACCGCCCGTGCTATGGATATTCTTTGCCTTTCTCCACCGGATAGATTATGACCTCCTGTCCCTACGATCGTGTCATAACCATCCGGCAGCTTCTCAATGAAATCATGTGCATTCGCAATTCGGGCAGCATTAATGATGTCATCCATCGAGCATTCAGGGTCTGCATAAGCAATATTCTCGGAGATTGTCCCCATGAACACATATACTTCCTGCGATACAATTCCGATGTTCTTACGCATCGAATCGAGCTTGAGATCCTTCACGTTGATCCCGTCTATCGCAATTTCGCCATCAGTAACATCATAGAGGCGGGAGATCAGATTCACGAGTGTCGATTTACCCGCACCCGAATGTCCGACTACCCCGATCATCTGGCCCGGTTTTGCATGCAGGGATACTTCTTTCAGGATCGGCTTATTCGGTTCATAACCGAAAGTAACATGAGACAGGCGAATATCTCCATTCATCTGCTCTCTATGAACCGCATCCTCTTTTTCTACAACATCGGAGACGGAGTCTTGAATTTCAAAAATACGCTGTGCCGCACTCATGCAACTGGACCACCAATTAACAATGTTATTCATAAATTGCAGTGGACCATACAGCATGTAGATATAACTGACAAACGTCATGATTTCACCGAACGATATACTTCCTTGCATAACCTTCCAGCCGCCGAATGCCCAGATCAACACACCCCCGAATTGAGTAACAATCGTTAATATCGGGAAGATGGTGCTGCTCATCAGGTTAAAAGACTGTTCGGAGTCAGAATAGGATGTATTCGCTCTCTGGAAACGATGAATCTCTTGATTTTCTTTTCCGAATGCTTTCACAACGCGCGTGCCCTGTATCGTATCACTGATCATCGCGTTGAGCATGCTCACTCGTCTATGTCTCCGCCAAGACAATCGCCACAGCTTAGGGAATACCCATCGTATCAGCAGCAGGACAAATGGAATCGGGATGAAGCAGATCAATGTGAGTTTCCAGTCCATAATCAACATAATGGTTGTAATACCGACGATATTCATCGCATTGACGATAAAATAAGAAATGCCATCCACGAAGAAATACTGCAATTCTTGCGCATCATTGCTAACCCTTGTCATGAGCTGGCCGGTTTGTTTTTTCTGAAAAAAACTAAGCGATAACCGCTGCATCGCAGCGAATACGCTTGCTTTCAAATCGAATACGACATTCGCCGCCAATCTGGCATTCATCATGCTAAATAGGACCCCGAACAATAGTGAAATCGTTCGAAAAGCGAAAATGAGCAGGATCACAAGCCCAATTCGTCCAGCGAAGTTTCCGGTATTCCCAAGTGCCTGATCGAACAGTACTGTACCTTGCAAATAAGGGATGGCAAGACCTGTAGCGGAATTGAGGAGCATAAATAAAACAATGAAAAACATCAGAAGTTTATACTGTCCAGCAAATCTTAGCAGCCTGGAGAAGATGGCATGCCTCTTCATACATTTCGGACAGATTTGCCTGCCTTCTTCGGGATATCTCATTCCGCATTTTGGACAAGTGGTGTTCTCCTGATCATCTTTTACTTCTTCATCGCTGATGACTTCTTTCTTTTTAATCTTCGTAAAGAGCGAGACAAACTTGGCCGCATTCCCCATCTGTCCATTCGTAAATGCTCCGATGACCCGCTCCTCTTTCTCTTTTATAATCATGATACCGGAGGCAACTAAATTGACGATGAATGCGGTTTCGATATTGTCGATTGCAATGGAATTTACATTCGCCTCATCCCCTGAGTTTGAGTTTGATACGACAAACAGATTTTCCGCACTTAAAATTAAATATGTGTTGGCGTAACCTTCGCCATCTATGCTTCGATCACACGACATCCAGTAGACAACCTCATATGGTTTATGAGGTTCTAACGCGGTAATCACTTGTAGTGGTAAACTCTTGGTCATGAGCTCTCCTTTCATCATTCGATAAATTCTCCTGCACATATACTATCAACTAAGATGTGAAGATAGTGTGTGTTTCTTTGATTCTTTGATGCTTACCGATCATGCACTTTATTTTGTCTTCATGGGGTACGGAGCGCCGAGCAGGTACCCTAACCATAGAAAGCTTTTTTATAGAAAGGGACACTTTACCTAATGGTTAATCGTATTTGATTAGATAGCACTCCATGATAAATTTTTAGAAGGGGATTTTCAAAGTCATGTCGAAATAAACGGCATTACATGATTAAAGGGGTATAACAATGAAGGATAAGGTTAAAGGATTAGTGTTGGGGATTGCAATCGGGACCATGTTGACTGGAGCTACTGCATTTGCTGCGAGCGAAACAAACATCAAAGTAGCTATTCAAAAATTAGGAATATATGTTGATGGTACTAAAAAAGCTTCCGCAGATGCGATTATCTATAGAGGTACCACCTATGTTCCTGCACGTTCAGTAAGTAATGCTATTGGAAAGGAAATAGGCCTGGTGAATGGTGGACTGTATATTGGAAAACAACCAGTCATCAAAATCACTGAAGAAAAAGCAGTTGACTTGGTTATTGACAAATTTGATAAATCAGAAAAGGTAAACTTCAAGGTAATATTCATGATGGACAGCCAAGATGATACAAATTACTATATTGGCGCATATGAGGATTTTCCTGAGCGGATTTTAATTTATAAAAGGTATGTCGTCAATAAAAACAATGGGACAGTAACTATTGAACCTGAATATTAATGAAATGCTAAAAACGGATCGGTAGTACAATCGATCCGTTTTTTTATGAGATTCCTTTGCCAATTTTCTCACCAAGTCCTAACAGAATAGTGAAAAACAAAAAAATAAGCTCCTATTTCACATAAGAGCTTTAAAACAGTGTGCACTAGAAAGAAGAAAGACAATTCTTTAACTAATTAGCTGTACGCCCTCTACCCTTTTCTTCATACCAATATCCAAGCCCGCATGTCCCGGAAAGGGAACTGTTGGGACGATGCATGTATGGAAAACTTCTTTAGTCATTTTAAAGCAGAGTGCTTCTATCTTCATGTTTTTCATTTAATCACTCCATAAAGCAGGACAAACATGCCGTTAACTGTACATCCATTTCTACAACCATGAACGCTTTCAAAAGAAACTAAACAACCTGGCCCCTACGAATACAGGACTCAGGCTGCTTAAATTTTGCTTTTTGTTAATCGTCTACTTGACAGGGGTCACTTCATAATAGCAGGGGCTTTTATTTTTGGGTAAGCAACGAGTCCCTCACAATCTCGGCTGCTTGGAACGCAATCTTATGCTTTGGACAAGGCACTCAGTGTTTAGAAACACGTAAGGGAGCTAACACCACCAATAGAATAGGCCCGGCACATTGACCGACCTGGTAACCTAGTTGTGTCAGGCTAACCATGCCTAGTCACGCATTCGCTGTATCTGAATTCATACAAATTATTTTCAACCTTTTATACCGCTAAATGTAATGCCGCTAATAAACGTCTTTTGAAGAAAAAAGAACAAAACAATAATCGGTAATGTCATTAAGGTGGATACGGCCATTAGTAGACCCCATTCGGATCCCTTTTGACTTTGAAATTGCTGCAATCCGAGCGAAACCGTGTAAGATGCTTCATTGGTTAAATAGAGCAAGGGGCCCATGAAATCAGTCCAGCTCCCCATAAATTGAAAAAGTGCAACGGCTAAAACGGCGGATTTGGCCAGTGGAAACATGATCTGTAAATATATGCGGAACTCACTAGCCCCATCTAAGCGGGCCGCTTCACGGAGAGCATCAGGCAATCCCAGGAAAAACTGCCGCAATAGAAAAATATAGATCGGCACTCCAAAAAATTGGGGCACAATCAGCGGAAGAGATGTTCCTACCCAACCTAATTTAGTAAACAATAGGAAAAGAGGAATCATCGTCACTTGACCGGGAATCATCATAACAGCGAGAGTAACAAAGAAAAGTATACCTCTTCCACGGTACTCTAACTTGGCAAAACTGTAGGCAACCAAGGGGCAGGATATGATCACACCTAGCGTACTAACGATGGTTATAATGGCTGTGTTTTTCAGATATGTCCAGAAATGGATATACTCTACAGCACGGGAATAATTGCTCCACAGAAATGGATGCGGAATCCACTCTGGTGGGTATGCAAAGACTTGTGTGAGCGGTTTAAGTGAAGTCGAAAGCAGCCAAATGAACGGAATAATGAAAAATGCAGAAGCAACAATCAGACATAAATAGGCTAACGCACGATTGATCCTCTTGATAGCGATTGGATTCATCCCTTATTTCCTCCTCCTCATTTCCCTTGATAATGAACCCAGCGTTTAGACGTTATGAAAACAATTCCGGTTAATGCCATAACGATAATAAATAAGATCCAGGCCATTGCGGAGGCATAGCCCATTTTGAAATATCTGAACCCGTTCTCATATAAATACATGACGTAAAAAGTCATGGAATTTGCAGGCGTTCCTTGTCCTTTGGTCAACGTATAGGGAAGCGTGAACTGCTGGAATGCACCGATCATTCCCATAACCAGATTGTAAAAAATAACGGGAGTGAGCAAAGGGATGGTTACCTTTCTCGTTTTCTGAAACCAGTTAGCTCCATCGATTTGCGCTGCTTCATAGTACTCATCAGGGATGTCTCCTAATCCGGCAAGGTAGATGACGACGGCTTGCCCAATACCCCAAAGCGACATCAAGATGAGTGAAGGCTTGGACCAAGCTTCACCACCAAGCCAAGGAGGACCATCGATACCGAAATGCGCTAACATCCCATTTACCAATCCGAAATTTGGATGTAACAACCACATCCACAGAACAGCCAAAGCCACTTGTGGAACAAGTGTAGGTAGGAAAAAGATCGTTCTGAATACAGCCATACCTTTGACCTTCATATTCAACATCATAGCGAGTGCCACACCAAAAAATATACTTAATGGAACAAAAAATACAGTGAAATAGATCGTGTTGTATATTGATTTCCAAAACAAAGGATCATGGAATAGATCTATATAATTACTCATTCCGACAAATTCACCAGGCTGCAGAATGCTATATGAGGTGAAGCTGAAGTAGATCGACATCAGCATCGGAACTGCATAAAAGCAAAGCAGTCCTATAGCCCAAGGTGAAGCAAACAGCCACCCAATCACGTTAGTTTTGCGGAGCGCGCGTTGTTTCCTTGCCGATGAAATTGTATTTACACGAACTGAATCGGCCAGTTTCGCCATGTACATCCTCCTTCCAATTGTCAATCAACAATAGGCAAGGAGAGAGAAGTCCCCTCCCCGCCCATCAAGCATCTTATTTATCGTATTTCTCCAAAGCCTTATTAACAGTCTCTGTTACTTTATCCAGGTTCTCTTTCGGAGTACCGTTACCGCGGGTAGCCTTTTCCGTAGCGGAGGCTAACTCATTCCACAACAGCTGTCCTTCAGGAATAACCGGGCGGTTGTGTGAATTGGGCAAAATATTGATAAATTCCTTCATAATCGGATCGTCCTTGTAACCGTATTTGTCGTTAACCGAATCGATAACGGAAATCTGAGAGTCAGCGTTTAATAACGTTTGCCCCTCTTCTTTCCCTAAGAATTCGAGGAATTTCCAAGCAGCAGCGACATTCTTGGCGCCTTTAGGGATAATAGCGGACCCGCCTCCCGACCATGTCGTAAAATTCGTACCTGTTGGGGTCGGTATTGGTGCAACACCATAATTTAAATCCGGCTTAAATTTTTCGATACCCTTCACCGTAAAGTTTCCACTTATCTTCATGCTGATTTGACCGGAAATGAACGGATCCATTTCCTCCGAGCCAGCTGCGCTTGTGAATCCGGCAATATCCTCGACATTGTATTTTTTGCCGAAGTCGGTCATCCATTGCAGCGCTTCAACGACTTTAGGATCATTTGCGGTAATTTTTCCAGTAGCAGGGTCCTGGAATTCTCCTCCAAACGCCCAGCCCCAAGTATACAGCCAGCCTTGCGAATACCATGGGATGAAACCGATCCGTTTGAAACGTTTGCCATCCTTGATGGTCAACTTTTCGGCTGCCGCTTCAAGCTCGGCAATTGTTTTTGGCGGGTTGTCGGGATCCAGCCCTACTTCTTTAAAATGATCCTTATTGTAAAACAGCAGGCGGGAGTCCGTATCCATCGGCATTGCATAAAGCTTTCCTTGATAACTGGACTCGTCCCAAGCAAATGGATAATACAATTCCTTGGTAATTCCGGATTCTGCTGCCATCGAGGATAAGTCAGTCAGAGAACCCTGCGCTGCCCAAGTACCGACCTTAAACCGGTCGAAAAGGGCCACATCAGGCGGATTGCCGCCTGCGACTGCAGTTAGCAGCTTCTGATCGGATCCCTCACTGGATTCTGTATAAACCAACTTCATTTTGATGGTGGGGTTTTTCTCCTCAAATGCCTTTACGACTTTATTCATATTATCTAAATCGATTGAGGTGAGACCATGCCACATCGTAACTGTTGTAATCCCTTTTCCGGCCTGATCGCTTGAGCCATCTTTCGTTGAGCAAGCGGTTACAAGCAATAACATAGCCAAAACATAAACAAGAATTGGAATTACGAGTTTCTTGGATTTCCTCATTCAAAAATCCCCCTTAAGTTCAAAATTTATTAATTTACCTTTAATTCCTATAAAATTCATTTCAGAGCCTGATAATTTCAGATTTACATGTCATTAATAGAAACATAATCGGATTCACAAACTAAGTAAGCGTTAACATGAATGGTGATATGAACGATTAACGACAGAAACTGATAAACTTTCAGATTGTGAAGTGATGGGGCATAAGGAATTATCTGGGTATACTAAGTATATTAATATGCTTAGTATAATGTGTCAATTGCAATATTACGACATAAAAATTCATGATACGCGGCTAACCTCGCAACCAAATCCTTGATTTGAGAAGAACTTTAACGCTCTAACATAAAAATAAAGTGCCGAAAAGTCCTTATGGACTCCTCGACACTTTGAACAAACGTTATCCTTGATATTCTTTGCTGAAATGGACTTATATTCACCCTACCCGTTATTTTTCACGACCATGCGATGTTCAATGATGTTCAGCTCTGGCACGGCTGTTCCTTCCAACTGAGAGATTAGCATATCCACCGCCAATTCACCCATCTGCTTCTCATCCTGCTCAATGTGAGTGAAGATGGGTTGTCCCAGGTGATCGTTCAGCGAGTCGAAACAAACTATTTCGAATTCCTCCAGAGACTTCCCCAGCGAGTTGATAACCTGAGCCAGCATCGTGGCTATTAGAAATTCCGACGCAACAAACGCTTTTACATCAGGGTGTTGTTGCAAAAAATGCTTCACTGTTTTTTTATCGCTTTCAATGGCTGATCCGTCTATGTTGATGGGAAGGGTGCCCTTCAAGTTCGTCAATAAATAATCTTTGTTCAAGTTCATTCCCTCTTCGGTGAAGGCTAACGTATATCCGAGCAGCCTTTCCTCCAATGTTGAAGTGTTCTCTTCCGGCGGAGACAAAAAGGCAATTTTTTTGTGACCTTTGTTAATCAGATGGCGTGTAAGATCCATGGCTGCTTTCTTATTGTCTGTGTAAACCGAACACACCGGAATTCCTTTTAGATACCTGTCCACCAAAACAATTGGAAAGCGATCCAATACAAGACGCAGCAGCTCCGAATTATAGTGCTGTCCATGAATGGGGGTCACGATTAAGCCTTTGATGCCTAAACTAATAAATAACTCTATGGCACGTTTTTCTTCATCCCGGCCGTCGAAAGTTCGCTTGATGATCAGTTGATAATTATGCTCAGCACTTCTCTTTTCCATCGATCTAAGAAGTTGAAGGCCGAACTCATCAGAAAAATTCGGTATAATGAACCCTATTAACCGCTTATCATCATCAGGAACCAGATGCGTTCTTACCTCTGAATAGTGCTTCGGCTCTTGTTCTCCCATCAGACCATCTGCCACATAAGAACCTTTCCCTTGTATTCGTATGATAACCCCAGAATCGGCCAGCTTCTCCAGAGCTTTCTTAGAAGTAATACGACTGACACCAAACTTTTCAGCCAAATCTTTTTCAGAAGATACTCGATCTCCTTCTTTTAATCGGCCTTCTTTAATCTCTTGAACAATATGGAGATATATCTGCTCATATAAATGCAATTCCACTAAAACCACCCTGCCATCATAATATTAATATACTAAGTATATTATACAAAAAATAATTCGCAAACTTAATCATCGATATTTTCCTCATTTGTGAAAATGATCACCGCCTATGTATATTTCTGAAAATGAACCTTTATCTCCTTGTTTTAGGTACCTTCACCGTAAAAACAAGTGTAACCAAAAAGGAAGCTATCGGTGAAGTCATATTCCGCTGGATATAGGTTAAAGCAGTAGGCCACTTCCGCCCGGAGATGCTCGCCCGTGTCTGAACACCTTATACGCTTTTATATTTTTCCCAGCAAATAAGCCATCCCCTTGAATAAAGCGAAGGGGATGGCTTGTTTACTATACTACTTTCTTATTCTGAGTCGCATTGCGCTTTGGCTGTGCTCTTCCCGCTCCTCTCAGAGCGCCGCGATCCGCTGCTGGATGCGCGGAAACAGTCCAAAGGCATTCTCGTAAAATACTTTCTCATGATGCTGTTCAGGCACAAGTCGGCGAACGAATTCCGCATAGAGATCAATTGGCGCTAGCGGCCAATCGGTTCCAAACAACATTTTCTCATAATGATCGGAATACACCAGCGCCCGGCGAAAATGGTCCATGAATAGGGGTTCGTTCATGAACCGTTCAAAATGGGGCCGATCGCCGACGACAAGACCGGACAAATCGGCATAGACATTCGGATTCTTGGCTACCACTTCGGCAGCGTCCATCACCCAGGGATCGCCCAGATGGCAGATCATAAAGTTCACGCCGCGCTGCTGGTAGGCTAATTCATCCACGGTGAGAGGATGCGCATACTTGAGCAATCCATTCATCGAATACGTATCGCCGGTATGTATGACCACGGGTACGCTGTACTTGGCAGCTAACTCATAGATCGGTGTATAGATTTTGTCATAGACGTAATGATGATAGTAACCGGCATACAGTTTAATTCCCGCTACCTCGGGTGCTTGCAGCCGCGCTTCGATCCGGTCTAGCTCCTCCAGGGCGTGTTTCCCTTCGAGTCTGTTCGGATTGATGCCGACACATTCCATTAAGAACGGCGGAACACGGTCTTCCAAGTTCAGGCCCATCGGATTGGGTGAGGTAGAGTCGGGAAACGCTCCCTTCGTCTGCTCCGTGACCCCCATTCCTATGCCGAGAACAACATTGTTCTTGTCAAACTCCGCTTTAAGGCCAGCGGCAGTGTAATCGACTTTGGACAGATCCACCGCTGTTTGATGAAAGCTGTCGATGTCCGACAGATGAATGTGAATATCAATGATCAGCATTTGTGGTCTCCTTTTCGGCAGCAGGACTATCAAATGTCAGCTTCAGAAGGCCACGGACATCCTCTGGATCCAAAGCCATCTCTCCCAATATGAGGAGGGTCGGCTGTGTCCAAGCCGTTTCTCCATTCAGAAGTGGAAGATGGTGATTCACACCGTAAGAGAACACCTTATTGTTCACATAAGCCGAAGCCCTCTGATTGGAGTAGCTATTCACGATATGCAGCATGTCCTTACGCGAAACCGCACCGATTCGTATAAGCCCTTTGGAATCAAGGTGAGCTTCGACCTTCCCATGAAGAAACTTGCCTTCATCGGGGAGTTCCATCCATCCTTCGGAAAAGACTGGCGATGGCTTGAAGTAACTATTCTCCGATAGGGAATACTGCGGCAGAACCATTCCGCTTCCATTAGTCACCGAATGCAGCACACTGAGCACAGGGACGCCAGGCAGCATAAGGTAGTACTGGTTAATTGTGATTCCCCGGTTTGCTTCCTGCTTCTCGATGGACGTGGTTATTCGTAATCCCTTCCAGACGTTGCCGTGAATATCAATCCGCTCCGCCCAAGTCACTGTTCTCGGCTCCTGCTGCCGACTAAATCCACCCAGGCCGGGAATTCCCACGCCAAGTCCACCGTGCCAGGGATTCCACCAGGAATGCGGAACCGCTTCCGGATAGGAACTGTCCAGCCATTCTTCTCCTTGGTGCTTCAGCGAATGCACGAAGCTCCCGAACTCAGGGGCAGCCGCTATCGAGAGAACTCCATTACTCACCGTGTATATGGAACCAACCGGTCCTTCTTCCACCCCGCAAACGACGGTTGTTTCCGTCTGAGGGAACCAGAGGCCCGATCGTTCCTGAACGCGATCCTCCCCGTGATAAACGACCCGGATCTTCCTACCGGGTTCGCTGTGTCCAGGCGATTCCATTTCCTCAGGAGAGAGCTCAAATCCCGCGGATCTCAAATCCTGCTCCCTTTGCAGCTCCATATCAGCCGCTGCCAGCTCCGCTCCTCCATCGTTTTGCACATACAGTTCAAGTCTCCCGGCAAGCGGAATCATCTTTCTTTCGATTAATTCTGCATGAAGTGCCCCCGCCACAAACGGATTTCCGCCGCCGAGCGTTAATTCAAGATGATCATCCAGCACCGGTTCGACCGGATTCCTCTCCTTTCGGGCGAAGGAACGGAAATCCGACCACTTGGCGAAGGTGTTCAGAGCAAACACAGTCGTCTTTGTCCGCAGGGCATCTCCGGCGGAAATCCGGCCAAGATTATGCTCCAGCCCAAGCGGGTATTCCGGTCGAATCAGCTTTAGAGAAGGGTCCCAGCAGATTCCGCATGTGACGTTTTCTTCCTTGCAGAACAGCCAGTTCTCTGTGATCTGGGCGCTGTCCCAGCGACTTGGATCGCCGGAGTAAGCATCGCCCATGTCCACATAATGGCCATGATATGGCAGGATGAGTCGCTTACCGAAGAAACCGAAATTCGTCAGCACATACACGTTCTCATCCAGTTCCTTGCTGCTTGTATTACAGATTTCATGATGAAACTCAGTGATACCGTTTGCGAATAGCTTGGCCACCGTTTTTATCTCCAAGCCTGGGAATTCTTCCGACTCGTAGAGGGCTTCGAGAACCTGACTCTCCGCTTCCGAATAAATTTTGACTTCTTTCGCTTGCTTCTTGGAGAATTCCTCTGCGAACGGCTTGCCTATCTTCGGATAAGTCCACCAAAAATTGTGGCTGGAGCCGGGATAATCAATCCATATTGAATTGTCGAGCTTGTTGAAATGGAGAGAGAATGCGCCGTTCACGACGACCCACTGATCCCCGTCTTCCCCGCCAAATCGGCCCTGTGTTCCTTTCATTAGGGCGGAAAGCTTGCTTGTAAAGGAGACCGCCTTCTTACCAGCCGGAACGGCCGTCACCTCAACATCCCGCGAGTAGAGCCCATAAGACCATAAGGTGAAGGATACCGGGACAGAGGCTTTGCTCTTAGCCGGAACCGTGAAGCGTACCGAATGATCCGCCCATTCCATGAATTCATCCTCAGGCAAGTCAAAAGAGAATTCCGCTTCCGAGGCAAAATTATTCTCCACGTTCAAATACAGTTCCGCCGGATGCCCCGGATACAGTTCCCGGGTTGGCAGCGCTACCTTCATCTTGACCGGAAATTTAGGGGTGATGCCAATGCGGAACTCAGCCCGTTTACCACCGATGATCCATTGGCTCATGACAACCGGATGGGTCTTCTTATCGTTCTGCTCCTCCCGGATAGGATCAAGCTCGAAATCTCCCTCTACGATGATCGTTTCTCCCGGAGCGAGCGTTGGTGCAGCAGCCAAGGCAAAACGGATATTCTTATCGTTCTGGCCCTTGATTTCAATCGCCAGATCGGTCGCAGAGCGATTCTTGATATGATAGCGAATCTTGTAGGGGAAGCCGAACACAAGATCATGATCGTCAATTTCAGTGGAAATCTCATAGTCAGGTGTGTCAAGAGCAGTCAGCCCGCGCCCGGTTTTCTCGAATTCTGCCCGCAAGGAGAGCTCTCCCTTTTGCCACGTGTACTCCAAGAAATCAAAGCCGCGCTCCCTGCGACCATCCGGCTGGATGGGGAGTTCGCGGGTGCTGTCTGCATACCAATCCAGCTCCTCGAAATAGGGAGCAAGCGCTTCCGTTTGCAGAACGGTTGGAATAAAGTTCATCAGATGGACGTAATCTTCATTTTTTTCCCAGAAGAACCCACATTTCTTATACATCGGAACTGCCTTGGTGTTGCCTGCCCAAGTAAACAGATCGAGACGCGGCCAGCCCGCTTCTACTGTTTTGCGGACGGCGTTCAAAATCAGATTGCGGCCTACCTTATAACCGTGATAATCCGGTCGCACATTCAAAAGCGGTACGTACAAAGCTCCTTCGTCATGACGATAATGGGCGAAACTGCAGAACCCAACCACGTCCTTGCCATCGACAGCGAGAAACACATGAAGATTGGACGAAATCTCCATCTCCCGGCGCACAGCGTCCTCTGTTCTTTGGTTGGTGCCGCCGCCCCAGCTTTCGTTGCTGCGATTCCACATCTCAGCGACCGCTCCCGCATAGGAAGGATCGTATTCAATAATGCGGATTTGCTCCGCAGTGATATTTGCCGGCATGAACTCAACTCCTTATTTTTCAAATATGAGTATGTATTTGTAATAACGTGATTCTGGATGGCGTCTTTAGAAAATGGAACACAACGATATTGAAATCCCCCTATTAGTTCTTATTATACTATTAATTGGAAGATTATGGCGAGAGATAAAACTCTTTAAACTCTTCTCTCCAACAAAAAAAACCTGTCAGCACTAAGCTGCAGAAATTAACAACATAAAAAAAAGGCATTTCTGCCGTTTGTAAAAACTCGAATTGACAGCTTAGGGCTGTCTGCAATAATTAGTAGCAAGCTAAAAAGCTCAGCGGCAAACCCGCATTCGGGATTCCGCCAGATCTGAAGCGATAAGCTGATTCTTTCAATAGATCTTTTATTGCTGCAATTATGAAATTATGATGGGGGTGGCCTGAAATACCGACCAACACAAAAAGATTTTAGAGACTTATTATATCTATGATCAACACAAAAAAAAGATGCTTTTTATAAACTCATCTTCATTTTTTCTGCGAGCTCAGCCATCGTCTGATTTCTCAAATGTTCTTCCATCTTTTCTTCCGCCGATAGTACCACCTGCTGAATCGGACATTCTGGTCCATGATCCAAGCTGCAATCGAACAAAGAGGCCGTCCCTTCAATTGCATGAATAATGTCCAGGAACGAGATTTCTTGCGAATTCCGCTTTAACCGATACCCGCCATTGGCACCTGACGCGGATTCAATCATTCCCGCCTTGACCAGCTTGGTTAATATTTTGGATAAATACGTAGGGGAAACTTGCTGCTGCTCCGCCAACTGCTGTACACCAACAGGTTTATCGGGAGGGGCTGCTACAAGAAAGAGCATCGTGTGAAGGGCATAATTCGTCGCCTTCGAATACTTCATTACAATCATTCCTTCAATAAAGGTTTTTATTTATCGATAATAACTTTTATATATCGGCATCGTCAAGTATTTCCATGTTACCTAAATAAGGTTAAAGAAAACTCAAAAAGAGAAATCCTCCTCCATCAACTCCGTATTGATGCTGACAGCAGTCATACTACCAGCGGCCGCAGACAGAATAAGCTGCGAGGGCGCTCCCGTGGTTGCCTCTCCAGCCGCAAACAACCCGGATACCGTACTTTTCCCTGTTCCATCGGTCAGGATTCCGCCTAATTCTGTTGTTTCCAAACTAGGACCTTGAAAGGGAGCCTTGGCAACCACTGAGGCATTACGAATCCCACCCGTTCTGTCAATCCGCGAACCGTTGTAAATTCCACCTGCTGCAGCTTGCCCTCATTGCCCAGAAAAGCGGCTATTTTTTGTTCCGACACGATAATATTTCGAGAAGCCAGTAGTTGTTTTTGTTCATCCGTCAGAACGCTACGGCCATTTGTACAAATTATGAGATCCGGGCTCCAGCTGTAGAGCAGTTTAACCATATGGAAAACACCTGGATTCTCAGACACCACGATCAATGACTGGTCCCTCAATTCCCAACCATCGCAATAAGGGCAGTGAAAAAGACTTTTGTCATATAGTTCCTTAATACCCGGAATATCAGGTAATATTTCCTTGAGTCCGGTGGTGATCAGCACTTTACGGGATTGGATCGTTTCATCTTGATCTGTGTTAATCTCGAATACGTTTTGAAGTTTGCGAATATGATTAACTTTTAGAGGGAACTGTCCTACCGAAGGATATCTCAGCACCTCATCGTATGCAATTTTCCGAAATTCGGCCGGCGCAACGCCATCCCGAGTCAGAAAACCATGCGAGGCACGAGTAACCGCATTTCGGGGTAGATTGTTATCAAACAGCGCCACACTCCTCCTCGCCCTGCCCAGCACCAATGCCGCATTTAGTCCTGCCGGGCCTCAACCTAATATTGCACAATCGTAAATCATAACCACCATTCCTTCCACAATAATCTCGATTTTTCTATCAAGTACATTGTAGATTAGTTATATCTATAAATCAACAAACGGGTATTTGGACATCCTATGTGATGTAAATTGAATAACTTCCCCCGCTTGGAGATTCGCTTCGAAAAATGGGACAGAGCTTCCGAGCTTTTTTAAGCTTGCTTCGATTATCGTCTAGATTGCTTAGTGATTCACACGAACATCTCATCAATGACAGGTTCGTGTGGGCAATAACTAGCTATATTCATAGAGCTTCCACTTAGCTCTGTCGAAAGCTTCTTCGAATAAGGAGAATTCAAAGTGTTAAGTTTATGTCACAGCAATACGCCAACTTCTACTTCGCACATCTATTGAATCCTCTGTGAGTTGTCATGGGGCATCAGCTCGTTGCGTATATGTGTAAAAGTATTGCTTAGGGTTAGTTTAACAAAAATGGTGGGGAGAATCCCTTCCTGTGTCTTGTAGACTTCCTCCATCATCGTTTTACAGGCAGCGTAGCCTATGAATCATGAATACTACCCGCTCTCGATAGCCTAGGAATTAGACAAATCCCCTTACGCATCTGTGTCCATTAACAGCACTCATTTGCCTTCCTTAACCAAGCCTATTCCCAAATTTACAGCCGTTATCGTTTTGCCCACACCGCACTTTTGATTAGCCAGAACGATTACCTTGGTCATTTTATTTCCTCCCTTCAACGTAAAAAAGCTGACTGCGCTGAATTTCAGGGCAATCGGCTCTTAAAAGAATATCTATATAAAAAGAGAGCATCCAGCGTAGGACGCTCTCTTGAAAATTTAATATTTTGAATTTATATAGAACCTAGTTACATCTATAATCCAATAGTAAGCCACATCTTATCCTTCCTCACAATAATAAGGATCATCCAGAGCATCAAGTAAACAGTCAAGTTGCTTTAAATAATCATAATTACTTACATTATCGCGAAGAAAAGATGTATCCATACCAGATTTCCTGACATATTCGATCCAATTTAATGCTTCGCTTTTATTAACGCCCTTCTGTAACATTCCATAATACATATAAGCAATTTCATTACTTATATTTGTGTTAAAAACAATAGGATCATCAGTATTTATACTCATCATGGTACTAGGAACATTATTGTCACCATTCTTATGAATTTGAAAAAATTGATTCTCATAGAGGGAATTTAACTGTCCTATAACAAAATTCGAGGAAGGATTGACTTCAATAACAATACCATGCTGTGCAACTTTATTTCTTACGAAACGCTGCATATCCATGGTCATCTCCTTCTCAATCTCAGTAGTTCGCACAAAAATCGGAGCCATCAAACGCTCCAGATATACCTTGTCATGATAAATACGAATTACATTTTGAATTGCCTTTTTAATTGGCTTAAATGTGGTATATATTGAATTTGCGTCTATTATTTCCTCAATCGGTTTGAATCTAAGTTGGTAGACTTCATAAAGCATTTCAATAGTTATATTAAAGTTAAAAGCATCATCTATAATAATTTTAGCTACTTCATAAATTTTGTGCTGTAAGTACGAATAAGTTCGAAAATTAATATCAGATGATCTAGTATATACCCCCCAAATCCAAAGAAGGTTATCCAAATATTCGCCTCGTGGAAGAATTACCTGTTCATTATCTTGAATCCATCTGTCTACTGATATTCCAAGTGAAATTCCATGTCCAATGCGATCACCAGAATGAAACTTACAATAATCAATAACCTCATCTATACGACGAATTCCCGAATTTAAATGACGGTAATCCTCACCTGCATGGAAGGTGAAAAATAAACTTTGCTGCTTTATCTTATAACCATCACGGTCTAATAAAAGCATTTGATCGTTGTCGCTATTGCGCGCTCTCTCAAATACTGGAGCAAATACCTGAACCGGAGTACTATTCTCTAAACTGGCTGCATCAAGGCCAACAATAAAATTAGATAAGTAAGGAATACGTTCTCTTAAACATAAAATCATATCTATTTTGTTCAAATATTCCTGCTGAAGACGCCCATAATGAAGTGAACTTATTTGACTTCTATCACCGATATATTCCTTCCAATCTTTGTAAATATCATCTTTTTGCTTTATTAAATGATATACAATCCCAATACGCGGAAAAATCGTTTCTATGTTGTGATCTATATGATAATCCTCGACAAGTATTTGCTTGTAGGCTTGGAGTAACTTTTTAATATTTTGTCGATTAGTTGACTCGCGATTTGCTATTGATAGTCTTAGCTCAACCTTGCGTAAATATTGATTTTGAAATAAATTCCTTAGCATATCCAAGAAATAATGTGTCTCTCTTTTATCAAATCCAGAAGTAGCTCTATCAAAGTAGCTACGAAAATAATCAAGTCCATTTACAGCATTGGATTGATTAACCTGCTGATAAAACTCATTCTTGATTCTTAGATAACGAAAGAATAGATAAAGAAATTCATTAAGTTCTTCCTTTTCTCCCCTTTTCTCTAGTTTTGTTCTATACTTCATAATTTGATGTAAAAATACATTCTCCCCGTAAGTGTTAATAGGAGTATAGTCTTTAAACACTGCAATGATCCAATCAGTACCTTCCTCATGCCCACTAATGTCATATTCTTTCCTAATATATTCAATTGCCTCTTTTAGTTCTTCTACCGAAGCTAGAGCACTATTATTAAAAATAAGATGTGCAATGCTTTGTACCTGACTACCTACATGAATTCGAATCCATCTAGTTACAGACATTTCAGTATCGGATGTCATATAGTGTGCTAAAACCAAACGTAGTAATTGAGCAGTCAAGACATACTCCTTAACCTGTTTCGATTTATTACTATAGGAGACATTAAAATTAATCAAATATTTACCGATGGCGGTATTGGAAAAATCCCCACTAAAATTCATACAATTTTGCCACAACATTGTGAAGGTAAAAGCTGCACTAGCATGCATATGATTTTCAGAAACACCATTTCTAAGCGCATCATGTAGCGGTGCATCAGCCAGATTAATATGTTGATAGAACCCATCTAATTGAAGAGGTTCATGCAATCCGTTATTTGAATAGTAACTAGCTACGAATAAATCTATCGGAAGCAATCGGCTTAATATACTAAACATATGAACTTTATCTAACTCCGTGTACGCACCCCATACATCTGCTAGTTGCTCATCATTAACTCCTAGTTCATGTTTCCAATACTTAAAAACCATCTCACCATCTCGATGTGAAAGAAGTGCACGAGTAAATTGTTGAATTAAGTGAAAATAATGATTATATAAACAAATCTCCATTTCCTCATAAGAAGATATTTCTGGTGAAAAATGCTTTTGAAACAAATATGGGTGAAACTTTTCTAACATAAGATTTATTTCATCTATACTAGAAGCCATATTTTCAGAAACTAGACATATGCATAATTTATCTAAAAACTCCTTAACTTGCTTTCCATTTTTTTTAGTAGGCTGATGTATACAAAGAGCAATATTCACTAGTTCTTCACTTTGAAAATACAATAAATCTTTAATTGGAAAAAAGGCTACGTTAAGCATGAGTTGTATTTTTCTAAACATTATCATCAATGTCCTCGTCTTCTTCTAATTCTATTCCTATGGAACTTAAATCAGTGACAACTAACTCCATAGCAGCCTTAAATCCTTTATCTAGTTTATTTCTCATGTCTTCTTTTATTTTTTCATAAGAGGGATCTATATTAACCACGTCGTTAACTTGAGTTAAGTAGAAATCTAAGTGTTGCAAAACCCATATTTCATCTGTATCAAAAATATCGGGCGCAAGATAAGCCTGTTCGTCAAGTACTCTAAGCAAAGCAACTGCTTCACTTCTTCCATACCAAACGGCATAATTTGACGCCAATTTTTCAACAAAAAATATAAGATCACTAAATTTTGAAGATAACAGGGTTTTATCAGTATTTATATTCATTCCTCTTACTCTATTTTGTAAATTTTTATACTTTGTATCTGAAACTCCAGAGTGTCCATTAAGAAATTCATTAATAGCACTAAAAACTTCATTAAAATCCTTCCATAAAACAAAAACACGTTCATCTTGATTATAATTAATAATTTTCTCAAATAATGCATCATAAAACTGTTCAATAAATTTGTTAATTCTATTTATCTGTGTAGCTGTAAGTTTAAATTCCTTATCTCCCTGTTGCTTGGTTTTTAAACTAGTCAAAGCATTTTTTAATCTTGTTGCTGCTTGATTTTTTGATTTGGCATTTTCACCAACAATTGATTTCACATTATCTTCTTTAGAACTTAGGAATTTTTCAGGTATTATGCTGCTTTGTTCATGAAGCAAAATTATTAAATTAACCATAAGGTTATCGAAATCATGGAAACCTTTAAACAGTGTTGAAGTTCTACTCCACAACTTATAGCCAAATGGGTATTCGTATAGTGACTTATAATAGATAAAAGCCCCTCTACTAGCACTATGCTGGGTTAAATATTCCAAAATCTGATAATAACTTGGTTTATTAGAAGCTTTATTCTTAGAATAAATATACTGATCATAGTATAACCGTGTTAGCAGTTCAACGTCCCTATCCTCAATCAGTTCATTTATTTGTGAAAGAATCCATCTAACTTTTCTATCTTCTGATAAAGTTGTATGCTCTTTTTCTCCTGAGTCTCCTTGGACTAGCCAGCTTTTGTTCTCTAATAAAAGTTGTGATAAAAATAATCCGTGTTGAAAACTTATGGCAGGAAGAAGCCCATTAATAATTTGTCCATGCTGATTCAATTTAACATCCTTACCACCTAGTTGAAGGATATTTTTAAGTACTTCCACTTGTAATGACGAGCATTCATTTCTATCGAACCTTATATTTTCTAATAAACTGTGAATAACTTCACCAAGAATAATTAGTAGCAACAAAAGACTCCCCTCTTGTTTTACACGATTTCGTTCACTCTCAAGAGACGTAATCGCTTCAAGTTCAGAATAATCTAAGTAAGTACTACTTTCATCATGTCCCCACTGAATGAATTTTTCTAGTATATGTCGTTGAACAGATGCTAGTCTAGTTGAAGAGAGAATTATTGTATCAACTATTGATTTAACTGTAACAAAACGTTCTTTTCTCTCTTCATTGTTCAGATTCTTCCCTTTAATCCACCATTCCTTAAAATGCTTGTTAACTTCATAAACATGATAATACACATTGACAATTCCCCGCGGCGTTCTATCAAAGATGCAATAGCTTTTGGTTATTGGTTGAATTTTATTTTCTTTGTTATCTTTGTAACCAAATAATTCTTTATCCCCAAAAAGTTCATATAATTGATCAAGAAACCTAACTTGTCCAAAAGAAAACCTTGGAATAGTGTTCTCATTCCATTGCAGTAATTGATGCCTTCTAGCAGGCGGAATAATCTTCTTAACATACTCATGAGATAGTATCTGCTTACGTTCTTTGATAGATTCCTCATCATTAGGCTTAAAATGAGCACTAATATTGCTATACATTAATTTTTCATCCTGAATTAACGCTAAAGCTATAGCATCTCGCAGTATCTCGTAATCACCTGATAAAATAGTCACCACATTGGGGTGATTTGCATACTGTAGTATGGCTTCAATTAACTCGCGGCTACGTATCATCTTTAGATCAATATCATCAATAAACAAAAAAATTAGAGGCTCTTCTATTGATTTTTCTCCTTCTTGTAAACTAATTTTCAGCAACAATCTTTGATTATCAATAAGACATGTAATAAGTTCATGAAGTTTCTCTCTAAATTCAACATCTGGTGTTAACAGCCGGGCTGATTTTTTAATATGAGTTGCTAAATCGTCATATGTATGTATCAATAGTTGCCTATACTCATTCTCTGTATACATGTGATACTCTACTAAATCATTCATTTTACTTTGCAAAGGGTTATTTGAACGAAACAAGCCCTTATTAAAATATTCATTAAGCTCTTTTGTAATTTGTCTGTTGGGCTTAGATATCTGTATTATCTGTTGATCAACCATTTTTTTAAGCATACCAACAATTGAACCCATTATCTTGGTATTGTCTCCCAAATGATCCGGTTCGATAATCCCCAAAATCATGTTGTGTTCATATTTTTCTTTTAAAATATTATTTGTTACAGGCTTCAATTTATTAATTAATGTATATAAAACAGATGTTTTTCCTGTTCCTCTTGGTCCGAATATACCAATTGTATTGTTTACATCTTTTCTATAGTCTTTATTTGAAATGCCTCTTTCTTGTTGTCCTTGTTCACGAATTTGTTCAATCTGCTTTAGAAGCAAATCAAAAGTAGGTAAGATATTGTAAACTTCTTTTTTTAAATCACGTGCACCAATGAAAACTTTAGTATTTGAATCCTCTCTCATTATTTCATCACTATTTTGAGCACTCATCATAACACTCCTTATTTGTCTGTATTTTATAAGTCCATGGTACCATATCTTTGGGATACATATCCGTTTTTTTACATAATACGACAAGTGATTCTTAGTTTCAAAAGGATATTACTAAGAAATATTAATACGAAAAAGAACGCCCTAAGGACGCCCTCTTGAAATTATGATCTAACTATTTCAGTTTACTATTTACTAACCCCTGACATGTCTACACACTCCACGTCAAAACCAAGATCCAGAACGACCGAAATCTCAATTGTTTCCTTCAGCTCCTTGTTTTTAAAATCAGCGCCATCCTTCGTGAAGGTCCTCAAGCCAGCAAAGTGTTGAAAATAAAAGGATTTTTATTCGTTGTATTCCTACTACGACCTCCAATAAATTAGAGTGTCAGTCACAGTAATTTAAGCCGTAGGAAGAGCGGTGGCGGCACACTTGTAATGATTATTTACCGAACCATCCGCCTGAACTTCAATCTTATCAATGAACCTATTGTTCATTGGAAGCTTCTTTTCACTAAAAAATCACATAATGTTACTTCGAACCCTGAATGTTATGATATTTAATCAAGGTCCGTTCAATTACTGTGCAAACAAAGAAGAACGACATCTCTGTCGTTCCATTAAATGATACTTGCGTTATAAAATTAATTACTCTTATCAATTAATAATATTCAGAGTTTCATCTAAATAATTTTCCATGCTACCATCATATTGAGTTAAAAAAGCGCGTTCTCTAACTCCTTCTCCTATACAAATCAATTTAGCTCTTCCATTAAAATACTTTTTATTATATTCATGTATGCTTTTTTCATTTTCTTTAGTTTCTGCAATTGACAATATTAATTGAGTATCGTTAGGTTTATTTTTCCCAATAAACTCAATGATAGCATTTTTATTTGATTGCTCTATATCTTCCTTAAAAATTGCATCGAGCATAAAGGGAAAACGATGTATACCATCAGTCTTTTCTATTAATTTATTTAAAGCAAAATTATATGCAAGTACTGTTTTATGAAGTTCAACCCCTTGAGAAGGAAATGCTGAAATATTATATAATGATATATATCTATCTTCCTTTAAGGTCTTTACACCTAAATCATCAATATACCCTAGGAATATACGCTCAAATTCTTTACTTTTAGATATTCTAGATTTTTGGACTTCTTCTTCTGTTTTAAAACCTTTGAGGCTATTCTCAATAGTAATTTTTTCAGTACTTAATACCCCAAGTTTATATTTAATGTCATGAATTAACTGTATATTCACTTTATTATTCAACCAACTATCAAAAGAAATATTATGATTAAAATACCTTTTTAATATTCCATATGTTTTTAAGTTATTTTCTTTACGAACATTTATAAGTTTTCCCAGAGAATTAATTTCCCCTTGCAGCTTCTTTATCATTGCTTTACATTTTACCATTTCTGCCTCAGTGTCATTCTCTTCTTGAAAATACTTATATGATGAAGTAATACTAAATGAAAGTTCCCGATCACAAGCAGGACATGCTCCCTCTAAAGGGTTTTGTTTCTTGTGATGTCTTGACACTTTTCGAAGTAAAGACAATCGTTCTTTATAGTAGCTCTGTTCATTGCATTTAGAAATATATTCTTCTTCATTTTCATTTAGAAGCACCTGATTATCACTGTGCAACTTGATATATTCTAATGACTCTTCAACAAATTCTTCATCAACTAGTTTTGTAATTTGGAACTCGTCATTACTATTTTCTAAATTTAAATAAAATTTAATTTCATCTTCTTTACTTTTTAATTTCCTTTCCAATTCCTGCTTCTTATCCCTATCAACAAGTGATTCAATTCCTAAATAATAGTCAAGATAATCTTCTTTAAGATTTTTATAATACTCAAAGCTGCTAAAAGATTTTCTAAGGTATACCCACCCTACTGACTGAGGTATATAATAAGGCAAAAACATTGCTTCGATTGGAGCAGCTTTGTACCCCTCCTTATTCTCTAGTTTAAGTGTGAAATTAAATAATTCATGAAGGAATCCTTTAAGTTTAATATGTTCAGCAGACTGATTCGCTCTAATACCATTAAACCTCATAATAGGTTTATCGACCCTTTTAATAAATATGGTTTCATCATCTCTAACAAATGTAATTTTTTCACTTTCTCGATTGTTAATTACTTGAAAGTCTACTCTTAAAAAAGCACCTTCTTCAATTATTTCTTTCAAGTAGTCGTTATTGTCATTTATACCCAGTGTGTATAAAAGCATTTGAAAAATTGTGCTTTTTCCTGATGTATTTTTTCCATAAATTATGTTTATACCTTGATCAAACTCTGTGTAAAAATATTTGTTTTTACTCTCAGAATATGCAAATAGTTTGTTTATTAATAATTTTGTTTTCATAATTGTCCCCTTACTTCTATATATGCAGCATAAATAGCTGCTTTTATACTTAGCTCTGACAATTGAGAACTTATGTTCTTTCGAAACATTTGATATAATTCTAAAATACAATCAGTCTCTACAGTAAAGCGATACATTATATTACTATTCTCCTTAACAAAGGAGAGTATTTTTTTATGTTCAACTTGTCGATAATCTTTAAATCTATCAAAGCTATTAATAAAATTCAGCTTAAACTCACTCTTATCTGGAATGGAAATTTCCAGATTTCTACAGACTTCTTTTTCCTCATTTCGCCACAAATCAAATGCCATCGTTTTTGTAGTAATTATATCAATAGCATCATTAATACTTGCAGAACTAACACGTTTTGATTCATCCATTAACTTCACAACATTGCCTTGGTTTAAAGTGTTTTCTACATCTCTAAATAGAAGCAGCAGAGCATCTACAGCAGCTCTATGATCACTGACCTTTTCTCCAAATATTCTACTGAGCAGTCCAACTAGAGAATCCTTTTGCCCAGCGCTTTTCTTTGGAAAATCAATATAGGCTAATGAAACATTATTTAATTCCTTTAAACCTTCTAAATCCTTACCTAACAATTTTGTTAATTCTGCTTCAATTTTATTTGTAATCTCAGTATCTAGATCAGTAAATTTCAACCTACTATTACTCTCGTTAATAGTTATACTTTTATTCTTACCTTTTCCTCTAAGACCATTACTTAATTGTATAGAGTTGTTAGTTATGAACTCTAAGTTATGTGTATAGTTATTTACTTTAGGCATACTATCTGCATTCAGTGATAAGCCTACTCCAGTCATTTTTCTAAGTAATTCATATAAGCCACTCATTTCCCACTTTTCAGAAGACTTCTTTGCTTGATAAGAGTCAATAGAAGAAATAAGCTCATCACTATTTTGATAACAAAACAAAAAATCATCATGATGTTCTATACAAATAAAGTACTTTCTATCTTTTAAATCATTATACTTTTCGAACAAAAAGTATAATGCACAATGTTTTTGAAATTCAGTGCCCGTCGAACCATGAACACCAGCATTTACAGCAGCTTTGCTTTGATTATTCATTGTCTATTCCTCTACACAAATTATTTTTACAAATTTGCATTAATCCATTTCCTCCGACACACAAGGGGTTATAGTACTAGGAATATTTCGACAAATATATTCAAATCCCTTCTATTTTATACATTCTTCTTCTTTAGTGGCTCTCGCAAACTACCGCTTCCATGTTCTAGGATAAGGTTGCAATTCTGAGAAGCTGATCAGTAGTTGCATCATCTACAAGCAAACCAATCAAATAATAATTACTTTTTGTAATGGTGTCGACCATACCAATACCTCCATTCATAGATTTTCTTACCATTAGCTCAATATGTAATAATTTTAGCATACATTCAGAACATATGTTTGTGTAAAATGTATTAATCTTCATTTATAACAAACCGTCAACTCCACCCGGTTCCCTTCCAGATCATAAATAATCCGCTCCACCAGTTTCTTCAACGCTCGATTCTTCTCTTCACTCGTCACCGCAACACTCCACAACTCCCTAAACTCCCCTATCCGTTCATATATCTGATCAACAGTCGGATAATTCCCTTCATCTACTACAACCTTCCGCAAATCCTTTAACTCTTCCTCCAGTTTCTGTATCTGCTTAGACCGGATAGCTTTACGTTCCAAAAACACATGTTTCGTTATCATGTCCTCTTCATACGATTCATGCAACTTGTCCAATGCCCGCTTCAGCTTTTTCAATTCCTGCTCTTTGACCTCGATAATGACCTGTGTATCATTGTACCTACTTCCATGCAGTTCAATTTCTCGTAATATATCCGGGTCTACATGAATAATCCGATCATACAGAGCATTGAAAAAATCGGCATCCATTACCTTGCCACGCTGCTCACATTTGCTGCCATCTTTATACTGGTGATAGCACAGTGCATTCCAGTGCTGCCCCTGCTTCTTGTTCTCCCCCACTCGGAATCTCATCCGTGAACCGCACTTCTCACAATACAACAAGCTGACAACGGAAAAATACTCCTCCTAGAATTCGGGTTCAGCATTCTGTTCTTAAGCAGCCGCTCTATAATCGCTTCATGTTCTTCCGGTGTTTTCAGCTTTTCATGTGTTCCCATGACTTTAATCCGCTCTTCTTCGGGTACAAGCTCCACCTGACCACGCTTGGAACGGGTTTTACCATAAGTGATGTAACCCAAATGGATTTCGCTTGCCAGCAATCTTTGAACCGTAATATTTGACCAGCCCTTGTTCTTTCCATCCGGCTTAATGTTGTATGGCGTGGGTATCTTGTTATCCGTCAACCAAATGGCGATATGTCCCAAGTTTGTTCCATTAAGATATTTCTCTACAATCGCTCGGTAAATCGGACGCTTCGTTTCATCCACCAGTACCGACCTTGTGTTCTTATCATAATAGTATGGAAATGGTGGCTTTCCGTTTGTCCACATGCCTTTCTTCGCCCCAGCCTCTTTGCCCTGCTTCATTCTTCGCTTAATCGTTTTGTACTCTATTCGGGCAAAAATGGACATGAAATCAAAGGATACATCATCATTGTCTATTTCCAGATCATATATCTTGTTCGGTGTAATGATTACCGTCTCGGAGTTCAAAAACGTATCTTTTATGAGTGCCCAATCCTTATTTTCTCCACGCCCTAAACGGTCAATATCCATGACCACTACTCCATCATAGAGTTGGTCTTCAACATGCCGAAGTAACAACTTCAGCATTTCCTTCCGGGACTCTATCTTTTCACCAGAGACCACTTCTTCAAATAGCCTATAGGTCCAATTTCGATTCTCGAAGAAGGCCAGAAGGGTATCCCTATGCTTCGAGAGAACGTCTTCAAATTCACCATCATCACGAGATTTTCTTAAATAGACAGCTACGTGCTTAATTGTTTTGCTTTCCATAATAGTTTCTACTCCAAGCCTGAAATTTTTGCCGCCTTCCAAATAGAATGTTGAGTATTTTTGATGACACATCATCAAATATGACAACTGTAAAATTTTAGAGGCGTAATTTATGAAGAAATGTGAATATGTAATCAAAGAAGTTAATCGGCCCTCTGGCAAAGCGTTGCGGCAGTTTCATGAGCATGTGGGTGAGATGTTGAGCCAAACTGCCCGAGTCAAGGCCGAGATAGACATACCTCTCCCCAAAGTGCATCATTCTACGCAAGACAAGCAGAAAACTTAACAAAATAAAAACAAGCCGGAGCGCATGACCATTCCACGCTCCGGCTTGTTCTATTTCAGGTTATTTTGAATGAATTCCCGTTCCGACTTCTTCAGATACCTTAGTGTATTTTCAAATGAATACAGGTACATGGAGCGAAGCATCCTCAGCTTTTCGACTGACCCATCCGCAATCACTTGCTTAATTGCTGGGATCATTTGGCTGTTGGTTACTCCGAATTTCCCCGGCTTTACGATATCTTCAATGACGAATGGCATCTCTTCATTGCCCTCATTCAGTTCTTGTTGTAACTCTTGTAAATTTGCTTCATTTAATATCGCTTCCGGCTGTGCCGCAACTTCTTGCTGCTGTTCGCCATCCCCTTGTTCAAGCACGATCTCCTGTACTTCTTGAATAATTGGTTTTTCCTCTGAGTTCTCATTGACTAACTCAGCTGGGGTTGATTCTTCCTTAACCAATACTTGCTCTTCCTGTTGGGCTTGTTCTTGCCCTGTCTCTTCATGAACTTGAATTTCTTCTGCCGGATGCTTAATACTTGTCGACTCATTTTCACTTTGAAGCTGTTCTGGCATCGTTTGTTCACCTTCCAGTCTAACCTGAGAACTTCCACGGCTGTTTCTACCTGAAACCCTATTCTTATTTATCATCGTGTTAACTCCTATAAATTGGTATTTTTTTGAGCCGATCTTATCAACATGCTTGACTCTCGTACAGCGTTTCTTCCACTTAATATAGTAATTATTTTGCTATGTATCTTCATTTAAAAGGTAAAACAAGCCCATAGTGAATTTCTACACTACAGGCTCATAAAGCTTGATTTAAATGAAAGTTATAATGAATACTCTACGACAGGTCTCCCCAATCCCTAACAAATGTCCAAGGGTTCTTCCTTGTCCAGGTTACAATTTGCTCCGGCATAAATGACTCGGCGGTTACTTCAAATTGGATGACTTGTTCTGGACACAAACTCAGTAAATGTGGTTTTGGCTCGCTATCCAAATCCCACATATGGTATTTGTAGAATTTAATCTTTGCTCGTTCACTGAGTGCTAAATCTAGCGGTGCACAACGTCTAATTCGTTCTTGTCCACTCTTCATTAAAAAGGTAGAACTTATCAGCATTCTTCTCTACGTGGTATTTGGCGGCCTCCTGTTTGTCCTGTCATACAAACGCAATCGTCAATGATTTACTACTCCAGGGTTTTTCCTGGGCTTTATTCATTAGAACATAAAGCCTCCAAATCCATTTCACTTAATGGTTTTGGAGGCTTCTTCTTGTTTATTGGATGACTGCTGGTTTACTTGATCGATCTTCCTTGCAGCCTAAACATACTGAATGGCTTTAATCATTGTGGCTATTCGCTTTGAACATAGGGGAATCATTTTGAATGACCTAATTAAAAAATTCACCTTGATTTACAGACCCTAGAATACTGGCTGCTGTGCGCATTGGATTATTACCTGCAAGACTCGTAACAATACTATCAATATGTTCATATACTTCACGTGGTTTCTTTACCGACTCGAGTATTTTTATAGGTGTATCGACATCGGCAACATTTAAATGAATCGAACCACATCCAAATACACGCTGCCAAAATGGTAAAACAATACTCTTATCAAGTACTTTATAAAAATCCAACTCATCCTCTACTATTGAAAAGAATCCCCGTCTCGTTACCAATCTTTTTTCGTATACAAAGTACTTCGTAAATGAAAGTGGCAAGCCAAAAATTGTACATTTTCTTCCTGACCAAATTAAAGCCCCTCGCGTTGTAGATCCTTGATTTGACACTGATGCTTCCCCCCATATGGTACAAATGATTATTTAGTATATACGTGAATGATTCAGTCATGTTTCAGATCCTATATGATCCAGACTGTCGAAATTGTAACACTTCATGATCTCTGAAGAAAGTAACAATACTTTTTGAGATGCAATTCTCACTGGCAATTTGGTTTTATTTGTTATGTATATGCCAAATCACTGCTTTCCTTCACTGGTCCTTCAGATTAATTGACCACTATTACATTTACATATATACTCAGCTAGTGGAATATTAAGGAGGTTATTACATATGAAAGAAACTGCCGATTCCATCGATACGAGTCCAGACACGCTTACAACGCTGCTCCGCATGGCTCATTCGTTTAAGAATTGGGACAATCTAATCAGACTATCGGATGTTCTATACGACTTGGCTCTCAATATGTATAACGATGACCCGCGCGGAAAGCCTTATCTGCAAAAACCATTGGTTTATTACTTAGGTTTTAGCAGTCTGATGAAGGGATTGTCTTTACAAAAGAAAAAGTTATACAAAGAAGCTTTATTATGTATCGAGATCTACAAAGACCTTAGCTTGTTTTCAGATGGCAGCGAAAAGAGCAACAGCATCGTTGACAGTTTCAAATTCTTTGCTGAAGCCAATCGTTTTTCAATCCGCATTTTATCTGGCGACAACAGGAATTTGGATGATTATGCTCAGTTTATCCAACGATATCCAAGCGAAATATTGCCAGGTTTTATTACCATTTTAGAGCATGCGATTGCCCATAACATTGAGGTTGATGAAGAAATAGTTCCATTACTAGAGTTCGTCCTTCATTATGTTGATGATGAGATAAATTCTGATAAAAGATCATACTATTTCACAATTTTTTACTTATTAGCCATTTATAACTTCAAAAATAAAAGATATCAAGATGCTATAGAGTATAACTTGAAATATTTGGAATCCTCCGATAAAACGAATGATGATCAACATTTTAAGAAGGCAGTTGCTCTCCATGAAGAATTTAGATCACATGCCTCATCACAACAACTGGAGCGCTATAACTCAATCTTAAAGAACTATCTGTTCGGAGTGATTCGTGATGAAGAAGGTTTTTCTCTAGACAGTCTTATCGTTAAGAATTCTTAGTGATGGCTTGATGATTACCATGTAAAGCACTGGTAACTTTCGGGATGCTCCGAGTAAAAACAACGAACCCTTAAATTATCCTCCTACTAATTGACCTACCTTTAATTAACATATAGACTCATGATATGAAAGATTAAGGGAGGAGAAACATTTGGAAACGGAGTTAACACAGATTAAAAACAGCGTAGATTTTTTAGTAGCGACGCTTCGTATGGCTCATTCTCTTGAAAATTGGGATAACCTCATCGTTTTGGCAGACAAACTACTGGATAAAGTGTATAGTCCTTTCAAGGAAAATGCAGAAATACCCATTCCTTTTATGGAAAAACCTTTGGTTTATTATATAGGCTACGGTAATCTCATGAAAGGTGTGGCTTACCAGAAGAAAAAGCATTATAGAGAAGCTAAAATGTGCATTGAGAATTATAAACATCTCCATCTATTCTCCGACGGAAGCGAAAGTAATAAGAAAATCGTCGACGACTTTAAATTTTTTGCGATAGCTAATTTATATACGATCGATATTTTATCGGGAAAAACAAATATTTTAGAGGAATATGCTGCATTTATTCAGAAATACCCTTCTGAAACGCTGCCAGGCTTAATTACTATTTTAGAATGTGCGAATACGAATAATATTGATGTAGATAAGATCATTGAATCTCTGTCGGATTATGTAACGAGTATTCGATATGAAGAATTGAGTTCAACAGACTGTACTTATTATCTTTCTATTCTCCATCTACTATCCATTTATTATTATAAAAGAAGTCATTTTGAACTTGCCTTAAATTCCACTATACAAGCATTGATTTTTTCTGATAAAATTGGAGATGACAAGCAGTTTAAAAAATCAACTGCACTTTTTGAGATATGCAGACCGCGCGCTTTGCCGGAACATCTCGAAAAGTACTACAACGTTTTACAAGACTACTTATTAGGAGTGATGAAAAATGAAGAATGTATTACTCTCGACACTGTTGTTACTAGGGATCGTTAGTGCAGGTGTAGTTTCAGCACCTACCACTTCACCAGGAATCCAACCTCTAAATCATGGCGTAGGCTATGACGGAAAGTAAAAAGTAAATTAAGCAGTACCTCATGGCTGATTAATACATAGAAGATCAATCGTAAACCACTCACATCCATTGAATCAGCCATGAGTGTCTTATAGTTTAACCCCCGATTTCCAATCCCCATTCAAGATATAACTCATTAAGATTGTTTGAATCTCATATGAAGTTCTACCTAATAATAAAGCCATCCGACGCCTGAACTCTGTGTTTGCCTCCTTGGTGTTTCATCTATTAAACAGAAACCCAAGTCCTTCGGACCTGGGTTTTATTCGTTCAATGTTTTTCTTCCAACTTAGCCAAATCCAGAAATCATATTTCTGCAAAGTAGTATATTAAAATGAAGACAACCATTATGCCAAGTATAGTCCATAGAAAAGCATTTCTTTTCATATACACGACCACCTTTATAAAGGCTAGAAGGACGATGTTGAAAAAAAACAGACTTAACCACTAATCGGTAATATTACTCGTGTAGTACTCAATAATATCCTTACGACGGATGATTCCGACGAAAATTTGGTCGTCTACGACGGGAACAAAGTTCTGATCGGCAGCTAACTCTAGCATATCCTCCAGATTTGCTTGAATTGCAACGCATTCATTTTTAATACGGCGTTTAATCTCATGAACTTGGACGATACTCAGGTTATCAAAACTCAATCCGGAAGTATTCTTCAACTTCCATAATAGATCCCCTTCAGAAAGCGTACCCACGTACTTCCCCTTCTCATCAATAACAGGAATAGCCGTATACTGACTTTTCTCTAACATTTCCATGGCCTCCTGCATGTTGGCAGTTGAGTGAACGTAAGCCACTTTGTCTTTCGGGAACAGAAAATCGGATATTTCCATCGATCAGAACTCCCTTCCACCGAATGATGCATTTCGCTATATCAAGTTTAGCATACTCAGAAAAAAGAGAAAACTTGATGTCCAATCTAAGAGTTCGAACACCCCAACTTATTGCTGTACTTTTTAAAAATAGACATACTTAAAATCAATTTTGTCTATTTTCCAACTATGATCTTCATATTTAAACTGCATCGTACGCGAAAGCCATACAAGCGTCGTAAAATGCGTGATCTGTGAGATCGTCGCCTCCGAATGATACATGTTACTGTAAGTGATATCCCCTTGATTTTTTGAATCAAATTGGGTTTTAAATGGCAGTCCCTTATACCAAATGATATTTCCTAGTAATGGGGCCGTAAGATAAGGCTTAAAATATACTTTTGCCTGATGAATATCTGTAATCACAGCTGCCTTGTTTGCGATCTGTGAAAATATGTTTAGCTGATCTGCCGTCAATTTGGGAATCGGTTTAATCTGTGTATAGATGAGAAGATCGGCTTCAGCTAATTTAACATGAGCTGCCTTAAATGTCTGGTCCCAGCTGATAGTCGCTCCGAAAGCATCTCCCACAAACTTTAACGGCACATATGTAACTCCATCAACGATTTGAGCAGGTGCATCTAAAATGACTTCCTTGCCGTTAACCACAGCCTGTTTAGAATTCAGCTTCAAGGCAATATCTGATTCTTTATCACCAATGTTTACCGTCTTGGATTCTTGGTTCCAATCCACTTGGAATCCAAAATGTGTAGAAACCACTCTGATCGGAATGATTGTTCTACCATTTAAGATCTTACCGTTATCAATAATGATGGGTGATTCCTTTGCATCGGCAGCTGCCGATGTTGAAGTTACTCCGATAACACTACATAAGAAAATGATGAGTAAAGAAATGATTTTTTTCATGATGTTTGTTCTCCTGATGTGATATTGAATGATGTAGCCTAGAAAATTATATATATTTCACCCAATATATACAATTCCAATTCCTGTAATATAAGCTTCCAAAAAAAGAACGCCAGTAATGGCGTTCTTTTTACGATCCATTCTAATAGATAGAGCAACGATCCATTACTCAAATTATAACAATTAATTTCAACATTTCTGCCACTTCTTCACTCTTCCGAACCTTACCGATCCTAGGAAAAATTGTTGTACGCACATAATTATGCTCTTCCTGGGTTTTCGCGGCCATCGCATCTTCTGCAAAAACTTGATGATATCCATGTTGATAAGCTTCTCTTGCTGTCGTATCCACACCGATGGTTATGCTGCCGGCGCCTCCTGTAACCAAAATGAGCTCATGATGTGAAAGTGTTCCGGAGAATTCACGTGGAAACCTCTATGGCTCCTTCAATTTCCTGCCATTGCAATAATGAATGTGAAAAAAAAGCTGGTTGCTGTTCATAAATCCCTCCATGCTACAAAATCCCAGTTTATCTCATCGCAACATGCCTATTATACCCGAATGGTTGAGGATGTCATGATTTTTTCAGATGGAGTCCCCAAATGAACCGAAAGTGGAATGAAAATTGCTTATTAATATAGCGGAAGACAAACACGTGTTACCCAATGCAAAGCTGAAACCGTTCACACGAATAAAACTTTCGGAGGGAAAATAGATGACCAGAATTGAACATGATCACTTAGGGACACGAGAGGTCCCCTCCTATGCTTATTACGGCATTCAAACGGTGCGCGCCGCCGAGAAATTCCCGAGTGCAGGCACGCCCGTTCATGACGAGTTTATTATCGCGATGGCATGCGTGAAGCGCGCTGCTGCTCAGGCTAATCTCGAGCTTGGCATGCTGCCGAAGCACATCGGTCACTGTATGATCAAAGCTGCGGAAGAAATTATGAATGGAAAGCATCTGGAGGATTTCACATTGGATTTCGTCCAGGGAGGAGCTTCCGATGCATTAAATACCAACATGAACGAGGTTATCGCGAATCGGGCTCTTGAGTTTATGCTTGAGGATAAGGGGAATTATTCCTTAATTAACCCGGACGGACATGTAAACCTAGCCCAATCATCAAATGGGATCATTACGGTTGCTCTCCAAATCGCTGCCTGTCAGCTTACTCACAATTTGATTAAGTCCACCGATCAATTGATCACCTGCCTTCTCGCCAAAGAGAAGAAAATGGAGGAGCTTTATAGACAAGGGAGTATGTCTGTGAAAGTAGGAACCTCTCCTTGGCTCGGCCGTCAATTTGGCAATGCCGCTCGCAACCTGCTGCGGGATATGAAACATCTCGTCATGTCTGCCTCACAGCTGCAGACCGTCGATCTGAGCGAAGCGTTTACCCACTCCGAATCGAACGCGAGCCCAGAGTTCACGGACATCATCGCAGCGTATTTAAAAGTCATCACCAAGCTTAACATAACCACCATTAAAGGCCGGCAAGATACAACCGGCAGCAAAGATGCGTTTGTTGAACTCTCCTCAGTGATAAACCAATGTGCGGCAGATATATCGAAAATGTGCAGCGATATTCGCCTGGCCGCCGCTTCGTTCCCGTCGGATCAGAACGAACCGTATTTGAGCATCGGCGTGAATACTGAAACATCTGAAGCTCTCAACCAAATCGTATTCCATGTCATCGGACTGGGCCATGGCATTAACCTAGCCGCTGAAGCCGGGATGGCGGATCAGAATGCTGTCCCGCCCATAATCGCCTATAATTTATTGGAATCCATGAAATTACTCATCAAAGGAATGGATTCATTGCAAAATGAATTTTCTATTTCGTTTATGCATCGGTGAACGCCAAACACATTCAGTCATATTAAAGGGGCTGCCTCAGCAATGAATGCTGAGGCAGCCCCTTGTATTTATATTTTGCGTCTTCGGCTTGAAGAAGAAAGAATCTTTAATTCTTCACGATATTTGGTAACCGTTCTGCGCGACAGCCTTACCCCTTCCGAAAAAAGCACATCAACGAGCTTCTGATCGGAGTAAGGACGGGTTTTATTCTCGGAATCGATGAGCTCTTTGATCCTCGCTTTCACTTTCTGGGAAGACGCTGCTCCTCCGCCCGAAGTCGAAAGACCGGCAGCGAAGAAGTACTTAAGCGGAAACACGCCATATGGCGTAAGGACGAACTTGTCGTGAACCGCCCGACTGATCGTTGATTCATGCATATCCAGCTTGCTGGATATCGTATGCAAGGTCATAGGACGGAGGCCTTTGACGCCTTTTGCCAAGAACTCACGTTGCTCATCCATCATGGCGTACACGACCTTCATCAAGGTCTGCTTCCGCATCTCAATGCATCGAATGATCCATTGTGCCGACTTCACGCAATGGTTCAAATACGATGAAGCTTCTGTCGATTGCCGCAGCTTAACCCATTCTCTGCACTCGTTGCTGATGGAAAGTTTGGGAATACCTGAAGATTGCATCGAAACTGTAAAACCATCGGCATGATATTCGACAATGGCATCCGGAACGATATAATGTTGTTCGAATGCGCCAATCGAAAGCCCGGGACGAGGATTTAAGCTTCGTATATATTTATAGGCGACCATCACCTGTTCCCTTGAGATCCGTAAAGCAGAAACCATGCGTCCCAAGTTTCCATCAGCTAATTCCGTCAAATATTCATCCACGATCTCATATGCGTAGGGAACAGCATCCGGATCCCGGATGATCTGCAGCAGCAAGCATTCCCGCAAGTTTCTTCCCGCTATGCCTGCCGGATCCAGCGATTGCAGCTTCTCAAGCGCAAGCTCCAGGAGTGCCTCGGAAATATTCAGCTCTGTCCGAATATCGGTTAGGGTAATGTCCAGATATCCGTCATCGTTTAGATTACCGGCCATGTATGCAGCGGTTCTATACACTTCCGGAGGGAGCGAGAGAAGTCGCAGTTGACTCTTCAGCCTTGCCTCCATTGTTTCTTGTGCTTTGTTCACATTCCAGAACGGATCTTGCATGAAGTCCTTTTCTTCACCGGTTCTGGTCTTTCTGCCATAGATATAGATATCACTGTGATCTTCAAGTTCCAGGACAGGATTCTCTGTCGCCTGTTCCTGCAAATACGGAACAAGCTCATAACCCGACAATGTTAAAATATGAATGGATTGTTTCAGTTCAGGAGTGATCGCCAGTTTCAAGCGCTGATCTTGCACCAATTGATAGCCTAACAACGAAACTCTCCCCTTCCGCGCAGGTTGTCTCTTCGCAAAAGTACGATTCTCTCTTCACTATACTTAAAAATATCCAAATTGAACATTGCTACCGTGTCTAATATTTTAGAATCGATCGCATACCAGCTTCGCTTGCGTAAACAATAATAAATAATCACGACCGCCGGCTTTCGAATCCGTACCCGACATATTGAATCCGCCAAACGGATGCGTTCCGACCAATGCACCCGTGCATTTGCGGTTGAAGTACAGATTGCCCACGAAAAATTCCCGTCTTGCTTTCTCCAGATTGGCTCCATTGCTTGAGATCACTGCCCCGGTTAAGCCGTAATCCGTATTGTTGGCGAAATCCAGCGCTTCATCGAAGGATTTGGCTTTTGTAAAGGCAACGACCGGCCCAAATATTTCTTCTTGGGAAATCCGGGCATTGGAATCCACATCTGCGAAGATCGTCGGCTCGATGAAAAATCCGTTCGGATCACCCGTACCGCCTCCAAGCACCAGACGCCCTTCCTGCTTGCCAATTTCAATATATTCACGAATCTTCGCGTATGCCTTCTCATCGATTACAGGTCCCAGGCTAGCACCTGCATCGGCCGGATCGCTCATAACCAATTTACTTGCACGTTCTACGACTCTCTCCAGAACCGTATCATAGACATCCTCATGAACGATAACGCGGGAGCATGCCGAACATTTCTGCCCGGAGAAACCGAAGGCGGAAAGCGTAATCGTGTCCGCAGCCAGATCCAGATCGGCTTCTTTGTCAACAACGATCGCATCCTTGCCACCCATTTCAGCTACAACGCGTTTAATCCATTTTTGCCCTGGATTTGGTTTTGCAGCCCGTTCATTAATACGCAAACCTACATCGCGAGAGCCTGTAAAACTGATGAACCGGGTGAGAGGATGGTCAACGAGATAATCGCCGACTTGCCCACCGGGTCCGGGAAGGAAGTTGACAACTCCGGCAGGTAACCCTACTTCTTCCAGCAAAGCCATGAATTTCGCAGCAATGATTGGTGTTGTGCTCGCCGGCTTCAGAACGACCGTGTTGCCGGATACAAGAGCCGCAGAGGTCATGCCTGCCATAATCGCAAGCGGGAAGTTCCACGGCGGAATAACGACGCCTACGCCAAGAGGAATATAGTACAGCTCATTCTCTTCCTCTGCGCTAACCGTCAATGGCTGTGGCTGGCTGAGACGCTGCATCTCACGCGCATAAAATTCGAGAAAATCGATGGCTTCGGCGGTTTCGACGTCTGCTTCCACTCTCGTTTTTCCAGCCTCAAAAGTCATCAATGCAGAAAATTCATGCTTGCGCCGTCTTAAAATCGCTGCGGCCCGGTACAAATATCGGGCACGCTCATTGGGATCGGTACGCTTCCATGTTTCAAACGTCGCCGCAGCAGTTTGGATTGCTTTCTCCGCGATATGGATGTCCGCTTGCGACACGATGCCGATCACTTGCGTTTTATTTGCCGGATTTATCGACGAGATTTTATGGTCGGTCATGATTCTCTCGCCGCCGATAATGAGCGGATATTCCATGCCAAGTTCGGCCTCCACCTTCTTAAGAGCTGCATCGTATTCCACATTATTGTGTGCTTCCTTAAAGTTAACGAATGTTTCGTTCCTGAATTCTGATCTCATAAATACAAAACCATCCTCTCTCTTATGATTTGTGTAATTTAACCTGCTCTATAAATTAGAAGCAATAATCATGCCAATTCCCTTAGTGATGATTTTGGTATGAATTTTGCTTAACTAATGATGCAAGTTGACACACGACAATATTCAACATCTGAAAGGGGAAATATCCATGGACAGTACAGAATTATACCGAAAGGTGCTGCTCTCGATTTCCGGCAATAAACTGGTCGAGAAGCTTTCACTTCAATACGGCAAGAAATTGGCAGGCAAATTTATTGCAGGCGATACCTTGGCTGAAGCTCTAGCCGAAATCGAAATCATGAACAGTAAAGGCATCATGGTCACATTGGATCATCTGGGTGAGGGGATCAAGGAATTAACGGAAGCCACTGGCTACAAGGAAGAATATATTAGACTGGTTAATGGTATCGCAGAGGGGAACGTAAACTCTAATGTATCTTTGAAGCCCACCCAAATGGGTTTAGCTCTCAATAAGGAAGCCTGCTACGACAACATCCGTGCCGTCGTTATCCAAGCCAAGAAGCATAACAACTTTGTGCGCATCGATATGGAAGATACGCCATTCACCCAAGCGACGATTGATATCGTACTGCGACTGCATGCGGAAGGATTGACCAATGTTGGCACCGTCATTCAAGCCTATTTGTTCCGCACGGAAGACGATGTAAAGCAATTGATCGAAGCAAAAGTAAATCTTCGTTTGGTTAAGGGGGCATATAAAGAACCGGGAACGGTTGCCTATCAACAGATGAGCGAAGTCATTGACAATTACAAGAAGATCATCAAGATGCATTTGGACGGAGGCGTCTATACCGCCATCGCCTCACATGACGACCGCATCATACATTGGGTCAAGGAATATGCGGCAAGGAACGGTATCTCCAAAGAAGCCTTTGAATTTCAGATGCTGTATGGCTTACGGATGAATGATCAGGAACAATTGGCCAAAGAAGGTTATCGGATTCGCTGCTATATGCCATACGGTACCATGTGGTATCCCTACTATACGCGCCGGCTGGCCGAAAAACCCGCAAATTTGTGGATGGTCGTCAAAAACATGTTCAAATAGCTACGTATTCATAATCAAAACTTAAAAAGGATTTACACTTAAAATCAGGCTGGGTATAATGACCCTAATAATACAATGAGCTTACATTCTTCATATATAGGGGGTCAGCTGAATGAAACATCTATTGCCCAGTCTGGAACGTCTTATTCGAACGGATTACAATATTGTCAATCTGTCTGACCTGGCATCACTCCAAGATAGCCATGAAATAGGGTATAACTTCCCTGTTTTCCTAAGAAATGATTCCGGACAATATGGATTATTGAACAAGACATCCAACGATCCCCACTCAAATATACCGAACATGATCAACGTTCAAACCGTCAATGCAGAGGATTCTTTGACCTCCATCTCTACAGCCTTCGTTTCTTGTTCTCTTGCGATTGTCTTGCGTGATGGCCAGCCGGTCGGTTATGTTACAGCCCCGGATATAATCGAAGCAACCGTGCAGGCGCACAGATATATAGAAGCTTATTTTTCAACCACTTTGAAAACGCTTAATCCTGACGTCGCGATCACACTAATAAATGAGGAAGGACATGTCGCAGTCTGGACATCCGGTGCGGAGCATATATTTTCTATTCAGAAAAACGAGATCATCGGCAAACCCGCTTCGGATTTTTTTCAAGTCGACCGCCTGCAATCGCTTAAAACGCTTGAAACCGGCGAATCCGTGCATAAAATGCAGCATCGGCCGCGGCAAGATATGTTTGTCCTCATTAATTCCACCCCCGTAAAATTGGATGATCGTATCATTGGGGCTGTTGCAGCGGAATCCGATTTGACGACACAGATGAGACTTCATCAGGAGCTGCTGCAGATGACAAGCAAGGTTCATCATTTGCAGAAAGAAGTTGCATTGTTGAGCCCTTCAAGTGATCCTTTCCAGCATATCAAGGGAACGAGCACCACAATCAAAAACAGCATCGACACAATTAAAAAGATCAGTACGACGAAAGCAACGGTCCTTATCCAGGGAGAAAGCGGTACTGGAAAAGAACTTTTCGCCCAGGCGATTCACAATTCCCGCGAGCAGAGCAACGCCCCGTTTATCGCAATCAATTGCGGGGCTATTCCGGCCGCCCTGTTCGAAAGTGAATTATTCGGCTACGAGAAGGGTGCCTTCTCCGGAGCTGATCCGAAAGGCAAGAAAGGTAAAATCGAATTAGCCAATGGAGGCACGCTTTTTCTTGATGAAATTGGGGAAATGCCCCTGGATATGCAAGTTAAAATGCTTCGAGTGCTGCAGGAAAAGAATTATTTTGCGGTCGGCGGCACTCAATTGAAGAAAGCAGACTGTCGCATCGTTGCGGCAACCAACCGTGATTTAAAGAAAATGATTATGGCAGGCAGCTTCCGTGAGGATCTCTACTATCGACTGAATGTCGTATCCCTGGATGTTCCCTCGTTGCGTGACCGCAAAGAAGATATATATGAACTTACGCAATCCTTTCTGCATGAGTTCTCACTCGTTTATGGACGTCATATCCAATCATTCACGCCCGATGTATTCGAGGATTTGCTTCAATACGATTGGCCCGGCAACATTAGGGAACTTCGAAACATCGTTGAGCGGCTTGTTATTTTCTCTACCGACGGGGAAATCAAACGCGAATACTTGCCTGCCAATATCTATTCAGGAGATCATAAGCGCCGATCTCCAGGCCCGCCGGCCGATGATCTGAATAAAACTGAGCTGGACGGCTCCACATTTCAGGCTAAACTCGACGAATTCGAACGTACTCTTTTGCTCCACACTTTGGAATCGGCCAATGGAAACAAGCTTGCCATCGCGAAGCAGCTCGGCATTTCGAGGGCAACGCTCTATAACAAGCTCAAGCGGCTAAATTTATAGCCACGAAACGAATGTTCATATTATTAGACACCAAAATTCGAAAATCTAAAATTTTAAACACTATGGTGAAGCTCACCAATGGTACGGCTTGTACTTACGTGATAACCGATGAAATGGAAAGACCTTAGGAGATGGAGCAGGATGAAGATGCGCATGGCTACGGATATGAGACGTTTTTTGCAGGTCGAGGGCGCTGCCAGGATGCTGTTTACGTTAATTTGCTATGGAATGGGCATGGGAATATTGGCTCCGATGAATGCCATTTATCTGAGCGAGAGCATTGGACTGTCCAAGGGCGAAGTCGTGTCGATCTTCGTTGTATCGCTGCTGCTCAATATGGGAACGACGATTACCGTTGGACTGTTAAGCGATAAGCTGCGCAGCAGGAAAAAGCTCGCCATTACAGCAGCTTCGTTATGCCTCATCGGTTTGTTGGTATACATGCGTGCTGAAGGATATATTCAGGCTCTGATCGGGATGTGTATTGTGAGTGCGCCGTCCGGACTCATTATGGGACAGTTATTCGCTTTGTCTCGGAATCATTTTTCCAGACTAGCCGGTGATATTGTGGAAATGGCGCAAATTTGGCTGCGAGCCGGGTACAGCGTCGGATTTTTTTGCGGTTTGCTAGCTGGAGCGAATTTATATTTGATTGCAACGTTTCAAGGGGTATTATGGGGCAATTTTGCAGGTTATGCGCTGCTTGTTATTATGCTGCTAACTTATCGGGAACACACGGAAGAGAAGAATCAGTCCAGTCCGGGAGCGGGTGAACCTTTTTCCTTTGTCATGCTGATCGCGCTGCTGCTGCTTGCAAGCGCAGATGCCCTTCGCGGATTGTATCTGCCGCTTGTTGTCAAATCGTTATTCGGCAAACCGGAATACGTGTCATATATTTGGAGTACGCAGGCCGTATTCGAGCTGTTGTTCATGACGATTGCCGGTTATTGGGCGGCGAAATACGGCAGCAGAAAAATTATATTGCTCGGCGGGATCTGTGCGCTTATTACTTATTCGGTTTACGCTTTGCATTCGCCTCTGATCGTATTTTTCCTCATTCAGCCGGTTTATTCTTTCTTCGTTTCCATCTTATATGGAGTGGCTATGGGGTATGTTCAGCGTATGTTTGTAGGCCGAACCGGATTCGGTTCGAGTTTGTACGTATTCATTTCATTAACGGCATCATTGATCGGATACGTACTGCCACTATTCATCGAAGGGTATGATCCATCCATATTCGTCATTCCGATGTCACTGGTGCTCATTTCCCTTATGATCATTTGTATTGTTCTGTTTCGTGAACGCCGTTCCTCGAAGCCGTCTCAACTGCTCCAATAACGAAAAGCAAGCCGCCACACTATACATCAACATGATGTTGATCTGAATAGCCGGCGGCATCCTCTTCCCGATATCGTACAAATACATATGTTCTTGATTCACTGCTCCGGGGATTATTCCCCGGAGTTTTTTTGGTTCATTCCATCTATTTTTCGAATCGCTTAGCGCCTAATTCAATCTGCCGATTGATTTCCCTCGCAATTTTGGGCTCAGGAGCATGGTCCTTCTCCCAATGTTCCGGTTTGATAACCTTCCCTACTTCATTGTAATGTGGTTTGCCATCCGGGAAAATCTTCCCCATATTTGCTTCATGAACTATTGAAAAGATGGGATCGGGCTCAATCCCCATTTCCACAAAGCCACCATTAGCAAAATACTTAATATCGGTAAATGAATCCACTTGCCCGGTAAGTTTATCTTGCGGATAGGGTTTTTGAGATTGCTTTACATAAGTTTCTTTTGCACGATCTATCAAATCGTTAAAAAACAACTCGAAACGTTCATCGCTTCCAGCAGTTGCATGTAAGAGCTCAATGACTTCCTCTAAAATAAAAGCAGCACGATTGTTAGCCAATTTATCCGACAACGGTGTTGGCATCTCTGGTGCAGGACAATTGAATGCCTGGTGAAACTCTCTAACCTGTTCAAAGTTCGTCTTCTGTGTCATTATGTAATCTATTTCTCCTTTAAAATGTAGTTAACTCTATTATAATCCATTACAGCCGATGTCGTGAAAAGCTCTTTGTTTTGCAGCTTGTCCTCTTCGTTCTGGCGGTATGGGATAACGACAGTTTGGATGAGCATGCCCCCCTCCCTCGTCTTGAAAGTATTCCCTGCACCTGTCCATGAAAGCCTTCGCCGCTTGGCTCAGATAACGGTCAGAACGGTAGATGATCGCCATACTGCGGCTTGGCGGATTATCTTTGATACGAATCATTTGCAAATCCGGATCATTGATTTGTCGAATTAACAGATAGGGCTGCACTGTCGCTCCGATGTTGGCTTTCACCAGATTGAGAATCGAAGTAGCCGAACTGGTTTCAAGAATGGAATGGAGCTGGAAGCCCTGCTGCGCTGTCGTATCTTCCACCAAATCACGGCCGAGATATCCTTCGGGATACATGATGACGGGAAGATCCTTTAATTCCTTCAGGTCAATACTCGTCCGGTTGGCTAATGGATGCTGCTTTGAAACCGTCAGCACGTATTCCTCTCTGCATAAAGGGATGGTAACCAGCCGGTCATTCGGCCGTACATTCACGCCGATTCCGATATCCACCTCACTATCAAGCACCTGCTGGAGAATATCTATGGACGAGATCACCATCAATTTCACCTTCGGAAATTCATGATGGAAATCAATGACCAGCTGCGTAATCCGGTAATCCAAATCAGATGGCATGATACCCACTCTTATTTTCCCGCCATGAAGATGACGAAGATCCGCGATCGAATCCTTGACGTTCTGCAGTGTATCCATAATTGTGGTTGCATTATTTAACAGCAGCATCCCCGCTTCGGTGAGCGCTATTTTTTTGCCGATCCGGTCAAACAGCGGCATATGAAGCTCATCCTCCAGCGCACGTATCTGCTGGCTTAATGTAGGCTGGGATACGCCAATTTTTTCCGCTGCTTTCGTAAAATGCATCTCTTCACAAACCGCCATAAAATAGTGAAGCTGACGGATTTCCAAACGATTCACCAACTTTTCATAAGTAATACTAATGATAATAATAGAAATAATAGGATTGATCAATCAATACTCTTTCAGATACACTGGATTTGACCTACCCGATACGATGAATATGAAAGATGGTGTTAATACTTGTCACGTTTTATTTTTCTTATTATGGCCCTGTTCCTTGCTTCACTCAATTTGCGTCCCGTGATCACTTCTGTCTCTCCCTTGCTGGGGACGATACAAGATACATTAGGCATGAACGGATCCGCGGCCAGTTTGTTGACCTCCCTGCCCGTCTTGTGTATGGGGTTCTTTGCACCAGCGGCGGTCAAATTAAGCAACCGCTGGAGTCTTGAACGTACCATTACTTATTGTCTACTGCTGATTGGCGCCGCCACAGCCGCAAGATATGTCGTTAACTCTGCATGGCTGATGCTGGCAACCGCTTTTCTTGCCGGTGTGGGTATTGCCGTTATTGGACCGCTGTTGTCCGGATTCATCAAGAAGAATTTTTCCAACCCTTCGGCTATCGTCGGTGTATATTCCATGGCGCTTGTCATAGGTGCTGCCCTCGGATCCGCCTTTTCCGTGCCTTTGCAAAATACGCTGAACCATTCCTGGCAGGCTTCAGTCGCATCATGGTCGGCCCTGGCCGTCATTGCCCTTTGCTTTTGGTGGAGACCTGTCCGGAAAACTGCAAATACAGCAGATCCTGCCGCAGCCAGCGTTTCATCCTTAGCAGAGAACAAAGGATTAAAGCTGCCGTTAAACAATAAACGAGCTTGGCTGCTGACCTGCTTTTTCGGTCTGATGGCTTTCATGTTTTACTCACTCACCGCTTGGCTGCCACCGATCGTAGAGGAAATGGGTTACGACAAACATACGGCAGGCATGATTTTGACCTTATTCACACTCGTACAAATACCGGTCAGCTTTCTGCTCCCTATCCTCGTCAGCCGTTTTCAGCACCGGGTAGTCTGGCTGATCGGCTGCTCCATGATGGAGCTGGTCGGTCTGGTTCTGCTTCAGTTGCCCGTGACGCCTTGGCTCACCTGCATTTTTCTGGGGATCGGCGCTGGAGGATTATTCCCCATGGCCTTAATGCTGCCTATTGATGAGTCAGCGAATATGGAAGAAGCAAGTGCATTATCTGCAATGACGCAATCCGGCGGCTATATATTTGCTTCCCTGGGTCCGCTTTGCGTAGGCTTAATACATGATAATACAGGCAGTTTTCCGCCTGCGCTTCTTGGATTAACGGGCGTGGTGGTCATCATGATGGGGATTCAGTTTAAAATCGGAAACCGAAAAATCAAGCCTATTCCATCCGGCGAAAAGATATCTGGTTGATTCGGGTGGAAATATTAGCCGTAATATGAAGAAAAGAGCGAACGGACCTCTCCGCTCGCTCTTTCCATTTCGTGAAATCTTTCGTGACCCGTTACTGATGAACTGCCGCTTTTACGCACCCGACAGTTGTAAAATATGTTCAATTTCACGATATCCACGTTTTTTAGCATGATGCAAAGGAGTGATGCCGTCACCGTCAGCAATATGTACATCGGCATCGTGATCAACCAGCAGCCGCACGATTTTTTGATGCTTCTCTCCGCCGTTTCCTAGAATGACCGCTTCAAGTAATGCCGTCCAATGCAAATTATTAATGTGGTCAATGTCTATATCCGAATGGGTAAGCAGTTCTTCAACAATTTCGACATGTCCACGTTCAGAAGCAGGGATCAGGGCTGTGCCTCCAAACCGGTTCGTAAGTTTGGTATTTGCACCGGCACCGATCGCGAGTTTTACGATTTCAAGAAAACCTTCCGCTCCGGCATACAAAAGCACATTATTCAAGTTGTGATCGCGAATATTAAGGTCTGCACCCTTTTGGATCAGTGCTTTTACCGTATCCACCTTATTGTTATACGTCGCTGCCATGACGGCAGTTCTTCCGCGTTCATCCACCGCATTAATGTCCGCTCCGTCTTGAAGCAGTTTCAGAACGTTTGACGTGTCTCCTTTTCCCGCTGATAAAATGAATGGTTGATTCAGCGTTTCCACCCTCTTTTCCTTGGATTGCGTTTCTTTCGCCGAACTCTGCAGAGATTCGGGTACCACTTGACATGAGGTAAGAAAAACAATGCATAACATGATAAAGAGACGAACCATACGCATGACTCCTTTGCCCTTCTTAACGACATGCTAACATGTGCGTAACATATGAAAAACATTAAAATCATTCGTTTTTTCAAAACCAATTGGCATTATAAATCTTCAGGCTGATTGATCCATTTTCATGGAAATATTGCGTCCCTTCCTTCCGATCCGTCTCCCCGATACGAAGCTGCTGACGAGCAGCACGAACGCTCCAAACAAATACGGTAAGTCAATATGGATATCGAATAGAATCCCCGCCATTGCAGGTCCAAAAATATTTCCGAGACTCATGTAGGCATTGTTCATTCCAGCCACGAAGCCCTGTTCCTCACCTGCCTCCTTGGACAGCATGGTATTGATTGTCGGACGTAAAATATTATTGAATGTAAAGAAGAGCATCGTTACGAACATGACATAATAGAAATTGCCCGAGAATAGCAAGAATACGAGGGATACCGCGGATAGCAGAAGCATGGCGCTGATAATTCGCTTTTCCCCGAACCGCTGCGTTATCCGGTTGGTTAATACAACTTGGTTAAACGTACCGATCAAAGAACAGACTGTTATCAGTATGGCGATATCACGTGTAGTGAATCCGTAGCCCTGCACAACGAACAGCGGAAAAATCGCCTCAAAATGTGTAAGACCAAACGTTGAAGCAAAAACAATGAGCAATAATATAAAATAACGGGACTTCACCGAAAGCGCAAGCTCACGAAAGACACTCTCCCGTCTCTCTATCGATTGCTGACGCATTAATCGTATTTCCGGCGACAACGATTCCGGCAGCATTTTGAGGCTGCAGCCCATGGCCAATAGTCCAATGCATGCGGATGCGTAGAATGGCCCCTTGATGCCAAACTCAGCAAGTAACCCGCCGACGCCCGGCCCAATAATGAAACCTGATGACATCGACGCACCCAACCACGACATGGCCTTGCTGCGCTGATCATCGGTCGTGATATCCGCTACATACGCCATAATGGATGGAACCAAGGCTGCTGAGCCTATTCCGCCAATTAAGCGCGATACGAATAATAAAGACAGATCACCAGCAAACGCCGCCAATAAGTTGGAGAGCGCGAACAGCATCAGTCCAACGACAATCATCGGTTTACGGCCGTATTTATCGGACAAATTGCCTGCAATCGGTGAAAATAGAAACTGTGTCAGACCGAAGCAGGATACCAGATATCCCGCTGCTTGACCGCCTGCTCCAAACTCTTTTAGAAGATCCGGCAATATCGGAATGACAAGACCCGTGCCGAGCATAGCAAGAAACATGTTCAATAATAGTAAGGGAAACGCTGATTTGGATAGCATCTGTTATCTCCTCTGCAGTCAAAACAATTCATACGAACCTGAACCACTTCCCCCCTTTTCTCTGTATCTTGTATGCTAACATGCGTCTATCCATATGGATAATATGTAAAAAATATAAGATATGAATGTATTTCATATACATCTCGCACAAATAGGCACCTCTCCTTCTTCCCATCAATATAATGCAGGAGAGAAAGGGCGGGATGCAGGTGGGTACGAATGATGATCAACAGCAAAGGGCTATCTTTCTGGCGGCTGTCTGCGGGCAGACCTATGCACAATTTACAAATACGGACGGTTCTTTCGTTGTCCCACTGAATTATTCGGTCATGGATACCATAGAAGCGAAATCCATTACCCGCGTATGGGAACGCTTCGGGTTCATCCTGGCATCTCCCCAGGAAATTATCATTGCTTTTCGGGGAACCAGTTCAACATCCAATTGGATATCCGACGCTATCGCCTCGCAAAAGAATTTCAAATATATTAAAGAAGGCTGTCTTACACACCGCGGTTTTACTGACATTTATTCTTCCGCCCGCAGCCAAATCTTCTCGGCTCTGGGCAGATTATCTCCAGGTATGGCACTTTACATTACAGGTCACAGCCTCGGCGCAGCACTCGCGACATTGTGTGCTATCGATATTGCGGCCAACACCGCCTTCGTCTCACCCAACCTGTTTACATATGGTTCTCCCCGTGTAGGCGATCCAGCCTTCTCAAAAGCCTTTACAAAGTATGTCCGGAGCAGCTGCCGCACTGCCAATCTACTGGACGTCGTAACTCATACTCCCCCATCTATATACAAGCTTCCAAGACGAGAAAAAAAATACTATTACACTCATGTCCAGACCTCCTCGCCCCTACCTTTCCAGAATGGATCGGTTGGTGCCAATCACGTCATTGGAAGCTATTTTGCAGAGCTCTCCAAGCTCCAGCCGCAATACACCAAACAATTATGTTCAACGAACCCGGGATTCTGTCCGGTCCCTGAACTAAAGAGCACAAGAGTAATGAAGGTCTAGTGAGCTTATTCGATTTCTCCTGGTATCAAACTTGAAATTTCATCTTCATGGATTCGTAACCCATTACCATTTAGAATCTACTAATATGGAGGATGAACTTAAGAAACTTGTTTGATAAAGAAAACATGTGGTAAATACATGTTACAAGGAGAGGATGCAATCATGATTAAACAACCGGCTAAAAAAGCAGTAATCACCTTAACTATGGCAGGCGTCGTTGGCCTGAGCGCACTTGGAGTCAATAATATCGTATTCCCTATACATCAGGCAGACGCTGCGGCGACAGCCAGCACTAGCAGCTATGCATCCCAGCAGGCAATCCAAACGCTGAACAGCTTTTATAAACCCGCTTTGAAAGGACAGTTCCCCGGAGCGGTGAGCGGCCTTACGATCGGGCAAAGCACAAAACAGAACGTCATAAAAAAAATCGGCGAACCTACCGCACCTGGAAAAAATTCCGATGCTTTCGATCTGTACAGTGCGAATATGGGGAATCCCGGCTATGCCTTCTCGTACAAACTGAACAAGGTCCGCGAGATCCGCTACTTCGGTACCAATGTGGAACGCCAAACTAATATCGGCGGCATTACCATGAAAATGGTGAAGCAGAACTGGTTTGCTCCGAGTTCCACGACAACATTCAAAAACGGCAAAACAACGCAAACGAAGCTTACGTATATCCGTGGAGATTACAAACTGGAGTTTATCTTTAACAGCAGCACGAACCTGGATCACATTAATCTTCTGGCAAAATAAAACGATGAAAAGACAGCGATCATACGATCGCTGTCTTTTCAGTTGTGCTTCTTATACCTTCGCCATATATTTCTGCACAGAGAGCCCCATTGTTTTATGCAAATTCTCTAGGATGGCGTCTCATGAGTTCTGCGGCTGCCTCTTCCCGCCCCGTCTGTTTCAGTCGTTCTATATACATAGGCAAATGACCCTTGGCGTGGTATGGCCCGCCTTCCTTCATAACCGTCCATAACGGATCCACATCATGGTTCATGGTCTGCATCATATCATCATGCCATTCATTAAGCAGGTAGACAGCTTCCTTGCACAGGTCCCGGCGCTCTTTGGCCAGGTTGTTCTGCTCATACACATCCTCCGTGAGGTTAAACAACATTTCCTTATCGAACAAATGGAACCCATCATGATACGACCGGATATACAGCCAATCCCCGAACCGTACGCTGCGCTGGCAAACATGGGCACATTGCGATACGACCAGATATTCCCGGCCTTCCTCTTTGCCACCGCTTACCGTATTTGCATAACTGATTCCGTCCCAACTTGGCGCCGGTTTGAGGTTCAGAAGATCGGCCATGGTTGGAAGCAGGTCTAAATGATAATGAAGCTGGGTATCCGTGATCCCGCTTTGTTGGCCTGGCCATCTGATGATCATTGGAATGCGGCATGTACCCTGATCGGCTGTGGCATGCTCGCCATATATGCCGAGCTCACCCATATTCTCGCCATGGTCGGCCGTAACGATGATGACAAGCTCTTCCATGATTCCTTTCTGTTCCAACAGCTGGAAGATCAAGCCGATATGATCGTCCATATGGCGGACACCGGAATCATAACCGTCGATCATCGTCCGCAAATCCTCCATGGAAGTAATCTCTCCGGGATGTCGCGGGTAACGAGGTGAAGTGTCGCTGTTATACATGTTGATTTCACGCGCGCCATGCGGACCTGCCTTCTTCTTATGAGCTTCAAGCACCTCCGCGGTAATCCACTCAGGAAGCGGTTCATCCTTAAATGGGTTGCCAAAAGCTTCTGGAGCACGGTATGGCGTATGCGGATCCCAATAGTTCACGTACAGCATCCAGTCATCCTGATCGGCATTGCGTTCAATCCAGTCCAGAACAACAGGCGTGACCTCTTCAGCCGACTCCATTCCGGACTTGCCCGTGTTGTAGATTTCATTGAAGCCCGCATAAAAGGTCCAAGCGGAATGCCGCTCACCAAATGGACTCACCAGCGCGGTTCTCATGCCAGCCTTACGGAAAAGTGCAGGAAAACTCTCGGAAGACAGTTTGTCATGAAAATCCCTGTTAATGCCCTCGTATCTTACATCCGCCGCTGTTCCTCCATGACCGACCACACCATTATGTATGCCGAACCTCCCTGTCATTAAAGCCGAACGCGACGGAAAACAGGGAGCATCCGAGGTGTAATATTGATCAAAACGGATGCCCTCTGCAGCCATCCTATCGATGTTGGGCGAGGTATTCCGATGATAACCATAACAGCCCAAGTGATCGGGTCTCAAAGAATCCAAATCCAGCAACAAGATTTTCATATCGTATCCCCTTACCTTCCCATGTGTGAATGTTGTGTAGCAATAATCATATAAATGTATTTTTCCAAGTCGATTACCCGCTTAATTCAGAGCGGACATGTACGTCACTACTTCATGTAAGATGAATTATAGGTCAATGTTTTGAATGCCGTCCATGTACATTTCACTAAAATGATGTACAATTCAACAATGGATTTTTATATATAAAAATAATTCGGATTCTGTTTACTGGAAATAAACTTGTGTGATAGGGTGTTATCAAGCATTTTGATAGAGAGGCGTGAAATGTTGATCCAAATTATGAGTGTAAATTTCGATAAAAATATTCCGAATTGGCGAACACAGCTGGAAGCGATCAATTACAACGTTCTTGTCCTGGTGAGAGAGGGAAAAGTCCGGTATGAAATAAATGGCAAGGAGGTTATCGCAGATAGCGGTGATGTTCTCTTCATTCCGAGGTCTACCCGTAGATCCGGAGAAAATTGGATGGGCATTCCACATCAGAAGCATACGATTTTGTTTACATACGATGCCGATTTTGAAACGGGGATTCCATTCCTGGATCAGCGTCAATTCATTCAGTTCAAGTTGTTCAATGATCAATATGCTTATCAACGCTGTGAAAGGCTGTATGAAGAAATCCGAGGCGGCAAAAGCTTTCGTACGATGATTTGCTTTGGCATCTTTCAGGAGCTGATCGGCATACTCGCCCGTGAGTTGGAAAAACCGGATCTGACGCCAAGCAAACTGAAATATGCGGAAATCATTAAAACACACTTGCTTGAGCATTATCGGCAGCATATTGAAATCGAGCAGTTATCCAAGCTTATATGCCGTTCACCTAATTACACCACGGCTTTATTCAGAGAGGTATATGGCCATTCCCCGATTCGTTATATGCATCAGCTGCGTATGCTGGAAGCCTGTAACCTGCTGATCAGCTCGGATATGACCATCGCCAGCATATCGCAATACTTAGGTTACTACGACACCTCTTATTTTCACCGCGTATTTAAAAAACACACCGGTATGGCACCTACAGACTATATGCAGCAGGGTGCTCATTCTGATATGACAAAACTGCTATCTTAACAATACCTTCGGTATATGGGCAGGTAGTGTTTACAACGATAACTAAATATGTTACAGTTCGAATGAATCCACACTATTCCAAGAAAGGAAGTGGGATTAAATATGAAAATTGCGATTATTGGTGCAGGAAATATCGGGGGAAATCTTGCCCGCCGTCTAACCAAGCTCGGACATGATGTGTCCATAGCCAATTCGAGAGGCCCACATACCTTGACGGAGCTTGCAGCCGAAACTGGAGCTCAGCCTAAAGAAGTATCTGTTGTAGCTCGAGACGCCGAGCTCGTGGTCGTTACGATTCCTCAGAAAAACATTCCCGACCTACCAGACGGTGTTCTTGATCACGCGGCACCGAATGCGGTCATTCATAATATATCCAACCAAAAGTCAAACTTGGAACGCTTATATTTATTAGCTTTATAGGCAATTTGATGTATTGGGTATGATCAATTACTATTTATCACTTCTTCCTTTTAAATAGTTCTTTTCAACCAACAAGACAGCCTAATGGCTGTCTTGTTTTTGTTCATTTTCAATTCAATATCCTAGCAATTAAAATGGAACGCGCTGTTCCTAGCTATCCGCGCTCCTATTTCGTTAATTAAATACCGTCCCCATTCGTTACTCCTATTCCCTCTCTCTCCCCAAATGCTTCCTTAAATACAGCCCCGTCAATGATTTCTTGCAATTCACAATATCGTTGGGGAGCCCTTCAAAAATGATTTTCCCTCCATCCTGACCCGCTCCGGGACCAAGATCTATCATCCAGTCCGCCTGTGTCATCACGTCCAGATTATGCTCGATGACAAGGACGGTGCTGCCTTGATCTACCAGGCGATCCAAAATACCAATCAGCTGCTCAACATCGGACATATGCAGACCCGTCGTAGGTTCGTCCAGTACATACACTTCTTTCCGGTGCTCCATTTCCTTTGCAAGCTTTAACCGTTGAAGCTCGCCACCCGATAACGTGCCCAAAGGCTGTCCAAGCGTTAAATAACCTATACCTACATCCTGCAAACGCGCCAAAACGGATAATATTTCCTGTTCTTGAAAATAGTCGCTAGCTTCTTCGACTGTCATCCGCAGTACATCGCTAATATTTTGTCCCCGAAACGTGAAACGAAGAACCTCGTTGTTAAACCTGCGCCCTTCACAGGTCCCGCATACAGTTTCAATGGAATCCATAAAGGCCAGATCAGTAGAGACGATGCCTGTTCCCTTGCATTCCGGACAAGCTCCCTTCGAATTGAAGCTGAATAGGGAGGCATGTACTTGATTTTGCTTGGCAAATAAATTTCGGATCGTATCAAAAATCCCACAGAAGGTTGCAATATTGGAACGATTCGTAGCGTGAACGGCTTCCTGATTGATGTATACCGCTTCAGGAATATATTTCGGCAATACATGATTAACGAGCGAGCTTTTTCCAGAACCTGCGACTCCTGCAACGACTGTCATTACACCTAATGGTATTTGAACGCTGACATCGTTCAGGTTGTGCATCGAGACATGCTGAATTGTTAACCATCCCGACGGACGCCGAGGCTCTTGTTTCAGTTCAGGATGATAATTCAAGAACTCTCCTGTTAACGTATTCGCGGTTAGCAGTCCCTTCAAATTGCCCTCGTATACCACCTTCCCGCCGCTCGTGCCAGCCTTGGGTCCCATATCAATGAGATGATCGGCGATCCGAATGACATCCGGATCATGCTCGACGATGATGACGGTATTTCCTTTGTCTCTTAACTGCTTGAGGAGGGTATTTATTTTATTCACGTCATGCGGATGAAGACCGATACTGGGCTCATCAAAAATATACGTAAGATCCGTTAAGCTGCTTCCCAGCTGCCTGACCATCTTAATTCGCTGGGATTCTCCGCCGGATAATGAGGCCGTTTCCCGATTCAACGTCAAATATCCTAAACCTATGGACATCAGCTGATTCAATCGCAATACAATTTCCTCTATGATGGTAGCAGAAACCGAGTCCTTTACAGAAAGCATAACATGGATCAGATCACTGACCTGCAGGGCTGAGCAGTCTGCAATGTTTTTTCCATTAATTCGGCACTCCAGCACATTCCGATTCAGCCTGGCACCTTGGCATGTTGGACACGTTCCGCTTACGGTCACATTATAAATTTCATTCTTATATTGCTCCGAATCCCTTGATTCTTTGCTCAAAAAGCTGCGCCGAATTCTGGGAAGGATCCCTTCGTATTTGGAAGTTCCCGGCCAACCTTCCGTTGGATGCGGGGGCTTAAATCCCGATTTGTACAGCAGCGTATTCCATTCATCTTCAGTATAGTCTTTAAGCTTCTTGTCATTATCAAACAATCCTGTACATACATACCTCTTCCAACGAAATTCTCCCGGTCTGAAGGTCGGAAACTGGACAGCGCCCTCATTCAATGATTTCTCCCTATCCACTAGCTTATCGATGTCAATCTCGTTGACGTACCCAAGTCCTTCGCATTTCGGACACATTCCTTGCGGATTATTGAATGAGAACATTTCCGCTTCACCCACTTGCGGTTTTCCAATTCGGGAGAACAATAAACGGAGCAAGGAGTATATATCCGTAATCGTGCCCACGGTAGAGCGCGAATTCCCTCCAATCCGTTTCTGGTTGATGATGATGGCAACTGACAGATTTTCAATGGAATCGGCATTGGGCTGCCCGTAATGTGGAAGACGGTGACGGATAAAGCTGGAATACGTTTCATTCAGCTGACGCTGCGATTCCGCGGCAATCGTATCAAAGACGAGCGCCGACTTCCCTGAACCGGATACACCGGTAAACACGGTAATCTTCTTCTTCGGAACTGCCACGCTGACTCTCTTTAAATTTTTTTCTCTCGCACCTGTGACCTTAATGTTCTGACTAGAATTATCCTGTTTCATGATCTGCACTCCTTCCCGGTATTTTGACCACTTGTCTCCCAATAGCATATACTTTTAACATGCCAAATTCTGTCGACATATTAAAAATTCATCAGTCTACCGGAGGTATCCATGTCCAAAACCAAGCTTTTATTCGATCTGATCATGTACGTAAATTCGAAGCGGAATTTTACGGCTCAAGACGTAGCCGATGAATTTCAGGTGTCCGTTCGAACCGCACATCGTTATTTAATGGAGATCAGCGAACTAGGTGTGCCCATGTACACGGAGCAAGGACGAAATGGTGGATACCGTGCTCTCAAAAACAGGGTTCTTCCGCCTATTTTATTTGACGAAAATGAGGCACTGGCCATCTTTTTTGCGTTCCGCTCTCTTGCGTTTTATGAATCACTGCCCTTTGATACCGATATCGAATCAGCCTCCCGAAAGCTGTTTTCAAGTCTGCCGGACGATATTAAATCCAAAATAAACAGTCTTGAATCGGTACTTTCTTTTTGGAATCCGAAAAGAGGACTGCACGCCCCTTATCTGAAAGAGCTTATCGAGGCATCCATGGATCATAGTGTGATCACCTTAGAGTATCAGTCCAAATCTGACAATACGCTGCGAAAACTCGTGCCGATCGGCGTCTACGCCAATGATGGTTTATGGTATTTGCCCGCTTATGACATGGACAACGGTAAGGTGCAATTATTTCGGGTGGATCGTATACTTTCACTGAAAAATACCGGGGAAATAGTCGAGGTTCAAACAGAACTCTTGAACTGGCTTCACAGCTATACGGTTTCTACGCCTATACGCCTCGTGGTTGAACTGACAAGAGAAGGCATGCGACAGTGTCAAAGCAAACCATGGTTCGAGCCGATGCTCCTAAATGATGAATCCGGGCACGGAAGGATCGATACATTCATTGATCAAGATGATATGGAATTTACAGCTTCTTTTTTTGCCCAGTTGGGTCCGGAGGCGAAAGTTATCGAACCGCGGGAGATGATCGACCGGATCCGGAATCATGCCCACGTCCTGCTAAGTCATTATCAATGATCCTTTTCATTCCTGAGAAATAGAAAAAAGCAGCCGGTCTTTCGACCAACTGCTCTCTTACGCCGATTATCCTTATTCCCACACCACTTTCAAATACTTCCGGTACAACTGGTCGAGCAGCTCCGTCGGATCTTCTAATTCAGTCTGTGTTGATTCCGCAAACTCCGTGAAGTGCCGTATCTCTTTCTCAATAAAATCATTGATCACATCCACGCGCTTTTCGAAGTCCAATTCTTCCCCGGCGATCTTCCTTTTGAGCAAATCTTCAATAGCCTGGAGCAGCTCCGGTTCCGTAATCAGATCATGAATCAGATCCTGAAACAGAATCGGAGGATTCAGGTTATATTTCTCAATCCATTTACAGGCAAGAATCGGTCTCAGAACATAAAAATACTTTTTAATCTTTACCAGCTCTCCCTGCAGATACTCTCTGAAGTTCCCTTTGGCCATATTCAAATAATGATGAAGGGATGCCCTTGGCGAGAAGACTTGGTTTCTTAGTTGAAGCATCTCCTCTTTAAAACCATAAGCCTCATAATAGTGAATATCCGAAACTAACCATTCCAGCAGCGGCGGATTTGATTTTCTGAATAATTTCAGTGCCTTCCTGATATCCCAACCGTTGATGTCGAGCATCTCGTTGATCGGCATCTCGATCACATCCCGCTTCTCATCGATGGACAAATACCATTCCGGGCTGTGTATATATACGAATCGAACATCGTAGTCGCTATCCTGTGACGGAAATCCCCAGGCCCGGCTGCCTGATTCAACGGCAAACAGGACTTTGACCTGATGGTCACGCTCAATTTCATGAATTTTCTCTATAATGGTGTTATTCATATTTTTTTCGCAGTTTTGCATGTCAACTCCCCCAATTTTGTTTAGGCGGGGTGTTATATTCTTCGCAGCTGTTAACCACCTTCTGAATGGTTTTGATTATCGATGACTGCTCATCGATAACTTTTTGTAGACGTCTCACTTCTCTCTCCGCCGCAAAAAGCCTGCTTTTGGAATTGAATTCAAATCCGGTAATGATCCAATCCAGTGATACCTGGTAGGTATCCGCAAACTTGGATAGCGTCACCAACTCAGGCTCAGCTTGAGCCGATTCATATAAAGTAAGTGTATCTGGATTGATTTGTGTGAGTCTGTATACTTCCATTTGCGTCATTTTCCGGTTGATTCTTGCCTTCTTTAAACGTTCTCCCATTTCCTCAAGCAGAGTTTTTGCCACAAATACCACCGCTTTTCATTTTGAAGTTTGTTGACTTATTCTCTACAATGCTATATTTTTCCTGTAAAGTCCGCAAATTTTAACAACTTTCTCAGTACTTCTACATATAAAAACCCCGGATATAGACCCGAGGTTACTCCTGATTATTATATTAATTAACATTTCCGCTTATTCGTGTTCCTCTTCATCTTGATCTCTAGGACGCAGCCATGATGCTAATTCTTGATTGAATTCCACTTGCTTCTCCAGATCAAGCCATTCATCGGGAATCATCAAATAGTGACTCGCATTATTCTGCAGATAGCTGTATATAATTTGCGCCTCATCAATTTCATCTCTGCCCACTTCGGCGGTATAAGCGGTCTGATCCAGTATAAAATACGCCGAGATCAACGCTTTGACCTCTTCCTGCATCTGCGTGATGTCCGAACTGTCCACATGAAACTTCCCGCTAAAAAGAACCGTACTCCGTTTAATCAAAAACAGCTTGATCGTGTCATCGTTCATAAATTCATAGATTGCAATATTCCGATTCTCTTCAACGAATCCTATCACTTTTTCTTTATGAAGCAGGAAATTAACGGACTTGATGCCGTCCCTGAATTTTGCCGCCGTTTCAAAATCAAATCGTTCGGAGGCAGCCGTCATCTGTTGTTCCATTTCTTCATACAAACTAGTATCCGATCCTTCCAACAGGCCGATGAACTGATTCATTAGTTCGTTATACTTATGAAGACTCTCCCCGCCTAGACACATTCCGAGACATAAACCGAGCGAATGATTCAAGCATGGGGTAGCAGCTCCGGCAGCCGTGTGACTGCAGGCTATTTTGAAGCATTCCTGTATCCGCTGAACGGCTTTATCAACCGTGCTTCTGTTCGCTGTATAGGGACCGAAAACGACTCTATCTTTTGCAGGAGCCGGGGAATGGGTTATTTCAACGCGTCTAAGTCCATCCGAGTTTGGGACCATAATATACGAATAGGCCATCGGATTTTTCATCTTCCGGTTATACATCGGCTTATACTTGTGAATCAGGCTGCATTCGAGCAAAAAAGCCTCAAATTCGGTATCCGTTTGGATAATCTCCAAATCCTTCACATGATGTACGAGCCTCTTAATCTTGGGAGCATGCGATTGGGAGTTATAAAAATAGGATTGGACTCTTTTCCTCAAACTCTTGGACTTACCGATATATATGATACTGCCGTGAGCATCCTTCATCAGATACACGCCTGGAGTTAGCGGCAAGCTTTGGACTTTCTCTTTGATATCCATCAAGGAAACAACCTGGCGACACGGCTGATTTCAGCAGGGGATTTTTTCGAAATCCTGGTTTTGCTGCGATTGGACTCTAAAACAAGCATGTTCTCCAGTTTCTTATATTCGTTATCCTGTTCCGAACTATCACGAAAATCCCGTTCAAAATTGCTTTTGCCGATCAAGTGACCCTACCTCCATACGTATATCGATATAGACAAATCATGATTAATGACATGAATAGGATCATATAAATGACCATCCGTCCCCACTATTTCCTTTCATTGTACGTCAATTACATAAAAATAAAAACAAGCCTTTTATTCAATTTCTACAATTAAGAGTTTTTCCCGTTTCGTATGTAGTGTGGTAAGGAAAATAAAAAAGGCCGCCGGATGCTCGACGACTCAATTCTTTATAGCTTGTTATTTAAGTCCAGCTTTTAATGATCAAGGCTCTTATACTCAATATCTGCTTGTTTCCCGGTTTGGGCGTCCACATAGACATTTGTAACCTGTTCATAGCCTTTTACGGGGATGGAGTAAACCAGTTTCCCTTTACGTATCATCAGATGAGGGCGATCTGTAACTGTTAATTCAGCATTTACTTGTTTCAGCGCAGTCTCAGGTGGAATGCCTGCGTTCGTTTTGACGATTCGATCTCTTTTCAGATAATAACCTGTCGTATCGAAATTTTGCAGAACTCCTGTGGCTGTATCGATCGTAACTACAACATTTGCGTCAGTATAAGGAACTCCTCCAACCTGAGGAACAAATGTTACATCCACTAAGGTACCCTTTGCGAATGTATTGTCGATAACCAGAGGAGCCTCCCCCCAGCTTTTTACGAAGGATTGGGCTAATTTAATGGCCTCTGCTTTAGTTATTTTTCGATTGTCGGACTTTTTAGAACCATCTTCAGTTGGATAAATCCGTAATATATGTCCTCCAGCAACACTGATTTGAACATTATAGAACATGTTGCCGCCATTTCCGGACAAAAAATCAAGGCTATCCCCAAACTCAGGTGTTATGCCTCCACCACTCGACATGACTTGTTTATCACGCTTGTCTTTCCAGAGGACATTCATGAAAGATTCCACTTTCGACTGCAATTCTTCCTTATGCACTCGTACTTCCTTCTTAAACGCTTGAACCTGAGGTTGATACGGATTCAAATGGTAAAGGTACTCATTGAACAACGGTTCCTTATCACCGATTAAGGGGTTGGAATCGAGCTCATTGGTTAAAGAGGTTATTCGTCGACTCAGTTCTTCCGAAGGAACTTCATTCTTAACATGAGGACCATACAACACGCTATCGTTTATTTGATGCAACGCAGGAGCTGTTTTGAGGATGAAGTTTCGCATCTTTAATACGTTTTGCCGCTGAACCTCCGTTAGTGTTTCTGCACTGTCATCTACTAAGTAACCTAAATAACTTGCTGTTTGGCTCCAAAATGGCCCAGAACGATTAGACTGAAAGTCATATAGAATCGTCGGGGTTGGAGTATACCAGTTCATATTCGTCATAAAAGAAGCCGATTCATAGGCAGCTTTCAAGTATTTTTGGCGATATGCTGCAGAGTTCGAAGATAGAACGTTTGCCAGATCAAAATCTAGCGTTTCAGTATTCATCATTTGCAGCTGAAACCACAGACGTGTGTTATTAAGCTTTTCGCTTTGCAGTTGATCCAATTCTTGTTTCAATTCTTTATGCTTCATATAGCCATAAATGATAATGCCGATCAAGAGAAATGCAATTAAAAGCGTAGTCATTTTGGTTCTGCGAGCCTGGTTCAAGTTCTAAGTCTCCGTTTCTAATAAGCAGTAATTCTTATTAAACACTACAGATGAATAGAAGTCATGCACCAAAATCTGCTAACCGAAGATCCTGAGTACAGCTCTCTGTAAAAGTACTCATTCGGGGGATTCATGCTTATCGGGAGACGCAAAATACCCGGCACTTATTTGCTTTTGCTCGATCAGATCGTCAATAAAACAAACATGGATAATAGGTAGCCCAATTAATTTAGGCCAAGTGTCGCTATTCCTGTGTAGGCATAATATGTATCAACCACGAGACGGAAGGGGAAAATCTATGATTCAGGAAAACTATAACATTCAAGGATCTCAACAAAGAGATCCCCAATCACCTCATCATTACGGCCATGAACATATGCATCATCCCTATTATCATACTACCAGTTACCCGCATGGTCAGCACTATATCCATGTCCACCACCATCATCATTATCACTATCATCATGTGATGAGAGATCAAAATACCACTCAACCGTAAGATAAAAGATAACAAATATTTAAGGTGAGAATGGTTACGCCCGGTTCAACTCCACATTCATGCATCCGGGCGTACCATTCTCACCTTTTTCAGAGCTCGCAATTCATCGCTAATATTAGAAAAAATCCGCACTAATCTGATCAAGCAAGCGGAACATTAATTTCCTACGGGGTGCCTTTATTCAATCTCCCACAGTATGACCATAACAGGTAGAGCACTACTCTACTTCTACCGCGAATTCAGCCCATTGTGTCATTGATGGTCCGTTTTCGAGGAAAGGAATATAGGCAGGACTGATTACTCTGATCAGATAGCTGCCTTTTTGGCTTAATGTGAACGAGCCTGCGAATTTTTGGTCCTTAATGGGCAGCTTGAAACTATTCTCCACTTCATATACCTGATAGCTGTCCTTGCTTGACGGTTGATACCTTTCAATGCTGACGGTCAGCTTATCAAACAGGTCATTATGCTGCAGAATATCCCCCGACACATCAATCTTTTGTTCAGGCCTTATCTGGATATAGCCATGGATAGGGTTGGTGAAAGTAATGTTATCTTCCCCCTCTTCCGTTATGGTGACCGGTAGCGAGGTAATATTTGTTACCTTTCTTTTCACAGTGACTACCTTGCTGCCAGCCGACACGGCTGTGAGCATCACCGGATTGGGTCCGGGTCGTAAATTCACTGTGAATTGCATACGGTTATACACCCTTCCATCCAATGATATATCCTTTTCAGTGACCTTGCCTGTTTCACCAGCCCAGCCGCCGCTTCCTAATGAATACATGTACTGTGGAATATACATATCCTTCTGATACAACATGGTAAACGTGGCGCTGGTTTGATCAGTCTCCCATTCCGTCTTCAATACCTCTATGACTTTATCGCTCCAGTCCAAGCTCACCGTGTCCTTGACGGTGGATACAGCCATTCCAAGCCAGGATAACGCCCGAACAGGCACATATGCCTTTCCCGAAGCAAGAAACGGGGTAGGGATCTTCTCGCCAATCTTGCTTCCATCCGGAAGGTACGCATCCTCCGAACCGATTTGGAAGGTCAGTTTAGTAAACGCGGGTTGTAGTTCCGGATGGATCACGACTTGCACCTGCCGTTTCGCTGCATCCCAGGTAACGCTGTCCGCTGCACCAGACTGCCGCAGGGTACGGAGAGGAACATATACACGCCCCCCTTTCAGTATGGGCTTGTCCGCCGTAATGGCCTTACCGTCAAGCGTTGCGTCTTTCCCTTGAAGATCAAATTTCATTTCATGCTTAACTCTGTACATTTTCGCTACATCGCCCTTCGGCTCCGTTGAGGACGCGGGAGCGGCATCTATAAGTGAACCCGTTCCAAGGCTCAGGGCGGCTACGGATATCATCAGACATAACCATTTTTTCATCGTCTTCCATCCCTTCTTGATTGAATTTTTTCTCTTATTTACTTAACGGGACAGAATAGTGATTAGTTACAAGTCAGCCAATTTCCGGTCATATGCAACGAATAGCCGCCAGCGTTAATCGTCATATATGTGCCTGTTCGTTACCAAGCCTGAAAAGAAATAAGCCTCCCCATAGTTCGCAGAACTTATGAGAGGCTTATATAAATTAAATATTCGCTTCGCTAATGCATGATCTTTGGAGAAGAAGCCAGATATATATAGTCGGGTTCGCCACGTTCCTGAGGAACAAATTTAACCTCAACCTCATCAAAAAAGATTTTTAAGTGATCCACGAATTCAGGCGAAGCCATAGCGCTCCAAAACGATATGATTCCATGGGAACGAAGCAGCCTGATTAATGCCTCAATCCCTTTCTCCGAATAAAGTCCATTATTCGATTCCGAGACGGTCCAATCCGGGCCGTTATCAATGTCAAGGCAGATGACATCATAAGGCTCATGAGCTGAATTCATCCATTTCACCAGGTCTGTGTGGATAACCTGGGTACGGGGATCATCCAGCGCAAAACCGGAGAGAGGCGCCAGATGACTGCGGTTCCATTGAATAATCACTTCCTCAATCTCGACGACATCCACCTTCCCGACTCTGGAATCGGATAACGCTTCTTCCAGTGAAAATCCGACTCCAAGACCGCCAATGAGCACCCTATGCGCGCTCCTGCATCTCTCCAAAGCACTGCTGACGAGCAAACGTTCCGATTTCCCATTATATGTTGCCATTAAAAAGATGCCGTTGTAAATGATCTCATAATGACGCTCTCTTTTTTGTAGCTGAATGTCACCTCGCTCCGTATGACTGCGTTCAATGATTTCCGGTGTGTAATCCAAGGTTCCGACCTCCTCTTTTGGTAAAATATCACTTTATATATTCTATTATAGCCCTTAAAACTGAAGATAGTCTTTATCTCATATAAAAGGCATCCGTTAAGCCGAAGACCCGCTTATTGGATATCCCGCGTGTAATCTGGTGAATTATAAATAAGAGATCTATTCGGTATATGTAATCCCCCCCCTTATTATGAAGTTTGAGTTTCCAACTTTCGATATTCCCGATAACGATATCCATTGGGGTATTTACTCGTAAATACGTTTATGTTGAAAACCTGTGAGAAAATATGATAAAAAAAACAGGGTAATCATGGTGGCAACTGATCATAATCGACCTGTTTGATGTAACGCTAAAGCATTATTTAGGTATAGAATGAAAGCATTTGAAGTGCGTGCAAACAAAGTGACGAAATCTATATACGGATATTACATGGATTACAGGTTATTGGTTGAATTTCAACCCCTTACTATGGACGATATGAGACGCTTTTGAACACCGTACCCTATGGATTCCATCATCAATATCCGCTTATCGATTTCGTCTGTTGCGCCCATTGACCCACTTGCGTGAATTGATCGGATGCTTCTCAGATTCCCTTCGTCTCCAGCCTCTTGGCTAGCTCCGACAGATCCTGTCCTTTTAACGCACCTTCCACCAACTGCGGCAGCAGCGCGGGAGTACAGGCAAAGCAAGGGGTTCCATCCTTCGTCAAAGCCTTGGCCAGCTGCTCATCATAAAATGGCTTACCTTCATCGGATAACGCGAGCAGGCAGAGTGTCTTCACACCGGATTCCTTCATCTCTCGCATACGCCGTATCAGCCTTGACTGGTTACCACCTTCATAAAGATCAGAAATGATAATAAACAATGTTTTTTTGGGTTCCTGAATAAACTGCTCACAATATGCTACTGATTTATCGATATTCGTACCACCGCCAAGCTGAATACCGAACAGCATATCCACGGGATCATTCGCACATTGTTCTGTCAGATCAACCACCTCTGTATCGAACACAACGACGCGGGTATCAAGCGCAGGTATGCTGGCAAAAATCGATCCGATTACCGATGCCCAGATGACCGACTCCGCCATGGAGCCACTCTGGTCGATATCCACGATAACCGTCCATTCCTTATTCCGTCTTGCACGGTCATAGAAATAGAATCGTTCGGGAATGATCCGCTGTAGTCCGGCATCATAATGTTTGAGATTTCTCTGGATTGTCCGCTTCCAGTCTATTCCGCTTAATGAGGAAAGCGGCGTATGCTGCCTGCGATTCAGCGCACCGGTAACGGCCCTTTGAATATCCTGCTCCATTTTTTTAACGAGTTCATCCACCACGGCCTGCACCAGCATTCGTGCGGTATCTTTCGTTTGCTCCGGTATTTTCCCTTTAAGTGACAACAGAGTTCCGACCAGCTGTATATCCGGTTTTACACTTGCCAGTACTTCCGGCTCAAACAAAAGCTGCTTCCAGCCCTTTCGCTCCATGGCATCGTTCTGTATAACGGAGACCACGTCGTCAGGAAAAAAAGCACGCACGTCCCCGAGCCACTGCGCTAACCGCGGTGCGGACTTCCCTTGACCTGCGTTACGTGATTTTGCGCCCGAAGAAGTTCCGCCATCTTGCCCGGAATCATCCGTTTGGTCATAAATAGCAGCGAGTGCCCGGTCCATAATCAGCTCATCGCTGGACAATTCCAAATGACCGCCGCTGCTGTAGCGGTTCAGTTCCTCTTCAGCAGCCGTGCCCAGAATGAGCCGCCAACGGGATAATGCCTGATGTTCTGCATTGTTTCCCATATTTAAAAATCCTCAAAGTCAAAATCATTTAATTCATTCAGCATCCGTGTATCATCCTCCTTAAGGTCATCCATGAGTATTTCCGCTACCTGCTCCGTATCCGCACCCCAAAGCTCACCAAGCAGCTCGGCTACCATCGTTTTCTCTTTCGGGGTGAAGACACTAAATGAACGGCGCAAAAATACAAGTGCTCGCACGAACTCTTCGTTCTCGAGTGTACAAATATACTCATCCAGCTGTTCCCACAGGCTCATTCGCGATAAAAGCGCATAGCGGTTGCGCATCGCAAGCCCCTCGAACCATCCTGCCCCAAGATCTGCCGGAATACCCGGAGATAGCCGCCGGGATACCTCCGCAGCGCATTGCTCCGCCGTAATATCATTACGTTCCAGCGAAATGGCACAAGCAAGTCCCGAAAGACGCGGATGAGCATCGTCCCTGTCTGACAACTTGCCCAGCTCTTGAATCCATAATGCTTCATCAACTTCTTCGCTGTGTTCCGAAGCGATATGGTTCATTTCATTGATCGCCGAAGCCATCGCCTGCGCCACTTCATCATTGCACTGACTCGCATCGTATAAAAATAGGCAGGCCCGCATAAACAGCTGCTGAAGCAGTGGTACGAGCGGCGCCGTATTCATTCTTCGTACTCCTCCGAAACGAATCAGCTGCGACAGCTTTCTGGCCGCTGCCGCAATGTGTACAACATCCTGGCTTTCAACCGCAAGTCTTTGCAAGGTCTGGCGGGCAGCCTCCATCTGATGAATCATTCCACACTCGTATGCCATAGTAATAAGCCCAGATCCTTCTTCAATTGAGGCGCAGCTTTCCAGCCGCTGCTGCAGGACAAATCCCGCTGCGATTTCCACCGTCTCGCCGAGCAGCGTGGATTCAACAACCTCAATCTCCACTTCAGGTGACCACTGGACAACCCAATGTTCCGCCCAGATGGCCTGTTCCTGAGATCTGACGCTTTCTTTGACAAAATGAATCCCCAGCAGTTTCAAGCGATGAAACCAGAATGAGCGGTTCAGGTCGAGATAGGCAGCTTCTTCCGAAGACACCCTACGGTTCTCGCGCAGATCGAGGATCAGATCGCTTGCAACAGCCGACTTGTATTTATCCAGCTTCAGCCGCTTCAACTGTCGTTTCATATCCTCCTGAATTGGTGTCTGGCTGACGCCTTCTGCCAATTCTCCGATCGACGTCCCAACCTCTGTTCTTGCCAATGACTCCGCAATTACCGAGAGCTCTCCCCTTCCAAGGAGTGTTTTGGCTGCATCCCTTAGATCCCTGAGCGTTGGGGCCAAGCCGTCATGCAGCGCTGCAAGGGATTCAGCCAGCCGTACCGCCTCGATTACCTCCGCAGTCGAGCGGTGCGTGCCGGCTTTTCTTAAATCACCCGCCACCGATGACAGGTAATGATGAGGCAAATCCCCAAGCGTGCCTTGAAGCATATGTCCCCACATCATTTCAAAATAGTACGGAGCAATATTGCCGGCACCATAGCCGGAGAGAGACGACAATTTCAAATAAGAATAAGGCATGAGCGTCAGCTTCGTCTTGCGGGAAGGCAGCTGCTTTAATTCATCGTCGGTCATCGCAGATGAAAGATTGATCAAAGCAGAAGCATGGTAAGCCCCGCAGATCACCACAATTTTATCCGGTTTGTGGCCTGCCGCGATGGCATCTGCAATTTTCCGGCACATATAGGCTTCACGTACCGCATTATAGGCGTATTCCAGTCTCTGATTATTACGCTCCTGTTCCTCCGTAAGCTCTCGCATCTGGCCCGAATAAGCCAAAATGGCCCGCCGGTAAGCATCCGGGCTCAGGTTATGCTCAAAGCTGCGCTCCCAATACGTGTCGTAATCCACCTCTCCGGATATTTCCGCGATCCTGCTGTAGATGGAGCTGCTGTCTTCTGCCTTTTCACTCCGGTCACTTTCTGCCCTTTGCTCTGATCTATGGGTATTGGACTCCAATGCCTGCTGCCCTTCTGATTCCTCGGCTTCATCTGGACCCGAATGATTCTCCCCATGTTCCCCTCGTACATCCTGTAAACAGACAGCTAAAGATGAAGGCAAATCGATAAAAGCGCAGTGAGCTCCATTTCTTCGTGCCCAAATCATCGCCTGATACTCGGGGGAATATACAGCAAAAGGCCACAGCACCGTTCGCACAGGCAGTTCCTCGGTAAATGCAAGAATAGCAACGGGCGGTTTCGTGGAGCTGTTCGTCAGGTGGAGGATTTCAGAGGTTGCATCTGAAGGCCCCTCAATTAATACCGCTGTAGGCTGTACCTGCTCCAAATAATCTGCGACATGAAAAGCGCCGGCCGGCGACAGATGCCGGACGCCAAAAATATGTACCCCAGCGCCGCTGGCCGCATTCATTGATTCATCTCCTTGCATGCCGTATAAAGACCACGCCAACTTGCCCCGCGTTTTTTCATCACATTATCCAGGTATTCCTTCCATACAAGCCGGTCTTTATCATCATCTTTCACGATGGCCCCCTGCAGTCCTGCCGCTAAATCCTCATCTGTCATATGTCCGTTTCCAAAACTCGCCGCCAGCGCCATGCTGTTCGTAAGCAGGGAAATGGCTTCGGCCGTCGAGATGACGCCTGCCGGAGATTTCACCTTTTCCTTCTTATCGAGGGTCATACCACTGCGCAGCTCTCTAAATATGGTCACAACCTTTTGTAGTGCTTCATCCGCAGGAACTGCCGCCTGTAAATCGTAAGAGGCAGCAATCTCGGCAACCCGTTTTTTCACGATTTCCATTTCGGTTTCAAGATCTGCAGGCGCCGGCAAGACAATTATGTTAAAGCGGCGCTTGAGTGCCGTCGACATCTCATTCACGCCACGGTCGCGGGTATTGGCTGTGGCAATAATGCTGAATCCTTTACGGGCATTCATTTCCTTACCGAGCTCAGGCACAGAAATTGTCTTTTCAGAAAGTATGGATATCAAGGCATCCTGCACCTCGGAGGCGCAGCGTGATATTTCCTCAAAACGGGCAATTCCTCCAGCCTCCATCGCCCTCATCACCGGACTTTTCACTAGCGCTTCCGGCGTTGGCCCTTGCGCCAGCAGCATGGCGTAGTTCCAGGAATATCGTACCTGCTCTTCAGTGGTTCCCGCCGTCCCCTGCACGACGAGACCAGAATTTCCATTGATGGCCGCAGACAGATTTTCGGACAGCCAGGATTTGGCCGTTCCCGGTTCACCGATGAGCAGCAGCGCCCGGTCCGTGACGAGCGTCGCAATCGCCATTTCAACAATACGTGGATTACCGATATATTTTGGTGTAATGACCTGTTTTCCCGCCTTACCTCCCACAATAAATTTTAATACCGACTGCGGGGACATCTGCCAACCTGCCGGAATTTTCCCTTGATCCTCTTGAATTAATGCATTTAACTCCTCCCGATACAACAGCTCAGACGGCTGCCGCATGATATCCTGCATGGCTTGTTCCGTACTCATAGATAACACTCCTTTATGAATGAATGGATGACGTCAAATCCTTCAAAATGAATTCCAGCTGCTCCTCTGCGTTGGACTTGAACTTAGGCAACGCAGACCGGATTCGCTCAGCATAGCTTGCGGGAAGTCGGCATAATTGATTGAACAGGTACGGCTCGATTTCATGGCAATCGGTATTCCGTTCATCCTCCAGTGCACGAACGAGTGCTTCATGCAGTTGAGCTTCCGGGATACCTGCGCGAACCAGCCCGATCACTGCCAAATTGGCGAAACGATTACGAAATTCCGGTGAATTCTGCAGCTTGCCAAGCAAATAAGAAGCCGCTTCAGTCTGTCCTGGACGGGCAAATGCACTAACCAGGGCCATATGATCCAGCTCCATAAAATGCCCAAGCCACCTTGAGTCCCAGCTTGCAGCGATCTCCTCCTGTGGCAGCATCTCCACATGATAGGTATAGCCTTCATTTTTACCATATGCCCATTCCCTGTTATAAGCTTGGTACCTCCTGGATATGACCAGGTCCTCCATCGTATCCAGCAGCTGTTTACAATAATTGGCGCTGCGGCTTACGGCTGATGCATGAAGCCGGTCCATCAGGATCTTGGCGTATTCCTCGTATAACCGCTCCGGGGACAAAACGGGCTGTGCTTTAATGAATATCTCGCGCGCATAGGAGCTGGTGCCGGCATAATGCTTTAAATCCAATTCCACGGCTGCCTCCATGAGCTGTCGACCTTCTTCGGAGTCTATTTGTTTCATATAGTTCATTGCTTCATTGGCCAAAAATACCCAGCCGAGTTTATACATATACAGTTTATATTGACGCAGGACATTCAAATACAGTTCCTCTAGCTCAGGACTCTCTTTTTGATGCAGGGACCAGAGATACCGTTTTACCTGAGTCCAGATCTCCTCCGTTTTTTGCTTGTTTCCCTCTATCTCTTGCAGCGACTGCAAAATATCCGAGAAATCCCGTGTAAGCCATCCGGTCAATTGTTCCGACTGGCACCGGGTCAGTGAAGAATTCACGAGATCGCAGTCTTTGCCTTTGGAAGCCTCGTACAGACGTTCAGCCGCACTTTCCCAGCCACTGTCCGCGAGCGCATGGTATGCAGCTTCACGGATACCCTTCTTCTTGTCCCGGCTAAAGTCCAGCAGCGCTTGTTCATATTCCTGGTTCCCTGCCAGCAGCCGAATGGCTGTTGTACGGATCTCATCCGAACCTGAAACAGCAGCCTCATATACGACATGTATTACATCTTGACCACCGCTCTTTGAAATGACGGTCAGCTTGCGTGCTTCGAGTTTGCCCCCGGCAGGCTGAAAGCTTTCAAGAAGATGCGGCACGATTTCCGGTCCATACGATGGCAGAATATCCGTCATGGCAAACTCTGCGATTTCTACATAAGGGTCGTTAAGCGCTTCAACGGCAAGCGGCAGGAGTCGCAAATCCCGGAATAATCCCTCTCTGTAAGCTTCCAGAATAACTTCATGACGTCCACCTCCACGTGTCGTCAGTGCGGTCCGAACCGCAGATAATTTGCGATATGACAGGCGGGTTGGGAGCAAAAGAGGTTTACTTATAAACGGTGTTGTCTCTCCTTCTGCTGCCGCCTTGCCTTGGGTATGTAATACGGACTGCAGCAGCTGGTTCACGATCTGCAGCTGCCGGGCAGAGTCCGTATCGGTGCTGTTATCTGCTTCGATTAAGCCATGGACACCTTCGGCAAGCTTTTTAAACACCGGCGCCCGTTCACCAAGCTGTTCAAAAGACGGCAGCAGCCGTTTCAGCCGATAGTCTCCGGCTGCGAGGTCACTCCCAGCAATATATAAGCGTCTGATTTCTTCGTTCAGCTCCATCAGCAATGCATGACTCATTATGCGTATCTCCTCCAATTCTGCATGTTAATATAGCAAACGGATAATCTCTTGTTTATTTATGATACTCAGCGGCTGCGTTTGCAGTTGTCCGCTTTGAGTATTATGATCGAACATAACCAGCATTGAGACATCCTTCAGGCTGTCATCAGGTAAATACTTCAACAGGTTAACCGTGGAGTCATCGAGCAGATCCTGTAGTCCAAGCGTCTCCCCGTTCGAATCCGAGATGAATAATCGGCCTTCCTTATCAGCCACCACCTGCTCCACATGCAGCAGCATCACGGGATTCGGATCACCCAGCGGATTTTTGAGTTGATTCTTCACTTTTTTTATAGCCTCGGCATAGGAATGGGCAGCATATTGCCGTATTCGGGCAATGTCCTGCTCTTCCACCGGTCTAGTGGTGAAGGACTCATACCGCACTCGGCGGTTCATATCACCCGGGTAACGATAGAGAGCCGGCACATGAACAACATCAAAACAGCTGTCCTCCTCCCGCATCAGCTTCGCCGCCTTATATGGACGGTACTGTAATGTGCAATGAAGCTCGCCGCTGTCCTTTTGAATCCAGTAACCACAGTCCACAAACTCCTGACGGGATGAATCATCATAGCTGAGGAAAGATAACTGGATTAGTTCCGTCTCCGGGCTAACCAGACCTGCTTCCCTGAGCTCTGAGAGCTGCCAAGCATGACCCAGCCACTCTTCAATGGTGGATTCACAGTCTAACGCAAGTTCGGTATCCTGAAGCTTCGCGTTCAGATGTGCCCTTCCTTTTTTGATAAAGGCATGGATGATAGCAAATTGTTCAGCGGCATTAGTATAGGTAAGTTCGGGATTGCCGCCTGCCGAAAGAATCATATGCAGCTTACGCAGCTGGATCTGAGCCCCGTTTAAATAGAAGCTTCCCATTTGCTTAACATGATCCTGGATGACTTTAAGCTCTTTTGTATCCAGCGTTCCCAGACCACGGCGTATCAAGGAATGAGTCAGCTTTTCCAGTACATCCAATCCTTCGAGCTGAGCCATCACTTTTTTCTTCAGGGCCGATTTATTTACTTTCTTAGGCTTGACCGCAACCCCGTCAGCTGCTTCCTTCGCTTTTTTCTCTTCCCGCTTCTCGGCTTTCTCACGTTTGGCAGCCAATTCATCCGGCACCGCCGCTGCGGAAAAAGGCTTGCCTTGCACATGGGCATACAGCAAACCAAGTACATGCTTGCACGGAATTTGCCTGCTCGGACAGCTGCAGCGCATCACAGGTTTATCCGGAATCACAAAATCCACAGAAGGTACATACGGCGTCTTCCCGCTGCCCGCACATGTCCCAAATAGCACCTGCTGGTCCTCAGAATGGTGAAGCGTTGTAAACTTCCCTTTTTTTATAAGATCATGTCCGTTTTTTATCGCAGCACTATTGGGTGCCTGCGAATCAATCCAATTCTCTGAAATTTCAATCAAACGATTTCCCTCCCGCTCGGTAAGTTATGCAGTACCACCAAGATTATGATATTAACCCTATAAGTTAAATCATACCTAATAATATGAATCGCCCCTACCCTCTTAAGTCCTATTTAAGAACAGGCATTCCCATTTTAGAATATGGAGCTATGAATAAAAAAAACAGATCCATCATGGTGTAATAACCATAATCAATCTGTAATCTGTCCATATCATAGTATTAACAGGGTAATTCCTACCATTTTATTCAATGAGCCAAGACTGCAATTCTGCGTATTTATGAAAGAATCATTACCCACGCGGAAACAACAACAGAATGCCTAACCCAGTAATGATCACAAATAAAATGCGTTCAAACTTCCTGGCTGGAATCCGCTTATTCAATAGAACCCCGAGGCCTGTAGCTAATAGAATGGCTGGAATAGAATATGCGTATAAAACAAAGGCGTCTGCTGTCCATAATCCTCCCAAAGCATGCCCCGCTACAACGAGTATTCCGGAAACCAGAAAATGCGCCTGTAATGTGCCTCGTAAACGTTCAGGGTTCCACCGCCGCAAAGTACCGTAAATCATGACCGGCACACCATTGATGTTATATGCACTACCCAGCACGCCTGAAGCAAATCCGAAAGGCCAAACCCAGCCGCGGCTATTGAGCAGCGGATGATCAATCGCTTTAGAGAGGTTTTTCTTAATTAAACAATACGCCCCGTAACCGATGAGAAAAATGCCCAATATGGATGTAATGATGTATGAAGGAATGGTGTTCAATACGATAAGCCCGACCGGAATGCCAATGACCGTGGAAACAGCCAGCCGGAAGAGGACAGGCCGTTCAATATGACGCCAGCCACTGAAAACAGTCAATAAAGCGACCGTTAAACCGGCTAAACCGATCAAAGAAACCGAAGTATGGAGCGGGATCGGCAAAAGCGTAAGCAAAGGCATGCTCACGATCGCCTCACCGAAGCCAAACATGGATCTCATAAGAGCACCGATAAAAACTGCAGCTACAGCCAACAAGATAAGCGTAATGGACATGAATGAATCTACCTCCTCTTTCTGTTTTGAAATGATAACATACCAAAAACCCAAAGAAAATAGCGATTTTAACGCTCTCAGAACTCTATCTAAGCACTCAAAACCACTATAGTAAGGCAGGGATCAATACCGGTAACAAAGAAGCTATTTAGACAGGATATAATGCGTCTGAGTGGAATCGTTAATTTAGCGTTTTTAATCGAAGACAAATAAAAAAAAGACTGTCTGTTGATCCAGACAATCCTTCAAGTTATCCCAATACATTTTTATTGATCCTTCTGTTCCACTCTTTCCTTAACCGTATTAACCATTTTGTAGTAACCATCGTTCATCATCACAGCGATCGCGTCGTCCGTGCTGATTTCAGGAATGGAGTACAGCTTAGTGCCCTCGATAAATCTGTTGGAATATACCCCATGACCTTCAATGGTCTCATTCGTAATTAGAGATTCCACAGTCCCTACCTCCCGATAACTAACGTAATCCTAATGTCAGTTAACCGGTATGAAACGTCATTCCAATGAACAAAATCACACGCCCATGAGTGTGAAACCGAAGTGGTTATTGCTTTCTCGTCTACTTGTTCTTTTTGTGTACAGCCTATCAGTAAGATTGGTATGAACATAACCATTACACTAGCTTTCAGTTTATGCATATTCATACTAACAATCCCCCTCTTCTCCATAACTTTCATCCAATCCAATTCTTACTCTAGCGAATACAATAATAGATCTAATCGTTTAAGGAGGTGAGACTACTGATAAATAAAGCATTCGATGTGATCTTTAGTCTCGGCCATAGCTGCCAGGTGGCTTCCCAATTAAGACGTAATCAATTACGAAAAGCTGCCGGTCCGCTGGATTGGTTTAATTTTGCTTCAACGGAGGCGGTATGCAAGGTTTTACGCGGGCGTTTTCAAGGTTTTATGGAACTTGAGCATCTGGAGGTGTACGGAAAGTCAAAGAATTGCTACTACGTGCGGGATCTTCAGACCTCCTGCTTATCCTTTCACGACTTTAACAATGCCCCTGATCAACCTCCGTTATATGATTACGCATGGTTCAAAGAAAAACTGGCCCGGAGAATCACGCGCTTCGTCTCGTATTTATCATCCGATGCCGAAGTTTTGCTGATCAGAACCATATCCAATCCCGCGGATGCACTCCGTTTCTATCATGCGATAACCGACGCCTATGCGAATCCGAATCTGCATTTTCTGTTCGTCATACCCAGTAAGAAATCTTCCATTATACAGCGGATATCCGAGCATGAACGAATCACCATTGTTCAAATTCCTCACGGAAGCACATGGGAGGGCGATGCTGCGGCATGGAAATCCCTGCTTAGTTCCATATCACTCTAATTATTCACAATCTCCGGATTTGCCAGCATGATCTCTTCAGCAATCTTCCAGAGTCTCGGTAAAAAACGCATGACCTCTTCTCCGCGGCGGACAAGATCCTCACTTGAATGAATTCCCAAGTCTGCGATCAATTCCACAAAAAAGGGAGTCAGCTCGCGCTGTATTTCTGCTGAAGCGTCAACTGCTAATATCTGATGGCATCTCGCGTAGGTCGCCACAATCCAAAAGACGGCTTCCCGGTGATTGCCTGCCCGGATTTGTTCCCGACTTCCGTCAATGGCTATCTGCCTCGCTTCAGGAGTGATGTCAGAGCTGAAAAAGAATGCTGTCTTGGCTGCCGCTGCAGCAGCATCAAATGTTTTTTCAAGCCCAGCTAAATGATGCTCTACTTTGTCCGCAGTCCAATCTTCACATCCTAACAATTTAAGCAGCATTGGATAGAACTCTTCGTAACCATATTCCTCCAACACATGACGCGCTGCCAGGTAGCGTAGTCTCACAGTCGGATTGCGGAGCGCAGCGACAAGAAGAACATGTGTCATCACTCCGGTCGGAAACATCCAGGATGTGACCTGCTCATACAAGGGAGCAGAGGGATTCAAGGACTGAATCCCATTTTCTATTTTTTTAAGAGCATTCTCACAACGGAGGCTCACCCATTTTCTCTCCGCAAAATGTCGGGAAACTTTCTTTTGCAGCAAACTTAAGTATTCCGTAGGATCATCAATCAGCGTGTTGATGCGGAAGCTGCCAGCAAGATGATAGGACTGCAGAACATTTTCTGCTGATTCCAGCTGCCGAGAGGATAAATAAGTAATCTCAATTAAAGTATCCCGGTACAACAATTTCCCCAGCTTTGAAGGAGCCGTATCACCGTCCCTGACAACGACAACATCCACATCCGAACCGACAGGCAGCAAGTCTTCATCTGATCGCCCTACGGTAGAACCGCTAAAGTATGCCCCCAAGTAACCTTTATCCGCACTTGCATATGCCATAACCCATTCTGCAGCATGTTTCCGCGCTAATCCGATCTTCATCAACAGTCAGCACCTCCAAAGCAGAATATTCATGAATCACTTCACTTCATTCCATATTAACCCATATTCTTTGATACTCCAGATTCAAGTTGCTTCCCGGTTAATTCCCTTTACTTTATTTTCGTTCATTGCATGGGAAATGCTTGTTTATTTCTCGGGTAATCGCAGGATATCTTTCATTTCGACGTTTTATCCCATTCTTATGTATAAACGAAAGTGATGACTTTATTTATATATAAAAGGATCCTTTATAAATATGGATGCTTTTAGACTGCGCAAAAATAACTCGATTTTAATTTGGGATTATTATAAAATGAAATTGTTAAATGAAACCATGTTTCATTGTTCGAAACCTAATAGGAGGAGGAAGATGTATGGCTTACACTTTCTATGGTCTTGACCATGTTCAACTTGCCGCACCGGAAGGCTGCGAAACAGAGGCTCGGAATTTTTTCAATAACCTATTGGGTTGGACGGAGATTCCAAAACCTGAAGCCCTAAAAAAACGTGGTGGGGTTTGGTTCCAATGCGGTACTCATCAAGTACATATTGGAGTACAAAAGGATTTTGTTCCCGCTGTAAAAGCCCACCCAGCATTTCATGTACAGAACTTGGATGAATTGCGCGAACAACTGCAGCACAACAATATTCCAATAATTGATGATGAAGCAAGGACTCCCGAAGGAATAAGACGATTCTATGTAAACGATCCCTTTGGAAATCGACTTGAGTTTTTAGAATGGCTATCCTCATAAGTAAAGTTCAATTCCTCTGATCTAATGTCGTTTCTAAGACAGACTTAAAAAAAGAGTTATAAATAAAAGACGCTGACAAATATCATCTTCACCAGATGATCGACAGCGCCAAAGAAACCAAGTATTCGTTTCATGTGATTAAGGATTCTCCTGATAAGCAGGAAACACCTGATTTCTGGGCCGCATGTAACTAAATTCGAGCGTTTCGCGTGTCGAGAAGAAAAAGCCGCCAGAATCCTTGTTAATCTTCTCATCCATCCAAGCTGCGGAGTGTCCCGGTTGCCCCCCTGCTTCGTAATATAAGGAGCTCTGAATTTCAGGGCTTGCCACATATTCTGCAAACTCCGCTGCCAAGGGGATATGGTCAGATTTGGCTGATACTGCGATTCCGACACCACCCAGCAAAGCGTGCTCAGGTTTCCGTGTCATCGATGGGATATCGGCAAAACGGAGTCTATGGCCATGACTGGCGGCCCTGGAATAATTGGAATATCCGAATGCCAAAGGAACATAATTTCTTCTGCAATCCTTGCGTTCGTGTCCTTCTCAGTCTCCCCATTATTCAAATTTCATTTCAATAATATATAGCATCGGCTTGATACCTAGTTTGTGAACTGTATCTCCGTTTCGTGATTCCCAGGTGCAGCGAATTCCAGCAGCTTCTTTCCTTCTTCGCGAAGCCCATTCATCTCTCGTGAAGTTAGCGATTGAAAGGGCTCAATCATCAGCTTCGTACTATTTTTGGTCTGGTCAAGCTTCCATAATCCCCCCACAAATCCATCGATCAAAATGGTTGAGCGGATGATCCCATTGATCGTAAATACCTTTTTACGATCAGCCTCTTCCATAATCCGTGAACGGTCCGAATGGGAGAGGAGAATATTATCGAACTCTCCCAAAAAGCGCGGAGAACAGGGTGTATCAGGTGAAGGTCTCGGAGCGTCCGGAAGATCAAACAGCTCAGTACCCATTTCGTCCATAAAGATTGCCAGCTGCGGCCGCAGTCTTTCCACCACATCTTTCAACCTGGTTAGTCCGGACCACACCTGCATATCCTTAATTGAAGCCGGACCAAAGGCAGCCAAGTATCGAAGAACCAAGGCGTTTAGATCCGTGCAGGCCTGCAATGTTCTGCCAAGCCATGCTTCGGCAGTTGTATATGCAGCTTGCCCTCTTCTACCCCACAGTCCGCGAGGCGGTATTTGAACCAGAGGGATCATATTCCGTATAACCATTGCCAGTGCTTCAGGGTCACGTCCTCCCCAATGCTCACTCAGCCTTATCCCTAATTCATTCAGTGTTAAAGGCTGTGATTCTACCAATGCACGGCCGGCTGATGCAATTTCTTGCAGATTTAAATCCGTGAGTTTTTTTCCATAATTACCCTTAAACCCACGATCCAGTACAGGTTGGAACAATGGCCTCCAGTTCAGACAGTCCTGCGCAGATACCAGATGAATGGTGGATCGCATCAGAGCAATACGTACGGCTTGTCTGTCTTCAATTAATCCTGTTAATTCTTCATGACCAAAACCTTCAATCCGCGTCCATAAGGCAAAATATACCGGGTTCGGAGCCTGTGCTTGTAATCCTGCAAGCTTGTCTATGACCTCCAGCGCCGGCAGGTGGACTCGGCTCATAAGCATCTGTCTGGCCAACAGTGCACGGTTCAAGGCCCGCTTTGTCATGATCTCTGGCGTTTTTCCGTAAATACCAGCATGGCTTAGATTACCGGTCATACTCTGTCTCCTTTAACAACATCAATTATTTACAATATACGTTTTATCAAAGCTCGGAGCAATAAAACTTCATGAAATATACGATTAAAATCCCCCTGTCTTCTTTAACAATAGAATGAGCCGGGAGAATATCTCCCGGCTCATAACCAAACTAAAATATCTAATGCTCTTTTAAACGTTGTAATGCCATATATACGCCGCCCATGGATGCATCGCTTTTGGGCGTAATACATTCCATTTCAGGATAGCGTCCGATCAGCAATTCCCTGAATTTCGATTGCACAAAGGTATTCTTGAGCAGCACGCTGCCTGCCATCGCCAGGCTATTCTTCTGAAGGGAAAGAGTTTCCGCGACAGGAATGACCAGCTGAAATAGCGACAAAGCACTCTTTTCCGCAATACTCAAGGCTGCCGGATCACCTGCCGCGCAGGCCTCGGAGAGTATCGGAGCAATCGCTGCAATGTCTTTTTTATTGGTGCGCTTATCATACACGAAACCGATGATTTCCTGAACGGAACTGATCGCAAGCTTTTGATACACCATATCGGTGATGATCGTCCGTGGTATACGGCCATCCTGTGCTTGAACCAGTGCGGATAACAGATCACGGCCGATGCTGTATCCGCTTCCTTCATCATCAATCAGATGCCCATAACCTCCGACACGGTGGGTTAAGCCGGCTTCGTTCTTCCCAAGTCCAATGGACCCTGTGCCTGCGATCAGAATCATTCCGTATGGTCTCCGGTGGGCTCCTACCAATGCCGTTTCATGATCACCCGTAATATGCAGACCGCCGTGATATCCATGCAGTCTGACTTGAGACGTCATTTTACTCACAACGTTTGGATTGCTTACGCCGGCAGCTCCAATACATACTTCCGCACAATGCTCGATTCCTCCGCAAATCTGTGCAATGGTTTCAACAATTTCCTTTAAGCTTGCGCCGACACTTACTTCATCCTGGCCGTTATAGTTAATGGCCCCGGAAGTAAACGTCTTTACCACCACGCCATACTCGTCAGCGACGGTTACCGCCGTTTTCGTACCCCCGCCATCCAGACCGGCTACAAATTTCACTGATGCCATCACATCCTTGCTCTCTGAACTTAAATCATTGGTACATATTCATTGCGAAGGCTAAGCTTACCTGTTGGCACTGCTTCTCCGCCAAGAATTCGAATAACAGAACGGATCGCCATAGATGTATATTCAAATGCTGCCAGACCGTAAATATCGCCTTCAAGCATTTCCAGATCATATGGCTTGCCAAGCGCTACAGCAGTCACCTGATGTCCCGCACGGGACAATCGATTCACAAGCTCCACCTGTCCTGTGTGATCGCATCCATTATACAGGCCAACAACCACTTTGGAGTAGCCTTTTACTTGTTCTACAATTCGGATTTGTTCCTGTTCATCCGGATTGAAGTCTGTCATCAAATGCTGTATTCCCAGCAAAGCTCCTGCTTCAGCCGGAAATGACAGTTCTGTGCTGGTGAGGCTCGATGCCTGGTCCGGGCGGTATGGCAAACTGCCGATGATGATCGTGTCCAAGTCATTCCGCTGAACCGTATCCAGCTGTCCGCTGACATGGCAAATGCTTTCAAGACTGATAGCCTCGGCTGCTCGCTGATTCACTTCATTTTCCGCATCAGACAGATCACCATGAACCACTTGTCCGTACTTCGCTCTGTAAAACAGCACCTTTGCCACGGCTTCATCAACAATGGCAATCGGCAGTTCTCCGGATTCCACAGCCTGTTCTATCCGCTCCACTGCATCCATCACGAGCTGACCGGAATGACTGATAAACAGCAGGTGAACACCGGCTTTGAGTGCTCCGACTGCTCCTTCCGCGGTACCGTAAAACTCCTGAATCGCGTTCATTTCAAGGCAGTCGGAAATGACAAGACCTTGGTAGCCCATTTTATCCTTGAGCAGGTCGGTTATAATCGTTCTGGACATCGTAGCCGGAACCTGATTTTTTTCAATTGAAGGGTACAGGATATGCGCACTGGTCAAGCATTCCGCTCCGCTGTCGATCGCAGCCTGGAAAGGCTTAAGCTCAAGCTCGGCAAGTGCTTCCAGCGATTTGTCGATGGAGGGAAGCCCTAAATGTGAATCCACAGCCGTGTCCCCATGTCCCGGAAAATGCTTGATTGCAGCGAGTACGCCTCCCTCTTGCAGGCCACGCATCATTTGGAGTCCGTATTCCGTCACAATCTCTGCAGTATCTCCGTAAGAACGTACGTTAATTACCGGATTCTTCTTATTGTTGTTGATATCCAGCACCGGTGCCAGATTGAAATTAATGCCTAGCGCCAGCATTTCACGGGCAGTAATCCGTCCTGCGGCATACGCATTTTCGGGACGGCCTGTCGAAGCAGTCGCCATGGCACCCGGCACATTAACGGCTTCCTTCGGAAGACGTGTCACGCGGCCGCCCTCCTGGTCGATGGAGATTAAAGCCGGATGGCCCGTATGTTCAGTGATCTTCGCCTGAAGGTCGGTACACAGGGATCTCACCTGTTCTTTGTCCTTCACATTATGTGCGAACAAAATGATATTCCCGATTTTATAATCGGCTATCAGACGCTGCGTCTGCTCATCGATGTCAAGGCCGGGAAAGCCTGCAACAATCAACTGGCCGACTTTTTCTCGTAATGTTAATTCTTTCATCTTGATATCGGCTCCTTCATATTCGTTCATATTATTTAATACAAATGATACTGCGCCTTCAGCTTGGCGAACTCGCGGCTTTCTTCACGGAACTGCTCAAGCAGGACAGGAATATCAATGTTCTCATTCCGATACATGTTGTCGCCGCCCAAAAGATCGATAAATGGTCTTGAATTTTCTTTCAGAGGGGGCAGGAACGAGAATTCCTCGTAGTTATTCTTGATCGTAAACAGGAGCTTCACACCGGTCTCGAGTGGCTGAACCGCCCGCGTATCCGTAATATGAATCTGCACGCCGCTGCACTGCTCTCCCTGAAACTTGGAGAAGGATGGCTTGAAGTATACAGGACGGAAGATCACTCCTGGATGCTGCTGGCCGTTCATCTCATCCGCCAACTTCTCAGCATGGATAAAGGGCGCACCAATCATTTCAAACGGAGCGGTTGTACCACGCCCTTCCGACATATTCGTGCCTTCGAACAAACAGGTGCCTGGATAAATGAGCGCTGTTTCAAAACGCGGTATTCCCAGGGATGGCATAATCCACTGACGGTCCGTTTCAGGAAAGAGCATCTTGCGATCCCAGCCTTGACAACGGACAACATGAAGCTTGGCATTCCATCCCGTCTGTTCATTGGCCATCATTGCCACTTCGCCCGCAGTCAGCCCGTAACGAACAGCCAGCGGGTAATTGCCCACGAAGGATTCATATCCTGGCTTCAGAATATTTCCTTCCACAGTCACGCCATCGAGCGGATTGATCCGATCGAGGATAACAATCTCCTTGCCTGCCTTCGTGCAGTCTTCCAAGGTATAGAGCATCGTATATATGAACGTATAATAGCGGGTACCAACATCCTGGATATCGTAAACCACCATATCCACTTCATCGAGCATTTCTTGGCCCAGTCGTTTGGAATCCTTACGATACAAGCTGTACACAGGTACACCCGTTATCGGATCGGTATAGTTTTCGACCATCGCTCCTGCAGCCTGATCTCCCCGTACACCGTGCTCCGGCGAAAAGAGTGCGGCCAGATGAAAATTTTCATGAAGAATTTGTATCGTGGACACATATTCCTTATTCAGGCCCGTTGGTGAAGTAATCAGTCCGAGCTTCTTTCCCTTGAACAAATGGGCTGCTTCCATCATTGTATCAATTCCGTTTAGAATCATCGCTGCTTCCCCCCATATCAGATATAAGTCATTTATTAAAAAATGACTGCCGCAATATCCATTGCTGCAGTCATTCTTCTGTTTCATTAAACTACAACAGATCGCTTTTCAGTACACGTTTGGTTTCTTCCGGAATCATGAAGGTTTCGGCATATTCTTTACGTGCTTCAATGCCGCGTACTCTGGCAAGATGTTTATAGTACTCCAGGTAAGGGAAGGATTTGCTGTTGGTAACGAACCAATGCTGCTCGGTTGCTTTCACCCACAAATCAAAGGCTTCCTTGGAGAAGTCCACATATACATATGGCTTGTATTCAACAGCATCTTCCCAGTTTTCCGCATAATACAGTCTGGATGCGAAATGTGCAGGCAACTCTCTTTCGAATGAAGCCAGTCCAGCGAAGAAACGCGCATCATTAACGATATGATGTGTTGTCGCATGGTCCTTGTGCATACTGTTCTTCCAGTGGGTGATGATCACATTCGGCTTCACTTGACGGATCACATCACATACGCGCAGACGCATATCCTCCGTGTCCTTCAGTTCGCCATCCGGGATATCAAAAACGATGGATTCGCCGCCCAGCATATCAGCAAATGCTTTGGCTTCGTTAACCTTTTGCGCACGATACTCCGCCATGTCTTGGCCTGCAGGCACTCCACGTTCACCTGCCGTAAGTGCGAGTGTTACGATTTTATCCCCTTTTAAGGAGTGGCTGGCCAGTACGCCCCCTGCTGTCAGTTCTGCATCTCCTACATGTCCGCCAATCGCCAAAATCGTCAATTTCTGTTCGCTCATTATGAAAACTCCCTTCTCATGATTGAAAATTGCCTTACGGTTTGGAAGCCTGCTTTTTCATAAATCCGGATCGCCGGATTGGAACTGCCTGTGTAGAGTGACATATAATCGGTTCCTATAGTCTTAAACGCTTCACAAAGCTTGAAGAAAAGGATCGTACCGAGTCCGTGTCCTTCATGTTCCGGATGTACCCCGATACCGGCAAAATAGCCGCGGCCATTCTCTTGACGGATAACCGGTCCGGCGAAGCCGACAACCTGGTTCCCATGTGCCGCGATAACAACCGGTACGCCTTCTGACGTACATCTGCCGATTTCTTTTTCCCATAACGGATTATTCAGTCCTTGAAGCATTTCAGCAACGCTTTGATGCTTGCTTGCATCAAACAATTCTACGTTATAACCGCCGGCAGCAGCTTTATCTTCTTTGCCGCGGATTTCCTCCGGCATTGAAAACTGCTCAAGGTTCAGATACATGGCACATTCCTTGGCCCGTTCCACATATCCCTCACTTTGCAAAAATGAATACAACCTGCTGTCCACTGGTACCCCTGGTGCATTGTTGTGTTCATGCTGTGGCGTATTCGGTATGTACCACGGCAGCATCATCGGATTGAAGAAAAGGACATCCGACTGTTTTTTCCCAAGCTCCCGAAATCGGGCTTCAATCGCACTTAGGAGAAGCTTGTAATTATCATCCGTTTGGCTCCCGTCCGCAAGCACGATGCAGGTAATGTACCCGGCCACCTGTCCAAGCGGCAGATCGTCTCCGGTACATCCACAGGCAAAGCCTGTTACCTGTTCCTCTTCAAACAGGACAAACGTGTTTTTTTGATCAAAATAAGGGCTTGAAACAAATATCTGCTGAAAGCTTTGCTTCGTAAGTTCCTTGTATCCATCCTTAACGGCTTCCTTGTTCCATAAATCGATTACCGCCTGCATATACGTCTCTTCCCAGGTGTTAATCATGATCAGCGGCACCTCCGTCCTTTGTCAGGATTAGTAGCTTATTTTCCCCATGATGATGGGCCTTGCAGCTCCCGTTACATTCGGAAGATTGTTCGGCTGCTGTTTCATCGTATAATCGGCAAGCAGTGCAAAAGCAACCGCTTCCTTCGCATCACTGCTCTGACCGATTTCCTCTTGTGTCATCACCTGAACACCCATCGGTTCCATTTCTTGCCGCAGAAATTCGATCATAACCGGATTATAGCTTCCGCCGCCGCCTACAAGCAGGACATCCGCCGGATCATGTTCACGTACATAACGGCGGTACGCATCACCAATCGACCATGCGGTCAGCATGGTGACGGTAGCCACCACATCTTCTGCTATCATGTTCTGCTGTTTGGCATATGCCAGCAGCCAATCTATATAAGCTGAGCCGAATTGCTCCCTACCGGTCGATTTCGGAAGCGGCTGCGTATAATAAGGCTCCTGTGTAAGGAGGTTCAGCAGTCCTTCATGAATTCTCCCTTTGCGGGCAATGGCCCCTCCAGTATCCATCGTTTGTTGTCCCGGATACAGACGCTCAACGACCCCGTCGATGATCATGTTTCCCGGTCCGGTATCAAAAGCATATACCTGCTCCTGTGTACATCCGGCAGGTATTACCGTCATATTCCCGATGCCGCCGATATTTTGCAGTAGCAGGGTCCGGTGAGCCTCTCTGTATAACAGATATTCCGTAAACGGAACGAGCGGCGCACCCTGTCCTCCAACTGCCATGTCTGCCGGGCGGAAATCGGATACGCACGGAATCCCTGTCCGTGCAGCGATAACCGATCCTTCGCCAATCTGCACTGTATAATGAATCTCATACCCATGCAGCTTCGTGGCTTCCGGCGCATGATAAATCGTCTGGCCATGCGAACCGATGACGGCGATATCAGCGTTTGTTAGTCCCGCTGCCGTGATGACGGATAATGAAGCTTCCGCATACAGCTCGCCAAGTAATACATTCATGCTTCCGATCTTATTGACTGTTGCCTTAAGCGGATCAAACAGTGTAAAAATATCCTCTCTGACGGCCGCCGGGAAAGGCGTGTTTTCAAATCCGATCAATTTGACCGACATTTTTCCGTCAGGACAATCCGTGATTTGAACCACGGCTGCGTCTATTCCATCCACTGAAGTGCCGGACATGAGTCCTACGGCATAGCGGCTTGAATGCGTATCAAAGGTTTCGCGTCCCATATTAGCCCTTCACCGCGCCTACGGTAACACCCTCGAGGAAGTATTTTTGCAGGCTGAAGAACAATATGAACATTGGCAGTGCGGAAATCGTTGCACCTGCCATCATTGGCGCAAATAAAGTCGTATTCGCAAACTTGAAGCTCTTTAGTCCGACCTGGATTGTCTGCATATCCATGGAGTTCGTTACCAGAAGCGGCCAAAAGAACGTATTCCAGTTGTCCATAAATGTAAGAATCGCCATTACCGCTAGTACGGTTTTGGATAAAGGCATAATGATGCGGAAATAAATTTGGAACTGGTTACAGCCTTCAATTTTTGCACACTCCAGAATCTCGTTCGGAATGCTGCTCATAAACTGCTTGGCAAGAAAGATGTTATAAACTGTAACAAGACCCGGCAAAATCAAAGCGGTATACGTGTTTTGAATATGGAAGACGTTTACGATCAGGATGTACAGAGGAACCTGTGTTACCTGATAAGGGATCATCATGGCGACCAGCATCACTGAGAAAGTAATGGCTCTGCCTTTAAATTTGATTTTCGAGAAAGCATACCCTGCCATACTGGCGAACACCACGTTAGTCACCATAACTGAGGATGCCACAATCAGGGAGTTCAGCAGCCAGCGCCAAGTGTATGAATTGAATTGAAAGAAGAACTTGTAAGATTCAAGCGAGAAGCTGCTCGGAAATAATTTGTAATCCATGGCCCCGGCTGCAACGGGTTCACCAAAGGAAGAAATAATCATAAAGTAGATTGGGAAAATCGTTGCCACAGCAAACAGCAGAAGCACGGTGAAAAGAGCCGTATTTCTGATGTTTCTGGTAGCTGGTTTCCCAGCATGCGCGTTGTAAAGAGCCATAATTGCTGTATCTCCCTTCCTTTAATATTCCACGTCTTTGCCCAGGAATTTGAATTGGATTACCGAAATACCAGCGATAATTGCGGCCAGAATCAGAGACTGTGCTGCTGCCTTGCCGAATTCGAAGTATTTAAATGCGTTATTGAAAATGAGTAAACCTACCATCGTTGTTGCATTATCTGGTCCGCCGCCAGTCATCAGATACGCATTTTGGAATACCTGGAACGAACCGATCACGCCTGTAACAAGCAAGAATAAGGTTGTTGGTTTCAAACAAGGAACAACAATGTACCACAGCTTTTGGAAGAAGTTCGCTCCATCCAGCTCGGCTGCTTCATAGTAGCTGCCATCAATGCCAAGCAAAGCTGCAAGGTAAATAATGATGCTCGTGCCATGACTGGACAACCAAGCCATCAAAACGAGCGAAAACATCGCATAAGTGCTGGATCCAAGCCAGTTGTGGGTGCCCATACCGAAGAATGCAGTAATCTTGTTGAAAATACCCTCTGGCATCGGATCGTAGATCCACAGCCAAACAACGGATAGAGCCACGCCTGAAGCGACCGCAGGAAGATAATATACTGCTTTAAATGCAGTTTGCATTCTTTTCTTAAACGGCAAGATCAGGATCGATACTGCAAAAGATAAGAAAAGCGATACCGGAACAGTCAACAAGGTATAAATAATGGTGTTTATAACAGCCTTCCAGAACAGAGAGTCCTTGAAGGTTTCTGTATAGTTTTCAAATCCGATAAACTTGGAACCTAACGGCTTATACTCTTGAAAGCTGATAATCAAGGCACTGACAACCGGGTATGCGGTAAACATCACAAAAATCAGGAGAGCTGCAGCAATAAAAGCATATCCCCACGCTGCATCACTATTGATCTTCCGCCGTTTGATCGGTTTAGCATATTCTGTCATATCTGCGAAACCCCTTTCATACTAACGTATCACAGGCATTGGAGGAAAAACCGTATGGAAATCCATACGGTTTCCGATGTATTCTCTCTAGTCTTTTACAACGCCGTCTTCACCGAAGGCCGATACCGCTGCGGATTTCACAGCTTCGTACATCGTTTCTGGCGTTATTTCGCCTGCGATAAGTGCTTGGAGCTTAGGAACAATCACTTCGTCCTCAAGCTTGATGGCTTTCGCGCCGAGGTCCGTAGGAATGTCCGGACGGGCAGGAACCGCTGTCTTAAGCATCACTTCAACGGCAGCTTTGTTGTCCGCATCACGGTCAACCGTCATGCTTTCCGCTGCTTTTCTGCTGCTCTCTGTAATTTGAGCAACGAAGAGCTCATTGTTGGTTGTAGCTGCGTTTGCTCCGCTGGACAAGAAGTTAGCTGCTTTAACGACGTTAGCCTTGTGGGCAGCCGTAGGTTCTTTCGTGCCGCGGAATGTTACGTAACCGTCAACGGCAACGCTTGCTTGTGCTTGTGCACCAGCGAAAGCAGGAACCGGAAGTACTACGTAATCGACAGGGATGGAACCTTTAACCGCGCTTGCGTCTTTGTTTTGCAGCTTCTCGTTGTTCAGCTTCGCGGATCTTTCGAAGCCTGCGAGACCTTTACCTGTGATCATCGTTTGACCTGTCAGGAACATATTCCAACGCTTACCTGCATCAATGGAGCTGAGTTCTTTCGGCATGGAGCCGTCCTCGATCATCACGCGGATGTCTTTCAGCACTTCAAGGAAATTCTTGCTTGTGTAAGCGTATTTCAGATCTTTGTCAAAAGCTGCCGGCATGCCGGCGCTCTTCACCAGGATCCCGAGGTAGTCTTTGGAAGTTACGCCCGCTGTAGCAAATACAAAACCGTAACGGGATGTTTTACCGTTTTCAGAGACAACGCCTTTTTTGATGGCTTCACGGAACTCGTCGAAGGTCCATCCTTCTTTTTGCACCTTTTTGTAGTCGATGCCGGCTTTTTCCATGAACTCTTTGTTACCGCCGATGGCATGTGCTTCCATGTAAGCCGGGAAGCCGTAAAGACCTTTGCCGTTCTTCATATACTCGAGTGGAGCCGGGTCATAATCTTTGATCATTTCATCTGTTACCGTATCCGAGATATCCATGACCATACCTGAATCTACATATTTCGAAATTCCGTCAGACCCTATAAATGCGATATCCGGCGGGCTGCCCGCGTTTACTTGCGTGTCCAGCTTTTGCGTCATGTCTTCCCAGCTTGCAGGTTCAATTTTGAGCGTCAGGTTCGGATATTTTGCGTTGAAATCTTTCGACATTTGATCGAAATTGTTTTGGAAGTTCGCGGACACCGGTGGAAGCAGGGCCGTGATGGTGTCTTTCGCATTCGGATCATCTGCATTGGATGATTTAGCGTCGTCTTTACTTCCGCAAGCGGACAATGTTGTCAGAGCCATGCTGAGTGCAAAGACAGATGCCAATACTCGCATTTTCTTTTTCATGAAAAATGGCCTCCTAGAAAATATAAATGTAATTTTAGACTACATGATTAAAGCCTTTTATTGCTTTCTTCAAACTGCCTTCGGCTTGATTGAGCGCTTGCTCCGCAGCCCCTGCCTCCAACCCGGTTTTGATCATCATGATAGCCAGCTTGCAATTCATGGAAGCGCTTTCTAAATGGGCGGAAGCTGTAGCGTCATCGACGCCCGTTGCCGACTTGATAATGCGAATGGAACGATCCCTCAGCTTGATGTTACTCGCTTTCAAGTCAACCATTAGATTGTCATATGTCTTCCCAAGCTTAACCATAGTACAAGTGCTAAGCATATTCAAAACCAATTTCTGGGCAGAGCCTGCTTTCAGCCTTGTTGAACCCATAATAACCTCAGGCCCGACTACCGGCGCAATACAGATATCACAGACTTTCTCTAATTTAGATGGCTTGTTGTTCACGACGCCGATCGTTGCAGCTCCAATTTCCCGGGCTCTTCGAAGTCCCGCAATCACGAATGCCGCGCTTCCGCTCGCCGTAATACCGATAACAGCATCTTTGTCTGTAACCCCGCATTGCTCGATTAATGCGACCCCCTCCTCTTCGCTATCCTCGCAACCTTCCACAGCCAGTCTCAGCGCTCCATCGCCTCCGGCAATATGACCTTGCACTCTTGAAGGATCAATGCCGAATGTCGGCGGACATTCAGATGCGTCCAGAACACCCAATCTGCCCGAGGTTCCAGCCCCTATATAAAACATTCTGCCGCCATTCTTAAGCACATGATGCAGTACATCAACCGCTTTCGAAATCTGCGGGATTTCCGCTGCCACAGCGGCTGGAACCTTGGCATCTTGTTCGTTCATGAGACGAAGCATTTCTTCTGTGGTGCATTCATCGATCATCCGAGTCTGCTCATTGATCTCTTCCGTTGTCAGCCCCGCCAGATACTCATCCATTGCGATCCTCCTATCCATTTTTTTAATTTATGGGAAGTCGCAAATCCTAAAGACGGATTAAGGCACAATATGTAGTTTTTTTATATGTGGTCCTACTACATGATGTGTATCAAAACCGCACTTTTGATATTTGCCAAATCCTCTTCTTGATTTCAATATTAACGAGAAATTTCATTTTGGTCAACAGTTTTTGAAATATTATTTTATTATAAAATAAACTATTGTTTTTTAATTTTAGTTTTTACAACAAAAAAAGACATCGTACGCCACGAGGCTTCGATGTCTTACCTAAGATTAGCGATGCTTGCTGGCAATAATATTATGCGTCTTGGTCAGGTATTTCTTCACATTCTTGTATTCCGCACTCGCCACACCGGCAAATAAAATATCGATGATCGTAAGCATGGCGATGCGCGAACCCATTGCACCGCTGCGGATGGTCACCTCAGGAGTCGAGATATTCAAAACGATATTGGCCTTATCCGCGAGTTCACTTTTATTATACTTAGTGATGGCGATGATGGTCGCTCCACTTTTCTTGGTGATCTCCAGCGATTCCAGAATTTCAATGGTATTGCCGGAATTGGAGATAAATACTGCAACATCCCCCTTGTCCAGAAGCGTAGCTGCGGTTAACTGGCTGTGTCCATCGGTATAGGTGTGGCACATTTTGTTGATGCGCGAAAATTTCTGCTCCGCATCAATGCCAACAAGTCCTGAAGCTCCGATGCCGAAGAAGACAATACGGTTGCTCTGCCGGAGTACCTGAACAGCACGGTCTACTTCATTTTTATCGATGACACTTAGCGTGTCTTCAATCGATTTGATATTGTTTCTTGACGTATTTGAAATGATAACGGACAGATCGTCTCCGGGCTGAATGTCAGTATAAGAATCCTTCTGCTCTTCCATGGAGCCAAGAGATGCCGAAATACTGACAATAAAACTTCGATAACCCGAATAACCCATTGTTTTGCAGAAGCGCAGCACAGATGCGTCGCTGGTCTTCGTAAGCTGGGCAAGACTTTTAATAGAGAGATGCGGAATTTCCTCCAGGTTCTGCAGTACATACTCCGCAACCATTTTTTCGACAGGGGTTAAGCTGTCTTTCATTTCACGAATTTTAATTAGAATATTATCATGGATCGACATATGTATTACCTACTCACTCACAGTTTAATAGAAGCTCTTTTTTCATCATAATAGTTAATTTTCCGGAAAACAAGAATAACAACTAAATGATAGGAATATTAACAATATTATGCATATAAAATTTAATTTCAAAAATAATCCATCAATATAAAATTTTAATTCTATTTTATATTACAGAAGATCAAAATGCAATGAACCTTACACGATGCGTCTGTTCGTTTCTAGGATTTCACCCGAAAATGTTACAGGTAACTTCGTAGAAATGTGAAATTCAATGAATTTGTAAATATGTGAATTCTTTCAGTAAAGCGCATACAAGTTTAGATTAGCAAAAGCTATACTCCCACCTCCGACTTTCCTCCATACTTTCTAGCTTGTTTTATTTCTGCAAAGTCTTACTCTTGTATCATAACTAAAAATCTGCCCGGAATCTATCATCAGTATGGTTCACAACAGCTTGTACGTTCATTCGGGGCATCTGCCGTTACCATTTGTCCATTTCAGTCATATGATGACTTTATCATGGAAGGGGTGATGGGGTGGAAGCGTATTACAACTGTAGACAGTGTATGAACCGGAAGGTGCGTATTTTAACCAGAGACGGCAAGATACATGAAGGAAAAATCGTGAACGTAGACAGAAATAACGTATATCTGGAAACAGAGCGAAGAGGAAATGTCACAACCTCAGCTTTTGGTCCTTATGGCGGTTTTGGATATGGCAACCCGATCTTAACCTTAAGCCTGTTTACACTGCTCGCGATTGCGTTAATCTAATTGATTTCCTCTCCTCTGCAAGAGGAGATTTTTTTATGAATAGAAAAAACACGAAGCACAGCTTTCATGCGCCTCGTGTTGTCTGATAGAAGTTAACCCCAGATCTCATGAGCAGTCTCAACGACAAGCCCAAGCTTGTTCCATTGATCCTGATCGGTTACCGTATTCCCCTCTTCTGTAGACGAGAAGCCGCACTGAGGACTGATGCAAAGCTGATCCAGTTTTACATATTCAGCAGCTTCCTGAACACGCCGCTTCAAATCATCCTTGTTCTCAAGCTCACCGGTTTTGGTTGTGACCAGCCCCAGCACTACGCATTGATCCTTGATATGGCGGAGCGGTTTGAAATCACCCGAACGGTCGCTGTCATATTCAAGGAAGAAGCCGTCCACGTTCACCCGCGAGAAAAGCTCCTTCGCAATCGGCTCATAACCACCATCATACAACCAGGAGGATTTAAAGTTGCCGCGGCAGATGTGGATGGTAATCGCCATATCTGCTGGCTTTTGCGCCACGGCATCAATGGTAATATCTGCGAACTGTTTCACCAATTGATCCGGATCAAAGCCCTTTGCCTTAATTTTCTCTCTGAAGTCATCGCTGAACAATGCTCCCCAGCTAGTATCATCGAGTTGAAGGTAGCGGCAGCCTGCATCGTAAAATGCCTGAATCGCAACGCGGTATACTTGCACAATATCTTTTGCCACATCCTCAAGTGCTGCGTAAGAAGGGTTGTCCGCATATTTTTGGCTGTTAATCACGCCGGAATAGAAAATCATATTGGGACCTGGAATCGTAAATTTCGCCACATGGTCACCCGCTGCGCTTTTCAAAAATTTAAAATCCTCCAAAAACGGATGGTCCGCCGGGAAGCCCAGCTTCGATGCGACTGTATAGCCTTTGGCCTTGCTCATCGCCCCATGGAACAATCCGGTAGCACTCAGATCGAATACCTCGATGCCTTCTAAAGCTTCAATGAAATCAAGATGCCACCATGTACGTCTGAATTCTCCATCCGTCACTGCGGTAAGACCGACAGCCTTCTGCTTCTCCACCAGCTTGATGATCTCTGCATTCTCAATGGAACGCAGCTCTTCCTTCGAGATCAGACCTTTATGGTATTTGGTTCTAGCCTCTTTCAAAGCCTTCGGCCGCAGGAAGCTGCCCACCTGGTCCGCCCGGAATGGGGGCGCAATTCTGTTTGAAATTTTTGTTATCGGGTTCATTGGCCTTCTCTCCTTTTCTATATACAGCAAACAAATGATTTCTATTGATTATCCTACTTCTCCACGCGGTTAACAAGAGAAAAACAAATATATATCCTTAGTGTGTACCCCTAACTCAAACAAAAGGCAGCCGGGAGGCTGCCTTTCTTCTAAATTTATATGATTATATAAAAGACACCGGCTGCCCCGTTTTGGCAGACTCATTCGCGGCGAGCGTGACTTCCAGCGTACGCAGCGCCTCTCTGTACGGAGCCAGGATCAAGCTGCGATCCCCGGTTTCCACTGCACGGATAAAAGCATCATCCTGCGCCTGATAAAAATCACCTTTGCCTCGCAGGATCGTGGTTTGTTCAGGCTCCAGAATCGTCAGATCCATGCCTTCCAGCGTTAATCTGAAATTCCGCCCCAACACTTCCAGAGATGATCGGCCATCCGGCTGCGGGAAAAATCCGGTATCAATATGTCCGAGTGCACCCGATTCAAACACCATATTGACCGAAGCAGCATCCGGTGTTGTAATACCGGGAACGTCACGGCACAGTTGAAGCGCCATATCTGCAGATACTTTGCGTACGTCACCGGCCAGATACAACATCATATCCACATTATGTGTTGTTTGCTCGACAAGCTGACCTCCGGATTTGGCATGATCCACCCACCAAACATTCGGGGGAAGACCTCCAAAACGGTATGCCCGGACCATGGCAATCTCTTTCCCCTCCAAGTACTTCTTGGCACGCTGCACAGACTCCATATATCTCAAACAATAGCCCGAACCGGTAATAATGCCGGATTGGTCCAGGATGTCCGCTTTCTTTCTTACTTCCTCCATGTCCAGACCAAGCGGCTTCTCCACCAAAAGATGAATCCCGCGCTCTGCTGCTTTTTCTTCCATATCCCCATGGGCAAAGGGAGGAACACATAAAAACAATGCATCCAGTTTTTCCTTTTCCAGCATTTCGTCAAAATTGGTGTATGCCGTTCCCCCATACTGCTGGACTGCCTTTTCCGCGGCTCCAGGTGCAACATCACAGATTGCTGTGAGTTCTGCGTGATCATTTTGATGGATATGCTTCATATGCTCTGCTGCAATGATTCCCGCTCCAACCATTCCAATTCTAATCATGTACCTATCTCCTCCATTTCTATACTAGTGCGGATTTTTCCCCATAATAACATCCAAATGGCGGGATGTATCAAAGATCAACTGATCCGGAAAGCTGCTGTACGGGTCGAGCTCGGCTGTCAGACTATCACGGTATTGAATATCGCTGAGTGCTAATCGGACATTCAACCAATCCACATCACCGGACAGAAGTGGTACGAAGCCATGATAATTACCGACCTGCACCCGAAAGTCTTTGACGTGAATTTTACGTATACGGCCTCCAAGCGTGCGGATCCAGTGCTCCGGTTTGCCAAAAGCCAGTGTATTCCCCACGTCAAAGTAGGCACCCACATGACGGGATTCAAATTGATCGATATAACGGGCCATTTCGAGTGGGCTCCACAGGAATTTGTTCCATACGTTTTCGATGGCAATGCTCACCCCGCTGCCGTCTATATCATCAATCAGCGGCTGCAAAGCCATTTGCGACCGTTCCCATACTTGCTCATAGGTCACATCCGTTTCAATCCGCCCAGGAACGACGAGGATTGTGTCCACCTCAAGCTCAAGTGCCAGCTCAATTTGCTTGCGGACCGAATCTACGCCTTGCGCTCTAGTCTCTTTATCAGGAGAACTGAGCGGATAACGTCCCAGCATTTCGGTAGACAAGCTGCTGATGGATAGACCGTAGCTGCGCACAAGACGTCCTATGGCCTTTGCCTCGTCCGGCGTAGTATCCATTGTCAATCCAATTCCACCGGAAGCATACAAATTCAGCTCAATCGTCTCAAAGCCTGCTGCCGCGCTTGTACGCAGTAATTTACCCATTGGGGTTCCTGCCGGAAAGCACCATTGATTAATTCCCTTTTTCATCTTCATCCTCCTTCATTCAGCCTGAATTTCGCATCAAATGGATAAGTGCAAAGCCCCCTAAAGGGCTTTGCACTTACACATGTTATTTTAAGTTCGCTGACCACTTTTCGGCGCGCTGCTGCAGATCATCCAGGAATTTCTGAATATCCGGCGCACTGCCCGTTGCCGCTTTACTGATAAAACCGTTAACGGCAGGCACAATGTCACTCATATAGAACGGATTTGCTTCATCCATCAGCTCCGAGTGTCCTACTTCCGCAATTTCCAGCGCTTTTTTAACATATTTGTCATCAGCCGACACGAAATCGGCATTTTTCAGCGTTGGTGTTTGAGCAAAGTTATCATACATATATTTTTGAGTCATCGGACTTGTCAGGAATTTCAATACTTCCCAGGATGCTTTTACGTCTTTGGCTTTTTTCGCCATAATGAACGGGTCTACAGCTACCCAGCCTTCGCCGTTGGGTCCCATATTCAGAACAGGCTCAAAACGGTCCAGAAGATCCTTATTCTTCTTACTTTGATATTCATTCATCGTTGCACCGCCTGTGGAATCAAGTGCGATAGCAATATTATTCTTCTCCAGACCAAAGTTTTCGCCGCCTTGTGCGTTCACGAAACCGGCAGGAGGCAGCTTCGATGCTTCCTTCAGCCATTCCATGACTTTCACCATCTCAGGTGTGTTCAGCTGCCACTTGATGCTTTTCACATCTTTAAGGCTGCCTTCTGCCCCTTTTGCACCAAAGGCAAGTGTCAACGCAACAAATGTAGATCCGTTCAGTGAGTTGCCGCTCCAGTATAGCCCGTAATTGTCTTCACCGGTCTTCGGATTTTTACCTGTCATTTTCTTGCCCTTTTCGAGCAGCTCTGCCGGAGTCGCTTTTGCGGTTAATGGCTCAACTCCCCAGTCTTCAAAGAGCTTTTTATCATAAATCGTCATTCTGCGGCCAAGGGCTACCGGAATACCAAACTGCTTGGTTCCGTCCGGTGATTTGGTGCTGTAGGAATTGTTCATAATGCCTGCCAGATAAATGCTTGGATCGAAGCTTGTGTCCTCCTTGATGAGATCATCGAGGTCACGCAGCAGTCCCTCTTGATACCATTGGGAAGCAAATGCACCGCCTGTATACATGACATCAGCATCTCCGGAGAGCAGCATAGCTGATTGCTTTGCCTTGACGTTCTCCCATGGAATTTGATACAGCTCGAGTTTGATATTCGGATACATTTTATAAAAGGTTTGATCCAGATATTCGTTAAGCCCAATCGTCGGATTACCTGTCTGAGCATTAAGCCCGTTATCCAGCTGCCACCCTGCCAAAGCTACCCGTACCGTTCCTTTCATATCAGAAACCTTCTTGATTTCTACCCCGCCCGTCACATCCGAGTCCGAACCACCCGAGCAAGCCGCTAGCGACAAGACGAGTACGCAGGACAATACCAGTAATAATAGCTTTTTCATGAATCTTCCGTTCCCCCTTTGTTAATCAAACTTGGAATACAGTACATTTGAAGTCTGTCATCCCGCTGATTCGAGGCGCTGCTTACTGCTTGATTCCCGATAATGCAATGCTTTCAATAATGTAACGCTGCAGGAACATATATACGACAACGACCGGGATCAGACTCACCGTCGTAGCAGCCATAATGATGGAAGGCTGTTTGTCGATACCATTGTTGTACGTAAACATCGCGAGACCGATCTGAATGGTATACTTGGTCGCCTTTTTAAGGATAAGCAGCGGCCACAGCATGTCGTTCCATACGCCGAGAAACAGCAGGATGATCATCGTCGCGATAATCGGTGTGCAGAGCGGCAGATACACCCGGCTGAAAACAGATACTTCCTTGGCCCCATCCAGAATGGCAGCCTCCCGAAGCGTGGTAGGAAGCTGGTCGAAGAAGGCCTTTGCCAGGAATGTTCCGAATGCATAATTGAGAGCTGGAAGATAAAATGCCAGATAATTGTCCACGAGACCGAGCTTGCTGAACAAAAGATATTGGGGAATCATGGTCATTTCAAACGGAATCATCATTGTGCTCAAGGCCAGCAGCAGCACAATATTTGCCCCTTTAAACCGGAGCTTTGACAATGCATAACCAGACAGCAACGCCGATAGCGCACTGATAATAATGACTCCCGCGCTGACCATGATGGAATTGGTAATATACCGGAACATTTTAATGCTCGTAAAAGCTGCTTCGAAGGTCCTAACAGACGGTTCTTCTGGCCAAAGCCTTGGCGGGAAATTAATATGAAGCCGGGCTGCCCAGTCGAAGCTCGTTACAAGCATCCATAGAAACGGAACGATCATGACGAACGATCCCAGAAAAAGAACGATGGTTAGAATCCATTGATTCAGGGATATTTTCTTGCGGCGATGTGTAATTTTTGCATCCACGGTGTTCATCACACTGACCTCCTAACTCAGGTTGGATCTGCTAACAATGCTGCATGGATTAATCGAGGCTGTCCTTTCGCCGGTTCAGCAGCATCAGGAATGCGGTGAGTATAAATATGATGATGAACAGCAGGTAAGAGGCCGCCGTCGCCATACCCATTTGTGAAGCAAGGAAGGCATTCCGGTAAATATACAGCACGACGGTCATTAAGCTGCCACCCGGATTCCCCGCCGTCCCGCCAATAAGCCATACATCTGTAAACCGCTTCATTGCCCCGATGGTACCCATAATGAGCATGAATACGAAAATGGGGCGCAGATAGGGAATCGTAATATAAAACCATTTGCGATAAGTCCCGGCTCCATCCACCTCTGCGGCTTCATACAGATCACGCGGAACACTCTGCAGACCGGCGAGGAAAATGATCGTGTTGTAGCCAAGAGCCCCCCATAAGCTCATAAGGACTATGCTGTACCTGGAAATTTGGGGATTGGTGAACCATCCCACAGGATCGATGCCGAATATTCCGATGACGAAATTGAGCAGCCCTTCCTTCGAGGGGAAAAACAAAAATGAGAATAGCAGCGTAGTCGCAACACCCGACACGACATTCGGCAGAAAAAACACGGCTTTGAAAAAGTTTTTACCCGTACTCCAATTCAGGTTGTTGATCAGACTCGCCAGTACAAAAGACAATATGATTCCGAGCAGAACGGACCAAATTCCAATAAAAAACGTATTTGTAAGCGCTTGCCAAAATAAAGCATCCTGTACCACATAGTTGTAATTGCTGAACCCCACCCATTTTCCACCAACAGATAATCCCGAGGTTTGATGAAAGCTCATGATCAATGCGGCAATCATCGGGTAAATAGCAAATGCCAATACCCCAATGATTAATGGCGCACTGAAAAGATATCCCATCCAGTCGTTTCGGGTAAATCGCTTCTTCCGCTTGTTTGAGGTCTCCGGAAATGTATCCGTTTTCATATTTGCGTTTAATGACAAGCAGTTCTCCTCCTTCCGATGGCAGCGTCTTATTCAGAAGATAACGTCAGGATCATGGTGAAGCATTTTTTAAATATGTATGTGCCCCTGTTTGGATTATGTGCTCTTTTTTTATTTTTGAAGTACAAGCTAAAATTTATAGAAAAAAGAGAGCCTCTCGGGCTCTCTTCCTCATGCTAATGATTCGGTTTATCATGGTTTACTGCAAGAGTGATGATCATGACGACAAGTGTTAACAGAGCAATCAGCTGGTCGATTGTCAACCCGTCCGCCTCCCCTGAACCCAGGATGGCTCTACGGACGGCTTCTTACTCCCATGAAATGCCGACTTACGTTTCCCCGTTATATACCTATTCGCGCAGGCGGAGGGTTATTCGTCCTTTTGCCCCAAAAATGTTTTGACTTTGCCGATGTATGTTTTTTTATCGGTATAAGACTGATACAGCCGGTTGACGACGACAGAGGAATCTCCGAAGAAAAAACGCTCATAAAGCGTCTGACGGCCTCCAAAGCCGCTTGTGCTAAGGTCCCACGCCAATCGGAATAACGCTGTTTTCGACATGGAATCCACATCGCTACCCCGGAGATACTTATTCAGATCCGCTTTCGGCTCACCACTAAAATCCAGCTCCGATGGAAGCATGATGATACCGCTGCCGCCAAGAAGCTGAATGATCTCCATCATTCTCGGATACACTTTCGGAAAAATGACGTTTGCTGTCCATAATGGTCTCCGATCAGGCAGCATGCTCCCGAAACGGTCGATGGCTGCACCGGCCTCCGAGGCGATCAGCAGAGACTTCAGGGTCTCCAATTGTACGATCACTTCAGATACCTTTTCGATGGTCGCAGGATAAGTGGCCCGATCGAGCGTTTCGGCCATGTATAGAATTACACCCAGCGTAAACTCCATCTTCGCAATATATCGGCACAGTACCTGGTGACCGCAATGTACATGAAAGCCGCTCTCCGAAAACAACCGCATCGATAAATGGTCGCTGCCAAGAATAAACACACGATCCCAAGGCACGAGGACATGATCGAAAAGAACGAGGGTGTCCATCTCATCAAAACGGGAGCTGAGAGGGTAATCGAATGCGGAATCTCCACCAACCAGGCTTTCCCGGCATATCCACCTTATACCCGGCAGATTGTTTGGTACTGCAAACGCAAAGGTCCTCGGACTATCCTCCTCTGGCAAATAAGAGGAAGCCGGAGGATAAACCAGAATTTCATCCGTGGTCACGCCCTGTGTTGCCAGTAAAAATGCACCCTCCACGATGATTCCTTCCTCATTCTCTTCAATGACCCTCGCAGCGCATGTTTCGATGCTCCCGTCTTCCAACAATTCGTCGAATCGGCTGGCATGCGGCTGGACAAAGGCGTGTGAAAGAGAAATATCGTTTTCACGGCAAAATTCATAGTATTTCCGCATATTGTCCGCGAACCGCGGTTCTTTCTCACCAAGTATTTCCGATGCCGTATAGAAAGCCATCAGCCCCGTGTTCATATAATCCGGTGACCGTCCAAGCAAACCATGATGTTTTTCTCCCCAGAGCATCATCATCCGTCTGCGTTTCTCCAGATCTTCCCGAGTCTTGGGCTGCATAAATGATAGACCGACCGGATCTCCGGTGGTTGGTGAAGCATAGGTCATACGTTCTTGAAAATCGGGATGGCTCTGCATATCATACAGTTCCGCCTGAGTGGACATGAGTCCCCGAAAAGCAGAATGATCCGAGAGCCTCCCGTCGATATGTTCTCCACGAAACCACACGCTCGGTTTGGCATGATTGATTCGGTCCAAGAACTGCTTTCCGTTTTTTGCCGGCACAGGCGAGGCCCCCTTTGAATGAATAGTTATCTTCATCCTATTCAGGCATGTATGGATCAGAAAGGGTCAGTTGCCTAAAATATCCTACACTCTCTCTGCGCTCAGCTTTTCCTCCACGGATAAAAAGGATTGAAATTCGTATACGAACGCCCCATTATCCGCGACCTTTACATGCAGAAATCCTTTTCTTCTCAAACCCTCAAGGGCTTCACCCGACTGCTCCATATTAAGAGGGGTATACAATGCCACGTCAGCTGCGGTTAATAAATTTTGCTTCCTGGCTGCAAGCTTTAGGATCTGTTTTTCCATATTCTCTTGTGCCTTCTTCCGGTTACGCTGATCTAACGTCCAGCCATAACCTAGTGGCAGTATTGCAAAAAGCAAAAAACCGACGAAGTCCCACATTCCATACATGAGCGCTCCGTATCCGTATAACAGAATACTAAGCATACCAAAGCCAATTAAGATTCTGGATATGACCTGCCTGCTATCCACTTATTCTCGCCCCTTCCACAGATTATTGTCCTGTAATGCATATTTACCCATTATCGGGCCGAGAAAGTGCATTGTTGCCGTCAAATGTTGTACAATATAAGCTAAACGAAAAATTGCACAGAAGGATGGATTGAACATGTATGTAGCTCGTGATTGGCAAGATTACGAATTGATCGATACAGGATCAGGTGAGAAGCTGGAGCGGTGGGGAGATGTCATCCTGCGCAGACCTGACCCGCAAATTATATGGCCTCTAGAAAAAGACAGCGGAATGTGGCGTGAGGTACACGGCCATTACCATAGAAGCTCCTCTGGCGGTGGACAGTGGGATATGAAAAAGCAGCTGCCGGAGCGTTGGACGGTTTCCTATGATCAGTTAAAATTTCATATCCGCCCAACCAACTTCAAACATACGGGGCTTTTTCCGGAACAGGCTGCCAATTGGCGCTGGATGATGGATAAGATCTCTGCTGCCAAACGACCGATCAAGGTATTGAATTTATTTGCTTATACAGGTGGAGCTACCGTTGCTGCGGCCTACGCCGGTGCTGAGGTGGTCCATGTCGATGCCGCTAAAGGAATGGTGCAATGGGCCAAGGAAAACCTTCAGCTGACAGGAATTGGTGACCGTCCGGTCCGTTTCATTACCGATGACGTATTCAAATTTGTACAGCGCGAGGAGCGCCGGGGCAACAAATATGACGCTATCATTATGGATCCGCCTTCGTATGGAAGAGGCCCGGGCGGCGAAATGTGGAAGCTCGAGCAAAGTCTGTACCCATTCGTGGAAAGCTGCATGAACATTATGTCCGAGCAGCCCTTGTTTATGTTAATTAACTCTTACACGACTGGCATATCGCCGACCGTGCTTCACAACATTCTGTCCATGACCGCCGGCCGCCGTTTTGGCGGAAGCATATCCTGCGGTGAGCTTGGCCTTCCGATTACGACTTCGGGACTTCATTTGCCTTGCGGAATTTTGGGCCGCTGGGAGTCGTAAATCATATATGAGTCATGAACATCTTTCCCAAATTCCAATTTTATATGAAGACAATCATCTGTTAGGGATTGTGAAGCCGGTCAACATTCCGACGCAAGCTGATATTTCCGGTGACCCGGACCTGCTTTCCCTTCTGAAAGATGACATTAAAGAGCGGTACAATAAGCCGGGTAATGTGTATCTGGGACTGGTGCACAGATTGGATCGGCCGGTTGGGGGAGCGATGATCTTCGCGAAAACCTCCAAAGCGGCCTCACGTTTGTCGGAAACGGTGCGAAGCCGCAGCTTCCATAAGGTATATGCAGCTGTCGTTCATGGTCAGCTGCCAGCACCACGCGGAACGCTGAGGGACATGCTTCTGAAAGATCCAAAGACCAATATGGTCTCCGTCGTCAAAAGCGGCACTCCCGGAGCCAAGGAAGCCATTCTCGATTACGAGGTTCTCGGTTCGAACGGCTCCTTCAGTCTGGTACGGATCGAACTTCATACAGGCCGATCCCATCAGATACGTGTCCAGATGAATCAGGCAGGCTGTCCACTGTACGGGGACCAGAAATACGGCAGCCGCGTGAACAAGCCGGGGCAGCAGATAGCACTCTGGTCTGTCATCGTCCGTTTCCCACATCCGGTGACCAAAGAAAATGTGAAACTCACTTCTCTTCCTCCTGCCGAGCATCCATGGAATTTATGGGCCGAACCGGTATTGAACCGTTTGATGATAGATGAAGCATAGTTAAGCATAAGATGTCAATAAAAGAAAGCCGGAGCAGCATATGCAGCTCCGGCTTGAATTTAATTATGATGGGTATTTCGAAAAATAAGCATATGATCAGCATTTTTCTGGAAGTGGTAGTGTGCGGTTTTAATTTCAGCTGTCCAGCCCACGGTATGAGCGAAATCGACAAGCTTATCGACTTGCTCAGGAATTCTCCCGCTCTGGTCTACAAGCGGAAAGATCCGTACCTCAGTCCTTGTCACACGAAACAATTCACGCAAGGTCTCAAGGTGAAACTGAATATCCAGCTTGTCAGCATAAGTGAACAGGAAATGTGCCGATAAGGTCATATCGAACTGTTCTGTCTGAAATGGAAGTGAAGGCAGCGTAACCGGAATATACCGCTCCGGATGAAGACGCATGTCGCTTACGCAATCCTGCAAAGCTTTGTTCCGCTCTGCCCGAAGATTCTCTACCGACAAGAATTCGGTCCAAATATACCTTTCTTTCTCGGTTTCAACATGCTCCATGGCGTGAACGATATCCTGAATACCCTTTTCATACAGCTTCTCTGTGTCATGATAATAAGCGATATCCGCAGCCAGTACCTCACAGCCAAGCTTACGGGCAACTGCCGTAAACGAACACGCACCGCCAGGACAATCCAGTATACTTAGGCCCGAGATCGTATTCTCATCCAGGTCGAACATGCGCATGTATTCATCGAATGTCCTGCCAATAAACACAATCCGCTCCAGCCGCTTCTCGGCCTCTTCTAACGCATGTACCTGTTTCTCTTCTAATTCTTTACTCTTCTCAGCTCTGCTCATCTCTTCTCAACTCACCTTTCGAAAAAAGAATTCGGATTCCACAAACACCAAGTCTGCGTACCGAGATATTAACTTATTCGAAATGATAAGTCCAGAATCTTTCTTTGCTGAATCGGCTTTTAATCTGCTCGTCATCCTCAGTCAGGCTGCCCAGCATATCCTTCCAGCGGAACTGAGAGCTGTGGGCACGGATGGATCCGAATTTATTTGGAAGAAAGTCCTGGATATCCACCATAACATCCGGCTTGCCCAGAATTTTCTCGCAGCCTTTGGAAAAAGCGACACAATTCACGACTGGACGCTCCCCCTTCGGCATCGCTGCAACCGTTCTGATGACCGCTGCACCGGTTGCATCATGGTCCGGATGTACGCTGTAACCAGGATAAAATGTAATGATCAGAGACGGTTTAAGTTCGTCAATCAAATCCCGAATCATTCCATCCAGCATATCCTGATCTTCAAATTCAATCGTCTTATCATGCAATCCCATCATACGAACATCCTGAATCCCTATTGAACGGGCTGATTCAGCAAGCTCTTTTTTGCGGAGTTCCGGAAGCGTAACCCGGTTAGCCATCAGCGGCTTACCCATATTACGGGCCATCTCGCCTAATGTCAGGCAGGCATATGTCACCTGTGCACCTTCATGTATTCGTTTAGCCAATGTTCCGGATGTCCCGAACGATTCATCGTCCGGATGCGGAAAAACGACCAGTATATGATTCTCCATATCTCTATCACCCTTTCACGATTTATGACCGATGTTGTGAATTATTCAGAATGGTTCCTTGCTTAACTGAAGAGCAACAACGAGCTTGCCTTCGCTGTCATGGCCTGCCATGATGAGACGTTCCGTCTCTGTCTGATCAATATGAGTCAGCCCTTGGGCATAAATCCATCCCTGCTCCATTTTAAGCCCAACGCGGTATGGCCCAAAGCCTGCGATGGAGCCATGATTGTAGCGTACGACACCATTTTTGATAAATGTGGATGCTGTAAATTTGGATTCATCCTCGTGGGAAGCATACGCTCCGGTCGTCATTTCCAGATGTATATAAAGATCCTGATCCTGTAATTTATCGAGAAGCTCTTGAACCATTTGCGGGTTAATCAGCTGCATCATAAATCCCTCCGTTTCAATGACGTCTATATAGATTAAGTTCAATTCTCATAACTGCAACATATTTTATTATAATTCAAAGCATAGCATTTTCACAAACATGGTTTCTGCGTATTTTTTATCGAACATTTTAATAAGCCCTATTAAGTAAGAAAAAAGGCAGCCTGTTGGCCGCCTTTTTTCGCAGTCTGCAAGAGATTTAATCTGTCAATTCCTTGCCCTTGGTCTCTGTGCCAAGCAGCAAAACACCAATCGCGCCGATCAGAATGACTACGAAGAACAAAATGAAAATCGTGCTGATCTGAATGTGATGCTGCACCAGGTAACCTACCAGGAATGGCGCAATGACGCCGCCGATCCTCCCCACCGATGTTGCCAGTCCTACACCCGTCGAACGTACTGAGTTAGGATACAGCTCCGGTGTATAAGCATACAGTCCTCCCCAGGCTCCAAGATTGAAGAAGGATAGACAGATGCCTGCTGCGACCAGCATGCCGGCAGAATCGGCATTTCCAAACCATGCAGCACTTACGGCTGTTAAAACCAGGTAAGTAATCATCACGAATTTTCTGCCAAACTTTTCGATGAAATAGGCTGCCGTAAAATAGCCTGGAAGCTGAGCGATCGTCATAATCAGCACATATTCAAAGCTTTTGATCAGACTGAAGCCCTTCATCGTCATGACAGAAGGGAGCCATAAGAACATCCCATAATAGGAGAACACGACCGTAAACCATAAGATCCACAGCATAACCGTCGTACGACGGTGTTTACGGGTCCATATGGAGTTCAGCTTACTAGTAAAGGATTGTGACGCCATCTTGCCCTTCCCGCTTTTATACAGAGGCGAGTCATCAATGGCACGTCGCAAATACAGTGCATACAGGGCGGGCAGTGCTCCGATCACAAAAGCAATCTGCCAGCCATAGGTTGGAATCAAAAAGTACGAAATCAACGCAGCGACCAGCCAGCCTCCCGCCCAAAAGCTCTCCAGCAGCACTACAGCCCGTCCGCGCTGGCTGGCAGGCATACTTTCGGATACGAGTGTGGAAGCGACAGGAAGCTCTCCTCCAAGCCCGATACCCGTGATAAATCGCAGCAGGCACAGCACCCAGAAGCTCGAAGCTAATGCGGACAACCCGCTGGCCACGGAGAAGATCAGCAAGGTCCAGAGAAGAACCTTTTTACGCCCGAACCGATCAGCCAAATAACCAGCTGCCGCTGCACCAAATACCATACCCACTGAATTCATACTCGTCAGAATACCGATATCCTGTGGCGACAGCTTCCACTCCAATGTCAGAGCGGTCACGATAAAAGAGATAATACCGACGTCCATTGCATCAAAAAGCCAGCTGAAGCCAGCGCTGAACAGCAATTTTTTTGTTTTAGGATTTTTCAGAAGTGCCGCATCGTTCATCTAGTTGACTTCCTCTACATTTATTCTTTTAGAGCCTTCTTAGGGCACCATAGTTAGCTTTCCCAATAAATAGATCAGGAGCTGCTGATTATGTGACGAAATACGTGAGAGAATGCTGGCAAGAAATGCATCACGGATTTGCAGGCCGCGTACAACCTCCTGGCTGCCCTTATCCGATATGGACACCCAGACAATACGGCGGTCGTTGCCATCACGTTCCCTGTTGATTAGTCCGTTCTTCTCCATCCGGTCGAGCAGCATCGTTACCGCAGCCGGGCTGGTCGCCAGCAGCGGTGTCAGCTCGGAAGGCTTCATCCGCTTTTGCTCCCCAAGCACCTCAAGTACAACGAGCTGAGCTTCAGTAAGGGCGGGAGCCAATTCATTCTCCATATGTAATTTGTAATCTTTGCTCAGTTTAGACCATATTTTCGCAAATTCGGAAGTCTGCACGGGATTATCTTCCTTTCGCAAGCAATCTTTTACAGGATTAACTTTCGAGCAATTCCGTTCCAATTCCTTCCTCGCATCAAAATTTTTTTGTGAAAAAGGCATCCCCGCCCTGCGAGGGCGAAGACACCTTAACATCGTTCTTATTCAGAGCCGGACAGCGTTCATCAAGAGGATTCAGGATACACCAGCAAAGCCGATATTTCGTCTTTTTTCTCAAGATGAACGAGCAATTTCCCTGTCGATTTGCGCTCTGTGATCGGAGCTTGCTCCGAACTGAAAGAATAATTCAATCCGTCTCGGCTGATGGCAGTAATTTGCAAAGGCTCCCTGCAGTAGAACGCGCCGGCAATTCGATTTCCGTTCGGTTTTACGCGTTTGCCTTCCTTAAATTCAAAGTTTGCCAGTCCCTTGCCACCACGACTCTGCGGCTGGTAATCCGCGAGCAGCGTACGCTTACCGTAACCAAGATCGGTCAGAGTCAGAATTTCACCTTCGTCTTCCTCAACCCACAATGCAGAAACGACCTCGTCTCCTTCGCGAAGCTGAATCCCTTTCACACCAGCGGATACACGGCCCATGGCATTGACATCGCTTTCTCTGAAGCGAATGCTCATGCCGTCTTTGCTGACCAGAAGTATATCCTTGGTTCCGCCGCTGAGCGTGACCGAGATAATCTCGTCGTCCGCGCCAACCTTACAGGCAGCCACCGCCCCGGAACGGTTGGTCATATACTCTTTGAGTTCCGTCCGTTTGACTTGTCCCCTCTTCGTAACAAAGACAAGCGAATGATTGGGTTCTTCGAAATTATTGACCGGAATCACTCCGGCAATAACATCTTCCTTGGAAAGATGAATCACATTCACAATAGCAGTTCCGGGATCTTTCCATTTGAACTCAGGTATCTGGTGAACCGGAAGCAGGAAGAACTGTCCCTTCTGCGTGAATATGAGCAGATTATCGAGTGTGTTGATCTCAAAGATCCTCGAAATATAATCGCCTTCCTTGATGCCTGAATTCCCACGTTCTCCGCCCGATCTGGTAAAGGAGAGCATACTTGTCCGCTTGATATAGCCATCATTGGATAGCGTCACCAGAACGTCCTCGGAGCTGACCATGACTTCCAGGTTAACCTTGATCTCTTCGACTTCGCCTTGGATAGAGCATCTGCGATCAATTCCGTATTTGTCCCTAATCTCCAGCAATTCCTTACGGATTAGTGCAATCAGCTTTTTATCACTCTCGAGAATTGAACGGTAGGAATCAATCTTCTTCATCAGATCATCTAGCTCTTTCTGAAGGGTTGTAATCTCCAGATTGGTCAGACGGTACAGCTGAAGGGTCAGAATCGAATCTGCCTGCCGCTCGGTGAATCCAAACATCCATTGCAGGTTGTTCTGGGCATCCTGACGATTTTTCGAGGCCTTAATTGCCGCGATCACCTCATCCAGAATATTCAGAGCCTTGACCAGTCCTTCAAGGACATGGGCACGGTCTTCGGCCTTTTCCAGATCAAAACGCGTACGATTGCTCACGACTTCACGTTGGTGTCCGATATAAGCTTCAAGCATGGGTTTAAGGCCAAGCTGCTGCGGTGCCTTATTCACGATAGAGACCATGTTAAAGTTATATGTTACCTGAAGATCCGTCTTTTTGAGCAAATACGCCATAATACCTTGCGCATCTGCTTCTTTTTTGATCTCAACGACGATCCGCAAGCCTTCCCGTCCGCTTTCATCACGAACCTCTGCGATACCCTCGATTTTTTTCTCAATACGAATGTTTTCCATCTGGGTAACCAAACGGGATTTGACTACCTGATAAGGAATTTCCGTCACAACGATTTGCTGTTTACCGCCCCGCAAAAATTCGATATCGGCTTTGGAACGCAAATAGATGCGTCCCTTACCGGTCCGGTAAGCTTCCTTGATTCCCTCTTCGCCCATAATCAGACCGCCCGTCGGAAAATCAGGACCCTTGATAAACGTCATGATCTCTTCCAGTTCAATTTCAGGCTTCTGCATGACAGCCACACAAGCATCGATGACCTCCCGCAGATTATGCGGAGGAATTTCGGTGGCGAAACCCGCCGAAATCCCGCTGACACCGTTGACCAGCAGGTTCGGATACCGCGCAGGAAGCACGACCGGCTCCTTGGCGGTGTTGTCAAAATTATCCTTGAACTGGACTGTCCGCTTATCAATGTCTCTCAGCAGTTCCAATGCGATTGGTGAGAGTCGGGCTTCCGTATAACGCATGGCTGCCGGAGGATCATCATCAATCGAGCCCCAGTTGCCGTGGCCGTCTACCAGCACATGCCCCATTTTCCATGGTTGTGCCATCCGGACCATTCCGTCATAAATCGAGGTGTCGCCGTGAGGGTGGTAGTTACCCATTACATCCCCGACCGTTTTCGCAGATTTCCGGTAACCCTTCTCATGCGTATTGCCTGACTCGTACATGGCATACAATATCCGTCTTTGAACAGGCTTCAGACCGTCACGCACATCAGGGATGGCGCGGTCTTGAATAATATATTTGGAATACCGGCCGAATCGGTCACCCACGACCTCTTCCAAAAAAGCCGGCAGAAACTGTTCTGATAAGCTCATCAATTCACCTTCTATTCCTCGAACTCTCTAAAGTCGACATTTTCCACAATCCAGCGTTTACGCGGGTCGATTTTGTCGCCCATCAACGTGGACACACGGCGTTCAGCCTTGGCTGCATCCTCGATTTGCACCTGAAGCAGCGTACGTGTTTCCGGATTCATCGTTGTTTCCCACAGCTGTTCGGGATTCATCTCGCCAAGACCTTTGTAACGTTGAAGCTCATAATTTTTTCCGAATTCCTTGAGATAATTTTGCAGCTGCTCATCGGTATAAGCGTATCTGACCGTCTCCAGCTTGCCCGATTTGCGTGTGATTTTATATAACGGCGGCTGAGCGATATAGACCCGGCCTTTATCAATCAGCGGCTTCATATAGCGGTAAAAGAATGTAAGCAGCAGCACTTGAATATGTGCGCCGTCTGTATCGGCATCCGTCATAATTATGATTTTGGAGTAATTGCTGTCTTCCACTTCAAATTCAGTTCCGATCCCTGCGCCAATCGCATGAATGATCGTACGGTATTCTTCATTTTTCATAATCTCGGCGAGCTTGGCTTTCTCCGGATTAAGCGGCTTCCCCCTTAGCGGAAGGATCGCTTGAATTTTGGAGTCACGGCCCTGCTTGGCCGAACCGCCGGCAGAATTCCCTTCAACAACAAACAGCTCGGTGCGGGTAAAATCCTTGGACTGTGCAGGGCTAAGCTTACCGCCAAGACTTGCGCTCTCACTGCGCTTTTTGCCGGTGCGCATATCATCCCGAGCCTTACGCGCCGCTTCCCGCGCCTTCGATGCCTGGATCGCCTTTTTGATCAGCGTCTGGGCAATCTGCGGATTTTCCTCCAGGAAGATCTGCATTTTCTCGGATACAATCGCATCCACCGTACTGCGGGCCGAAGCACTGCCCAGTTGATCCTTCGTCTGGCCGACGAATTCGACCTCGGACATTTTAACGCTGATAACCGCCATCATACCTTCGCGGAGATCATTGCCCTCTAGGTTCTTATCCTTTTCTTTGAGCATGCTGTTCTTGCGGGCATAATCATTCATGATGCGTGTATATGCCGTCTTAAAACCAGTCTCATGCGTACCCCCGCCCCTTGTAGGGATTGAGTTAACAAATGAAGCCAACGTTTCGGTATATCCAGCATTGTACTGCAGAGCGACCTCTACCTCGACGTCTTCCTTTTCACCGTAAAAGTGAATGACTTCATGCAGGACGTCTTTGCCTTCGTTCAAAAACTCAACGAATTGGCTTGCTCCGCCTTCATAGTAAAACTCGTCGGAATTACCTGAGCGCTCATCCTTAAGTACAATACGAAGACCAGAGTTCAGAAAAGCAATCTCCTGCAGGCGTTCCGACAGCGTGTCATAGTTAAACTGGATTCCTGCATGGAATACACGGATATCAGGCTTAAAGGTAACTTTAGTGCCTGTTTTGTTGGTATTGCCCAGTACCTCAAGTCCGGTAACAGGCTCGCCGACATGCTCTTTCCCTTTTTTGTCCTGCCAGTATTCAAAACGCTGTCGGTGAACTTTACCATCGCGGTAAATTTCGACTTCCAGCCATTCTGATAACGCGTTCGTTACGGATGCACCCACACCATGCAGACCGCCTGATTTCTTATATCCGCCGCCGCCAAACTTGCCTCCTGCGTGCAGAATCGTGAAAACCACCTGTGGTGTCGGTATTCCTGTCTTATGCATTCCTGTCGGAATGCCTCGTCCATTATCAACGACGGTAATTGATCCGTCTTTGTGTAAAGTAATATCAATTCTCGTGCAGTATTTGGCCAAATGCTCATCGACGGCATTATCCACAATCTCCCATAACAGATGATGAAGCCCTGATGAACTTGTGCTGCCAATATACATACCTGGCCGTTTGCGTACCGCAACCAGGCCTTCGAGCACTTGAATGTCGTCAGCATCGTATCCGGTGTGGCCATTATTGCTGCCGCCCTGTGATGACTCTGCAAACATATCGATCTGGTCGACCATTCATGCTCCCCCTTTGTGCTTCTTTATGTAGGATTTTCACCCCAAAATGCAAACAGATGTTTTGTTATCCTTGTCCATTTTAATTCAAGATATCCCTTTTCGTAAAGACAAGGAATGAGATTATCATTGCGGCAATAGCCCATATGGACAAAACCGCCAAAGAAAATGCTAAATTCATCCCCTCAATCGGAGCCGGTGTTCCGGACAGATAGTCCGTGAGCTCCAAGTTAACCATAAACAAATATTTAGCGCTGGTCCAGGCTGAAGCCATATTGGTCAAAATGGATCCCGCGATGAGCGCAGCCATCATAACCACGATGCTTGCAGCCGTGCTCCGTACCAAGACGGATACCATGAACGCCAGCGAGGCCACGGTCAGACTCACGAACCAGATTAATCCCCCTTGCATGAGCAGGTATTTCCACTGCGGAACGCCATGCACAGCTGCCAAATCCACATCAGAGCCGGTAATTTGAAAGCCGGTAAATACCGGGAGATTAAATCCCTTATAGCCGAAAACAGCTCCGGACACCACGTACGTAATCACAAATGCAGCCACGACAATCAGCGAGGTAAACATAAACAGCGTCACCAGCTTGCTCAGCAGTACCTTCCATCTTTTCACCGGACGGGTCAGGAGCATTTTGATCGTGCCGGTGGTTCGTTCCCCGGATACTATATCGGATGCAATCGCCATAATCAGCAGGGGTATAAACAAAGTTATTGAATTTGACATAAACTCCCGCGTAAATGTAACGCCGTTGGGTTCGTTCGGATTGACATCATGATCCAGATAATATTGGAGCTGCTGAACGAAAATCTTCCTGAACTTTTTCCATTCATCCGGTACCCTGTCGCTTCCGAGGGAATTTTCATTATCGGTAATCTGCTGCTGAATTTCAAGCCGCCAGTCTCCGTTGAATTTTTCACGCGTCCGTTCGGCAGACCGCATTTGAGCATAAGTGAAGATCGGAACCAACACCAGCAGAATTAACAGAATAACATAAAACCGTTTCTTTTTGATGATTTTAATGGTTTCATTCTTGATCAGAGGCAACACGCTAGTCAATGCTCTCACCCTCCGTCATTTTCAGGAATAGCTGTTCCAAAGTCGGATTAATCTTGTGCACGCCTTGAACTAAAATTCCCGAATGCACCAGATGAGTCACCGTTTCAGCAATCCCTTCTTCCTCCATGCGGGTAACAATAGCGCCTGGGCTCATTCCGGCAACGATCGTGTCATCCAATACCGCATCCGCTTGCTCAATGACATCAATCCCCTGCCGGCTTGCAAGTTCAAGCTTCCCTGCTTCGGGCGGCTCAAGGTCCCAGATCACATATTTCGCGTTCGCTGCAACAAGTTCCTCTACTTCACCTACAGCCAAAACCCGTCCGCGGCTAATAATGGCTACTCTATCGCATAGAAGCTGGATTTCACTGAGCAAATGACTGGAGACAAACACTGCCAATCCGCCTTCCGCTAGCTCCCTTATAAACTGACGCAGCTCTTTGATCCCTTTCGGGTCGAGACCGTTTGTCGGTTCATCAAGAATAAGCAGCTTGGGTCTGCCTAAGAGAGCCTGCGCGATGCCCAAACGCTGGCGCATGCCGAGGGAATAGGTTCTCACCTTGTCATGAATCCGCTGATCGAGGCGGACAATATCAACGACCTCCTGAATCCTCTTTTGGTCGATTCCAGGCTGCATGCGGGCAAAATGTTCAAGATTTTCCCATCCTGTGAGGTACGTGTAGACCTCCGGATTTTCCACAATTGAACCGACATATTGCAGGGCTTTTTCCTGCTGCCTGTTCACATCATAGCCGCAAACCTTAATCATGCCGCTGCTTGGCTTGATCAAATCCACCAGCATGCGGATCGTCGTTGTCTTGCCTGCTCCGTTCGGGCCCAGAAATCCGAAGATTTCACCTTCCCGGACATCAAACGTGACGTCATCGATGATCCATTTTCTTCCGATCTTTTTTCTGACATTTTCAACCGATAAAACAATCTTTTCTTTGCGGCTCAGGTTGTCCGTCACAGCCATTCTTTTTCACTCCTTTCCTCGTGTTGGTATTTAACGGATACCCTGAACGATTCGCTCGGCAATTTGCTGATAACCGTCACCATTCGGATGAAAATGATCCGACGATAAATACTTGTTCAAATTATGCTGAAAAAGATCAAATGTAGGGACAAGGGTCATGCTACTGTATTTATTTATGGACACGAGTGCGGCCTGATTCCAGCTGGCTACTGCCTGGTTGCCAGGAATCTTCAGATCCTCGATGTCTCCAAACGGATTATATAATCCAACGTACACAATCCATGCGTCCGGATTGATGGCACGAATGCGTTCCAGAATTGCCTTAAGCTGCGTGGAAGCCTTTGGCAAGCCCTTCAAAAGATCCTTAGGATCCATCTCTTGACCCGTGGCTGTTGAAGAAGTTCCGGAAATGCCTTTAGATGCAAGATCGGCGCCCTGGAACAGATCATTCCCGCCGATGGATACAAGAATTATATCCGCCTGTCCTAGTACATACTGCGTCCCGCGTTCTTCCAGCTTCGGCAGGAGTCCTGTCGTTGTAAGTCCGTTAATGCCAAGATTGTTCAGAAGTGTCACCTTCTTGCCAGTATCCGTCGACAGCTCCTTGACTGTACGCCGTGCAAACCCCATGCCCGAATTGTCACCTGTTCCTTTGGCCAGTGAATCGCCAATCGCCGCGATTTTGATTTCCTTTTTCGTATCAGGATTTTTTTCTTCCGTGTTCCCTTGAGGCTCGGCCGACGGAGCTGCCAGCTCATTTCCGGCTTGCGGATTCTGGATATCCTTGATCGCATAGACAAAACCGGCCAAAAGCAGCAGTGTGGCCAAGATGGATAAGGTACTCACTATGCGCCAAATCCACTTCGTTGAATTCAAACAGATCCCTCCATATCCATCCATGATGGCAATTCTTTAATCTATCCGCCAGATACATATGTACATAAACATAAAACTTCTATGTAAAATTTGCAAATACGACAGCATGCCACTTTAACATCCCTATGTTCTCCCTGTTACCCATACTTTTATAAGATGATGCAGTCTATTTGTATAAAAAAAGGAGCCTGTTCCCATGAGGAACAGACTTCCTTTGTATAATCGATATTAGTTCGCGATAAACTCTTGTACCCAGTATCCGTTGTAGTAAGCTACTCCGATGGTGGTGTAGTTGCTGTTCAGGATGTTGGCACGGTGACCTTCGCTGTTCATCCAAGCAGTCATGACATCAGATGGTGTTTTTTGGCCTTTAGCGATATTTTCTCCTGCATAGCTGTAAGAAATACCGTATTTCTTCATCATGTCAAACGGAGAACCGTAAGTTGGAGAGTTATGGTCAAAATAGTTGTTGTTGTTCATATCTTTGGCCTTGTCCATTGCCATGCCCGAAAGCTTTGTATTTTCAGTCAATGCCTTCAGACCTGCTTTGGCACGTTCCTGGTTAACCAGCTTGATCACTTCAGCAGCATAGCTGGATTGGTTCGAAGTTGTACCCGTTCCCGTCGCAGGTTTCGAAGTGGATTGATCCGGTTTAGTCGTTTCAGCCGGCTTCGATGTTTCTGGTTTGGACGTTTCTGGCTTCGAAGTCTCCGGTTTCGATGTTTCCGGCTTGGAAGTTTCTGGCTTCGATGCTTCTGGCTTCGATGTTTCTGGCTTGGTCACCTGACCCGCATCTGGAAACTGGAATTGGTATTTTAATATATAAGCACCGCCATTGTCTTGCAGCCATTGTTGCAGGTAACTTTGCAGGTTTTTCAAGTTATTTTCTGTTGGTACGTTGTTTTGCTGTGCAGATGCCGCCGAGGCAGGACCTGCTCCCATAAGACCTACTGCTAATACTGCAGCACAAGCTGTGCTGATCATTGTTTTCATCATTTTGTTGTTCTTCATGGATACATCTCCTTCTTGTTGTGTTCAACCAGAATGGGTGTTGCTCCGGTTACAAAGTTGTCATCTCTTACTCAAACATTGTAACATGATTGTTTCTTGTGTGGAGACCTCAAATAATGGAAATGAATTTCCATTCATGAAACACGAATAAGCCGCAACCAGCAGGCTGCGGCGAATCCGGATCATAAATCTAATGAATTATTTTTTAGCGGCGTATTTTCTCATATCAAACGCGACTGCCGCCACAATGATCAAGCCTTTGACGATCAATTGCCAGTACGGACTAATGCCGATAAACGTAAGTCCATAATTGATGATCGTAAAGATCAGTACGCCGACCATGACTCCCGGCACCGTTCCGATGCCTCCTGTCGTAGACACGCCGCCTACAACACAAGCTGCGATAGCGTCCAGCTCGTACATGTTACCGTAGTTATTCGTCGCACCGCCGGTTCTGGAAGCTTCCAGCACACCCGCAAGACCATACAAAGCACCGGCAATCATATAAATATAAATCAGATACTTGGCTACATTAATGCCGGATACCTTGGCTGCCTGCACATTTCCGCCAATCGCGTACATGTTCTTGCCAAGCTTTGTTTTGTTGAATATGACCCATACAATGAATGCGACAAAGATGGCAATTAAAACAATGTAAGGTATGGAATATTGTCCTGTACCGATAGAGCCCGAGCCGATCTTCGTGAAATCCTTACGCAGTCCGCCGATCGGCTGCGAGTTGTTAGGATCCATATCAAAGTACATCGAGTTAATGCCGTATACCACAACCATGGTGCCAAGCGTTGCAATGAATGGTGGTACATTCAGCTTCGCCACAACCAGCCCGTTAAGCAAACCGCAAATCAAACCAACCAAAATAGCAAGTAAAATTGGCACAATGACCTGAAGCTGCGGCAAATCCGGAAAAAAACGGTTGGCATAAGTAGCCGTCTGCAGCATGGATGCGGAAACGACGGCCGTAAGGCCTACAATCCGGCCGGCGGATAAGTCCGTTCCGGCTGTAATCAGGATAAAAGCAACGCCTAATGCGATAATTGCCCTTGTGGAAGACTGAATTAGAATATTGCGCAAAGAGTCTATGGATAAAAATGATGGGTTATAAATGGTGATTCCGATTACGAGCAGCACCAGAACGATATAAATCGCATATTGCGATGTAAAGCTCTGCATGCTTTTGCTGCCGCCGAGTTTTTTCGTATTCAGCATGGGTTCTCCTCCTTTGATGTCCTTAATGCTGTGCTGCCAGCCGCATAATTTCTTCTTCCGAGGCGGCATCGCCATCCAGAATCCCGGTAAGGCGTCCTTCGGACATGACCATAATTCTGTCAGACATTCCGATCAGCTCAGGCATCTCAGAAGAGATCATGATAATGCTTTTTCCCTGCTTGGCAAGGTCTTTAATAATAGTGTAAATTTCGAATTTGGCACCAACGTCAATACCGCGCGTCGGTTCGTCGAGCAGCAGAATTTCCGGCTCCGTCAGCAGCCATCTCGCCAACAGCACCTTTTGCTGGTTGCCCCCAGAAAGGTTCATAATCAGGGTGTTCGTTGTAGGCGTCTTGGTGCGAAGCTTTTCGATCATTACATCCGCTTCTTTTCTCTTCTTTCTTCCATCCAGAAAAAACAATAATTTACGGTACCGGCTGAGATTTGCAATCGATGCATTCTCATGTACGGGCAGCACCGGGATAATCCCCGTAACTCGACGTTCCTCGGTTAAAAGCGCCATGCCCTGCTTAATGGCATCTTCCGGCGTCTTAATTTTAACCTCTTTCCCGTGTATCTTGATATGGCCGGTTGATATCCCCCGCAGACCAAACAGCGCTTCTATGAGCTCCGTACGCTGAGCGCCGACAAGACCACCAATACCCAATATCTCCCCTTTTCGGAGTTCAAATGAAATATCCTTAAAGGATTTAGGAAGGAGCGAAGTAATTCCGTTGACTTCAAGCAGGACATCACCGGGAACATTTTCTCGGTCCGGAAAGCGCTGCGTCAGGTCACGCCCCACCATTTTCGAAATAATCAGGTCCGTGGTCAGCTCGCTTGCAGGCCAGGATCCGATCTTCTGTCCGTCGCGCATAATCGTTACCTCATCACAAATCTGTAAAATTTCTTCCATTTTATGCGAGATATAAATAATGGACACGCCGCGCTGCTTCAGATCCCGGATAATCCGGAACAAATGCTCCACCTCAACACTCGTCAGAGAAGAAGTAGGTTCATCCATAATAATGATCTTCGATTGGAAGGATACCGCTTTGGCGATTTCAATGGACTGAACCTTGGAAACGGATAGTTTACCCACGATGGTTTCCGGTTCCAAGTCAATATCCAGCTGCTTGAAAAGCGCCTCCGTATCCTGATGCATTTTCTTATGATCAATGAACTGGATCGGGCCCACACCAATGGTAGGAAAGCGTCCCAGCCAGATATTTTCCATAACATTGCGGAACGGCACGGGATGCAGCTCCTGATGGATCATGGATATGCCATAATTCAGCGCATCCTTGGAATTTTGGATTTGAGCCTTTTGGCCATCCAGCAGTATCTCGCCCGCATCCGGTGAATAGATACCGTACAAACACTTCATCAATGTTGATTTACCGGCGCCATTCTCTCCCATTAAAGCATGGACCGTACCGGGTCTCACTTTAAGCGTAACATCATCAAGCGCTTTGACACCGGGGAATTCCTTGGAAATCCCATTCATCTCCAAAATATACTCACTCTGAGCCATAGATTTCCGCTCCCTGCTCCTCATCCCCACCATGAGGGGAGACGGCTAACGCCGCCTCTCCCGGAAGGATGGTTATTAATGTTGACGCGTGATCTATTTATTTGGCGTCGTTGATATTGTCCTTGGTGATTTTTTTATAAGGAATCCATACATATTGATTATCTGTGATATCGAATCCGATATTATCCTTGGATGGTGTTTCACCTTTCGCCAGAACGGTGGCGAGCGATACCGAAGCTTTACCTTGGTTGTTGGCGTCGTTAAGTACGGTTCCGAGAAGAGTTCCTTCCTGCAGGGCTTCGAGAGCCGGAGCTGTTGCATCCACGCCGACAACCGGCATCATTTTGTCTCCTTTAAAGTAACCGGCAGCTTTCAGGGCTTCAATCGCGCCGAGTGCCATATCATCATTGTTGGCCAATACGGCTTCGATCTTGTCGCCATGGGCACCAAGGAACGCAGCCATCTTCTCTTGACCTTTTACACGGTCCCACATCGCGGTATCTTCTTCTAATTTTTCCACTTTAATGCCGGCTTTCTCAATCGCTTCGATGGAGTACTTGGTACGAAGCTCGGCATCCTGGTGTCCAGGCTCCCCTTTCAGCATGATGTACTGCAGCACGCCGTCTTTGTTCTTGTCTGCTTCCGGATGGGCTTTCCAGTAATCGGCAATGAGCTCACCTGACATAGTACCGGATTCTTCAGCCTTTGCGCCTACATAATACACTTTATCCCATTTTTTCATATCTTCAGGCAGCGGTTCACGGTTCAGGAAGACAACCGGAATCTTTGCTGCTTGTGCTTTGTCGATAATCACGCCTGCAGCCGTACGGTCAACCGGATTAATCACCAGTGCATTGGATTTCTTCGAAATAAACAAGTCCACTTTATCGTTTTGTGTCGGCTGGGAGTTTTGGCTGTCTACGATGTCTACTTTCGCTTTTCCCTCTGCGTTGGTTTTGATGGAGTTGCGCACGCCAGTCATGAAGGTGTCATCAAACTTATAAATGGCTACGCCAACGGATGGTTCCTTGCCGCTGTCCGTGCTTTTGCTGTCGCCGCCGCTTGCGCTTTTGTCGCTCCCACTGGAGCAGCCTGCCATGACAGTTCCGAGCAAAGCACCTGCCAGCAATACGGAAGTTATTTTTTTCATCGTAATAGTGACCTCCTGAATTTCTACTGTTTTATCGCATCCCCTTGGATACGTTTTCATTATGCTGGATCGAACGCCAGATTCGAATACAAAATTCTCATATGTTCTATGAAAATTCTCATGCCTTGATCATACCCATAAATCATTATTTCACGAACGGAAACAGCAGCTTCTGGTTATCGGGCCGCAGCATGTTATCAAGATCGATCAGCCTGGATTTCGTATCCTCCCGCTCTTTGACTTCGATGCCTTCCATCACCTGAACGGCGTATTGGACCGCCAGGTATCCATTGTTAAAAGGGTTCTGGATGACCGTCCCCTGGACGATCCCCTCCTGCAGCAGCTCCATCACTTTTGCCGGGCTGTCGAACGTAATGATTTTGACCTTCCCACCGTAGCCCAGTTCTTGAATTTCCTCCGCCGTGCCTATGGAAGCCACCTCGTTTAACGCCACAATACCGCTTATATCGGGATGCTCCTTCATCATTTTGCGTGTCAACTGCCTGGCAATCTGCTCATCCGATTCGCAGTATTCGATATCCACGACCTCCACGCCGGGAAAACGGGCAACGTAATCCATAAAGCCTTCCTCGCGTTCGTCCGCGTTTTTGGCCCCTCTGACGAAATTCATGACGCCTATTCTGCTTTCAGGTCCGGTCAACTTGATCAGCCTCTCGGCGGCCTTTTGCCCCGCTTCGTAATTGTTCGTGCCCACGAACGTTGTGATCCGCGCTGAAGCCACTTCCGAGTCCATGGAGATCACAGGTATTTTGTAGTAAGCCGCCCGGTCCGTCACTTGGGCCAGCCTCATGTAGTCACTCGCGGATAAGATGATGGCATCAGCATTGTTCTTGATCGATTCATCGACCAGTCGGATCTGTTCATCTATATCGCTTTCGTTCTGGGGCGCCTTGAAGGTCAGGTTGACGTTGTATTCCTTGGCAGCGACTTCAGCACCCATTTTCACCGTTTTCCAAAAATCGCCGTGATTCATTTTGACGATCATGTCCACGTTTTTCGGCTTCTCCAGCACATGCAGGTTCGGAGCAGCTCCGCCGCAGGATGCCAGCAACACCGTCCACGCGAGCATAAAATAAACTCTCATTCGAACAGCCCGAGTCCTTCTCATGCCATCCCTCTTTCCTGCTGCTCGTCATCGTACTTCTCTACGGGCAGCGTAATGGTGACAGTGGTGCCTTCCTCCAGTTCGCTTTCAAAGCTAAGACCATAGTTTTTGCCGTAATACAGCCGGATCCGTTCATTGACGTTTTTGACTCCAACGCCGGAACCGCTGCTGCGGTTACCCCCGATCAGAAGCTGGTCCATCACTTGTCGGGTCATGCCAAGCCCATTATCGGAAACCTTGATCACCAGCCGGTCCCCCTGAATGGAAGCGGAAATGCGGATAAGACCTTCATCAGACATTTTTTCGATGCCATGATAGATGGCATTTTCTACAATGGGTTGGAGAATAAGCTTCAGCGTCCTGCAAGACAGAGCCAAATCCTCGCATTCAATGGCATAGCTGAATTTATTCTTAAAACGTATTTTCTGAATAATCAAATAATGCCGTACATGCTCCAGCTCTTCTTCCAGGGTAATGATGTTCTTGCCTTTGCTCAGACTGATCCGGAAAAATTTCGAGAGCGATGTGATCGTCGCAACGATCTCTTCCTTTTTTCCTTTTTCCGCCAGGCGAATGACCGAATTCAAAGTATTGTAGAGAAAGTGCGGGTTAATTTGGGATTGCAGAACATCCAGCTCACTCTTGCGCTTGGCTTCCTGCTCATGAATAATCTGATCCATCAGCTGGCGGATACGGTGCAGCATAAAGTTAAACCGCTTGGAAAGCTGTACAACCTCATGTGCGCCACTGACATGAATCGGCGTATTAAAATCACCCTGCCCGACACTCTGAACCGATTTTTCCAGTCTGCGGAGCGGTTGTGAAATTTTCGCGGAAACGAACATGGCCAGCACGACGACGGCTGCGCATACGACCAGCAGAAACCAGAATACGAACTGATTCAGGTCCTTTTTGGTCGTCACAATTTCATCCGGATAAGCTACTCCGACGATCTTCCACTTGATCGGTTCCACCGTTCTGATCGTGATGTATCTCGGCTCACCCGTCGATTTGTCTATGTAACTGCCAAAAGCATATTCAAAAACAGGCTCCAGATTCTCGTACTTCAGTCCGGCATAGATCAGCTGCTGCTGCGGATGATACACGATATTGCCCAGGTCATCGATAATATATGCATATCCCCTTTTACCAAGGCTGACCTTGCGGCTGAGCTCATCGATCGTCCGGAAATTGACATCCACGAGCAATATGCCTTCTTTACTGATGCCATGATCCTTGTATTTAATCATTCTGCTGAGCGACACGACCCATTTATATTGACCTTTGTATAAATTCTGGATGTGCGGAGCCGAAAAAGAGAGTTTTTGCGGCTGATCATGGGCGGATTCGAACCAGCTCTGTTCCTCCAGCATCGTATTCTTGCGCATTTCCAGATCAGGGTTGTCCAAAACGAGCTTGCCCCCAGGTGTGAATAGCCCCACGGATACCAGATCCTCACGGGTATGCAGCAAAGTCGTCAGCTGTTCCCTCAACACCGGGCTTGAAATATCCTGTGTATCGTTGATCTGTTCCTCTACAACTTCATAGATATCCTGCATACCTTTTACATACAGCTCCAAATGATAGTTGACCTGTTCAATAATTTGCTGAATGTTCAAATAGGCATTTTCCTCAGCTGTCTTGGTGAATTTGTTATACAGCATGAAGCTGACCGCAACGACAACCAAAATTGTCATGAGCGTGAACGACACGGTAATGATCGTTTGAATGCTGCGCAGCTTGAAGGATACCCGGATCCGCGGCAATTTCATTGCATTCCGTTTATGTTGGATTTTCAAATCGGTTACGCACCTCCGGCGCCGTTTCGGTATTCTTTCGGTGAGATGCCGAATTTCTTGCGAAAGCAAAAGCTAAAATAATTCGGATCGGAAAATCCGACAGCTTCAGCGATTTCAAATGTTTTCTGATCGGTTGACCGGAGGGACTCCTTCGCCGCTTCCATACGGATATGCATCAAATAATTGACAAAGGTCATTTTCACTTCTTTCTTGAAAATGCTGCTAAAATAGCCGGTGCTGATATGCAGATGTTTGCACACCTTATTAATGGATATGTCACTTTCCTGGTAATGAAGACGGATGTATTCCTTGGCGTTTTCAACCAGCTGGTTATACCCCGTCTGCCGCCCCTGTGCTATGGAGATCATCAGCTTCAGACATATCGCGCCCATCCACTGTCTAACTTCCTGAAGATTGTTATATTTGTAAATTTCCGCAAATGGATACGTACCTGCTCCAAACAACTCCTCCATCTCCACACTGAATTCTTTCGCGATTTTCATGACACAAGTGAGAATTTCCATCAAGTAGACCTGGCATTCCTGTACAGATAGCTGTGTCATATGCAAACCAGTGAACAAATCCGCAAGTATTTCATCCAGCTCTTCCTGGGTGCCTACCTTGATGCAGCGGATCAATGACTGTTCTTTCATTTCGTCAAAACTCAGCGACTCATAATGTTCCGACTCAACATCCCCGATCCAAATGACACGGTCATTGCCCAGAATCAGACGATAATCGAGCGCCTGCATCGCTTTTTGATAGGATAGATGAATCTCCCCTGGCCACACGCATACCGTACCTGCACCTGCAGTAAGCGTAAGCTTCAGATACTTGGCCACGTTCAAGCGTATTTCTTCGAGAACGGCAAGGTTCCTTTGAGCCGCCAAGCCTTGCTCCTGCTCCGGGAGAGCGGATAGCAATACGCAATCCTCCAAATGGATAAACACTTTAAATCCCTCTACCCGCTGGCATATTTCCTCTGCTATATTCAGAACCGCGTACAGCTGGAGATAGCGATCCTCAGAATATTTTAATGAGCCGGGTGAAAAAGCTTTCACGCTATCCTTCTGCAATTCCAGATGATTATGGACATAATCAATCCGGATGACTGAAGCCATAAAACTGTGACCATCGAGCTCCATTCCATAGCTGCTGCTCTTTTCGCGTATCTCTTCGGATGACATACGGCGTGATACCAGCTGAGACAAAAAAAGCTCCCTGAGCACAGGAATGCTTTTGCGGTAATGATCCATCAGCACTTGGACATTTTCTTTCTCAGACATTTCGGCATCCATTTGCTGCTTTACCTTAAGTACGACCTCAATTAGCTCCTGTGATGAGAACGGCTTGAGCACATATTCATCAATTTGCAGTTTAATGGCTTTTTGCGCGTATTCAAATTCGTCGAATCCAGTTAAAATAATAATCTTCGTTGTTGGATAATGTTCCCGGATCCAGCCAGCCAACTGCAGCCCATCCATAAAAGGCATCTGGATATCGGTCACAACCACATCGGGAATATGCTTGTCTATGAGCTCTGCAGCTTCTCTTCCGTTCTCGGCGGTATCCACAACCTGGAATCCATAGCTTACCCAATCAATCTCTTCTACGAGCCCGTCTCTTACATCTTCCTCGTCTTCCACCAGTAACAGCTTATACATCGTTCTCATCCATCCCTTTGGCATTCTATATAATTATCTTGTAAACGCTTACTCATTTTTACTAAGGTATTCTATATCAGCGTTGGGACATTGTAAATAAAAATCCACACCTCCAGACCCGGTTTTATATACAAAAAGCCCGCCCCTTAGAAAGGGACGGGCATATTATCATCAAGCATCAAGGATTACTTCAGTTTTCTTACGAACTGGTATCCAATTTTCTCAAAACCGATATGTTCATAGAAAGCATGGGCCGGTGCCCGCTCAACACGGTTACCACTAGTAAGAAACAGGATTTGGCTTCCCTGATTCTGACTCCATTCTTCTGCGTTGCGGATCAGTCTTTTGCCAATACCTTGTCCGCGGTGATTCTGTGATACGATCAGTGCGGAAACTTGAGTTGCAGTTTCGCTTTTCGCGTAAGACTTCACCTGATTAAGAGCAATCATGCCTACGACTTTTCCATCGAGCTCAGCAACCATGGTGCAAAGCTTGGGATTGTTCTCGGATGCCTGAATACGTTCACGCATGACATTAATCGTGGTCGGATAATTCAGTTCCCGCATCAGGGCTGTTACCGCTTCAAGATCACACTCACAGTCGGATTTACGAATCTGCAGAGCAGGAGCCAAAATGTTACTGTTCATGATCATATTCCTCCACTTTTAAAAGACTGGCGGCTTGTTTAGCCGTATTCCGAGCTTTTTGAAGATCCGTATCAGCGCTTAAGGCGACAGCCATTCTCCGGCCACTCCTTGCTTCAGGTTTGCCAAAAACACGAACCTGGGTCCGGGGCAGGCTGAGCGCATCCTCCACACCACCAACAGCAAAATTCGTACTAGCGTTCTCCGCTTTCAACGTTGCCGAAGCACCCGGCGTCAGCAGTTCTACGGAAGGGATCGGAAGACCGAGAATTGCTCTGACATGCAGGGCAAATTCGGATAAATCCTGGGTGATCATAGTCACCATCCCAGTGTCATGCGGACGGGGCGATACTTCACTGAATATGATTCCTTCTTTGGTAACAAACAGTTCTACTCCGAAAATGCCATATCCCCCGAGTTCATCCGTAATGGCTTTCGCAATGGACTCCGCTTCCTTCAGTTGATCCTCGCTCATCACATGAGGCTGCCAGGATTCAACATAATCGCCATCTTTCTGAATATGACCAATCGGCTTACAAAAAATGGTTCCGCTTACAGATCGTACCGTAAGCAGCGTGATTTCACTTTCAAATGAAACAAAGGCTTCTACGATGACACGGGTGCTTTTGGCACGTCCGCCTTCAATCGCTGTGTTCCAGCAGGCTTCCGCTTCATCCTCTGTATGGCATACGCTTTGCCCTTTACCGGAAGAACTCATAATAGGCTTGATCACACAAGGCGTTCCCAGTGCGAAAACAGCTTCCTTTAACTCTTCCAAGCTATCGGCAAATCGGTATCCTGCTGTTGGAAGACCCAGATTCTCGGCCGCCAACCGGCGAATTCCTTCGCGATCCATCGTCAGACGCGCGGCTCTTGCCGTCGGAACGACATGAAATCCTTCTGCTTCAAGTTCAAGCAAAGCATGTGTAGCAATAGCCTCAATTTCCGGTACAATCACATCCGGTTTTTCCTGATGAATAATCCGTTTCAGGGAATCGGCATCGAGCATATCAATCACATGGGACCGGTGCGCAACCTGCATGGCAGGTGCATTAGCATAGCGGTCCACGGCTATGGTCTCCACGCCCAGTCGCTGGGCTTCGAGCACCACTTCTTTTCCCAATTCTCCGCTGCCTAGCAGCAGCATCTTCTTGGCATGTGCAGAAAAAGGAGCACCCCACACCACTTCCCAATTCCCCCCTAGTCTTGTATACCACATCTGTATACCACACTAACTATTTTCAGGGTTTAAGAGAAAGAATGCAAGAGTGCTCCGACATTTTCCTGTAAAGTTCACAAACTCTCCTCATTTTTAGGCCTTTCGGCTGTCGATATTTAGGGAAAGTTGAATGATTTTACAGAATATTATTGTGAAATCTTCCAAACCTTATGCATTAAACAAATCTGAACTGGGCTTCAATCAGCCCATAATAGGTTCCACGATGCTGCATCAGTTCCGCATGGTTGCCTTCTTCCTTGATTTCTCCATGATCCAGCACAATGATTTTGTCCGCGTGTCGAATTGTGGAGAGACGGTGAGCGACAATAAAGGAAGTCCGGCCTTTTAAGAGCACCTTGAGTGCCTCTTGAATTTTCAGCTCGGTTTCCGTATCAATACTTGCCGTTGCTTCATCCAGAATCAGAATCCTTGGATCGGCTAGAAGCGCACGGGCGAAGGACAGAAGCTGACGCTGACCCATAGATAGCATATTCCCGCGTTCCTCAACCTCCGTGTCGTATCCTCCCGGAAGCTTTTCGATAAACTCATGCGCGTTAACAGCTCTCGATACAGCTTCAATTTCTTCATCCGTCGCATCCAGACGCCCGAAGCGGATATTATCCCGGATGGTGCCGGAAAAAATGAAGGTATCCTGCAGCACGATCCCGATTTGGCTGCGCAGCGTTTCCAGCTGCACATCACGAATATCATGGCCGTCGATCGTTATATTACCGCTGGAGATATCATAGAAACGGCTGAGCAGATTGATAATGGTACTTTTTCCTGAGCCGGTATGCCCTACGAGAGCAATCGTCTGTCCCGCTTTCACATCCATATTGATGCCCTTGAGTGCCTGACGACCTTTTTCATATTCAAACACGACATCCTGCAGCTTGATATCACCTTTGATTTTCGGCATCGGTACGGCATTGGGTTTATCATCAATATTTGGCTTTTCATCGATAAATTCAAAGATCCGTTCGGAGGAAGCCATCGCCACCAGCAGCTGATTGTACATTTGGCCAAGGCGGTTGATTGGCTCCCAAAAATTCCCTACATAACTTGAGAATGCGACCAGCAAACCTATGGTCAACTGACCTTCCTGAATCAGATACGCACCAAACCAGAACAAGATGAGCGTTCCGAATCCGCCTGTGATTTCAATCAGGGGTCCAAACCCCTGATTAAGCATTGAAGCGCGGTCCCAGGATTTTTTGCTTTCAAAGTTCATTTTATCGAAGAAACGAATGTTTTCCTGCTCCTGCGTGTAAGCTTGAGTGACACGTATACCCTGAATCGATTCATTCAAGTGCGAGTTAATCCGCGAGTTCTTCATCCGCACATCCTGCCAGGCACGGCGTATCCGGACGCGCAGCTTGGTAGAAATGATGAACATGATCGGTACAGTCAAAATGACTGCCAGCCCCAGCTTCCAGTTGATGGCGAGCAGAATAACGACGATACCTACAAGCTGCACACAGTCAATCATGAGGTTCACGACGCCGCTTGTGAACAGCTCCTGCAGTGAGTTGACGTCATTCGTAACGCGTACCAGCACGGAGCCTGCAGGTCTTTTGTCAAAGAAGTTAAAAGACAGCTTCTGAATATGCTTAAACAAATCACTTCGCAAATCATATATGACGCGCTGCCCAATAATATTCGTGAATTTGATACGGTATGTACTCGCAAGCCATTGGATAATGTACAAAACAAGTACAATTGCCGTTATCGTATATAACATGTTGATGCTAGTTGGGCCTACTTCCGGCGCGATCGCCTTGTCGATGGCCATACTTGTCAGAAAAGGTACCGTCAGTTTGGTCACGGTGCCAAGAATCATCATAAGAATGACGAGCGGCAGCATCTGTTTCGCGTAAGGCTTCATATAGGCAAACAGCCTTGTCAGCTGAGCCCAGTTAAACGGCTTTTCGATAATTTCATCATCTTGATAGACGAAACGTTCACCCGTCTTGCCTGGCATCTTACCCTTCTGCTTGCCAGGATCTTTCTGAGGACGTTTTTCGGTATTCAGGGCCGTGTTCATGAGCTCACCTGCTCTCCTGCATTACCATTCATCCGGGCAATGTGGTCTGCATATTGTATATTGTATACATCCTGATAAGGTCCAGTCTCGGCGATCAACTGCTCATGTTTACCCCGCTGTACGACCTTACCTTCGTTCATTACGAGAATCTCATCCGCGTGACGCAGTGAAGAAATACGGTGGGCGATGATAAATGTCGTGCGCCCTCTCATGACCTCTTGGAATCCGGACTGGATCTCATGTTCCGTCTCCATATCAACCGCACTCGTCGCATCATCCAAGATAAGAATTTTCGGGTTTTTCAGCAGTGCACGTGCAATGGCAATCCGTTGCTTCTGTCCCCCGGACAAGCCCATACCCCGTTCACCAACGACCGTATCATACCCTTCAGCCATTTCCATAATAAATTCATGGGCTTTCGCCAGCTTCGCGGCACGGATAATTTCATCCATCGAAACATCCTTGAGACCGTATGCAATATTGTTCCGGATACTGGACGAGAATAAGAATGTCTCCTGGAACACAGATGCGATTTGCCCCCGCAGGCTTTGAACTTTAATATCATTAATATTGACTCCATCCAGCTTAATGCTTCCACCGTTAACATTGTAAGCATGCATCATAAGCTGAATGATTGTTGATTTACCCGATCCGGTTCCCCCGAGCAGGCCGATTACCGTTCCTGGAGGCGCATCCAAATTGACATCCTGGATAGCAGCCAGTTTGTTCCCGTAAGCAAAGGTTACATGATCAAAGGTGACATGGCCTTTCACTTCCTCGGAGTTCAGCTCGATTGCATCCGCTTTATCCTCAACATCAATCGGCTGATTAAGCAGCTCCATGACACGCTCACCTGAAGCCTCCGATTGTGTGTAGTTATTAATCAGATAACCGATGTTCCACATGGGGCCGATAATGTACCAAATCAAGCTGAAGAAAGCAACCAGCTCACCCAGTGATAACGATTTATGGATAACAAGAGTTCCGCCGACGCCAAGCAAAATGACGACGCATACAGATGCAAGCAGTTCCATCAGTGGGAAGTAACGGCTCCATAAGGTCGAAGCAAAAATCTGATTACTCTTGTACCGTTCATTGCGTAGTGAGAATTTATCGACTTCATAAGGCTCACGTGCAAATGATTTGACTGTTCTTACCCCCGTAATGTTTTCCTGAACCGAAGTGGTTAACGCGCTGAGCGCTAGCCGCATTTCCTGGAAGGCAGGATGGATACGGTTTTCAAACTTCAGTGCGACGATAACCAGAAACGGTATGCTGATCATCGTTAGCAATGTAAGCTGCCAGCTGATCGACAGCATGACAATGGCGCCAAAAACCACCATCAGAATCGTATTTAGTATTTGTGGAATACCGAAGGCTATAAACTGGCGGATCGCTTCGAGATCCCCGGTCAGACGGGACATTAAATCTCCGGTTCTGGCCGTGTCATAATACCGGAAAGACAAGACTTGCAGTTTCTCATAGCAGCCGTTCCGTAAACGGTATGCCAGATAGTTCCCCATTCTTCCGCCAAGAAGACCGCTTAAAAACTGCATAAGCGCTTTGGCAGCTACCACCAAAATGACGGATAGTGCCAATACGGGAACCTTTTCATAATGCTGCGGCTGGATGGCGTCATCAATTAGACTCCGCAGCAGGTTTGGGGTTACAAGCCCCAAGGCAGTAGCTATGGCGAGGCAGAGTATAGATAGATATAGAAAACTCCGTTTCTCCCAAAAAAAGCTCTGCATTTGCCTGAGAACATTCATGGTTCTCCTCCTTCGAGTCATCTCAAAACTTTATCACTTCTTTCGGAAGTGATGTTGAATATTTATGAAGTTTAACACCGTCTTCGAAAGGCGGCAAAGAGGATAACCGGGCATATTTTCGCCGCATTGGCAATCAATGGTCAATACCTTTGTATAATCATAAATTACTTATCAAATCATAGAAAATCCTCCATATCTCTGCCTAACCCGATAAAAAAGTCAATCCTCCTGTCAAACTCCTTCCAGAAAGCATGCAAAGGACTCGTTTTAGAGGTGACCCGCGCCGTAAAACAAGTAACGCAGGCTTAAAAAAAGACGATTATCAATGAAATTCATCCGATGCATCATTCCAGAAACAACGGCTCTGAGGTCGCTCTCACTCGGAATGACAGAATCATCCAGATCAGATGATCATTTAGTATTTATAAATTCCAAATGAAAAGGGAGCGTCATCATGACGCCCCCTCTTTCGTTTACCTGCTATTTCTTATGCCAATGATTGTTCCATTTGCTGAAGCTGCGAAGCCAGCTGATCCCAAACTTCAGGCTGTTCTCCGGAAGAAAGCGAGGAGGTCGCCGCCTCCATGGCTTCATGGAGCTGCTCCCGCAGTTCCTCCTTCTGCTTCTCCTGAGCGTCAGTCACGAGAGTGTTATAGAAAGACACAAGAACCTCCTGCTTGACTGCAGCCTCTCCGCTCAAGGCTTCCTTAATCACAGGCTCTACTGCACTTCTGAGCTTCTCCCTGCCTCCGTCCTCGAAGAAATGCTTCGGCGACTTGAACAAAGACCAGTACGATGTCCAATCCACAAAGCTGGTCAGGCCAGCATCATTCCACTCGGGCGAAGTCCACTGTTTTTCCGCCGGCGGCGTAAGCATAATGACTGCATCGTAACCACGTATGTCTTCTGCAGCCCCATCGGCCGCTGCATGGAGGACCGCTTTGCCCTTGTTCTCCAGTCGAAGCGTTGTTGCCCACAGCTCCTGCTCCAGCTCATGCACAATAGTCCGTTCAAGTTCCCTTCCGCAGTCCGTGAATATTCGCTTCAGCTGACCTGCGTCCTCCCGGAGCACCGACGGATGGAAGGCTTCGGCAAAAAATTCGCCTAGACTAAAGCCGATTCGCTGTTTGACATGGAAGAGCAGCTCGCGGATCTCCTGTTCCACTTCACGCGAAAGATCCTGCCGGGCAAAAGAATCGATTCGGGACAAGGCCAACTGATTGACCTCGAGCAGCTGCTGTCTGCGCTGCTCCCGTGAACCAGCATCCTGCCGGGCCATCCGTCCCCATTCAATCACACGCTGTCGGACGGATGAAATCTCTTGAACGGCGCTTGCCAAAGATAACTTGGGCAGTTCTTCTCCAGCAAAGGCTCCAAGCGCCTTCTCGAAGGATTCAAATGCAGATTCCGCATAAAGATCTGCGTCGCCGTCCATCTTTCCTTCCAGTGCTTTCATACTGGAAACCGGATAAATATGCGGAAGACGGATACCTCTTGCCTTCAGATTCGTCTCCACGTGCTTGATAACCTGGTCCAGCTCTTCTTCCGACGAAGCCAGGTCTGCCGCATTGACGATAAAGAACATTTTATCAAGAGCGAAGCTGTCCTTGACTCTGCCGAGCTGGGTCAGGAATTGACGGTCTCCCTTGGAAAAAGCGTGATTATAATAAGTCACAAAGACGATCGCGTCTGCATGCTTCATATATTGGAAGGTGACTCCTGTATGCCGGGCATGAAGCGAATCCGCCCCTGGTGTATCCACCAGAACGATTCCCTGCTCGGTAAGCGGGCTGCTGTAATACAAATCAATGCGATCCACAAAGCAGGACCGTGTCTCATCAGCTACAAAGGCCTTATAGCCATCCATGTTCACCGTTTGAGTGGTGCCCAGCAGTGGCTGTGCCTCCTTCCAGCCTGCCGCGGCTGCTTTCAGGAAGCCATAATGCGGCAATCCGGCAGGATGAATCCCCTCTGGCTTCAATTGCTCGATCACTTGAAGCCATCCATCTTCTGTCGGTGTTCCCAGCTGCAGAACAGAGAATGAATACTCCAGATCCTCCTTAAAGGTGTCCGGAGATTTCATCATGACCTGAGCCGTGCCATGCTCAAAGCCATCCTTTGGAGCGAGGATGCGGTTAATCGCCGCGGTTGTCGGATGCGGCGATACAGGCAGTACGCGTTCGCCGAGCAAAGCGTTGGCGAACGAGGACTTGCCGGCGCTGAACGCTCCGAACAGCGCCAAGGTGAACGAGCCGCCGGCCAGGGCATCGGCCCGGCTGCGCAGTCCGCGCGCGGCAGAAGCCAGCGCGGGATAGCGCCCGAGCAGCGCCGCCGCGTCCTGCAGGCGCGCTGCTGCAGCGTCCAGCCGCTGGCGGCGGCCAAAGGCCGCGCCGCCGAGCGGCTCAGCCCCGCTGCGCGGGGCTCCGGCGGGCGCGGACATCCGCGCGCCCGCTTCAGGCCCTGGCGGCTGCATGGCCGCCGGGGCAGGGGCGCTCACCTCCGGCAGGAAGCCGGGGGTGAGCGTCACGCGCGCAGGCAGCAGCTGCCCGGCGGCTGCCGCGCGCTCCGCGATGTCCCGCTCCAGTTGCACATAGCGGGACATCGCGGCCGATTGCTCCAGCAGCCCGTTCAGGGCTGCGACGACGCGCTGCTGCTGCTCTTTGGCGGATGAGGCTACATCCGCCAGCACATCCTCCGCCGCGTTCATGAACGCGCGGCGGTATACACTTTTGATATCTGCCGACAGCATGCGGCAGTAGTTCAAAACATATTCGCCGGACAGCACCGCATCCGGCTTCACGGAGCTTTCCAGCATAGCCTCACTAATTTCGGGCATGGACTCTTCAAGGCTCTTCTGACGCTCTTCTGTCCACAAATTCTTGCCCCACCGCTTCATGAGCTCCAGCAGATGCCAAACCACTTGTGAAGCCGACTGCTCCCGTAGTTCCTCAGCAAACTTGCGGAGTCGCTCCTGCTTTTCCTGCTCCGTCTTGGCACCTGCAAACAGAAGCCCTTTCTTGAAGCCGTTTTTGCGGCTCTCCAAAAACAGCTTTGCCGTATCCCTCAACTCGGCAGGCGTAATATTTGCATTGTCCAGCAGTACATCTACCTGCTTGCGTATGCTCTCTCGCTCGGTTTGCGGCAGCTCTTTTAAATGCTCAAGCTCTTTTCTGTAACCGGTAATCTCCGCTTCCAATTTCGCAGCCTGCTCTTCCCCGCCCATTTCGTCCAGAAGCTGCTGCTTGGTATCCTCCAGCGAATCCGCATACTGCTTCACATGCTGCTCAATGATATGACGAGAGGAACAATCCAAGCTATAATTCAGAATCGGTTCCCTTTTTTCAATCAGCTCTGCAATCAGCTCTTGAATCTGTTTCCACTGATTATAAGGATGATCCGGCTCCTTCAGTGTGGTAAACAGCAGACTCTCATAGTTAACCTGCCAGCGCTTAAAAGCAGCTTCCACTTCTGCTCGGTAGCTTTCAAAGGAAAGCTCACGCTCCCTATGCTTGTCGATCTGGTTGACAACCAGATACAGCGGCTTGCCCCAGTCGGACAAGCTTTTGGCAAAGGCCAGATTATTTTCCGACTGTACATGATTGTAATCCATCACATACAGCACCGTATCTGCCAAATGAAGCGCAGAATGCGTCGCCTTCTGATGACTGTCATCCGTTGAGTCCACACCAGGTGTATCCATCAGTACCCCGCGCCCGCCCAGGAGAGGAATATGATCCCATACCTCTACCGAGGAGTAGGAGCCTCCATTCGTGCAGTATGTATAGAGCTCATCCAGTGAGACTTCCTGGGGTTTTACTTCCTGACTTGATAGCTCCGTAGCTTGAGCAGGATAGATCAAAGCATGCGGCTCGCCGTTACGAATTGAAACTACATTCGCACTCGTGGGTACCGGACTGGATGGAAGCACTTTTTTGCCGCATAAGGAATTGATCAAACTTGATTTCCCCGCTGAGAAATGCCCGCAAAATGCGATCGTCATCTCTCCCGCAGTAGCCTTGTTCAGCAAATCACCCATTAGCTTCGAGGATTTATCATCTTTCCAACCGTGCAGTCTCTCCTGCAAACGCTGCAGTGAACCGGTATCTAATTGAATTACTGGACTTGATGTCGACATGCTGCCTTCTCTCCCCTTACTCTCTAATCAATAAATGATCCGAAGTTTGTCGCTCTATCATACATTATGCTGTTTTCTCAAATAGTTACATTTTAACATCATGGAGGAGGAAAGAGAAACATTTTAAGCCGGAACCTTATTCTTCAAGGACAAAAAGGTCCCGCTGAAATAAACTCATAATATTGCCATGTTTAACGATTATGATAAGCAGAATAGTATCAAATGATATTTACACTTTGTTCTAGTGCATTGTCATTCAATGTAAAGTAAATATTTATATATTTACATGCGATCTCTTGTATAAAACGGGGATTGCCGCTGCTATAAGGATCATACCCATTATTGCAGGTGCGGCATGACCAAGTAATACATAGATTTGACCTCCAATGATAGGCCCCATCATTCTAGCTAAAGCCTGAATCGATTGGCTGCCCCCTTGAATCCGTCCTTGTTCGCTGGAATCGACAGAATTGGAGAGCATCCCATTGAATGAAGGCCCGAAGATCGAATCCCCAAAACCAAATATAAACATTCCGGCGATAAGAAGAGGATAGAAGGAGAACAAAGCAGATGATGCAATAAGACTGTAGCCTATTATCTCCGAAACCATTCCAAGAATGGCTATCTGTTTATCCTTAAGTTTTTTCAAAAGCTTTGGCATGATGAAACCTTGAGAAATGATGTCTTGAACGCCCATAATTGAAAACATAAGTCCGATGAGTGCAGGCTTCCAACGGAAAGTATCCATTGTAAATTGTGAAAAAACGGCCTGCAAAGATCCGTTAGGTATCCAAAGTAAAAACGCTGAAATAAGCAGCCTTCTTAAAATTTTCATGGAAAGCAGGTTTGCAAGCTGCGTAAATGGATTCAATCTAATAAAAGTAATCTCTTTTAGTCTATTCTTCTTCTTAAGGCTCTCAGGCATAAAAAAGAATCCGTAAACAACATTCAATAGAGTGATGATTGCTCCAAAATACATGGGTACAGAATAACCAAACTTGGCAAGTAATCCACCTAACGTTGGGCCAATGACGGTGCCTACACCTACAACCGCACTCACCCATCCAAAGTATTTGGTTCTCTGCTGCGGAGGAATGATATCTGCAAAATAGGCGAAGATCGTACCTATGCTGCCGCCTGTTATCCCTTCTATTATGCGCCCGGCAAATAGTACCCATAAAGCTCCTCCTATGCCAAAAACAAAGTACCCGATTGCAGAACCTAAAAGGCATACTAAGAGCAATGGACGACGGCCATATTTGTCGCTTAGAGCTCCAAGTACGGGCGCTGCAAAAAACACGCAAAAGGCATAAACAGAGGTCAGCAGCGTAACAATGATAGCCTGTTCTCCCGGATTGCTTATATAAGGCTGCACTAAGAATGGGACGACAGGTGCTATGATACTGAAGCCTATTCCGCAAAGAAACACCGAGATAAGGCCGAATATTAAAGCGTGTTTATCTACGGATTGTTCAGTGTGTTGTACATTGTGTGATCTAAATTTGAACATTAAATTCTCCTCGTAAAAGTTATTATTTTGATTCCTAGGAAACAAATTTATCGTATTACGTTTTTGTTTCCTTGTCAACAAAATAATAACAATAAAAATGCAGCCTGTTCTCAATAGAGTCCGGCTGCCTGTGGTTTCATTTTTATGATTCAAATTTATTCCGACTTCAAATCTTTACCCAGCTTCTTTATTTCTGCATCCAAATGCCTGCTATACTTTTCCACAAAGCTGAGCATACCGTCAAATTGCTCCTCGGTTACCTGCTCAAATACAGCTTTATCCCGTTCATGGAACTCTTCATGCAGATCCTCGTGGATTTTATAAATTACTTTCCCTTTCTCCGTAAGCCGAAAATAAATTTCTTTCTTGTTATCCGACTTCTGATAGCTTTCAATAAGGCCTTTTTGTATGAGCTTCTTCGTCATTTTACTCATGGCGCCTCGAGTCATATAAAAATATTCCGCAAGTTTTGTCACATTGGAATCCACATTTTTTTCAATATATTCGATGCAATGTACCTCAGAAGATTGATACCCCTTAAGACTGTCTTCCATCTTATCCTTATTAAGCCAAACCAACTTGTTATATAAATCCCTGAAACCCATTAGGACTTGTTCTTCTTTGTTCATGGCCTGTCCTCCCCCGTTGGTGCTTTAACAATATTGAATTCGTTGTTTTTACAATGGAATTGACCTAGTTCCTCGGTATATTCTATTCGCAGGAATAAATAACCTTCACCCAAATCTGATAAATTCTATAATGTCAAAAAAAAATAAAACCGAATAAGCTTCGGTTTTATGCTTGTTTACACCGGTTATTGAATTATACGCTTGCGTTTTCCAGCTCTGGTACAAGGATTTCAAATACTTTACCATGCTGCAAAATCGTTGTGCCACGGGACTTGTCTCTCATGACGACAACCTCAGGCTTAGTGGACATACGGTCCAGGTAATGCTCGGGAACATCGCCGGAGTGGCTGACAGTGATTCCTTCGAACTCTTTTTCTTCGTTCTCTACAAGTTCAGCGTCCATCACTTGATCCATAATATCAGAAAATATTTCAAAATTGTCAGTATATACTGAGATGCATTTCATGTTTATCCCATCCTTCTCCATCTTTGTAGTTCCTATCCTGCTCATAAAATGAACTAAAGTCTAACATTGCTTCTCCTCGATTCCATCTGGAATTTAGGAGAAATGCTATCCCTTTCTTTAGTTCAATTTATATTGTTACTTATCTTTTCTGATTTGGGACGTCTTCATACGTTTTTTTCCTTCGCGGCATACATCAAGCAGCGGGCATACCTGGCATTTCGGATTCTGGGCTTTGCAGTGGTATCGTCCGAAAAAGATCAAGCGGTGATGCGTTAAGGTCCACTCTTCACGCGGCACCTGCTTCATCAGCTTCTTTTCCACTTCCAGCACGGAATCTTTCCAATTTGCCAGACCCAGCCGTTTGGATACCCTTTCCACATGCGTATCCACGGCAATCGCCGGTACATCAAAAGCATTGGACACCACCACATTGGCCGTCTTGCGGCCAACCCCTGGAAGCTTCACAAGCTCATCATGCTCCCGCGGCACTTCACCGCCGTATTGTTCCATGAGCAGCATACAAAGATTACGAATATGCTTCGCCTTATTCCGGAAAAGACCGATTCTACGGATATCCTGCTCAAGCTCCTCTACAGGAACTGCCACATAATCTTCCGGAGACTTGTACTTTTGGAACAAATCTTTGGTGACCTTATTCACCGTTTCGTCCGTACATTGTGCGGACAACAAAACGGCAATGGTCAGTTCAAAAGCATTGCTGTGGTTTAATTCACAATGGGCATCGGGAAACAATTCACCGATGGTATCAAGTATATAACGTACGGTTGCTGCCTTCATCGCTTACGTACCTCCTGCAAAAAAAACGTCTTGATACGGGTAAGACTTCCCGTATCAAGACGGTGTATCTCATGACCATTCCCATAGCATACTATTGTTTCTGTATCTCGACAATCGTTCCATTGTTTAAATACAGTACAATATTATCATTTTCTTTCAGGGATTGCACGGTCAAAGTCGTATCTCCTTGATGAATGTAAGCAGCCGGGGACAGCGAATAATGGCTGGTATCATTGACATTTTGACGTTTCACATATATTTCCTTCGCATAACTGTCATATTTCCAGAAGGTTTGGTTCGTTATATTCAGCACTTTCACGACCGAATTACCGTCAGCATCCTTGCGCACTTCTACACGGTTACCTGTTGTAACATTGCTGAGGTTAAGCGCGCTTCCGGCATCATTTATAATTTTGGATGCATTGTCCAGCTTAAAGGTTTCTGTTGTTCCTCCATAATTCTTGACTGTAATGCTTGGTGATGCGGAAGAAGTGTTCACTGCAGTCACTTCACCGGTCGTCAGCTTGACAACCTGTACAGCGGCTGGTGTAATCCCGTTGAAAGTAACGTTCAGCAATTGACCCGAACGAAGCTCTTGCACCGTAATCTCTTGTCCGTTGTCACCGGTCAGAGTTGATTTGTCCACATAGAACTGGCTGATGATTCCATCCTTTTTCACTGTAATACGGGAGTTGTTATAATCGACATCCACAATCTCAAACTGAACATTTGATTTTACCTGGATCGATTGAATGGCATCCTGTGTCGCACTCAGTACAGCTGCAATTTCACTTCCCACTTTGACATCAGAGAGGGATGTGCTGCTCTTGCCGTATACCTGAACAACCGGATTCGTGAACGGCAGCGTCATGCTTTGTCCGTCAGCGGTCAGCAGCGTAAGCTTTTTGCCTGCCAGGTCGAGCGAAGATACTTTTCCTTCATATTGATAAATTACTTCAAGCGACAACGCCCGGTTTGTCAGGTAAGTGATATTCACCTTGCGGCCGTTAATCAGGTATGGTTCGATTCCGGCCAAAGTCGGATTTGGAGAATTATAAGTCAATTTGGTCTTTTCATCAATGGAAACAACGTATGGCTTCTTGTTCGCATCCAGAAGTGTCAGAAGTTTGCTTTTAGGTTCATACTGAACGATGGTTGCGCCCTTCTTCTGTTCCATTTGACGGTTCATCACTTGAATTTTGGTAACCTGATCCTGCGGATTCAGCGTGATTTCCACCTGATCCCCGTTCACGGAGTCAGCAATCAGGTCGCCCAGTACTGGAGAAGCGATGCCGCTGATCACAAGCTCAGGCTTATCCGTGAGGAGCTTCACTTCAAGCTGTCCTCCATCACGTTTGTATGTAATGGTGGCATTGTTAGCCCCGACTTCATACAGAGAACCGCGAATTGTTCTTTCCACACCTTGGGTAACTTCAATCGATTCAACAAGATTGTTTTTAACGGTGTAATTAATAACTGCCCCATTTTTCAATTCGGATGGCGAGAGGAGCTGATTCTGATATTTTACGATCAGGCTGTCATCCCATGTGTAGCTTTCCATCGCACCGGAAGAATTTTTAATAACCAATGATTTGGTGGCTGTATCCACGCTTTGAAGGGTACCGTTGCCACTTTTATTGATAATTCCCGATTTGACCTGAATAATAACCGGCTTTTTCGCAGAACTAAATGTTTCTTGTTGAATCTGGATTTTACTGCCTACAACCAATGCAGCCGGATCAATTTTAGATCCATTTTGATCCAGGAAGGATGTTCCGGCGTCATAAGTGAACTCCTTGAACGTGTTGTTGGTCTCCAGCCAGATGATGTTGCCAGGCGAAAGCTTCTGGAAAGTTCCTTCAACGCTCTCAAGCTGCAATTTAGAGTCTGTGACTTCTACATATGCAGTTTTGTTCGTGCTGCCAATGACCATCACTTTCGTGTATGGCTTCAAATCAGCAAAGCTGATTTTGTTATCAGAATCGCTGGTGTAATATACCGTCGAACTATCCAGTGCATAAGTACGGATGCTTCCATCCACATACAGATCGAGCTTGTTGGTACCCAATCCGGTCACGATGCCCTCGGCGGAGTTGTTGTATTTCACATTATTAAGTGCTTCGGCACGGCTGAAGAAGGTTGCGAGCTGGGCGCGGGTCACTAAACCTTGAGGATCAAACCGGTTGCCGTCTACGCCATTAGTCAGTCCAAGCTCCAGAGCCGCGTTAACGAATCCTCTCTTGGAGGCGGATATTTTACCGTTGTCTGCAAACGTCGTTGCTTTGGAAGCCATCGAAGCCGCATCGCTTTCTTTGCCGAGCGCACGAATCAGAACTTCAGTGATCCATTCCCGGCTCGCTTTTCGTTCGCCCCAAGTTTCCTTGGAATTCACTGCAGCACTCTCGGAGGTTTTATCCAGGAGATTTTGCTGAAGTGCCAAAGCCACATACGGCTTAAAGTAGTTGTTCACCTGCAGATTGGCAGGAAGTGCCACTGCAGAGTTATTGCTGATTTTATCTTCTAAACCTGCAAAGCGGATCGCCATCGTAACAGCTTCCTGCTGAGTAACAGAATCATTCGGACGGAACAAACCGTTATTACCCAACAGTATTCCTTGGGATGCCAGCTTATAGATATGTTTTTCGGCCCAATACCCGCTTTTGACATCGCTGAAGAGCCCGCTTGCCGTCACGGATGCTGAGGTTGTTGTTGCTGTTGTGTCTGCGAACACGGCAGTGCCGGTACCCAGTGCCATCATGCCTACGATGACGGCTGATACTACTTTTTTAGAATGTGATGAAGAATTGCTGCGTTTGGAAACCATTCTTTTTCCCCTTTCTCTAATAAGGATTGTGCCGTATGGCATAATCCCGAAAATAAACAGAAAGAACTAAAGAGATTGCGCCCCTTGCCGGATGACCTTTAAGGACACCTGGCAAAATCGGGAGCGCAAACTTTAGTTCATTTCATATCCACAAAAATCACGCCTATATGATATTCGACAAGAAGGCCTTAAGCTCCTGCTTTTGCCCTAATTTTTTCAGTGTCTTGTCAAAGGATGCTCCAGATCGACATGACCCATCAGACTTTCCACCTTCGCACCATCTACCAGAAGTTCAACGGTTTTGACCTCGTCAAATTGGAACATCGTCTTGGTCAGTGCATCCAAAGCATACTGTTCGCCACCGGCTCCCAGTCTCGCCTCGTCAGGCATATGAATGTCCATGGTGATTTCACCATTTTTAAAATCAAGCTTTTTCAGCTCGATTTTTCCCCATAGCGGAACCAGCTCGGACTTGCCGCTGGATTGAAGAGCCTTGAAGGCTTCCTCATATTTCCCAGTTTCATTCTTATAGCTGATTTCCTTTTGGGATTTTTTCAAATCCAATTCCTGAGGATCGGTATAATAAACATCTATCATTTCTTTTTTAGCGGTTGACTCCGTTGTTTGGGAAGATGAATCGGTTGATGACCCTTTAGACGAATCATCTTGCTCGGTACCTGCCGCACTACCTTTATCATCGCTGCCCGCATTATCCTCAGGAACAGTCTCATTGCCGCTTCCTGTAGTTTGCTGCTCCCCGGAGACTGTCTCTTGCTGTCCGCTTTCCGGCGCGGTTGTCGGCTTCTGGCCGCAGCCGGCCGAGGCAATCATCACCAAAGCCAAAATGCCTGCACACCACAATTTCCTACTCATTCACTGCCGCCTCCTTAAGGGGACATTCCTTATTGAACACCCAAATATTCTTTAATTCCATTTACGACCCCTTGAGCAACGCGTTGTTGAACGCTTTCGGTGAACAGTGTAGCTTCATCCTTTTTGTTGCTGAGGTATCCGACTTCAAGAAGAACCGCCGGCATTTTTGTTTCCCGGATGACGTGGAAGTTGCCATAACGGACTCCACGGTCCGAAAGACCCGTAGCTTGTACCAGATATTTGTGCATGACATTGGCAAACGCCTTGCTCGCGTCTCGCTGATAGTAGGTTTCGCTGCCGGAAGCAGCCGAAGAACCTGCACTGTTAGCATGAATCGATACAAACACGTCTGCTTTCAAATCATTGGCAATCTTGACACGATCCTTCAATTCAAGGAACGTATCATCGCTGCGTGTAAGCACAACATCAATATTTGGTTCCTGTTTCAGGAGTTTTTCAACCTTCAAAACAATAGCCAGGTTGAAATCCTTCTCCTTTTTGCCCGTAATACCGGTTGTTCCCGGGTCATGAGCTCCATGTCCTGCATCAATAACGACGATTTTCTTTCCGCTGCCGCCAATTGGCTTCGACGGCGTACCGGAGTCTGATGTATTCAAATCGACGATGTACAAACCATTCTCATTGGTCAGCTTGTAATTTTTCGCATAGTTCAGATCAACAACGACCCTTACCGTTGAAGGATTATTGTTATAGAGCGAATATCTGACTTTCGAAACGTCAGGATAACCGCTGACATCCAACGATCCCATCGAGTTTTGATCGAGAGGTGAATTGCTGCTGCTGAAGGTATCCGAAAATTTCGCGCTTTCCAAATCGATAACAATCCGATCAGGACCGCTCATTTTGAAAGCATTGACCTTGGCTTGTCCATTCGTTGCGATCATCAGGCGATTGTCACTGAAACTGATACCATTCACCTGAGCCGCTGTACTGCCCGCATTGCTGCCGCCATTACCTGATCCTGTTCCCGGAGTCGCTTCTCCGCCGTTTCCGGCACCTGTTCCTGCGTCCCCGTTTCCAGTTTCAATTTCTTGGGTATATAAGTATACGATCTTCTTATTATTGTCCCAGTTCACTTTAAGCCCCATTTGTTCACTGACGAAGCGTATAGGTACGATCACGGTATCTGTACGCAAAATGGGTGCGATGTTCAAGGATACTTTTGTTCCATTCACATCGGCTGTTTTTTGATTAACTACAAGTTTGATGACCTCAGAATCTTTTTTTATGGTTACCGTGCGCGTCTTTTGTTCCCATGCGACGTCAAACCCCAGATTCTCTCCGACGACACGAAATGGAATCATGATATTACCATTCACATTTTCCACTTTTGCATTTCCTGACAGACTCAGTTGCTTGTCATCCAGAAAAATTTTGGCACTGCTTGCCGCAGCCTGTCCATTGTGAGGAAACGCCAAAATGAAGACAAATAACAACACTGCCATAAAACCAAACTTCTTCATTCTTCACCCCTACCATTCTAAAATTTTTGTCATTAGCTCCGACGTTTCGGCTATGGCTTTCATTCGACATCACCAGACATCTATTAGACGCTCTATGCTTCAAAAAGTTGCGAATATATTCCTCTTTATGCAAAACTTAATCTATGCCTTAAGGTAGACAAGCTTAGTAGTTTATGCACACTTACTCATTGGAATTCAATAGAAAAAGACCGCCAGCACGGGATTAGCCCTATATGCTTGCGGTCTCTTGACTAAATTAATTTTATAAAATTAGTTTCTCTTCATCGGATGATCCAGGTCTACATGACCCATTAGGCTTTCGACCTGCTGCCCGTCAACCAGAAGCTCTATCGTTTGGACTTCTTTAAACTGGAACATCGTTTGGGATAATGCATCAAGAGCGAACTGCTCACCGCCGGCTCCCAGTCGTGCTTCATCCGGCATGTGAATATCCAGTGTCATTGCTCCGTCCTTCACGTCCATTGATTTCAGCTCAATCTTGCCCCAAAGAGGGATGAGTTCGCTATTTCCGCTATTCTGCAGTGCTTTGAAGGCCTCTTGATATTTATCAGAATCTGTTTTGAAATGGATTTCCTTCTCGCTTTTCTTCAGTTCCATTTCCTGCGGATCCGTATAATAAACCTCAATGGTTTGCTTCTGAGCTGCGGGTTCATCCGCCTTCTGATCCGGCTTATCCACCTGATCCGTATTTGTTGCATCGTCCCCCTGGGCAGCATCGGAACCGTTAGAATCATCGGGCTGCGCCGCGTTGACATCCGATTGTTCATTTTGATTTTGTGCTGTTTCCTGCGAAGCAGGGGCTGCTGTCGGCTTTTGTCCGCAACCTGCTCCTACAACCATAACCATAGCCAGAAGCGCAGCGCTTAAGAGCTTTTTGTTCACTTTACCGCCTCCTTAACTGACGAATGACTTATTGAATTCCAAGGTATTCTTTAATGCCGTTTACGATGCCTTGGGCAACGTTATTTTGCACAGACTCACTGAATAAAGCAGCCTCATCCTTCGGATTGCTCAAGTAACCGACTTCGAGCAGAACGGCAGGCATCTTGGTCTCGCGGATGACGTGAAAATTGCCGTATTTGACACCGCGGTCTGGCAATCCCGTCGCCGTGACGAGGTACTTGTGCATGACGTTCGCAAGCGCCTTGCTTGCATCGCGCTGATAGTATGTTTCACTGCCGCTGGCTGCTATAGGCCCGCTATTGGCATGGATGGAAACAAAAACATCCGCATTCAGGTCATTCGCAATCCTTGCTCTTTCTTCAAGCTTAAGGAACGTATCGTCACTGCGTGTAAGCACAAAATCTATGTTCGGTTCATTGGCCAGAAGCTGTCCTACCTTTTGGGCTACAGCCAGATTGAAGTCTTTTTCCTTTTTCTTCGAATAGCCTAGCGTTCCCGGGTCTTGATCTCCATGGCCTGCATCAATAACCACGACTTTTTTGCCGTTTCCTCCAACCGGATTAGCTGGCGTGCTGTCAGACTTGTTCAGGTCAACAATAAGAAGTCCTGGACCCGATGGATCGCTGTATACCGAGTATTCTTTGGGGTAACTCAAGTCGATGACAACTCTAACGGTTGAAGGACTGCTGCTGAAAAGGGAATAACGGATGTTCGTTACATCCGGATAGCCGCTGACATCCAGCTGTCCCTGATTTCCTGCAGCAGCGTTCGCCCCGCCCAGAAAATCGGATGAGAAGCCCGCATTAGGCAAATCTACAACGATTCGGTCCGGACCGGACATTTTAAATACTTTAGGGGTAATCGAACCCCCTTGGGAAGCAATCATCAAACGGTTCTCGCTGAAGCTGATACCACTGATCAGGGCTTTACCTGATGTAGGCGGCACCGTAGTCGAGGGATCAGACACTTCACCCGGCTCCGTCGTCGGCGTCCCACCCGTTGGGCTTGTACCAGGCAAAGGATCGGGAACGGGTACGTCTCCATTGCCCGCGCCTGTTCCGCTTTCGGATTTCGGAGGATCGGATGCCGCTGTTGTAAGATATACCGTTTGGTTTGCCCCATCCCAGCTCACATGAATACCCATCTGTTCACTGACAAAACGTACAGGAACGACCACAATGTTGTTTTGCAGGAGCGGAGGGTTGTCCAAGCTTAATTTTTTCCCATTCACAGTAGCATTCTTTTGATTCACAATCAGCTCAATCGACTTGCTGTCCTTGCTGATCAGGACCTTTTGCGATTTCTGCTCCCACTTCACATCGAATCCAAGGTTTTCCCCGATCACGCGGAAAGGAACCATGGTACTGCCATTCACATTCGTAACCTTGGTATCTTTAGAAACTTTCAGCTCGTTCCCGTCCAGTATAATCTGAACATTTCCTGCCGCGGCAGCTGCCCGATCCTGAACAGACACCATCATGACGATAAACAGCAACAAAAACAATAAAAATCCGTTTTTTTTCATTATCCACCTCTGCCAAACTAAATTTTTTGCCGATTCTTGGGCATGAAAAACAAATATATATAAAAAAATCATTATCATCGGAATATAGGACAATATTCGCCACCGGGAACCCATTTTCCTCCTGGAACATTTCATTTTTTTACCTTTTTCAATTTTTCCTGTGTTCAACAAAAAAAGACTTCTATATCCCGCGAAGGAAATATAGAAGTCTTTCAATTTTAAAGATCAGGCGCAGGCAAGATTAAGCAAACAGATGCGAAGCATGCTTTTGCTCGTATGCGGAAATCTCATCTTCATGTTGAAGAGTCAAACCGATGTCATCCAGACCCTGCAGAAGGAATTGGCGGCGGTGCTCATCAAGCTCAAAATCGATATGAAGACCTTCGCTATCGGTAATTGTCTTATTATCCAGATCTACGTTCAGCTGATATCCTTCATGAGCTGCAGTGCGCTGGAACAAATCCTCCACCTGCTCTTCAGAGAGCTTGATCGGCAGAATACCGTTTTTAAAACAGTTATTATAGAAAATATCCGCAAATGATGGAGCAATGACGCATTTAAAGCCATAGTCCATGATTGCCCATGGTGCATGCTCACGGGAAGATCCGCAGCCAAAGTTGGCACGGGAAATCAGGATTGAAGAGCCCTTGTAGCGCGGTTGGTTCAGGGAGAAATTGGCGATGTCATTCCCTTGCTCATCAAATCTCCATTCGAAGAACAGAAACTGTCCGAAGCCGGTGCGTTCGATCCGTTTCAAAAACTGTTTAGGGATAATGGCATCCGTATCCACGTTCACCCGGTCTACCGGGGCAACAAGGCCTGTTAATTTAGTAAAAGCTTCCATGTCTGTTCTCCTCCTTAGCTAACCACATCAGATTTAATATTCCATTCGCGGACATCCGTAAACCGGCCTTTGATCGCTGCAGCAGCAGCCATGGCAGGAGAAACCAGATGCGTCCGTCCACCGCGTCCTTGACGTCCTTCAAAGTTACGGTTTGAGGTTGAAGCGCAGCGTTGTCCAGGCTGAAGCACATCCGGATTCATCGCCAGACACATACTGCAGCCGGCATCGCGCCATTCAAAACCAGCTTCAACAAAGATTTTGTCGAGACCTTCAGCTTCGGCTTGAAGCTTCACGCGTCCGGATCCAGGAACGACAATGGCTGTCACCTGATCCGATACCTTATAGCCTTTGGCTACTTCTGCAGCCGCGCGCAGATCTTCAATCCGTCCATTGGTGCAAGAGCCGATAAATACATAATCGACTGGAATTTCATTCATAGGTGTGCCTGGTACCAGACCCATATATTCGAGGGCTTTTTCAGCAGCCTTGCGTTCATTTTCAGTTGGCAATTCGGAAGGTACAGGTACTTTTGATGTGATGTCTGTCCCCATGCCCGGGCTTGTGCCCCAGGTCACTTGAGGGATCAAGGACTCCATATCAAACTCAAGAACCAAATCGTATGAAGCGCCTTCGTCGGTCACAAGCTGCTTCCATTCTTCTACACGGCTGTCATAATCACTGCCTGCCGGCACATGCTGGCGACCACGAAGATACTCGAATGTAGTCTCATCCGGTGCGATCATCCCAGCGCGTGCTCCACCTTCGATGGACATATTGCATACAGTCATGCGTTCTTCCATCGTCAGCTCACGAATCGCTTCACCTGTGTATTCAATAACATAGCCAGTAGCAAAATCCGTGCCGTATTTGGCGATTACGCCAAGGATCATATCTTTTGCAGTGATGCCGGCTTTACGTTTACCTACAAAGCGGACTTCCATTGTTTTGGCTTTAGCCTGCTGCAAGCATTGTGTCGCGAGGACATGCTCAACTTCACTGGTTCCGATACCGAACGCCAGAGCGCCGAAAGCACCATGCGTAGAAGTATGGCTGTCACCGCAAACGATCGTTTTGCCTGGATGTGTTAAACCCAGTTCCGGTCCCATAACATGCACGACGCCTTGATCAATCGTATCGAGATCAAACAGTGTTACGCCGAAATCACGGCAGTTTTGAGTGAGGGTATCGATCTGCTGCTTGGAAATCGGGTCTTTAATGTTGAAACGGTCTTTGGTTGGTACGTTATGGTCCATGGTAGCAAAGGTCAGCTCAGGGCGGCGAACCTTGCGTCCGCTGAGGCGAAGTCCTTCAAACGCCTGCGGGGAAGTAACTTCATGGACGAGATGCAAATCGATGTATAGGATACTCGGCTTGCCTGCTTCCTGATGAATAACGTGGTTATCCCAAATTTTCTCAAACATTGTTCTTTTACTCATCTTTTTCACCTCATCATGGTTTTACGACCTTGGAAGAGCACCGGAGTACGGTATCTCATGAATGACATAAATATAGCATTTCGCTCTTAATTGTTCCAAGATATAATATCTATAAAAGTAATAGGAAATAACTATGAGCATAATCATGTAATACGACAATTCAAAACGATTGGACCGATGAATATGGAATTGAGACAACTCCAATACGCCTTGCAAATCGCTTCGGAGCGAAATTTTTCCCGGGCAGCCGAAAAGCTGCATATCGCCCAGCCATCCTTAAGCCAACAGCTCTCCAAGCTTGAAAAGGAGCTGGGGGTGCTTCTTTTTCAGCGGAATACCAGCACGGTTGAGCTTACCCATGCCGGCTCGCTATTTATGGATCAGGCTCAAAAGATCATGGACGCCGTAGAGCTGCTGCGCCAGGAAATGTCGGATATCTCCCAGCTTAGAGGGGGGAAGGTTATGGTCGGTAGTATGCCGATTACGGGTGCCCACCTGCTGCCCCATGTCCTTCCTTCTTTTAAACAAAAATATCCCGAGATTGAAATTGCATTACTTGAGGATTCATCCATGAATCTGGAAAAGCTGACGGCCGGAGGTAAAACCGATTTGAGCCTGCTCTCCCTACCGCTGCAGGAGCCTTCCCTTACCTATGAAATTATAGGGGAAGAAAAAATAGATCTCGCGGTCCCAGCCGGCCATCCGCTTGCGGAGAGGGCCAAGGGCGGCAAACCTATACCCGTCCGTATCGAAGAACTGAGCGGAGAATCATTTATCGTTCTGAAAAAAGGACAGGGCTTCCGAAAGATCACATTAGACTTGTGTCAAAAGGCGGGATTTGAACCGAAAGTGGTATTCGAGAGCAATAATATGGAAACCATCCAATCACTGGTAGCCACGGGAATGGGAATTACCTTGGTACCGCGGTTTATCTCACGTTCTTCGAGAAGTGAATTTGTCCCTGTGTACTTACCGCTAGCCGAGCCCGTTCCAAGCCGGACACTCGTGATCGCTTACCGCCGTGGGCGCTACCTGTCCAAAGCCGCTGAGGCTTTTATCGATACCTTTAAAGAAACCATGCAGGAGTTAGTGAAATAAGCTTCCCCTAAATAGAAGAAGGCTCCCAATTCCTCAGGAGCCTCTTTTCCCGTCTATTATTTATCCGTATAAAACTCCGGCCGACGGTCTGCAAACACGGGGATCCGTCCCCGGACCTCATCTACCAGCTCCGGTGAGATCAGACCCGTTACAATTTCCTCCGATTCGCTGCCCTCAGCCACAATTTCACCCCAAGGATCAATGATCAGGGAATGACCGAAGAAATCCGTTCCCCGGCTGCTGCCCACACGGTTGCAGGCAATCACATACATCTGATTTTCAATGGCTCTTGCCATCAAAAGCGTACGCCAGTGATGAAGGCGCGGATGCGGCCATTCGGCAGGTACGATAAGCATCTTTGTGCCGCCAAGTGCCAGGCTTCGGGCAAGCTCAGGGAAACGGATGTCGTAACAGATGGAAGCCCCAACCTTGAATCCATCCAAATCAAAGGTAACCACAGCCTCACCAGCCGTTAAATGCTTCTCTTCATCCATCAGCCTGAATAAATGCAGCTTGGAATATTCTCCAACCTGCTGGCCATTCCGATCAAAGGCATACATCGTATTAAAGATTTGATCCCCTTTTTTGACAGCAACCGATCCGCCCACAATCATGACATGATGTTTTTTGGCGAAAGACGACAGCCATGTCCGGGATTCCTTTCCTTCCGGATCAGCGATATCCTGAATTTGCTCCAATGCATATCCGGTATTCCACATTTCAGGCAGTACCAGAAGATCGGGCTTCGATTCACCCTGTATGGCCTTCTCCAATAATTCCTCAAGATGTGCTTTATTCGCTTGCGGACTGCCTATTTCAATATCCGCCTGAATCAAGGCGACAGCCAGCTGGTTCTCATCCATATGTCCCATGTTTTTCCTCCTTGCACCTTATAAAACCAGGAGATGGACCTGCATGGTCCATCATATTGTATTCCATCATAAATGTATCGAAAGGATCGGGCAAGAGCTGGCTATTCCCTCTATACACCCCGGATAAATCATGTTAGATTAAATCTATTCTATTTTGAAGCAAGAACCGGAGTGATGAATATAATGAAACCGACAGACAACCCTTCATATCAATCGGCTTTTCATATTAAACCCGCAGAAGTGATGAACCAGCTGCCTACACAATTTTTTGCCACTCTTGTACAAAAAGTGAACCGTGAAATCAACGCAGGCCATGATGTAATTAATTTGGGACAAGGCAATCCTGACACACCGACACCGGGCCACATCGTGAAAGCTGTTCAGGAAGCAGCCGCCAATCCGCTCTATCATAAATATTCGCCTTTTACAGGCTTCAGCTTCCTGAAGGAAGCCATTGCGAAGCGTTACCTGGAGGATTACGGCGTTGAACTCGATCCTGAAACCGAGGTAGCCGTTCTGTTCGGCGGCAAAACCGGACTTGTACAGCTCCCGCAAATTTTGCTCAATCCCGGCGATCTTTGCCTGGTTCCTGATCCGGGCTACCCGGATTATTGGTCTGGTGTAGCACTCGCCAAAGCCGAAATGTCCTTTATGCCATTACGTAAGGATAATGCCTTCCTGCCGGACTTTGGAAGCATTTCCGAGGCTGACCGTCGACGGGCGAAGCTGATGTTCCTGAACTATCCGAATAATCCGACTTCCGCTACGGCACCTTTGTCTTTTTATGAGGATACCGTCAAATTTGCTGCAGAAAATGGCATTGTCGTGGCCAGCGATTTCGCTTACGGCGCCATCGGATTTGACGGACAGCGCCCGGTGAGCTTCCTTCAGGCACCGCATGCCAAGGAAGTCGGGGTTGAGTTCTACACCCTCTCCAAAACCTATAACATGGCAGGCTGGCGCGTGGGCTTTGCCCTCGGCAACCGCGAGATCATCTCAATGATCAACCTGCTCCAGGATCATATCTATGTCAGCTTGTTCGGCGGTATTCAGGCTGCGGCAGGCGAGGCTCTAACCGCTTCCCAAGACTGCGTGTATGAGCTGGTCAAGCGCTACGAATCCCGTAGAAATGCTTTTTTCACAGGTCTGGCCGACATCGGCTGGCAGGCTGAGAAGCCTGGAGGCTCTTTTTTCAGCTGGCTGCCTGTGCCCAAAGGATATACCTCCACATCCTTCGCTGATTTGCTGCTTCAAGAAGCCAAGGTTGCTGTTGCACCGGGCATCGGTTTTGGTGAGCATGGCGAAGGCTATGTCCGCGTGGGGCTCCTGACTTCCGAAGAAAGGCTTCAGGAGGCTGCAAGACGGATCGGAGAGCTTAAACTTTTTAAATAACTTTTTTGCAAACCCGGATATTCCGTGGTATTCTATGTGAAATAACGGGTTTTCCATACCTCATAAAACGTGACGACGGGACCAGTACGAGCTATATATCGCGAAAATAGAGAGTAAATTCCACCGGCTGAAAGAATTTACCCGATTCGCTCCGAATCCTACCCCTGAACGGCCCGCATTAACCTGTGGGACAGTGCCTTCTGTTACAAGGCCTTAAGCCGGATGATTCACATCATCAATAAAGGTGGTACCGCGGAAGTTAAGCTTTCGTCCTTTAACCAAAAGGATGAAGGCTTTTTTTGTTTTAAGTATGAAAATGTTCGAATTCCTATACCTATGAAATGGAAGTGATGACATATGTCGACGCGCGTCGTCGTCAAAATTGGAAGCAGCTCGCTCACATCCGTCGAAGGTGGCCTCAGCCGTGATGCTGTAGCATTTTTCGCGAGTGAAATTGCTGCTTTGAAACAAGCTGGCTGTGAAATTCTGCTGGTTACCTCCGGAGCAGTCGCCGCGGGATTCCGTGCGATTGGTTATAGCTTCCGCCCTAAGCTTCTGCATGAAAAGCAAGCTGCGGCGGCCGTTGGCCAGGCACTGCTAATGCAGGCTTATCAGGAGGTATTTGCCTCCCATGGCATTACAACCGCGCAAATCCTCCTCACCCGTACGGATTTCGGAAACCGCAAGCGGATGAATAATGCCGGCATGACGATTGAAGAACTGCTGAAGCAAGGCTCCATCCCGATCATAAATGAAAATGACACCGTATCGATTGATGAGCTGAAGTTTGGTGACAATGATACCTTATCCGCACTGGTAGCCAACCTGGTAAAGGCGCAGCAGCTTCTCATTCTGACCGACATGGACGGACTATACACGGGTGACCCCCGTAAACATCCGAATGCTGTGCGTTTCGAGCATGTTGAAGAGATCACCGAAGAGATTTACTCCATTGCCGGAGGAGCCGGATCTTCTGTTGGTACAGGTGGTATGCGTTCCAAGATCGATGCCGCCAAAATCGCCACACGCGGGGGGGTTCCCGTATTTGTGGGCAAAGCGGACTCAATCGGTGATTTGCAAAACGCCGTTTCGGGTCAAGGCAGAGGAACCTATTTTGATACCCACCTTAACTCATTGCCGATGAAAAAACAGTGGCTCGGATTTATGTCTACGCCGCTAGGCTCGCTGAAGGTAGATCCGGGTGCGGAGCAGGCCTTGGTAAATGGAGGACACAGTCTTTTGCCCGTTGGCATCAAAGAGGTTGAAGGACATTTTCAGACAGGCGATGTTGTTGAAGTGCTTAGTCTGGAAGGCACAGTTCTCGGACGTGGAATTGTGAACTATGACGATGAGCAGCTGCGCCGGATTCAAGGCATGAGCAGCTCTGAAGTCATTCAGACACTGGAGCTGGTCCATCGTCTTGAAGTGATTCACAGAGATGAATGGATTACATTAAAATAAAAGATTCAAAGGCCCTACGAAAAAAAGGAGGCTTATATATGAGTGAAATAAAAATGAAAGCCGGGAAGGCCCGTTCTGCCGCGGCTGTACTGAACAGGCTCAGTACCAATCAAAAAAATGATGCACTTCAGCTCATGGCTGACAGCTTACGTAATCATAAAGACGACATTATCGCAGCCAACCAGGAAGACCTTGAGCGCGGCCGTGCACAGGGCACATCTTCTTCCCTGCTGGACCGCCTTGCCCTAAATCCGCAGCGAATTGAAGCCATTGCCGAAGGACTGGAGCAGATTATCGCACTGCCAGACCCGGTCGGAGATGTACTCGACAGCTTTGAACGCCCCAACGGATTGCAAATCACTAAAGTCCGTGTCCCTCTCGGTGTCATCGGTATTATATATGAAGCGCGGCCCAACGTTACGGTCGATGCAGCAGGACTTTGTTTGAAAGCAGGCAATGCAGTCGTTCTGCGTGGGGGTTCGTCTGCGTTATCGTCCAATCGTAAAATTGTGGAAGTACTCCACACTGCCCTATCAGCGTCGCCGCTGCCTGCGGACGCAATTCAATTGATTGAAAGTGCGGACCGCTCGTCCGTAGATGAAATGCTGAAGCTGAACGGCATGCTGGATGTGATAATTCCCCGCGGCGGCCAATCGCTGATCCGTAACGTCGTGGAAAATGCCACGGTTCCCGTTATTGAGACAGGTGCAGGCATCTGTCATACTTATGTGGACGAAACGGCAGCGCCTGCCATGGCTGAGGCCATTGCGGTCAATGCCAAAGTTCAGCGGCCTTCGGTCTGCAATTCCATGGAGACGCTGCTCGTAAATACCCGCTTTGCTGCAGCCCATCTGGGCCATCTTGCAGATCAGCTGAAAAACTCCGGCGTAGAGATTCGCGGCTGCACGGAAACCGTCAAGCTCATACCTTGGGCTGTTCCCGCTGAGGAGCAGGATTTTGCAACAGAATATAACGATTATATTTTAAATATAAAATTGGTCGATACTCTAGATGAGGCCATGGATCATATTTCCCGCTTCAGCACCAAGCATTCGGAGTGCATTGTTACCGAAAATACAGCAAACGCCGAGCGCTTCCTTCAGGAAGTCGACGCAGCTGCGGTCTATCACAACGCTTCCACCCGGTTCACGGACGGATTTGAATTCGGCTTCGGTGCGGAAATCGGAATCAGTACCCAAAAGCTTCATGCACGCGGTCCGATGGGACTTCCCGCATTGACGTCAACCAAATACATTATCCATGGCAATGGACAAATTCGCGGGTAGCTTTCACTGCAACATCTAATCGAAACACCTGCTGGGAGGATGAACAAAATGAGTCAACAACAAGCGATGATTACAGATCCGATCACCTTTTACGGTGCCGGATCAATGGCCGAGGCTATAGTGAAAGGGCTGATCGGCAAGTCTGTTCTGCAGCCATCCGATATTATGATGCTGAACCGCAGCAACAACCGCCGTTTGGAAGAGCTGCAGCAGCTATACGGCGTGCAGGTCAGCAACAATGCCGACAAACTGCATGACATTTTGCAGAGTTCTCCGGTGATTGTGCTCGCCATTAAACCCAAAGATGCGGCGGAGGTTCTCAGAAACCTGGGTCCTCTGCTCTCAGAAGATACACTCCTTGTTTCAGTCATTGCCGGCCTGACCATCCGGACCATTCAAGACCTTTTGGGACGAAAGCAGCCGGTTGCGCGTACGATGCCGAATACTTCAAGCTCCATTGGACTTGGTGCAACAGGTATTTCTTATTCGAAAGAAATCAACGACCGGCAGCGTCAGACGGTTATGACCCTTTTCGGAGCCGTAGGTACCGTCACCATTGTCGAAGAAGACAAACTTGAAGTGCTCACAGGCATTTCCGGCAGCGGCCCAGCTTACATCTACTATATGATGGAAGCCATGATGGCTGCCGGTATCCGTGGTGGCTTGACTCCCCAGCAGTGCCGGGAACTGACCGTGCAAACGGTATTGGGTGCCGCCCGTATGGTCCAACTGACCGGCGAAGAACCGGCAGCGCTTAGAGCCAAGGTAACATCCCCTAACGGATCTACGCAGGCAGCACTCGAGACATTGGATAAAGGCGATTTCTTTGAAACGGTGATTGCTGCCGTGGCCCGCTGCGCGGAACGCTCGAAGGAAATGGGAACCGCTTTGAAGGAGGGAATTTCATGAATAACTGCACAGCGACATACCGTTTATATGATGATAAAGCGGATTTCCGCAAAAAGGCTGAATCGATTGCTGTCGGCATGACTGTAGGGAGCTGGACTGAGCTCCCACAGGCCAAGCGGGAATCGATGCAAAAGCATCTGGGACAAGTTCTGAAAGTCGATGTCCATGAACCGGAAGGTGCTCAGCCGGGCGAACGCTACGCGGATGTGACGATTGCCTATCCGGATGTTAATTTCAGCAAGGATATACCGGCACTGCTAGTTACCGTTTTTGGTAAAATCTCTATGGACGGCCGCATTAAGTTGAACCACCTCGGATTCTCTGATGATTATCTCTCTGCTTTTCCAGGGCCGAAATTCGGCATTTCCGGCATCCGCGATCTTCTCGGTGTGCATGACCGGCCGCTGCTCATGAGCATTTTCAAATCCGTGATCGGCCTCAACATGGATGAGCTCCGGGATCAGTTTACGAGACAAGCCCTGGGCGGAGTTGATCTGATCAAAGACGATGAAATTCTGTTCGAGAATGAGCTTACCCCCATTGAAAAACGAGTCGAGGTCTGCCTGAAGGCGGCAGAAGCTGCAAGCCGTGAAACCGGCAAAAAGCTGCTCTATGCAGCCAATCTGACCGGGCATACGTCTAGTCTGAAGTCGCAAGCCAAAAAAGCGATCCAAGCCGGCGCCAATGGCCTTCTGTTCAACGTGCTGTCTTACGGCTATGATGTGCTGCATGAACTGAGCTCTGATCCGGAGATTACCGTTCCGATTGCTGCGCATCCAGCACTGGCAGGTGCTTATTACCCATCTCAGCACTACGGTATTTCAGCGTCGGTACTGCTTGGCCAGCTGATGCGTCTTGCAGGTGCAGATCTGGTCCTTTTCCCTTCGCCTTACGGTTCCGTAACCATGCCGCGTGAAGAGAATATGGCAATCCGCGATGAACTGATCACGAGTTCGCTCCCTATTAAAACCAGCATGCCGGTTCCTTCCGCAGGCATTCATCCCGGCCTTGTTCCGTTGATCATGCGTGACTTCGGCCAAGACGTGGTTATCAATGCAGGTGGCGGTATTCATGGTCATCCTATGGGTACAGAAGCCGGCGGACGAGCTTTCGTGCAGGCCATTGAAGCAGCTCAGCAGTCCCTCCGACTGGCCGATTACGCCGAAGCCGGACATCCGGAACTAAAGGCAGCTCTTGAGGCTTGGGGAGGAGAACGATAATGACAGCAGGTAAAAAACCCGTCATCTTTTGCGATTTTGACGGAACCATCACACTTTCTGATAATATCGTCGCGATCATGAAGCATTTCAAGCCGGAAGGCTATGAACCGATGATGAAACGGACTGTGGATCAGGAAATCACGCTGCGTGAAGGCGTTGGCAACATGTTTGCCCTGCTGCCTTCCAGCCGGAAGGATGAAATCGTAGATTTCGTTCTCAGCCGTGCCGGTATCCGGGAAGGCTTCCGGGAATTTCTTGATTATGTGAAGCAGGAGAATATCGAATTTTACGTCACAAGCGGCGGCATGGACTTTTTTATCGATCCTCTGCTCGCTCCTTTTGACATTCCTGTAAGCCATATCTACTGCAACAGTGCTGATTTTAACGGTGAAAACATTGAAATTTTATGGCCGCATCCCTGCCAGAATCCATGTGACAATGGCTGCGGCATGTGTAAGACTACCGTGATGCGCCGTTTCCCTGAAGATCAATATGAGCGGATTCTGATCGGCGACAGCCTAACGGATTTTGAAGGAGCGAAGATTGCCGACATGGTCTATTCCCGTTCCATCCTCACCGATAAATGTGCCGAGCTGGGTGTTAAGCATGTACCTTTCCAGAACTTTTTTGATATCATGGGCGATATGAAACAGAAACAACAACAAGGAGTGCTGTAACCAATGACGTTTGCAAGCATCAATCTGGAGCATAAGCAGCAGGTGCTGGATGAGCTCCGTCACATTAAACAGCAATTTGCGGCTAAGAATTGGTTCCCGGGTACCAGTGGAAACCTATCCATGCGCGTAGGCGATTTTGATTCTGAGGAATTTCATTTCGCCATCACCGCCAGCGGTAAGGACAAATCGCTGAGTACACCTGAAGATTTTCTGTTCGTGGATAAAAGCGGCAAAGCCGTGGAAACGACGAACCTGAAGCCAAGCGCGGAGACCCTCATTCATTGCGAAATATACCGCTTGACCGGCTGCGGCGCAGTTTTTCATGTGCATACCATTTTCAATAATGTCATCAGTGAATGGTTCGGCGATCAAGGCGCTGTTCCGGCACAAGGGATCGAACTGATCAAAGCATTTAACATCTGGGAAGAAAATGCGCCTGTCTCCATTCCGGTGCTGCCCAACTTTGCCCATATCCCATCCATTGCCGAGCGCGTTCCCGACGTACTGAATCCAAGCATTCCCGGAATCCTGCTGCGTGGCCACGGCATTTACGCTTGGGGTAAAAACGCATTTGAAGCGAAGAAGCATCTGGAGGCCTTTGAATTTATTTTTGAATACTTATACCACAGCATACTGCTGAAAAACAGCGTGCCGCAGGTAATTGCCGACGGCCGCCGTTAAGCTGAAAATGAAGATGAAAAGCCCTGCTGCATACGACATGCAGTCAGGGCTTTTTTCGTTTATTGCGGTGCACTACATTGCTTCAGCAGTTCCGTCACTTTGTGATTCCCCTGCTTTTCGGCTAATCCAATTGCAGTTTCGCCCTCATCAAACTGAGCATTCACATCTGCACCATACTCAATCAGCAGATGAATCAGCTCCACATTGTCATCATGGAAAGCGGCACTGTGCAGGCATGTGTGGCCGTTGCTGTCAAAAATCCGGGTTCCAGCATGATGAGTAAGTAACAACCGGATGACATCCATATTCCTCTCCCCGGCGATCGCCGCGTGCAGTGCTGTATTCGAAGGAATGAACGATATATTCGAATGAGAGACAGCATCAACATCCGCTCCGGCAGCAATAATTACCCGCACAGCCTCCGGATGCCCGAAATGCGCAGCATAACCAAGCAGTGTCAGCCCTTCTGCGTTTTCCATGTTCACATATTCAGGACGGGGAATCAGGAGCTCCTGAAGTCGTGCAGCATTTCCTTCCTTCGCTGCATCAAATAACTCATTTATTATCTGATTATGATCCATTCACTTGTCCTCCAATTCAATTTCAAAGTATGTACAGGACTCATCATAATTCCGGAAGCGGTTTTTTACTTCTTGAAAATCACCTTTTACACTTCCCGCGATATACTGACGGACTAACCCCAAATTTCTGTGTAAACAGGCTGCTGAAGGAGCCAAGGCTTTGAAACCCGACCTCCAAACAAATTTCAGTTACTGGCAATTCCGTTCGCTGCAGCAGCTTCCCTGCCTCCTGCAGTCTTTTCTCCTTCAGCAGCTGATGAGGCGTGAAGCCAAAAAGCTGTTTAAAGCTTCTGAGAAAATGATTCGTTGAAAGACAAGCCGCTTCCGCTGCCTCTGAAATGGAGATAGATTGATTAAAATAAGCGCAAAGATATTCATATCCAACATGCACGCGCCGATATAGCTCTTGCCGGGTTGAAGATTTGATGGAATGAAGCTGGGCGATCTCTCTTTTTACCTGTTGTTGCTCTATCAGTAGACCATATGCCAAAGCATGCAGCTGTTCTTCCACACGAGTACGGTCTTGAAGTTTATGTAAGGAATCTATCCGCATCTGCTGCATGACTTGCGAGAGCTCCGGTGATGTCTCATAAGTTTTGACGACAAAATCAATCTCCCGTACCACCGGGTGAAATGGCTCGACCAGCAGCTCATCTGCCGGTACCATCAAGCTTCGGCGCATCTCTTGAACCATCCCCTCCGGAAAGAACACGCAGAAGGATTCGACAGGCTTTTCTGATTCTATAGTGATGCTGTACTCCTGCCCTTGATTTAACAGCAAATACCGGTCTTCCCCTACAGCAAAATGCCCATGCCCTGCCTGGTACAAGGCTCTTCCGCCTCTGAAGGTTTTGATCGATAGCCCTCCTGTTCCTTTCCAGTAATACTCGGCACTTTGCTCGTGGAGAATCGGTGAGAAATTTAGGATGCTGCCATTGCTATGACTCATATTCCCACAGCTCTCTTTCACTTAAAAATGTGGATCGGTAAGCTGCTTCAATATCGAATGCGCCCGGTTCACGCTCTCAACCGTCCAAGGCGGCGTATCAGGGTGATTGATTATTTCTTCGGTCGTCATCCAATATACCGCCTCGACTTCCTCCGGACTTTTTCTATAGGCAGTTCCATGATCATATTCACAAATAAATACCACGTTGATCACAGGAGACCCGCCCTCCGTAACAAATGATGAACTATATGCAAAATGCAGCCTTTCCTTGACCTCAACGCCGACCTCCTCGAAAATCTCTCTTTTGACGGTCCGCTCCAGAATGTCCTGTGAGAATCCTTCCTGCTCTACGGTTCCTCCTACGAAAGACAAGGTTCCAGCCGCATTCTCTTCCCCCGATCCACGCTTAATCACCAGCCACTTATTCTCTTGATATACAGCCCCTTCAACATTTACAACGAACATCGCCTTTACTCCCCTTCTATAATTTACCTGTAATTCCCTATTTCATTGTAATCTCTAAACCGTAAAAATAAAATAACCGGCTCATCGCCGGTTATTAAGAAATCTCAATCATCATTGCAACACCATCGCCCATCCAGACCACTTGATAAACGATTATCAATCAACTTTCCCTGATTACACTTTAGCGAGTATGGAGCCGGGCAAGCGCCTGATCTGTAAACCACTGATGTTTTTCCCGCATACTCTTTTCCGTATGGCTATCGAGCCCCCAACTAGACAAACTTGAAGCAGGCTTGAGCGCTGCAAAAAGATCCCAGAAATGAAGCTCCGATATGTCTGTTTGCAGATTGAGCGCTTGATACTGCCGTGTAAACTCATGCATAGCGTCCGTGCCATATGCCCAGAGCACCTCGAGTCTGCTATTCGCAAGGTCATACATTGGATCACCGATTGCCGCATCCTCCCAGTCGATCACCGCAGCAATTCCGTTGTCTTTCCACAAGATGTTACCCGGCCAATAATCTCCATGCAGCAGCACATTTTTGTTTAATGGAGACAACGGCCATGCGGATTCAAGCACATCCCGGATTGTACTTTCATTTAATGATTCATCCGGGTTCCTGGGCCTATTCCCAATCTTGTCGGAACACCATACAAGCTGTTCAGGAAGAAAATCCAGTGAATGGCTTGTCCAATCCACTTGATGGATATCCGATAATATCCCCGCCATTCGCTGCATAGCATCTGACAAATCCGAGGGAGACATATTCACGAATCCATCCACAAAGTCGGTCACGATGTAAGGAGTGGGTAGAATAAATTCGGTTGCATCGTATGCATATGGCTGAGGTACAGGCAACCCCGCGTCCACTAGACCTTGTAAAAGCTTAAATTCATCCTTTGCAATTTCCGGATTCCTGTTTCGGTCAACAGCGCCATGCTGACGGACAACCAGCTTTTTCATACTGCCATCCGTCTTTTCAATCTCAATCAACGTCACTTGGGCTGAAACCCCGCCTTTAAGCTCCTTTGTTCGAAGCAGTCTGGACCCGGGTTCTGTCATGCGCGCGACTTGTTCCCATTGTTCTTCTGACACTTTGGTTACACCAACTTCTCCTTGATCTTTTGCAATACCTGGAGCTTCAGCTCATTCGACTGGTTTGATAGCTCGGCTCCCGTTTCTTGAAATGAGCTCCTGACACCTGCATCTTTAATGCTTCCTAGATTTATTTCTACCGTAATCCATGCCGATTGTACAGCCGCATCCAGCATGATGAGCGCTATGCCTAGATCTGATATGACATTTTTATTGACTTCTTCCGTAATTTTATCCAGTGCCGACATCATCTCCAAGCTTCGCTTCATGAGGTGCAGCGGAACAGAAGCAGCTTGAACCGCGGCCTTTTGCAGAGCAAGGGAACGTATTTTCTTTTCCTCATCATTCCCTTTAGGCAAACCAAGTGCGGCCATATAGCCGTTAAACGATTCCATGTCCTTCTTCAGAAAACTTTCAGCCTCCAACATCGCAGACTGCATCAGCACCACGATGTCCGCCATCTGCTCCCGCACACTCGCAAACTTTGGCCCGCTTGTAATGTTCGCCACCATGGCCCCCATGGACGCACCCAATGCGGCAGATAGGGCAGCAATACTCCCTCCACCCGGCGTAGGTGCGCTTGAGGCAGACATCTGCAGAAATTGCCGGATCGTTTGGTCAAATACCTGTTGATCCCCATTCGTTTTCAAGGCCTCAGCAGATTGCTGCTGCAGCCGGATTGCCAGCATCAAGTTCTCAAAGAGCATAACCGTTGTGAGTGTTCCCACACCGCCGGGGACAGGCGTAGTCGCTTTTGCAAACGCTGCAGCTTCAGGTACAACATCACCTGTTATCCCGGTTGCTGTCTCATTAATGCCTGCGTCAATGACAACGAGGTCCGGATGCATCATATCTGGAGTAATCAGTCCGGCCTGTCCTGCGGCGGTCATCAGAATATCCGCATTCGCAATATGACCGGCGATGTTTGGGGTATGGGAATGACAGACGGTCAACGTGGCATTTTCCCGCAGCAGCAGCTGCATCAGGGGTCTGCCAACCGTCTCTCCCCGTCCTACAAGCACAACATTTTTGCCTTTCAGCGTGAAGCCAAAATGCTTTAATATAGCGATACAGGCCTGTGGTGTTGCCGGATAAATGCCAGTGTTCCCCGTCATGCAGGCGAGCTTGTTCGCCGATGAAATGCCATCCACGTCTTTTTCAGGCGTAATCGCGTCCGAACACTTTTGAACACGGATATGTTTGGGTACAGGAAGCTCGAGCATAATGCCATGTACCGCCGAATCCTGGTTCAAGCCTTCAATTTCATCCAGCAAACGACGCTCTGTGACCTCCGGATCAAACTGAATCAAATCGAATTCAATGCCCAGCTGCTGGGCTTTTTTCTGTTTCGCTTTCGCATAATATTCCGAAGCAGGATCCCCCTGCACTAAAATCGTAGCAAGCCTCGGCTGTATGCCTTTTTCTTTAAGACGGTTAACCTCTGTGATGATGGATTCAGAAACCTCGTTTGCCAGTTCTTTGGTTTTAAGCAGCATGCTCATTCCAGTCGCCTCCGTTAATGGTAGTAAGATTATATTTCTTAAATCTAAACAAAAAAAGTATTTGGATGGAATGAACCACCAAATACTTTTGCCCAGGCGTACGGCTGTTATGATCCATGTGCTCCCTCGTGGTTTACCCACGTTACGCCAGTCACACACGGCTGAAATCAAGTCAGGTTTATTGTAGCACAGTTCATCTAGAATAGAGGATACAAATTTACGAATCTTGATGATTCACTTGATCTTGCTGCAGAATGCTGTAAATTTCAAGATCGACAATCCCTTTTCCCGACCATAAGGCCGCTTGTCTCAAGAGACCCTCTTGTTGAAAACCATTCTTTTGCAAAACCTTCTTTGATGCTTCATTCCGCAGCATAACCTCTGCCTGAATCCGGTTGATGTTAACCTCATTGAACAGATAAGGCAGCAGAAGCTTTAGAGCTTCCGTAGCCACTCCTTTTCCCCACTGTTGTTCAGCTAAATAATATCCCACTGACAGCGTGTTTACCTTTTGGTTAAAATTAAATGCCTCAATAATGCCAAGCAGCCGATCAGGTTCCTGCACCGTAAATATGCCCCACTTGATCCTTGCCTTTTTCAAAAAATCACGCTCGAAATGTCCAATCATATTTTTGACCGTGTCTTTGTTATGCTTCGGAATAATGCCGCAGTATGTAAATACATTTTCATTATTATAAATTTCAAAAAGGTCCTCCAGATGGCTGGCTTCGATTTTTTTCAAGATAACTCGATCTGACGCAAGAATAGGAAATGTTCTAAATGCCGCTTCTAAATTCATACCATCACCACTCCAAGTCTAATGATTTCATTTCATCCTCTTTTCTTAATGGGGACATGTAGATCTACTTTGCATTTCCCTTCCGCATCCGTTGCAGGATCATTTTTACAGATTTCGAGGCAAGGACGGTCATCGGCTTCATAACCGCTGTTCGGCAGCCACAGGCTGTATACATTCTGATAGGCTAGGACAAACCGTTCAACGGTATCATAATAGGGATATACCGCATACAACCCGCCCGACAATATTTTATAATCCACTACCTTTGAATCATGTTCTTTTCGATGTCCTGCCGGTAATGTGACACAAGCATCATAGCGGCAGGCCCATTCATCAACCAAATTAAGATCATCCAGCGAAATGCCGATAAACTGTTGATTTGCAGGTGATATTCCCCTTCCAGCGGCCCATCGCCCCAGCTTGTCCCAAGCAGAGTACGTATCCAAATAACTCCCCACATGTCTGACGTATGCCACTTCAATATCCATTAGCTCTTCGAATCTGATCATCTGATCCCACACCCTTGTTAAAAGAGAATTCTTACGGTTCTGATTGTACTCTTCCAGGAATGCAGACTCTTCCGGATTTTTGCTATAAAATGATGGAAAATTGCTATCATTTCTCATACCTCTACGTACCTCACTTGGTGTTTGGCCATAGTGCTTTTTAAATGCGGCATTAAAGGTGGACAGCGATTCGAAGCCGCATTGATTGGATATTTCAAGAATCGTCAGCGGGGTGTCGGCAAGTAAATGCACGGACTTTTGTATACGCTCCCGATTCACAAAAGCCACAGGCGTCACACCGACGATGGCAGTAAATATGCGGCTGAAATGATATTTCGAAAAATTAGCCATGTCCGCCAAAAGATCCAAGGTGAGCTTATCGCTGCTATTCTCCTCGATATATCTGATGACCGTTTCGATCCTGTCTTTATACTCATGGTTCATCATGTGTGGTTCTCCATATCTGATCATTTGGGTTTACCAAAATTATACACGCTAAATGAAAATTTGGGTGTAAGGTTCTTGGTGACGGAATCGTTTTTTAAGCTTAAAATGGGATAAAAGCTGGTTCAGGGAGGTTCAATATGCCGTACGTTCAACTTCAGGATCTGGAGGTATTTTACGAAAAAATGGGAAGCGGTGAGCCCATCATATTTTTACATAGCGGTTATTCCAGAGGCATATTGGCCTTTGCGAGTCAGCTGCTGGATTTCCAAAAAAAATATACCTGTTATTATCCCGATTTGAGAGGCCATGGCAGAACACGCTGCGAAAGCCTGGAATGGAGCACGCCACAGCTCGCAAAGGATATGATCGCTTTTATGGATGCACTTCACATTCCAAAAGCTCATTTGGTGGGTTACAGCTTGGGGGCAAATGTCGGTTTATACTGCGCGGTTCAACATCCGGAAAGGGTGACAACGTTGACTACCATAGGCACGAGCGGTTTTGCAGACCCTACGGGTGTGGAGGAATTTGAGCCGGAGTGGCTCATTGAACAGGACCAACAGGATACCATCAAGCAAATGACGGAGCGGCATGAAGAGGCGCATCGTGGAAACTGGCAGGAGCATATGCGGCAGTCGGCGCAGGATTGGCGTCTCTATCCTCAGCTTACGGAAGATCAGCTGCGAAGTATTCGATGCCCCGCTCTCTTGATCACCGGCGAGTTTGATCCTTTTGTGGGCGAGGAGAAACTATCCTATTTAGGCTCACTTATTCAAGATTCGGAGATTTATATGGTTACAGGCGGAAGTCATAGACCGCATATGTCCAGGGAACATCCGACTCAGGTGAATGATCGCATTTTGCAATTTTTGGACGCATATTCTTTTGAATAATCCTTATGTGAAAGAAATGAAAAAGGTACAGAAGCTTTTGTTCCGATCCCTTTCAGGTGGATGCATCTGTACCTCACTCCATTTAGATTCCCCTTGTAAATCCTTGTCTCAAATTGTCCCGGGAACGAGCGAACTTCAACCTGACATCCTCAAGCCAGTCCGGACCCTGCTCCATCTCGCTGTCGTCCAGTGACCCTAACAATCTCGAGAATCCATACAGGTTCATGAATCTTTGGAAATAGGGGATCTGCTCTATAAAATCATCGCCAAGCACTCTCACGCTGCGGTATCCCTTTAAAAAGGACTTCATATGTTCACTCGACAGCGGATCTCCCTGACCGGGCATATCAGGAAGAGCTGACACAATATCAAGAGCGTACCAGCTGTAAAAGGAATCATCAAAATCGATCACGTTAAATGAATGCTGCTCTTCATCATAAAATACGTTATCCAGCTGAAAATCATAGTGGATTAGCCCATATGTCTCCTTCGTGACGGGCTGGGATTTAAGCCATAATGTCATCCGTTTAAGCTCTGCGGCTGCATCCTGCTCCTGCGGGTGATTTTGAAGAACATGATCGATCCATCCCAGTATATCCCGCCAGCTTTTTCTTTCAGAGTGAACAGGCTTATAAACTGCAGATAACGAATGTAATCTGGCAAGCGACCTTCCCCATTCCTCACATTGTTCAGGAGACAGGCTTTCATCCAGATTCGTTCCCTGGGCCGCATGAAAAACAACTGCAAAATACTTCCCCTCTGAATTCTGTACCGTTTCAATGAGCTTGTCGTTAATGGAGGAAACCGGAGAAACACAAGGAAAATGATTCGCGATCAAGTACTGCATGAACTCAAGCTCGGCTACTATCTGTTCCATGTCATGGTCCTGCTCCGTACTGAATCTCAAAAAATATCTCTCCTGATTCCGCTGAAAAGCATACACAAAATTGGAGCTGGCACGCCAGAACCTCAAAGATCCTTTGTCATGCTCCCAATTCCGGATAAGATCTCTGGCAACATGATCGGATGACAATCCGATCACCATGGTTTTTAAATTCATCAATGGATGATTTCCTCCCGCTGCAATAGAGAGGACGGAACGTCGTTATGAAGTGCGCCCTCTCATCTGCATATCATTTTGAAAGTCGACTTTTTTCAAAACGTCACCCCTTCCTTTGATTCTCATTAACATATTTTCACTTATTCAACTTACCATACGATGAAGGGAATCATAGGTCAGAGAATGGCTTTAATTAAAAAATCCATATCACACCAATGATCCGCCAGGTGTTGAATTATACGATTTGAAAACAAAAAGAATGACCGCTCAAAAGCAGCCATTCTTCTTAATCTGCTGACATGAATTGCCGTCATTTTATAGTTACAAAGTATAATTGAGCATGATAAAATGATCACTGTAGTTTGAGTGGAGATCTATATCCCTCAGAAGTAATGACCTTCTGTGCCAGCAGGAGGTCATTTTATTTCAGCAACGATGACGCTTACGCCGCTTGCTTGGATCTTCTCGATTTCATCCCTCGATGTTTCTTCATCCGTAATAATCAATTGAAGCTGATTCAGCGGACCAACTCTTGCAAAGCAGTCAATTCCAAATTTATAGTGCTCAGCCAGACATATATTTTTTCGTGAATTTTCAGCAATAGTACGCCCAAAACTCGCTACTTCCGGCGTAGCTGTGCTTAGTCCTTTTACTGATAATCCGCCCCCCGTTGCAAAAGCAAGATCAATCGTAAATTGGCTTGCTAATTCATTCGCTAAAGCATCCGTCATATTTCCGGAAGATTTAATTTTGCCTCCAAGCAGATACGTCTGTATATTTTCATCGTCCTTTAAAGTATCTGCAATTCTCAATGAGTTGGTGACCACCGTAAATGGAAGATGCTTGAGAAGTACATGCATGTTTTTGCAGTTTTTTACGTTATCCATGAAAGACCGAAAACAGACTACTTATTCTAGGTTGAACACTCAACCGATGTAACCAATGCGATTCCACCAACTTTTAGATTTTTTGATATCAAAAAAAGCCTGTTGAATTTAATCAACAGGCTTTTTTAGAGATACTCTATTACTGATGAATATATTCCGATCACTCGCTGCACTCATTATATTCATTCAATAGGATCAGTTAAGCTTCAAGCTTTGCTTCTCCTCTTCCGTAAAAACACGAGAACGGGTCAGAAACCTTTTGCCCTCAGGTCCCTCTAATGAAAACATCCCTCCCCGCCCAGGGACCACATCGATGATGAGTTGTGTATACTTCCAATATTCATACTGTGCCCTGCTCATATAAAATGGAGCCCCGCCGATTTCTCCCATTTGCACATCGCTGTCTCCTACGATAAATTCTCCTAGAGAGAAGCACATTGGTGAACTTCCGTCGCAGCAGCCACCCGATTGATGAAACATAACCGGCCCGTGCTTGGCCTTCAGCAGTTCAATTAGCTCCAGTGCAGCGTCTGTAGCAATTACCTTGTGAACCTCACTGTCTTTCAGGGTCATATCAATGTCCCCTTTTTAGAAGAAGCCCAGCTTATCTGGACTGTAGCTGATTAACAGATTTTTCGTTTGCTGATAATGGGAGAGCATCATCAGATGGTTCTCACGGCCGATACCGGAAGATTTATACCCGCCAAAAGCAGCATGAGCAGGATAAGCATGATAGCAGTTAGTCCACACGCGGCCAGCTTGAATCTGACGGCCAACCCGGTAAGCGGTGTTCATATCACGCGTCCACACTCCGGCTCCCAGTCCATAGAGTGTATCGTTGGCTATTGCAAGGGCCTCCTCCTGATCCCTGAAGGTCGTAACAGCCACAACGGGTCCAAAGATCTCTTCCTGGAATATTCTCATGTTGTTTTGCCCCTTCAAAACGGTCGGCTGTATGTAATACCCGTCAGACAACTCTCCCGTAATTGAAGCTCTGCCTCCACCGATCAGACATTCCGCACCTTCCTGTCTTCCGATGTCGATATAGCTGAGGATTTTTTCCATCTGTTCCGTAGAAACCTGTGCACCAATCATCGTGGATGGATCCAGCGGGTTTCCTTGCTTAATTGCTTCCACGCGCTTCAAAGCCCGCTCCATAAATTCATCGTAGATGGATTCCTGGATCAAAGCACGGGAAGGGCAAGTGCAGACCTCCCCCTGATTGAGCGCAAACAATGTGAAGCCTTCCAGCGTCTTATCGAAGAAAGCATCATCCTTAGTCATAATATCCTCGAAGAAAATATTCGGAGACTTGCCGCCAAGCTCCAGCGTAACAGGGATCAAATTCTGAGAGGCATACTGCATGATCAAGCGCCCCGTTGTCGTTTCGCCCGTGAATGCCACTTTGGCAACCCTGCTGCTGGAAGCGAGCGGCTTGCCTGCTTCGAGACCAAAGCCGTTTACAATATTCACCACGCCCGGTGGGAGCAGATCCTCAATAAGCTCCATCAGAACCAGGATGGAAGCCGGAGTTTGCTCTGCGGGTTTCAGAACAACGCAGTTGCCTGCCGCTAGAGCGGGAGCTAATTTCCATGTCGCCATAAGCAGCGGGAAGTTCCAAGGAATGATCTGCCCGACGACACCAAGCGGCTCATGGAAATGATATGCCACGGTATCATCGTCAATTTGACTCAGGGATCCTTCCTGTGCCCGGATGCAGCCGGCAAAATAGCGGAAATGATCGACCGCAAGCGGCAAATCCGCTGCCATTGTCTCCCGTATCGGCTTGCCGTTGTCCCAAGTCTCAGCGACCGCGAGCATTTCCAGGTTTGTCTCGATCCGATCCGCAATCCGGTTCAGAATGACCGCACGCTCCGCAACAGACGTGCGTCCCCAGGCATTTTTGGCCTCATGTGCCGCATCTAATGCCAGCTCAATATCATCAGCAGTTGAGCGGGGCACCTCGCAGAATGCCTGGTTGTTAACAGGTGATACGTTTTCAAAATATTGACCTTGAACAGGTGCAACCCATTTGCCACCGATATAATTTTCATAACGCTTCTTAAAAGTTACTTTCGATCCATTCTGTCCTGGTTCAGCATATACCATAAAAGAACAGCCTCCTCTAATATAGATATTGTCATCTTATCAGCCTTGGTTCATTGAAGGATTAACACGTAACTCCGCCAAAGAAAGCGCTATCAATATGAAAAACATCAACATGATTGTTTCAGACATCCACCGCAAATATTCAGAAACCAATAGCTTACGGCGGTTTTACAGTCAGTCTTCCCACCTTCTTTCCACTTTGGAATCTCGAATACATGCCAAGAATATTTTCCTATGCGTGATGCGATACCTCATTGACAACATCACGCTTTATAAATCCTCTTCACCAATATGATAAAAACTAGCCCTTGCATTGTCAATAATTGGTTTTGTCGAATGCCTCTGCACAAAGCTGACTTAATGTTAAACACTTCGTTCCCTGCTTTAATAGATTAGTAAGTCAGAGCGCGTTTAATATTTGCTTTTGCTTCTTCAGCTATTTTCTCGTCTTGATCGCTGGTAGCCTGCAATAGAATCAGCATCGGAATGTATACGGCTATGAAACGGGCTAATATTTTCGTTTCTTCGTCCACCTCCCCATATTCTTTGAAAAAGGCTGACCGAGCATCGGGAGGTAAAAAGCTGTATACGAGATTCAAATCACAAGCAGGATGACCGATATTCATGTCTCCCCAATCAATAATTCCAGATATTTTACCGGTTTCGTCCACCAGCATGTTTTTGAAGTGAAGATCGCCATGTAGGAATACATCTTTTGGTTTTACATGATCCAACGTTAAATGCTGCAAATAAGCTTCTATTAAGCCGTATTCTTCCTTCTGAAGATGTTCTCTTAGATCGGAGAGGAAGTTCAGCATTTTTTCTTTTCTGGAGGTTATGTCGATAAGAGATCGATGGTCATGCGGGACACCATGTTCCCGTGCGATCTGCAATGGAAATGCATGCAAGCTTTTTAAAAATTGCGCAAGAGCGCTCACCGAGAGCAAGCGCTGCTCGTCTGTCAATCCGATCGGAAACTCTCCAGCCAAATATGTATATCCCAGAAAAGGTGAGGGATAATCGCCGGTTTCTTTGCCAAAAAACAGAGGTTTCGAATACGGAATCGCAATACGATCTGCAAGCTCCGGCAGTATCCTGCTTTCCATTTCGAGCAAATTCACTGCAATCTTTCTTCTTGGAAAACGAAACACAAATTCATCTCCAACAACATAAACGGTATTATCCCAACCATGACCTAATTTTTGAATCCTTTTGGAAGCTAACTGAGGAAACTGACTACTTATTAATCGAGAAGCTAATTCCTCTGAAACTTCCCAGTCCGCGTCCCATATCTTTGAGTTTCCCATATCCAGCTTCTCCTAAATTTCAAATTTAATTTCTTTACAACAGTTACTATCATAGAGTATGTTTTCTAATATATAGATTGTGGTTGATTTAACTGTGCATTAATTATTGGGAACATTAATTACTATTTTCGTGTTAGAATAGATAGATTCTACTTTACATAAGAGGTGTATATTGGGTGTGATGGCATGGATTGACTTCGCGGTGTGTATCCTATTGTTTGTTTTATTGGTGTATGTGTTTGTTTCAGTAACAATAACTAACTTGCACAAGGCTTATCTAGTATTCCACTTTGCCATGATGTTATGGCCCTTCTGCCAGTTTGCTATTAAAATAGCAGATACTACCAAGCTTCAATTGTTTTATGTGAAACTCGCTTTTGTTGATATGGCTCTTTTGGCTGTTGGATGGTTATTTTTCACAATACTCCTAACGAACCACTCTCTACTATCACGAATTCGAAAAATATCCTTTCTCATACCTATTCCAGCCTTATTAACAGCCGTAGCTGCAATTTTCAACCCAAATGCGATGTTCGTCCAGCCAATACACGGTGGATACATCCAAAGAATTTACGGACCTCTTTTCTGGATTACCGCTGTGATCCTAATTGGCTATGGTATCGTGTCACTTTACATCATCTTTCAGACTTTAGTTTCGGAAAATGCCCCTCGAATCAAAAAAAAGGTAAGGCAAGTACTTAAAGGGATTGTAGTCGTCATTGGGTTTATTGCGGCGGATATTTTAATCAATGTTGTCTTCCCTATTTCTCAAAAGGTGACGCCAGGATTGACTTCTCTTGGCATTCTATTTTCTGCTGTCTTTTTTATCATTGCCATCAATCGGGATAAAGTGTTTGATATCGTTACCATTGCTCATCAAGATATCATTAACACGATCACTCTTGGGATCCTGGTTCTTGATGATAATGAGATCATTGTAGAAATCAATCAGTCGCTTCCTTCCCATATTGACCTACATACGGGCGAACGCTTTGATATCACAACCATACTGCCTCCACAGGAGCCGGTAAACAGCATGATCACATTCATCAAAACATACCAAGAACATCCGCTGGAAAGTGTGGAGATTGAAGTTCTATATCCGAAACTCGATCCAAGCTATGTTCATATTCATGTCTCTCCGATCTTGGTTGGCGGTACCCGATTGGGGCGGATCATCACCTTTCAGGATATGAGCGAGCTGCGCCGTCTCATTAACGAGACAACATTGCAAAATGACATCCTGCAAGAACGCAACCTATCGCTAACTACCATTCAGCGGGAGCTATATCTGACTAACCAAAAGCTACAAAAAATGGCGATCACCGACGGTTTAACAGGCTGTTATAATCGAAGTTACCTAACGCAGCAGTTAGAGCATGAAGTGATAAAAAATATGAAATATCAAATACCATTTTCCATACTTTTATTAGATATCGACTTTTTCAAACTAATCAACGATAATTACGGCCATTTGGTCGGTGATGAAGTGATATGCGGCACGGTGAACGCCATCCAAGAAAAGCTTAGGCAGACGGATATTTTAGCCCGTTTTGGCGGAGAAGAGTTTATCATCTACTTGCCAAATACGCCTTCAGCCCATGCGCTTCATATAGCTGAACAAGTACGCACTGCAGTCGAATCCAATGTGATCGCCGTTCCTCATTCCATTGAGTCTATTTCCATAACGGTCAGCATCGGATTGTTATCCATACATAATTTCTCGATTGAAATGAATCCAGATTCCAGAACAATGATCAATGATATGTTTCAGGCAGTAGACCAAGTCTTATATCAAGCTAAAAGAGAAGGCCGAAACAGGATGGTCGGCACCATAAAATAAGGCATTGACTTCAAGATAAAACAAGCGGAACCACTTCGACATCTTAGTGGCATCCAGCTTGTTTTTATTTTTTCTTTTTTGTTATCGTTTTACTTTCGGCTTTTTCAACGTTGCGCGCAGCTCTGAATTTAACAATTCTGCGTATCAATTCATAAGGCACCGGCTTATCGAATGGAAATTGAATGGCCCCTTTTGACGTCTGGTATTCTGTTAATTCTTCTTGAAATTCCTCGACTCCATCCGGAGCCGGATAGAAACCGATGTGTTTCTTAAATGCCGCAAAGTGGACGAGATTCCCATGAAGTTCAAAGGTAGGCATCTGATAGCTAATCTTTTCCTTCGCCTCCGGTGCCGATTCTTGAATGACTTGTCTCATTGTTTGAAGAGTATCCTGAATTTCAGGAGAAAACGCGGAGATATACTCGTCAATCGTTCCATAAGCAGCTTTATTTTCATTCACGGGGTCCATTCTCCTTTTTCTAGAATATGTGGATTTTAAAAACCATTATAACAGGCTCCCCCATGGCAAGCCACTTCATAAGATGAGGAAATGACGGAGTCGATGGACACGATAGTCTAATATTTCAACGGACAATACAAACAAAGCAGACGATATGAGCTGATCGTTATACTAAAAATTAAACCAATTTATTTTGTAGCGATGTGCTTTAAATAAACCTGCCTTCTCAGCTGTTTTTTGCGAAGCCATATTGCTCTCCATGCAGTCCCACCAAGCTGTAGTGTTGTTTTCATTGAATTTTTTTAATAATAACTGCACAAGTGAACTAGACAGCCCTTGTCTTTTATACGTTTCTTGTGTTTCAACCCCAATTGCATGTGTGGAATTAAAAATGAATGAGGAAACAGCTATACTTACGATCTCTTTATTCTCCGTGAGTGCAGCATAACCATAGCCTTTCCCTAAATAATTATTGAATGTGCCCCAATATTGTTCAATGTAATTCACCAAAAATTCCGCATTTTTGATTCCGCCATTATTCAGTTCACGATAAAAGGCGTCATCAATCTCCGCGATCATATAAGATGGTGGAATATCTGTGTAGAGATAATCATTTTTATTCGTACTTGATTTATAGACATACTGGAAACTTTCTTCTATTTTTCGGTTTCCGATAGCTTGATATATTGTAGGAAACCAGTCATATGTATCCACTGAGAACTCAAAACTATGTATATTTTTATTACTTAAGAAGGGAATTATTTCATGATCAATGAATGTTTCTATTGATTGATTAAAGTAAGTGTTTCCAGCACTCCCCATAAAATTGAAACCTCCAAGCCCACTAGACCATACGATCGCGGATGATGGATTTAATTCGTTATCTGCCCACACTTGCCCTGGATTATTACCAGCAACGACGCCTGCAAACATCATATCACTGTCGGCATGAACCAATTTACGGGCCAACCATTCGTTTCTTTCGTTCATAAGAATCAACTCTCTGTTACCTCCTCTCATTCCGGTGTCTCAAAGGATATACGAGCTGGATATCCTTTTCTGTGATCAGCCCTTCATACAACACATGATTATGGTCTGCACCAACAATGCACAGGATTCGTTTCCCTGAGTGCTTCAAAATGGCATTTTTTATTCGTTGAATCATGATTAAATGTCTACATACCCACCTGAATAAATGTGCCTGCGGATTTATTTGTTCTAACCACTCGTACTTCTGCTTCGTAACCATATCAAATTCTAAAGAATTTAACGGAATAGCACTCATATCCCATGTAGAAAACTGTCTTTGAAACCATTGCTCTAACTCACAGCTCAATTCTTGTCTTTTTTGTTCATTGTAAATATTAAATGGGTCAAAATCCATCCACACATCCAGCTCAACCCAATCAATAGGTACAAATTCGATTCTCTCTTCTTCACATAGTGGAAAGATCAAATCCCAATATTCACTAGCCGGCTCTCCCCAATATCCCCGATTCGTTCTATCTAGATGATATTTTTCCCAACTGTCGGGAAGCACCTCGCCACAAATAACATCCGGATTAAATTCTAATATTAACTCCTTAATGAAATCCAAAGATAAATTATACTTTTGCCTAAGCTCATCATCATGTACTACACCTAATATGCCTACTGTCGTCACGAGAGAACCTCCCATCTTGCCCACATTTCTTGAGGATTTAATTCGTAAATTTGATTCTCTCTAAACATGAATTGATGCATAATAAATTCCCTGCGTATCGTCGCAAAATCATCATGGAAATTCTTAATAAAATCATTGATTTCCTTCTCGCTATACTTGCGCCCCTTATCCAACTGGGACACGAGATGTTCCAGCACAATAAGTTTTTTCTTAAGTTGAACGGGGAGACTTTTCAATTTTCCATCGGATGTGAAAAAGTTTTTGATGATGGAATCTTTCATTCGCTTATGATCATCGCGCAAAATGTCCATATCTCCCTTAGAGTTAGCTTTTCTATAAATCAAATCTTCTGTAGCGCTGGCATTATTTTTGATGAAGTAGTGATTTAACGAAAAATATATCGTATTTTTATCCCTTCGCTCATTAATCAGACTCGCTTCTCGTAATTTCGTCGTATGATGCGTTATTGTTGCAGGCGTAACACTTAATTTTTCCGCCAATATTTGACCATTAAGTTCTCCATCAGCGAGTAGAATCAAAATTTTTATCCTTGTAGGGTCTGCTAGCGCCTTATGATAGTTGACTACCTTATCTAACTGCATTATCACAATCGACCTCCAAATTCAACAAACATCTAATTTATATATCATTAAATTAGATGTTATTCTAATAGGAATAAAATGTAAAGACTTTTGTTGAATTGTAATGAGGCCCAACAACCTGCCTGGCAACATAAAAGAACCACCCAAATTGCGGATGGCTCTAGTTTTTATCATTCCACTTCTATAGTCCTTCAATGGACATGGTAGTCGGAAGAATATTTTTTCTGACAGATTATTGGGTTACATGTGTCGACTCTGATGATGATCCCAATACAGTCAACAGCATGACAGAGGTTTGGAATCTACCGCTTTCGGGCACTACGCACAACACCTGCTCTCCCTCAGAGAGTTGTCCCGAATTCAGCATTTCCTCCAGCATAATATAAATCGAAGCCGAGCCCGTATTGCCCTTCGTGTATAAATTCGTAAACCATTTCTCTTCCGGGATTGTCACCCCGCCAAGTTCCAATAACCGGAATATTTCTTCCTTGAAAACATGAGATGAATAATGACAGACCATCCAATCAATCGCCTTAGGGTCAAACCGCCCTTCCTCCACAAGTTCCAAAAATCGAATTACTCCTACCTTTGTTATTTCATTTACAAGCCGTACATCTTGCTTCAGATTAAGGACTCCATGATCCGCCGCTTCATGAATGGATGAATAATCAAGCCAGGATTGATTTCCGTCTTCTTTACTCATTCCTGAATACATACAAACATCGTATTTATTCGCATACGACTTGTTATCAATCCATTCAATTCGGAGCGATTGTCCCACGCTGGAGGGAGTATTTTGCAATATAGCTGCACCTGCTCCATCCGATAGCATAAATCGTAAAAAATCCGTGTCGAAGGGTACTCGGCTGCTGCCATGAATACCCTGCGCTTCATATTTGGTATGTTTAAATTCACGGCTAAGAAACTCACTGGCACAAGAGATCGCAACTTCATGCTCACCGGATTTAATATGTAAATAAGCATTCTTAAGGGCATGCATTCCACCCGCACATAACCCGGAATGCGATGCAATTTCCATAACGGGTAAACCGCTCTCTGCATGCACCATACTCGCAAAGCCAGGTAAAAGCACGTCACCTCTAGTCGTACCTGTCGCAAGGAACCCGATATCATGATCTGCCACGTTCCCATTTCGTTCTAATGCATCTCGAATAGCCAGAGAAGCCATCTCTGCGTTCGTGTATAAACTCTTCTGTTCTTTATCCATCGCATAATAGCGATACCGAATTTGATTCTTCTCAAGAATAAGACGCTTGGTTTTGGAAGGCTTGCCTCCAATTTTGCCGAGATAATCCTCCATTTCATCATTGCTAACCGGAGATCCAGGAAGAAACTTACCCATACCTGTAATGTAGACTGAATTCATAGAACACCTCTCAAATTTTAATATATTTGTTAATTATTATAACTTATAGCATTTGTAAAGTATTGGATTTTTTTGTTATTAATCTCAAATATTTGACGAATATTGTATTTTGTTCTTGTTAGCTGATTGAATAAAAGACAAAAAGACGCCTGGATCATATACATCCAAGCGTCTTCTTTATTCTCTATTTTGCATAATTCATATTTAATTAGAATCCATTGTTGGGCTCTCGCATCTAATTCACATTAAACTGCCTGAAAGTCATCTGCTACATTTTCTACATTCGTCTTACACTCTACTCCACATACCTCGCAAGCGCCGCCTGGTACACTCCTTTGGGTCTGAGTCCAATCAATTTATCCATCGGTTCGCCGTTACGAAACACGATTACAGTAGGCGTGGACATGACACCGAATTCAGCGGCTATCTCAGGTGATTCGTCACAATCCACTTTTAGGATCGACAGTCGGTCCCCTTCTTCATTACTCATTTCGTCAAGAATAGGAAGCAGCACTTTACAGGGCGGGCACCACTTCGTGACAAAATCGACAAACGTCACTTCCTTCTCTTGAATAGCACGCTGAAAAGTTGATGCGTTGATCGTTTCAATACTCATGTTCAGTCCTCCGGTTCGCTGGTTTCCCGTTCATCTAGAATCGACTGCATGCGTTCCTCCAGATTCGCCTTGATGTTTTGCAGCTGGAGTATTTGTGCTTCGATCTCCGCGAGTTTTTGGCGGTAAACCGGAAACACTTCCTTGCAGAACGCCTCTTTACTCGTCAAGACGCAGTGCAGAAAACTGGCGATCTGCTCCGTAGACAGTCCCAGATTGAGATACAGCTGTATGGTCCGCACCTGCTCTTCCGCAAATGGCGAATATTCCCGGTAGCCATTCTCGCGCCGAACCGGCGTAAGCAATCCCTGCTCGTCGTAATAACGAAGCGAACGGATGCTGACTCCGGTACGTGCTGCAAGTTCTCCAATTTTCATGCTTCAGCGCCTCCTACATGAACGATTCGATTTCATTCTATACCCTGACATTAATGTGAGGGTCAAGAGTTTTCTCTCCGAGAATTAATATGAACGGACGTTAACCCGGTAAAAGTCTGAATATGTGAAGGAGTTCTCTATTCCTTGTGCCTGATTACCGTTCCTGAAATCACATCATATATCGTTTGTTTATTTTTACTCCACAATGAACTAAGCAGGTAGAAGAGTATTAGTCCATAGACTGCCGACAATAAAACATAAATGATCGGATCGGGGTAACCGGAAGGAATAACCATGTGCCAAATCGTGAAATGGGCCAGCTCCCAAGGAAGGAATTTAAGCGCAGAACGAAAAAGCGAGGAACCGAGTCCGATGGATTGACCGCGAATACCGCTTACTACAATCCCCATTTTCCGTTTCCCCCATGTCGCATGTGATTTGGAACACTCACATATGGCAAAATACAAATACACTGGCAGGGTAATAAATAGAAAACCGGTGATCTCTGCCAGTAAGGCACTTGTCGTAAACAGCGGAACCAACCACGGGCGTATAAGAAAAGATAGGCCCACCAGCAGGAGCAGATAGCCCGCAATGATCACATAATCCCACAAAAATGCGATTATACGAGTACCTAAAGATACGCTTTTCATATTTTCATGTATATACATAGCTATACCCCTCTAGGAAATAATCCGGGATTTTCATTCAATGAAACCTCCCCGGTAGCTTCTTAGTACTTTAACAAGAACATTGCTTCTGAGCTGTACGGCAGCTTTTTGAATGATTCTACAAGATCTGCAGTAAAGTAAACGAGTAAGCAGCTCATGGATAAACCTGAAATCTACAAGGGGATTAATTTTTCGTCGTAATAAGTGATCTGCCACAAAGCCTGCAAGGAGCATTCTATCTATTGCCCAGCAGGTAACGACTTTTCTTAAGATCACAGTAAACTCTTGAGATGCTCTGCAGTCGATGATGAAGCGATATAAATCATGATCTTTAGCGTCGGGTAGTTTGGTTGCTGTAATGTCACGTGCTCAAACTCCATCTCCCCGATCAAGGAGTCACTCCATCGCTTGTGGCAATCGGTGATGACTTGAACGTCATGTCGCAGCCAGCAAGAACGGAACAGTTCACTTATCTGCATAAATTCCTCTATCAGTTCCTTAAACCTCGGGTCATGTTGGCAGTACACGTAATCTGCTCGAAACCGTGCAATCATGACACGCGCTTTTTCTTCCCAATCCAAGTTGTTCATTTGAAGCGATGGATCAGTCAAAAACCGTCTTAGCCAATTGGGCCGCTGCTGCATTTCCTTAGAAAAAACCGGTAGTCTAAACACAACCTCCGCCGCTTTGTTCCACATCAATAAATCCCAACTTCTCCCCAGTATAAAAGCTGGATTAGGTTCAGGAGCAAACACTGTTCGCTCCAAACCGGTACTCACCTCTTGATCCATTTCATCTTTCTCCAAATCTGTTTGGCTTGCCAGCATGTGGAGATGACGTCGTTCATCCATGGACAATCGTAACCCTTCGGACAAACCATCCAGTACCTGCTCGGACGGATTAACTACTCTGCCCTGTTCTAATGAGGTATACCACGAGGTACTTATATGGGCAAGTTGGGCCACCTCTTCACGTCGAAGTCCAAGCGTTCGGCGTCGACCATATGACGGCAACCCTACTTCTTCCGGGGTAAGGCGCTCTCGACGTGCTCGCAAAAATTCACCCAGCGATTCGTTTGTAAAACTCTTTTTCATAGTTTAATCCCCTTTATCCTAACACTGCCAATCGTACGATAAACACAGGAAGGTTGTTGATTCCACAATCTGTAATACTACAAGTATAGCATCGACAATATGAGGAGGACATCGAAAGTGAATATATTCGTAACTGGAGCAACAGGAAAAATCGGAAGCCGGTTTGTACCTCGTTTACTGCAACGTGGTCATAACATTAAAATTTTGGTTCGCGATGTTTCGAAGGCGGATTCTTTTCGACAGCAAGGGGTCGAGGTTATAGAAGGTGACCTCTTGCACATAGAAAATCTCGCAACTGCGTTGCAAGGCATGGATACCGTGGTACATCTGGCGGCACAATTTCGTGGAGTAGATGAAGCAACTGCGAGAATGTCAAACATCGATGCCAGCATTGTTTTAGCAGAGGCTGCCCTGAAGGCGAATGTTCCAAGGTTTGTGTTTGCTAGCACAAATTTAGTGTATGGTGCAGGTACTCATAGCAGACCGAGCCGTGAAGAAGATGGGCTACGACCTGCATTCCCTTATCCACAAACTAAAGCGGCAGCTGAAAAAGATTTGCTTCTGATGCATCATGAGCAGGGATTAGGGCTTCGTATCGTAAGGTTTGCTTTTGTCTATGGAGAGCGTGATCCCCATATCTCGGAATTTCTGCCGATCATGAGCAAATGGAACCCTGCCAAACGACTCCATATGGTACACCATGCGGATGTAGGCCAAGCGCTGCTACTTGCCACCACCACACCGGACATTGATGGCAGCATCTATAACGTTGCCGATGACTCCCCCATAACAGTGTCAGAGCTGGTTCAACTCCATGGTTTTCCCCACCAAGAATTAGTGGGAGCCTTACAGCAAGAATTCAATCCATGGGATATGATCGTGGATACAACACGCATACGGAACGAATTAAACTATCGTCCTATATTCCCTTCCTTCTATACGGCAAGGGATGCAGGAGCATTGTAATAGCTTTTAAGCCCCTTATCCCTTTTAGGGGCTTTTTCAGTTTCATAACAGGCGAGTATATCTTCATCTATAGATCTTATTCGTATTAGGCTAGCCTGCGGGATCAAACCGCTGAGCAACTGAGCCAAGTAACCTACCAGCAAAAACAAACCTTGTGCAATACTGTTACATCTCATCTATTCTTTCAGTACCATCAATATTACGCATTCCACGTGACTTGAGTGTCGGTCACTTAAAATGAAACAGCGGCGCACTAGGACTTGAAAAATAAAGTCTTAGACGGCCGCTGTTTTTATTGTGATACCCGTTACTTAATTTATAGATATAGTTAATTTTTCTCTGTCGTATAATAAATCATCGCGATGATTGGAAAAGCTATTCCAATCCATAACGCTGCACTCCAGCCACCTATGGCATATGCCCAACCACCTAAGGCAGATCCTATAGCACCGCCAAGAAAAAAAATGGCCATGTATAATCCATTTAATCGGCTACGAAACTCTGCCCCTAATGAAAAGATAACACGCTGTCCAAGAACCAGATTAGCAGAAACTCCCATGTCTAAAAGGATCGCTGCAACGACTAGGGTTGCAACTGCAGTTGTCGAACCGCCTTGAATCATCAGGGGAAGCAATATAGAAATGATAACAATAGCTAGCGCTAATCCTGTGGCAGGTCGAATCCAGCCTCTATCTGCAAAACGTCCTGCCACAGGCGCAGCAACCGCTCCGGATACTCCGACCAGTGCGAATAATGCAATCTCTTTTTGAGAAAAATGAAAAGTGGAGCTGCTCAATAACAAAGGAACCGTTGTCCAGAACAGGCTAAATGTTCCGAACACACAAGCGTGATAGATCGCTCGACGACGCAGGACCGGAGTCGTTCGGAGTAAATGCCACATGGAGCCCATAAGGGTTGGGTATTTTACATTTACCAACGGTTTCCTTGCAGGCAGCGCCTTTACTAATAAAAGTGCCAGAACAAAGATCATTGCAGCAGACAAGAAGAATACAGCGTGCCAGCTCAGGATATCTGCAACCAAACTCGATACAGGACGCGCAAGCATGATACCGAGTAACAGACCACTCATGACATTACCAACTGCACGTCCACGCGAGGCATTGGGCGATAGATGAGCTGCATAAGGTACAAGCACCTGAGCTGCGACTGACCCTACCCCAATAAACAGTGAAGCTATGAGGAATAGCGCTGCATTATTCGCTACTGCCGCAATCGCCAAAGCGACTGCAGTGAAGAGCAATAATGTCACTACCAGCCGTCGGTTTTCAAGAATGTCTCCCAAGGGTACGATAAATAATAAGCCGATACCGTAACCAATCTGGGTTAGTGTGACGACAAGCCCTACAATTTCTGTAGATAACCCGATTGTTGAACTGATTGGTCCCACCAGGGGCTGCGCATAATAGAGATTAGCGGCGATTACACCGCACGAAATGGCTAGAAGGAGGGTGATCCAAGACGAAACAGCTTTCTCAACTTTTTGGTTTACGCTTAAACTCATAGTAAGCCCCTTTACAGTAGTTATGGAAGATGTATTTTTCGGAACGATCGTTCCGGTAAGATCAAAAAAAAATATGTTACAGCATCTCAATCACAATATTAATCATGTCATGAAGAACTTTCTTGTCACTTTTCACTTTGGAAATTACATTTATACTATGATTAAGGTTAAGTAATAAATGTGATAGCACTTTTATATCTTTTTTGGGGTCGATTTCTCCTGTCTGCTGTCCTTTACGTAAAAGTTCATAAAAAGACTGTTCCAATCCCTCAAATCGGTCACGTATCAATTTACGTAGTTCTTCATCTGGTGAATCCATATCAATGGTTGCATTTGTTATCAAGCATCCTTTTGGTGAATCCTCATCAAATGCGGAAGTAATGTGCTGATCAAAATACTGGCGGATTCCAACTTTCGCAGACGGAGCATTTACCAAGAGATTTCTTTTTTTTTGCCCTATTTTTTTGTAATGGTGTATTGCCTCAACATAAAGCGTCTGTTTGTCCACAAATGTTTCGTACAAGCTTGATCTGCTTAATCCCATTGCTTTTAATAAATCCGGTACGCTTGTCGCTTCGTAACCTTTTTCCCAAAAAACTAACATTGCCTGATGAAGTACGCGCTCCTTGTCAAACTCTTTTGTACGTCCGATGGTTACTCCCTCCTCTCTGTAGGAACAGTATAATATTTCAGGAACGAATAGTCCAGTATTTTTATTATGATTCCAATCCAGTTCCATTAAACTGCTCGTTAGCGTAATGATCCTAAATTTTTTACGGAGCGAACGAGGGTAAACCCTACGGCAAGAGAAGGAAGCAAATCATCAGGCACCCCGTGGGGGTAACAAGGTCGGCTCTACTTACCAATCACCGATACTAGCGAAGAAGCAGGTAATTGGAGGGGAATTATAGAACTAGTTATCGTAAATGAATAGGTAGGAGGAGCAGAGATTGGCAATTGAAACGGATATTCCTGAAAATCACAGATTATCTTCGAAGGCTTTAGTAGAGTTTTTCACACGAATTGAACAATTAAAATTGGAAATAAACAGCTTTATGTTGCTACAAGATGGTAAAGCCATCGCTCAATTTTTTCGCCCCCCCTATCGTAAGGACAGTCCAAAATTATTATATTCTCTGAGTAAAAGCTTTACTTCTATAGCTGTAGGAATCGCTTGGGATAATGGCTTCCTAAATTTAGATGATAAAGTCATATCTTTTTTCCCTGAAAAACTACCGAGAATTATTACACCAAATTTAGCTAAAATGACCGTACATCATTTGTTATCAATGAACGCAGGTCACCATGATAATATCTATGCTACAGTGGCGAATGAACAGGATTGGGTAAAGACATATTTATCTTTAGATGTTGAACATGAACCGGGAAGTCACTATCGTTACAGCACTCATTCCACATACATGTTGTCTGCAATTATTAAACAGGTAACAGGACAAAATATGATTGACTTTTTAATGCCTAGATTATTCGAACCATTAGGGATATCAAGACTATCATGGGAAACCTGCCCATTGGGCATTTCAGCAGGCGGAATGGGATTGAGCATCCCAACCGAAGGCATAGCTAAATTTGGTCTTATGCTCTTGAATAGAGGGGTTTACGAAGGGATAAGAATTGTTTCTGAGCAATTCATAAAGTTAGCTACAACGGAACAAAGTGATAATCGTGCAGGAGCGGAAAGAATAGATTCAGCACAAGGTTATGGATATCAAATTCATTTATGTCGACGCGGCTGTTATAGGGGCGATGATGGATTCGGTCAATTATGTTTCGTAGCCCCAAAAGAAAATTTAGTCATTGCCGCAACTTCTAGCTTCAAGAATATGAAGCCATTACAGACACTTTTAGATTTAATTTATGAACATATCATCGACCAGTTAGACAATAATGTTTCCTACAATCCTGAATACAATATCGAATTGCAAAAACTATTATCTATAATTCCTAATTCTGTTCCTGCAATAAAGCCTGTGCCCGTCAACATGCCAATCGTAAATGCTAGTAGTTATGTCATGAATGATAACCCCCATGGTCTTAAAAAGATAACCTTCCATTTGAAGGAAGGGCTGTTGGAACTTCAAGTTATTTACGGGGATAATAGGGACAACATTCTACCATTTAATTTTACTGAACCAATGGATACTAAGGATGTATTTAATAAAGATTTATCCATGCATCTTCAAAAAGTAATTACATACGCTACATGGCAAGATGAAAACACATTACAGCTTACACTTTTCTATATCGAAACTCCTTACGTAGTCACTTATACAATAACATTCCATGACCAAACTATTGATTTTCAATTCAACATCAATGTATCCATGAACATACCGGATTTTAGAGTTACTGGGCACTTAACAAATGTGCAAGTTTGATTCACAACAAATGAGAAAAGCTTGGACGCTCAGGATCACTTTCTAGATACTTGTTGTCCGCCTAATATTGTCACAAGCACTTTCACTAAACCTTAATTGCTTTCCAGCAAGCTTCAAGAGTCTGCTGAATCTGATATTCATCAAGAGAATATTTTCCTGCCAAATAGCCATTTATGACAGAGTTGATCATTCCAGTGACGAGTTGGCAACATAATATGATATCCATTTCTCGGATAATACCCTGTTTTTGACCCTCTTCAATGATTGAGAAAATTTCGATATGCGAGGGATCTAACTTATTCCTCAATTCTTCGGAGATATAGGGTGACTGACAATAGTTCTCAATAAATGAAAGCTCCTTGGGATAGTTAAGCGCATAATCTGCCGTGCTTTTTAGAATGCCTTTTATTCTTTCATAGACAGTCAGGCTGGGATCATATCCAACCATAACTGCTTCTCCCATATGAGTACGAGCATTCATAAAGAGCTCACTAACTAGTTCCTCTTTGCTCTTATAATAATTATAAAAGGTGCTAGAACCCACATTTGCCCTCTTAAAGATTTTCGAAAAGGTAACGGACTGCAAGCCCTCTTCCGTAATTAAATCAAGGGTTGCCACCAAAATGTCTTCACGTTTACTCATTTCGCACCTCACTAAGGAATATTTATTCTGACTAATCATACAACTTGTTTAAAAGTGTGTCAATTTAGGGAATAAACATTCCACTAAATTAGCTGTTATGTACTTAAAATTAGCTATTTAACGCATTTATCTCATGAAAATAGAATGTTTTTTCTAATTTAATTGACTTTTAAATATTGAAAACCTATAGTGAAGTAGAATAAATATTCCAATCGATGGGTTAAGTAACACAGAAACTCAAATTTTATATCCAGGAGGCTTTAACAATGGTCGATTACAAAGGCAAGGTGGCACTGGTTACCGGTGCTTCAACAGGTATCGGCAAGGCATACGCTTCGGAACTGGCTGCTAAAGGCAGCCATGTGATTGTGGTGGCCCGGTCGAAGGACAAACTAGAGACCCTGGCAAAGGAATTATCATCTAAATACGGTATAAAGGCATATGCCCTACCAGCTGATTTATCTAAACCAGGTGCGGTGCGACTGTTGGCTGAACAAATTGCCGAGCTTGGCCTGAACGTCAACATTCTGATCAATAATGCAGGTTTCGGTACACACGGTCGTTTCGAGGAGATTTCGAGTGAGCGAGAACAGGAAATGATTAGCCTGAATGTAGCTTCGCTCGTGGATATGACCCATCAATTTTTGCCCTATATGCAGCAGCAGAAGAATGGAATTATTGTAAATGTAGCTTCCCTTGGCTCCTTTCAGTCAATCCCCTATATGGCTACTTATGCAGCTACCAAAGCGTTTGTTCTTTCATTCACTGAGTCAGTCTTTGCAGAAAACCGTCATCTTGGGGTGCGCGTTCTTGCATTATGCCCGGGAACGACCAAGACGGAATTTTTCGATGTGATTGGCACAACGGAAATGCCAGGAGGAATTAATGGCACTCCCAAGTCGGTTGTGAAAGCTGGCTTCCGTGGGATCGAGAAAGGGCGAAGCTATATCATAGATGGAACCTCCAATTATTGGCTGGCTCAAAGCGTTCGCTTTCTCACACGAAAATTTACTGTCATCATGACCGAGCGAATGACGCGTCCTGCTTCATCTAAGACTGCCGCTTCAATACCAGCTTCGGGTAAATCCAAATAAAAGGTTAGGCAGGAGGAAATCCAAAAATGAGTTCCATCCATATTATTTCTAGGAGGTAGAATGCATGAGGTCGGAATCTATACAAAAAAGGAAGCTTGGACGTGAGGGATTAGAGGTTTCAGCATTAGGTCTTGGAACCATGATGATGCCGAATAACGAGGAATCGGTTCGCGTGATTCATGAGGCGCTGGATATCGGCGTCACTATGTTTGACACAGCGGATATTTATGGTGAATTTGCGCAGCAGCGGTTTGGAGAAAATGAGAAGTTGGTAGGGCGGGCGCTTAAGTATAAACGGGATAAAGCGGTGATTGCCACGAAATTTGGTGTAACGCATACCCAGGGACCCAAAGGTGATCGGGCGTATATTAAAAAATCCGTGGATGCTAGCTTATACCATCTCGGATTGGATTACATTGACCTTTACTATCAACACCGCTACGATCCGAATACCCCTATTGAAGAAACCATTGGAACGATGGCAGACTTGGTCAAAGATGGGAAAATCCGTTATATCGGTCTTTCCGAAGCACCTGCTGATATCATCCGTCGTGCACACGCCATTCATCCCATTACGGCAGTGGAAACGGAGTATTCTTTGTGGAGTAGAGAAGTGGAAGATGAAGTACTTCCGGTTCTTAAAGAATTAGGAATTGGTTTTGTACCTTATAGCCCGCTGGGACGGGGATTCCTGACAGGACAAATTAAAAAGTTCGATGATTTGGCAGAGGATGATTATAGGCGACATTATGAACGGTTCCAAGGCAATAACTTCTTTAAAAATGTGGAAGTAGCAGAGCTGATCGAACAAATGGCTTCAAGAAAAGGGTCCACCTCTGCTCAACTTTCTTTGGCGTGGCTGCTCGCCCAGGGAGATTTCATTGTTCCAATTCCCGGTACAAAGCGAATAGACCGGGTTAAGGAGAATCTTGGCGCTTTGCAGGTTCAACTTACTCCAGAGGATTTCGAAGAAATTGAACGTATCTCTCCAAAAGGCTTCGCTGCCGGGGGGCGTTTCTAAATTTACAGTAGTCATTTATCAGAAAACTCCTATATAGGAGTTTTCTTTATTTTTACAATCACGTTCAAGATGAGTCACCAATTACTGTTGAGGCAGGTCCGAAATACTGATAATAGGATCATCTCCACCTTGTAATGTTTCCATTTGAATAAATTTAGCCACAACATTAACGAACTGACTTATAAGCGTGCTTGAGCAATACGGCCACACCTCATTTTCGGACCATCAATAATAAGCACTCCACATGACTCGTCTGCGGAAACATATCCACCGGCTGTACCCACTCAAGATGATAGCCGCCGTTCAGCAGCACCTGGCAGTCTTTTGCCAAAGTTGCCGGGTTGCACGATACATACACCAGCCGCTTAGGCTTGGATTTCACGATGGCGTCCAGAAGCGGACGTTCGCACCCGGTACGCGGCGGATCGACAACCACGACGTCGGGACGGATACCGCGGCTGACCCAGTCCGGCAGCAGCTGCTCGGCGCGCCCTTCATAGAAATGGGCGTTAGCAACGCCAGAAGATTTCGCGTTGTCGCGGGCATCCAGCACCGCCTCGGGAATCAGCTCGATCCCGCGGACTTCCTGTGCGAACGGTGCAAGCCAAAGTCCGATCGTACCCGTACCGCAGTACGCATCGACCACAAGCTCTGAGCCGCTGAGCCCGGCAGCCTCCTGCACGGCATTATACAACTTTACCGTCTGATCCGGATTCAGTTGGAAGAATGCCCGCGGAGACAAAGCGAAACGCACGTCACCGAGAGATTCCTCCAGCTGCTCTTCACCCCATAGAATCACGGTCTTGTTACCGAAAACAAGTGGAGATTTGCCCTTATGGATGTTTTGTGCGACCGTAATCACCATCGGCAGCCGCTCGCGTATTTTTTCAACCAGTCGTTTCGAATCAGGAAGACGGTCCGTTGATGTAATGAACGTCAGCTGCACTTTGCCGGTGGCTTGGCCTACACGAGCCACGATGGTCCGGATCGCTCCCTCACGCGTCCGTTCATTGTAGACAGGGATCTGCAGCTCCTCCATCACTTCCTTAACCCGCTCGATGACATGGTTGACCACCGGATGCTGAATCGGACATCCGCTGATATCGATCAGGCGATGCGAGCCTGCGGCATACAGACCTGCGATGATGTCTTCTCCTTCTCGCCCTGCCTGAAGCTGTGCTTTATTCCGGTACCCCCATGGATTGTCCATGCCGAAGATCGGTCGAAGCGGAATATCCTGCAGCCTCGCATATCGCTGGAAGGATTCCCGCACAATTTCTTCCTTGGCCTGCAGCTGCGCCTCATAGGTCATATGCTGCAGTTGACAGCCCCCACAAATCCCGTATACGGGACAAGGCGGCTCCTGCCGCTGCGGCGAGCGCTTTTCGATTTCGATAATCTCTCCGTTCAGGTATCCCGGCTCTACTTTGATTACTTTAGCCTTGACCACCTCATTCGGCAGTGCGCCATCGATAAACACAGCCTTGCGGCGGTAATATCCGACGCCTTCTCCATTGATGCCGATACGCTTGATCGTGACAATGATCCGGTCTCCGGACTTGACATTCTCCGCGGAAGCAGCCGGTTTATTCGCAGGATTCTGCTGCCGATATGTCGACTTTAGATTTCTCTGGGATGTTTGCGGTTTACCTTGCTGCTGTTGCTTCGGATGGGCAGCTTTTGTCCGGGCTGAAGGAGCACCTGCCGGTTTGGCAGTTCGCTTGTCCGCTCCGCTACCCGCCTTGCTCCCTTTCGCCTTGTTGTGTATTCTCTCAGCCATCCTGATAATCGCTCCGTTTCTCACATAAATTCATTCTACTACTATATCACATCGGGCCTTCATTCCCAATGCGTAGGGCTCTCCTTTAGGCAATAGGTGTTCCGTTAGGCACCACCACGTCCGGCTTCAAGAGCACCACGTCACCCTCTTCTGGAACTCCGCCCAGCACAAGCACTTCCGAATCAAAACCCGCAATCCTGCGAGGCGGGAAGTTCACCACCGCAGCCACTTGTCTGCCGACAAGCTGACCCGGCGTATATCTCTGGGTGATTTGTGCTGAAGACCGTTTTATCCCCAGCTCGCCAAAATCGATTTCCAGCTTGATCGCTGGCTTACGTGCTTTTGTAAAAGCCTCAGCATTCGTAATTGTGCCAATCCGGATATCCAGCTTCAACAAGTCTTCTATATTCGCCACTTTGATCACACTCACTGTTCTAAAAATTATAGTCTGGTACCATCTTAACAGACCCCTTAATAGGTGACAAACCATTGGAGTTCATATGAAATCCTGCCAAAACGGAAAAAAGGAGCAGTCTCTGCTCCTTCATCCACAATTTACATATCTGCTGGCTCTATCACCGTGCCATCATTCCGGCGGATTTCCACCTTCAGGCTCTTAGGGGCTACGACGGTCATATTGAGCGGCGACCAGCTCCCTCCAAACATGCTATTACTTTTAGGTGGATCCGAGAACATAATGTAAAGTGTATCTCCAACCCGCTTCATCTGCGTTAGACTGTCAGTATCCAGAAAGCCTGCATTCGCTGCCGTGGTCCGAAAGTTTGCGAACATATGCACTTCCTGCACGTTCCTCTGGTCTACTTTGACTTGATAAGGGTTATCCCCTTGAATAACAAGATTATGGACATCCGCCGGTATATTCTCGGTCCATTCCGGAAGTGTAATGGTATGCTCCACTTCGTTCAGTGACTTTCGCACACCGTCAACGACCCCTAGCGAGCTTAAGCCGGCAAATACGAGGCAGCAGAGCGACAGAAAGCCAACAAAAAACACACTCAGCACATCATAAGACATTTTCCCGTTTTTACGAAAAAACAAAGTGTACAGCAGAATCTCAAGGCCCAATAAAATAAAGATGATAGGCCACCACGTCATTGCAGTGTCGAACACATCGCTTCCCTGCCATTGCGACAAGAAAATAATGATGCCAAGCATGAAAATGGAAAGTCCCATGGAGAATGTGCCTACCCGCCAGTGCCTCTGGGAAGTGAGCGCAGCATCTGATTCTAAAGAAGAACCTGGAAAAGGCTGCGGCACCAGTGTTTCACCAAACACCATATGCGTTTGCGGACGATCACTTTCCATGCCGCTTCTCCTCCCTGCTCGAACGCTTCTCTTCTGTACCCATCATCAGTTTGATTCCGCCAGCAATCAGGAGTATCGAAACGATCACCGGCTTAAAATATTGACTGATTCGATCATCGATATACATATCAGGTAAAAGCTTATTCATTACGGGAATGACAAAACTGGTCACCACATAATACAATCCGAGCAGTAGCAGCCCGATGCCCAACCAGCGTTGATGATTCGATATGCCCTCCACGATCGGGCGGTCCACCAGCGGCTCACGTCCATAACGGCTCGTTTGCTGCAGTCCATCAAAAAATGAGAAGAACCAGATCAGCGGGATCAAAAAGAGAAAGAGCGATAAATGCAGTACATCCAGCACATATACACTGCCCAAGAAAATGACCATGAGCTGAAGTCCTCTCTTTTGTAGTCCAAGATACATATGCCCTGCGCCTGGAAAAGCGGACAACAGTGTAGCAATGACTTTGCTGCGCTTGCCTTCCTCGCGTCCTGCTTCCATATCGTCGAACAGACTATGGTCTTGAAGCACTTCTCCCGCCTGTCTGCGGTGAATGAGCTGAACGGCATCAAACATACAGTACAGCCAAATGATCGGGAGTATACCGAGGAACAACAGGAATATCGTATGACTGGTCAAGCCCGTCAGGAAAAACATAATCGTGCCGAGTCCGAAAAAAGCAATGAGAAAAGAAAGCCCGCGCTGCATCAACCCCATATGAAGATGTCCAAGTCCCGGTACAAAGGAGAGCAAAATAGTATAAAAGCGCTCACTCTCCGGACTCCTTACTGCGCTTGCTGGAGGTGGATATGGCTGGAATGAATGCATTTGCTGCCCTTGCATCTCCTCCGGATCCGGATAGATGCCCATTCCAGCAGGCGGATTGCCCGGATTACCATAAGGGGGATGCATATTCGGACCATATCCGCCTGAGTGATATTGATTATTCTGTACAGTAGGGATCCGCAGCAGATAGACGATAAGATCCAGCATGCAGATGATCCACAGGACGAACGCGCAGACTGCTGTTAGTGCAAAGACGGCTCCTTCACCATTACTGGCCACAAACAGCATAAACCCGAGAAGGATTCCTCCAAAGAACAGGAGTGGATATATAAATCCTCTGCCTTTTCTTCCCATATAATAGTGCCCCAGCCCAGGGATGAAATTGAGGATAAAGGCTGTCATTTTATTGCGGTACGGTTCCAAATTCATCTTTCCTTTCAACAGATATATTCATCTATTTATTAGTTTTTAAGGCTTAATCCGGTCAAGCCACCCCGTCGTCACTCGAACGAGCTCCTCGCTGTAGGAAGCTTTGTTTGCATGGGCATTAACCTGCTGTGGCCCAGGCGTAAGCTTATCGAACCACCCTGCCGAGAGGAAGATCAAGGTTAAGCAGGCTGCTATCGCATAATGGAACAATCGGTGCTCATACCAACGACGCCTGTTGTCTTTTTGCTCCATGGGTATATTATTGACTTCCGGTATTTCAAGCTGATTCATGACATTCTGTACAAACTGCTCCGGATTTCCCATCACAGGAAGACCATCCGCTTCCATATCCATGGCCTGCATATACAGTGAAAAAGCAGTTTCATCCTCAAGAAGGAGCGTTTCCATCCATTCGGCCTGCCCCTGCGGGATTTCACCACGAATATAAGCTATCCATTCCTCGATTGTCAGTATTGACTGCCTGTTGTCACTCATTCCATTCTTCCTCCTTCCAGTGGTTGCGAATCCAGCTTCTTGCCCGGTACAATCTTGACTCCACAGTTTTCACCGCAATATCCTGCTCCCTGGCAATCTGGTCATAGCTTTTTTCCTGTATATAAAATTGAATTAAAATATCCTTGTGCTGGGCAGGCAAACTGTCCATTTTTCTCTCTAGCAGCATCTTTTTCTCTTGGCGGACCAGCTGCCCCAGCACATCCTCTTCAGCTGATGGCAGATGCTCGATAAGCTCTCCTTCAGCCATTTGGTCTTCCCGCCGCCTGTTCAGCTTGCGTTTGGCGTCAATCGCTTTATGTACCGCGATGCGGGTAATCCATGTTTTGAACCCTTGGGAACGGTAATCCGGGAGAGATTTATAGACTTGCAAAAAAACTTCCTGTGCCGCGTCTTCCGCTTCTTTCGGTTCTTTTAGCACAGAATAGGCGGTTTGGAAAACATGCTGCCCGTAATGCTCTACAAGCATCTGGAATGCAGCCTGGTCGCCGCGCCTGATTTGATCGATCAATCGTTCTTCGTCAATCTTTCTCTCCCCCTTCCCCGTATCAATAGACGACATGAATTTTGCTAACCCTGCATCTTTTCCGAAAAAAAGTTCATGAAAAGAAAACAGCCACATTCCCCATGGGGAAAGGGCTGCTATGATATCCTTTTTTTAAAATTCGCCAATACTACTTTTCTTGCATAGACAACTGGCGGATTAGCGCAGGCAGCCAGGAACGAAGCGGCTGGAATTGAAAACCTAAACGTTCCGCCTTGTTCGTATCCATGACCCAGGAGTCCGGCACGCCAAAAGGAGATTTGTTGCTATCCGTGATTTGCTTCGTAATCAAAGCCTTCTTACCGGCTTCCTTCTCAATCCATCCCATCAGTTCGGATAATTTCACATCTCCCTGAGAACGGGCATTGATCGGGCCTTCCACTCGCTGGTTTTTGAGCCAGCTGAGAAAGGCTGCAGCCTCGCCAGACGAAATAAAACACATTTTTGCCTGAAGGTTTGGAATCCCGATGGGCTCCTCCTGCTTCACATGGTCGATATGGAATTCCAGCCGGCCCGTATAATCATCCTCTCCAAGCACAATCGGAAAACGGACCGCCACAGCCGGAAAATCGGCATTTTGGAAAAATACCGCTTCGGCAAGACGTTTGCCTTCTCCATAGGAAAAGTCATTTTTCCCGCCCAAGGTCACCGGGTAAATATAAGGATTCACATCCTTTTCCTCATGCGTGCGGGAAGCAGGCTCGTACACAGATAGCGTGGAAGTCAGTATGTACCTCTTTACTTTCCCCTGGAAAACATCGCAAGCGTCCTGGGCAGCCTGAGGGGAGTAACAGATATTATCATATATCGTATCCCATTCCTTGCCACCTTCAACCGCTTTGGCCAGTGATTCTTTATTTTCGCGATCAAGCTGGATGCGTCCGACTTCATCGCCAAAGCCGTCCTCCGTATTCCCCCGGGTTGCGATCGTCACTTTATGCCCTTCATCCAAAAGAAGCTGGACAAGTCTTTTACCGAAAAAGCGGGTCCCGCCCAAAATAAGTATGTTCTTCATCTATGATCCTCCTTCATTAGATTTCCTGATAAAGATAAATTAATAAAATTCTCTTCGTATTTTACCACAAAAAGCGTGTCTTCCGAATACTCTCGGAAAGACACGCTCATATGAAAATTATGCTCGTCCGCCACTGCGGAACTTTTGCGTATAGGCTTTGGCGTCATCCACTGTTTTCACTCGGTTCCGGCTCCATTCAAGCAGTATCCGGTCGATATACCTGAAATGTACCTTTCCGGCGAATACAGCTTCTTTCAGCGCCATACGAATAAGCTCATCCGGGTACCGGTCCTGATCCATCCAACCGGAGATCGTCTCGCATTCCATGGGAGACAATGGCCGGCCAAATTCCTTCTCGATGACGATGAACAGATTATTATGTCCTTCCTCCTGATCCAAAGACTCCTGAGGCTTTGGAGGGGAAAGCTGGGAAGATCTGTTCTTCTCTTCGGCAGCTAAGCAGCGCCCCAGTTTCTCGTAAAGACCGGACAGATTATAGCGTTCATATTGAATATTACGCAGCTCATCAAGCTCTTCATCGATACTGATCAAGCCCGCTTTTAACAATTTCTGCAGGCATTGCGCGATCGCTTGGGACGAAGCCCCCATGACTTCCTGGAGTTCTTCCAATGAGGGGAAATCCTTCAGTTCCACCTGTTTGAAAGAAATCAGATGAATCAGCAGGAGCATCTCCTGATCGCTAATCTTCAGCTTGCGGTAATGTTGGAGCAGGACATACGGTATAATCGCCATGCCCGCTCCCAAACCGGATGAAGCTCCCTCGGCCCATGTCTTCCATCCAGCGCTGTCCATGAGCTTCACCTCTCCTTATCTTATGGGTAAAGACGATACAAGGTACGAGGGAAAGGAATGGTTTCGCGAACATGATCCAGACCGCAAATCCATGCCACCGTACGTTCCAGACCAAGCCCGAAACCCGAATGCGGTACTGTTCCGTATGTGCGCAGATCCATGTACCATTGATATGTTTCCATGGACAGATCATGCTCCTTGAAGCGTTGTTCCAACAAAGCCGGATCATCGATACGTTGTGATCCCCCGATAATTTCTCCATAGCCTTCCGGTGCGATCATGTCCGCACAGAGAACCACTTCCGGACGGTTAGGATCTGGTTTCATATAGAATGCCTTAATACCGGCAGGATAATTCGTGATGAATACAGGCTTGTCGTATTTCTCAGCAATAGCTGTTTCATGCGGAGCGCCAAAGTCCTCACCCCAAGGAATGTCGAAGCCTTCCCCTTGCAGAAATTCAATGGCATCGTCATACGAAATGCGCGGGAATGGAGCTTGAATATGTTCCAGCTTGGAAATATCGCGTCCAACCGCTTCCAGTTCCGTTTTGCAGTTCTTCACTACGGATTGAACTACATAACTGATGAACTGTTCCTGAACCTGAAGGCTTTCCTCATGATCCGTAAAAGCCATTTCAGGCTCAATCATCCAGAACTCGATCAGGTGACGGCGCGTTTTCGATTTTTCAGCGCGGAATGTCGGACCGAAGGAATACACTTTTCCGAGTGCCATGGCTGCGGCTTCCATATAAAGCTGGCCGCTTTGCGTCAAATAGGCATCCTCTTCAAAATACTTCGTATGGAATAAATTCGTAGTTCCTTCAGCAGAAGTTGGAGTCAAAATCGGCGGATCCACCAATGTAAAGCCATTTTGATCGAAAAACTCCTGAACGGCGCGGATAATTTCGCCACGGATAACCAGAATCGCGCGCTGTTTCGGCGAACGCAGCCACAGATGGCGGTGATCCATCAGGAAATCGACACCATGCTCTTTCGGTGTAATCGGATAATTCTCGGTCAAATGGATAATCTCAATTCCAGTTACCGTCATTTCATAACCGGATTGGCTGCGCGGTTCCTCACGAATGATGCCTGTAACATATACGGAGCTTTCCTGAGTTAAGCTCTTGGCGTCATTCCATATTTCCTCGGAAACTTCGCTTTTTACGACAACGCCTTGAATATATCCACTTCCGTCACGAAGCTGCAAAAACTGGATTTTACCGCTGGAACGCTTGTTGTTAATCCAGCTGCCGATCGTAACGGTTTCTCCTACATGCTGATTCACATCACGAATCACACTTTTAGTGGCCATGCCTAAATCTCTCCCTTTGCTTTTGCTTGCTTGGATTCATTAAAGTCTACGACTTTAATCCCTGAACGATGCGATTGGTATCCCGTGCAATGACAAGCTCTTCATTGGTTGGAATCACCAAAACCTGCACCTTGGAATTAGCCGAAGAAATACGGCGCGGTTCACCGGAACGAATCTCATTAAGTTCCTCGTCCAGCTCAACGCCCAGATAAGTCAAATTTTCGCATACTTTTTTCCGTAAAACAACCGAATTCTCTCCAACGCCTGCTGTGAATACAATCACATCAACGCCGTTCATTAAAGCTGCGTAGGAGCCAATATATTTACGGAGACGGTATTCATACATATCAAAAGCCAGCTTCGAATTGGCATCGCCTTTTGACATTCCATCCGTAATCTCGCGCATATCGCTGCTGATACCGGAAATAGCGAGAAGACCGCTGTGCTTGTTCAACATGGAATTCACTTCATTAACCGTCAGTTCTTCCTTGTTCATGACATAAGGCACAATCGCTGGGTCCAAATCACCGCTGCGCGTTCCCATCATAAGTCCTTCCAGCGGCGTCATGCCCATGGAAGTGTCGATCGAACGGCCATCTTTCACAGCCGTGATGCTGGCCCCGTTGCCGATATGGCAGGAGATGATCTTTAAATCCTCAATTGGACGATTTAGGAATTCCGCTGCTGTCTTGCTGACATACTCATGAGACGTACCATGTGCACCGTAACGTCTTACCTTATGCTTGCTATATAGCACTCTTGGAATGGCGTATAGATAAGCATGCTCTGGCATGGATTGATGGAAAGCCGTATCAAATACCACTACCTGCGGTACGTTCGGCATATTTGATTCTGCCGCCTTGATCCCCATCATCGATGCAGGGTTATGGAGCGGAGCGAGATCAAACAGCTGTCGGATTTTGGTCTTCACGTCTCCATCAACCAACGCGGACTCCCCAAAGTACTCACCGCCGTGGACAACACGGTGTCCTACCGCTTCGATATCTTCCACAGAACTGATTACGCCATGCTCTTTATCCGTCAGCAAAGCCAGAACTTTGCGGATTGCTGTCGTGTGTTCCAGAATTTCGCTGACCTCAGTAACCTCGGCACGCCCCGCTGGCTTATGGGTTACAATGGAAGAGTCCATTCCAATCCGCTCCACCAAGCCTTTTGCCAGTACGGACTCATCCCTCATATCGTACAGCTGGTATTTCAAAGAGGAACTTCCTGCGTTAATGACTAAAATTTTCATACCCGGTCACCATCCTTGTCATACTTGAAGAAGCCTTCACCCGTTTTTACGCCCAAATGTCCTGCGCGCACCATTTTTTTCAATACAATCGACGGACGGTATTTCAGTTCGCCGAATTCACGGAACATGCGCTCAAGAGCAGCCAATACGGAATCAAGACCGAAGCGGTCAGCCATCTCCAAAGGTCCGTGTTGGAATTGATATCCAATACGCATAGCATCATCGATATCCTCTGCAGATGCCACACCTTCCTGAAGAATATGTAACGCTTCGTTAATCATCAAACAGATCATACGGCTGGATACAAATCCTGGTGATTCATAAACCATGACGCCTTTTTTGTGAACGACTTCTTCCACAAAACGCTTGGTTTCTGAAAAGGTTGTATCCGAGGTTTTCAGTCCGCGGATAATTTCTACGAGATCCACTTTACTTACCGGATGAATAAAATGCATGCCGATGACGCGCTCTGGATACATCGTAGAGCTGGCAAGCTCAGTCAGGCTGAGTGAAGATGTATTGCTGGCAAGGATAATATGATTAGGACAAACCTGATCCAGCTGGGAAAACACCTGCTTCTTGGCATCCAAATCCTCGGAAATGGTCTCAATAACCATATCGCAAGTGCCAAGCTCAGCAAGATGTACCACCTTATGAATTCTGCCCAAAATTAATTTTTTTTCTGCCTGGGTAATAGCCCATTTTTCAAGCTGTTTGTCCAGACTCATTTCGATCAAAGAATAGGAGTATTCCAGCTTCTCCGGCGATTTCTCAACCAGAAGAACATCGAGACCGCGCGCAGCCAGCATCTCTGCGATACCTTGGCCCATCGTTCCTCCGCCAATCACACCAATTTTCTTAAAGTACATGTTTCTCTTCCACCTTCCTATGGTCACTATTTCTTATATTTATAATGTACCCGATTCTTTATTTTTGTAAGAGAGCACATAGTGACCCAAACTATAATAATAACTTAGCACATGAAAAAAGTAAAAAAAAAGAACCAGCATCACAATTCATGCTGGTAACAGGGAATGTTCATGAAATAGACACCGAAATTGATCACCTGATAACGTCTCTTCCTTAAGCAGTATATCCAGTGACTGCTCATAGATCGTCCGGCGCTCCTCGAGCATGGTTCGTGTCCGTTTCATCAGGTCTTCCAAAATAATATGGTTTTCTTTCATCAGCTCTTCTTTCGTCACCATGTCCAGATCCACAATACCAAGGGATGTGAGCCCGGATTTCATCATGGTCTGCACAATGTTCAGCGCCTGCTCAAAATCATTGCTTGAGCCGGTACTGCGTCCGCCGTAAAATATTTCCTCTGATGCGGCGCCGCCCAAAGCGATCATAATCTGCTCTTCCAGGAACGATTTTGTATACAAATATTGCTCCTGCTGCGGATTATGGCGCACATATCCAAGCGCTTTGCCGCGGGGGCTGAGTGCAACCTGGCTGACGCTCCCCGGACGGACAAGCTCTGCCATTATGGCATGTCCGAGTTCATGAATCGCGACGCGTTTTTTCTCTTCGAGTGAAGATTCACGGTCGGTACGTTCACCCATCATAACCTTATCGATGGACATCGACAGATGTCTTTGTTCGATTTCCTTTAACCCTTCACGCATGGCGTAAATGGCAGCTTCATTCATCACACTTTCAAGCTGGGCACCGGAGAAGCCATAGGATTCCTCAGCGATCTTTTCCAGGACCACTTCGGGCTGAAGCGGTTTGTTCTTGGCATGAAGCTCAAGAATATGCTTGCGGCCTTTTTTATCAGGCAAGTCCACTTGAATATGCCGGTCAAAACGTCCCGGACGAAGCAGAGCACTATCCAGCATCTCTTTCCGGTTGGTGGCTGCAATAAGCAGAATACGCGGACTTTCGGAAGAGTAAATCCCGTCCATCTCGGTGAGCAGCTGGTTGAGCGTCTGGTCATATTCACGCTGCTGTCCGCCCTCGCGTTTGCCGCCGATAACATCAATTTCATCAATAAAAATAATGGCGCTTTGCTTATTTTCCTTGGCAGCACGATTGCGAGCATCACGGAAAAGCTCGCGGACACGTCCGGCACCAACGCCAACATACATTTCTACGAACTCACTGCCTGATGAAGCGACAAATACAGAATCCGTATAATGTGCCGCAGCTTTCGCCATTAGTGTTTTACCTGTTCCTGGAGGGCCAGTCAGCAAAATCCCCTTCAGAGGGCGGATACCCAGCTTACGAATTTCTTCATGCTTGATCAAAAAGTCGAGAGCTTCCATCAGCTCCTGCTTAGCATTATCTTGGCCGCCGATTTGTTCAAACGTGAGCTTCTGAGGACCACTCTTTTTACGTTTACGCTCAGCACCTGCGCCAACAGCCAGGCCGCCGCGCATATTGGCTACGAACAGCAGGCCGCCGATCATCAGTCCTGCGATCACGAGCGGAATAATATTAACACCAATGAAAGCAAGGAAAATAAACAACACGGGTACGAATCCAATGAGTACTTCTTTAATCCATCTTGGCATTATTCCCACACCCCTATCTTGGCGGGATCACGAGGCAATACGATAAATTTGCTGGCTGTTCCATCGCTAAGACTGATATATACATTCTTAGTGTCCATCTCCGTTTGGGCTTTGATCCCTGAATCCTTAGCCAGATCCTGCAATTTCGCAGGAATATCCGTATACTTTTTATTATCCATGGCTTCCGCTACCGAAAACATGGCGGAATCCCAATATCGATTCAGCTTGTCGGAGGAATGATCTACAAAATCGAATTTCAATGTGCGGCTCCCTACAACCGACTTACCTTTCGTCGTAATCTGATCGACAAGACCAGATAAATTCGTTTCCGGCTTCAAATCAAGTTTCAAATTGATCTGATTGCGGTTAATATTAAATTGAGCATTATTAACGCCCTTATAATCCTGGACAATTTTTTGAAGCGGCCCTTGCATGGTTGTCTGCCGGTAAAAGAACCAGCCACCAAACAATATTGCAGCTGAAACAACAACAGTAAGCACAATAGGTATTGGACGTAGTTTCAAACAGTTGTCCTCCTCTCAAAATTGAAAAAACTAGATTACCTAGTTACATCATACAAAAAATAGACAACCGCGGCAAAGGAGGCTATGGCAGCAGCTTCTTGTCACGGTTATTCAGGCTCTATTCTATCAACATCAATACAGCCGATACATCGAGCTGCATATCTTATATCTCATGAATACAAATAAAAGTATATCACATCGTATATATGATTTCGAAGGTAAAGTGTGAAATTATTTAAAATTTTATCCTGTACACACCAAAGAACCCCATTTTTCAATGAGGTTCTTCCATTTTCAGGATGATTTTTCACCTATTCGGCAGAGTAAATGGTCCACCAATACTTTGTCCATCGCTGAAACGATAGAATTGATAGTAATAGTGGTCCTTAGAGCGGTAAAACAGCTGCCAAGCATATTCTCCGTTATACGTTCCAGGCAGCAGTCTCATTTTGTCCAAATCCGGTATTTCCTTTTGAATCTTTTCTTTGATCTGGGCTTCGGACAAACCGTTTGAAAGCAGCTCCTCATGAACCGCTCCCTCTCCCGACTTGACCTTTCCGTTCTCATCCATTGTCACCCACACCATAATTGGCCGGTTCTCTTTATCCAACCCTTCAATAGCCCAGCAGATCGTGTCCCAAACTGATTTCTCTGCCTCGGTCACCTTTACCAGACTGGTATCCTGTTTGGCTTTGAGAATGGCTGCCGTTTCTTCTGCGCGGATATCCTGCGTTACATATATGTAATAACGATAAGAACCGAACCCAAGCAGCAGGAGTAACAGTATTCCGAGAAATATCCACGTTTTTTTATTCTTTAACATAAGCTCCCTTTCTGAGGCCCTCCGTCCTTATCGGGACAGAAGACCATCAAAAGCGGCTTGGGCTTCCCGGCGGATCCGCTCTTCGTCCAGCGTCAGACAGGCGCCATGTTTCACAATTTGCTTGCCGTCTACCCAAACATGCTCAACATCCTTGCTGCAAGCGGAGTAAATAGCATGTGAGATAAGATCGGTATGTGGCAGGAAATGCGCCTGATCCGTATTCAGGGCGATGAAATCTGCCTTCATCCCCGGAGCCAGCGTACCCACATTTTTCAAAAAGAGCGATTGAGCCCCATACACCGTACCCATTTTGAGTGCTTCGGCTGCAGGAATAGCAGTAGGATCGCCGGAAACACCTTTATGAATCAATGCCGCAAGACGCATTTCTTCAAACATATCCAAATTATTATTGCTTGCCGCTCCATCGGTACCCAGCGATACGGTTACTCCTGCTTTGAGCAGGTCTGTTACGCGGGCCACCCCACTGGCCAGCTTCAGATTGCTTCCCGGGTTATGGGAGACAGCAACATGATTAGCAGCCAGAATTTCAATTTCCTCATCCGTCAGATGCACAGCATGTGCCACCAGAGAAGGACGCGAGAACATGCCAAGCTTCTCTAAGTGGGCGACCGGACGAACTCCATAATCGCGGACATTTTGTTCCACTTCAGCCTTCGTCTCGGACATATGGGTATGCATCGGCAGATCCATGTCATGGGCTGCCTGCACAAACTTTTCGATAAAGTCCGGAGGGCAGGTATATGGTGCATGTGGTGAGATCATAGTCGTGATACGACCGTCTGCTTGTCCGTTCCAGTCACGTGCAAACGCGATAGCTTCATTCAGCTTATGGCGCTGAACCTCTTCTGGACACAGACCAATAACCCCGCGCATAAGTGATGCACGCATGCCCGATTCCTTAACCACCTTAGCGACTTGGTCCATATGGTCATACATATCCAGGAACGTAGTGGTACCGCCTTTCAGCATTTCCAGTACGGACAGTGAAGTGCCCCAGTACACATCTGAAGAAGTAAATTTAGCCTCCATAGGCCACATTTTTTCTTCCAGCCAAATTTGCAGCGCAAGGTCATCACCATACCCGCGCAGCAGTGACATGGCAGCATGACCATGGGTGTTAACCAGTCCTGGCATGAAGAAAAGGTGAGTTCCATCCACGACAGAAACATCGCTTTCGATCTCAGGCATTTCCTCTCCTATATAAGTAATCATGTCATCCTCGATCACCATACAGCCGTGAATCACCGGCTTGTCTGCATCAGAAACCGCAAAGCTTCCGTTCTTAATTACCCATTTATTTGTCTTTATGTTCTCCGTCATCCGCAGAATCGTCCTTTCCATTGTCCAAATAATAAGCCAGACTCAGCAGATCTGTTGTGAAATCAGCCGCATGGATCCGGATGTTCGCAGGCGCCTTCAAAATGGTTGGTGCGAAGTTGAGAATAGCCTCAATACCGGCGGTAATCAACTTATCTGCCACATTCTGCGCTTCAACATCAGGAACCGTAATAATCCCAATACGGATGTTCTGGCCTTTGATCGTTTCACTAATTTCATCCATCGACTGAACCGTTAAGGTACTGATGCGCGTTCCTACCTTTTTGGGATTCTCATCGAATACAGCGACAATCTTGATATTTTCCCGAAGGTATAAGTTATAATTCGATAGCGCGTGACCCAGATTACCGGCTCCAACGAGCACGGCATTGATCTGCTGGTCCAGATTCAGGATATGGCGAATTTTCTCGATCAGGTACGATACATCGTAACCAATCCCCTTGCGGCCAAAATCCCCGAAATAAGCCAGATCCTTACGAATCTGTGCAGGATTCAAATCCAGCTTCAGTCCGAGCTCCTGTGATGATACTGTGGATACCTCGCGTTTATTCAGATCATTCAAGTATCTTAAATACACAGGCAATCTGCGGACAACCGCTTCGGATATTTTCTCCGATTTCATGCTTGCTCCCCCTATTTAACAGCTTAATTTATATACATGTTTTTCAGTCAATTGATTCGGATGCATGCTTAGCCCTCATGAAGCCATTCGGATATGCGAGGAACCATTTTTTCAGTAATCATATGTTCCATTTTGGGTCCTGGCAATGAGTATAGGAAGTACTTGCCGTAATAGGATTCAATCACACGCGTATCGTATACAATAACAATCCCACGATCATTTGCCGTACGTACCAGCCGACCAAAGCCCTGTTTGAAGCGAATAACCGCCTGCGGCACAGAAAGCTTCATAAACGGGTTTTTCTTCTGCCGCTGCAGCAGTTCGCTTTTTGCCTCAACGAGCGGATGGTTCGGCGGTTGGAATGGCAGCCTTACAATAGCCAGACAAGTCAGCGCTTCTCCGGGAATATCCACACCTTCCCAGAAGCTGCTTGTACCGAGCAGTACAGAAGCGCTGCTGTCTTGGAATCTGCGGATGAGTTTGGTGCGGCTGCCGCTGTCAACACCTTGGCCTAATACAGTTATATCGCTGCTGGCAAGTGCATTTTTGAGTGGCTCATGGACCTGCCTTAGCATGCGGTAAGAAGTAAACAATACGAGCATTCTTCCGTGGGTAGCAACCGCGGTATCCGCCAAAGATTGAACCAGTGTATTCACAAACACTGCATCTCCGACACTTCCTTTTACACTTGGAAAATCACGCGGAATCACCAGTAAAGCCTGATCCCGATAATTGAATGGAGAAGGAAGCTGCACAGAGACCAATCGCCCGTTTTCCTGATCCTCTTGCAATCCCAGATTATCAATCATGTATTGGAATGATTTATCCACAGACAACGTGGCAGACGTCAATATGACGCTTTTTTTCTTATCAAAGAACAAATCCTTGAGCTGCTTGCTTACATCGACGGGAACAGCGTACAGCTGGAGTGACTTGCTCCGGTAATGGCTGCTGGCTTCCATCCAGTATACAACGGTCTCATCATTAAGATTCATGAAGAAACGAAGATCATCCCGCTCGACTGCCAAATCCTTAAATAGACCGCTTAGATCCGTGATCAGGCTGTCCGCGCTGTAATCGTCTTCATCCTCCTTGTACTCTGCAAGCATTTTCTCCCCGCGGCGCACAATTTCGCTGATTTTAACATGATTTTGGTTTTCCAGCGCCTTGAGCGTCTCCCATTCCTGAGGCCATTTGCCAGGCTGCAAACGAAGTACAAACTGACCGGCATCACCAGGTGCAGCATCATTACGCTCCGGAATGAGACTAAAGAGGGATTCGCTGAGCTTATCCCAGTTCTCTTTGACATCGACCAGATCCTCACTGATGCGGTCGATTGCCGCAATCCAGTCTCCGGCGCGTTCCTGTCCCGAGGACTGGAGCTGCTGGCGTAGTGCAGGAAGCTGACCGCTGCGGCCATCCTTGTACAGGCGGGTAAGCGTGTGGACCACACTGAAATATTTCATATTAAGTCCGAGATGCTTGCCTGCCACATCCTCCAAATGATGCGCTTCATCGATCACCAGACGCTCATATGCAGGCAGAAGCTGATGGCCTGCTTTCACATCGGTGAAGAGCTTGGAGTGGTTCGTAACGACCACATCCGCGATGCCTGCTTCATGCTTCGCCCGGTGGTAATAACATTTGCGGAACCATGGGCAGCCTCGTCCGAGGCATGAATCGGAATCACTGCTTACGGTTTCCCAGAAGTCGCCGCCACGCCCGCCGAGATTCAGCTCTTCATCATCCCCATTTTCGGTTTGGGCCAGCCAGACGATCATCTGTGCCGCCGTTATCGTGTCTTCCTTGGGATTAAAGAAGTCTCTTCTGTTTATTTTATGTTCAAATTTTCTCAAACACAAATAGTGTTGTCTGCCCTTAAAGACAGCGGCCTTGAAGGGGAACGGCACAACCTGTGTTAATAGAGGCACATCCCGTTCACGGAGCTGTTCCTGAAGGTTAATGGTATGCGTGCTAACCATCACTTTTTGCTGCTGCTTCACGCTTTGATATATGGAAGGGATCAGGTAACCCAAAGATTTACCAGTGCCCGTACCTGCCTCAATTAGTAGATGCTTGTCCTGATCCAGGGCATTCATCACTTCTTCGAACATAATCGACTGCGGTTCACGCTCTTCATATTGGGGCATAATACCTTTTAACCGTTTCTGAATCTCATCAAGATACTCTTTGAAATCGACTCCCGAAAGTGGATTATCATCCGATTCCTCTCTCGGCGGCTTCATTTCAGTCCAATCATCCACAGCAAGCGCCAGTTGGCGGTAAAAGGTATGGCTGTTCAGGTCCTGTATCGGCTCTTGTTCCTTTTGTTGACACAGACCGTCGAAAAACCAGCCGAGGTCACTGTCTTCCTCTGCAAAAAGCTCACTTAAGCGCTGCAAAGTAATCAGAGGAAGATCATCCAGCTCATCCAGACATTTTAACAATACATAGGCTGTAGCTAATGCATCGCTATCGGCTTGATGCGGATGATCATGCTTTATTTGAAAATGCGCTGTCACCTGCCCCAATTGATATGAAGTCAGGGACGGAAAACATATTTTAAGAAAGTCCAGTGTATCCAGGATCCGGCCGGAAAACGGCAAATATCCGCTGCGGTCCAGCGCATTCTGCAGAAAATTAAAGTCAAACGCAACATTATGTCCTACAAGAATGACATCATCCAGCATAGGGACAAGCTCCATGAGCATCTCTTCCAGCGATGGTGCATCTGCAACATCCGCTTCCGTTATGCCTGTCAGACCGGTAATAAAAGGCGGAATTTCCACACCAGGTTTCACATAGGAACCATAAACACGGGAAATCGTCAAATCTTCTTCTATGATGGCAAGTCCAACTTGAATAATTTCATCGGCGGACTGGTTGCCTGTCGTTTCAAAATCCAGTACGGCAAATTTCATGATTTATGTTTAATCCTTTCATTCCAGTCTCATTACCAGCATAACAGAAGATTTCACATTTGAAAATTAAGTGACAACAAAAAGGCGATGCTCAAGGCGCTTTTTTGCGCAAGATGCATCGTCCCTTTCGCGTTGCCTTACATTAAGGAAATCAACTGGCTGCCATATTGAAGCTGACCGCGGTTTTGCTGGCAAACCTTCAAATTAACCAAGGGATCGGGAAGTGTGGGATCACTCTGCAATGCCAATGTAAAAAATTCCTGGGCCTTGCCGGCATTCCCATGCTTCACGGCGATACATCCTAACGCATTGTAGATCATGGCCTTCAGCTTCTGGCTTTTGGCCAGCGGGAGTATCCAGTGAAAATGAAGATGCGCTTCCTTGGTTTCCTCGAGATACAAATGTGCCATGGCCAAGTACATCCGGGCCAGAAGACTGTCCGGATATTGACGGATAACCTGGGAAAATTGCTGGGCGGCCTGACGGTACATTAGTAACCGGAAATATCCCTGTCCGCGCACAAATGCGTTTAACTCCATTTCAGGTGTCTGCTCCGAAAATAAGGTGGAAGGCACCTCGGCATGCTGGCGGAACTCACCCATCTTCTCCTCAAAAGATAACCACTCATCAATAATTCCATCACTCATGGTTTTAAGCATATTCCACTTTTGTATCAGCTGATGCTTTTGGGCCTCCTGCGCCGTCGGGTAATGTTTCATGATCTCATCTAACATGTGGTTCATTTCCGCGAATACATGTTGGAACATGGCTGCATCCCACCCTTAACCAAAAATGAAATCAGTGCGGTCACCTGCATTCATTTTTTGTAGATACAGCCAATTTCATTCCTCGATGGACCTGCCATTCCTTGTCTTTACCCGAGTCGAGCCAAACCTTAAATAATGGTAGCGTGCACTTCCTTATTCATGGTCGTCTTAGGCTGATTCGATTCATTAACGAACACGACCGTAGGCTTGTGATTCTTGATTTCATCACTCGACATCATGGCATAAGAAATAATAATGACGGTATCTCCAGGCTGAACCATACGCGCTGCTGCGCCATTGAGACAGATCACGCCGCTGCCCCGGGGTCCTGGAATAACATAGGTTTCAAGGCGTGCACCATTGTTATTATCCACGATTTGCACTTTTTCGTTCTCCAGAAGATCGGCAGCTTCCATCAAATCTTCATCAATGGTAATGCTGCCAACATAATTCAGATTCGCCTCCGTTACGGTAGCACGGTGTATTTTTGACTTCATCATCGTTCTAAACATGCTCTTATTCTCCCTTCGGGTATAACAGACAGTTATCGATCAAACGGGTTTTGCCAAACTTTACCGCAAGAGCCATCAGAACAGGTTCATTATTTTCTAATACGCCTGCTTCATCCTCCAGAAGTGAAAGCTCTGGAAAAGCTACAATTTCTACGTAATCAATTACAGCCAGTGAGGTTTTACTGATGCTGCTCACCAAAAGATCTCTTGCCTCTCCTGCTGTCCGGATCTCCCTCTTCTCCAGAGCCTCTTGCGTCTTGCGCAGTGACTGGGAAAGCACAAGGGCCTGGGAGCGTTCATCAGGGCTCAGGTACACATTGCGGGAGCTAAGTGCAAGACCGTCTTCCTCACGGATGATCGGACAAGGAACGATTTCGACATTAAAGTTCAGATCAAAGACCATTTGCTCAATGACCGCTACCTGCTGCGCATCCTTCATGCCGAAAAAAGCATAATTCGGCTGGACGATATGAAACAGCTTGCTAACAACCGTCGTTACGCCGTCAAAATGCCCCGGACGTGATGCTCCACACAAACCGGAGGTTACGTCTGAGACAGCAATTCTCGTCTTCGCAGCTTTTGGATACATGGTCTCTACGGAGGGCAGGAAGACCAGATCAGCTCCTGCTCCTTCCGCAGCTGCCAAATCCCTTTCTTCATCACGCGGATAGGTTTCAAAGTCCTCTCCGGGTCCAAATTGGATAGGGTTGACGAAAATGCTGACTACCACGATATCCGATTTTTCTTTTGCGGCTCGGATCAAGCTGGCATGGCCCTGATGCAGATACCCCATCGTAGGTACCAGGCCGACGGTAGTTTTATTTAAAGAGGATTTCAATTCCTCAATTTGTGCTCTGAGTTCTGTAATGGTTCTTACAGCTTTCATGCGTTGTTCACCTTTTCCCGGCCTTTACCGTATAAATTCTCCACAACTTGATCCTCTGCAGTAAATACATGGCTCTCATCCGGAAAAGAACGTTCCTTCACTTCTTTGACGTATTGAGCGAGTCCTTCGCGGATCAAGGTGCCGGCATCGCCGAATGTTTTCACAAATTTTTTGCTGCGGTATGGGGAAGCATATTGAAAAATATCATGGAATACAAGCACTTGGCCATCAACTCCGCGGCCGGCACCGATTCCAATCGTTGGAATGGACAGCTGGGACGTGATGTATTCAGCTACCTGCTCCGTTACCAGTTCCAAAACAACGCCAAATGCTCCTGCCTGTTCCAATGCCTTGGCATCATCCAGCAAACGCTGCGCGTCCTTCTCATCCTTGCCTTGAATTCGGTAGCCGCCAATTTGATTCACCGACTGCGGTGTAAGACCGATATGTCCGAGTACAGGAACACCGGCTCCGACAATCGCTTCAACTGCAGCGCAGATCTCTCTTCCGCCTTCCATCTTGACGGCTTGAGCATGACCTTCCTGCATCAGCTTGCGTACATTGCGCAGCGTTTCATCAATACTTCCGTGATATGTCATAAACGGCATGTCCGCGACAATAAAGGTATTTCCTGCCCCACGTACTACAGAGCGCGTATGATATACCATATCCTCAATCGTTACCGGAAGTGTCGAGTCGTATCCAAGCACAACATTTCCAAGTGAATCGCCGACCAGGATCATATCCACGCCTGCTTCCTCAGCCAGACGTGCAGTAGGGTAATCATAAGCGGTGACCATACTGAGCGCGCTGCCCTCCTGTTTCATTTTTTTCATTTTCACAATGTTTAGCGGATGTTTAACTGCCATTTTTTTTGCAGCTCCTTCCATTTCGGAATATTTTGAAAAACAAAAAAACCTTTTAGCATTTCACTAAAAAGTTCCGAAAGGGCAAAAAAGAGTCACTTGCGATCGTCCCTTCTGTCTCGGTCCCTTCGGCTCAGAGCAGAATCCAACGTAGCGGCGTCTTGCTATTATGAATGCTACATGTCTTTCACTTGCACAGGCAGAGTGCAGTTCGGTCACGCCGATACCGCCTCTACATGTCAGTATAACAAAAACATCTATCGAAGTACATTCAAATCAGCATGGGCCACGTTTTATGAAGAAGTTTTTTTCCTTAAGATCTATTTATTCTTAGCAAACCCTGTGGATGATTTCATCGTTTAAGTTCGACATCTCCGGAAAAAATAGACACATGCTGTCCCTCGCCGGTTGCGATCAGCAGCGCTCCGCTGTGATCCAGCTTCTCCGCAGTGCCTATGACAGCTCCACGGGCTGTATTAACGGTCACTGACTTCCCCAGAGTAACGGATAATGCTTCCCATAGCGATGCGATCGGTCCGAAGCCTTCCTGCTGATACAAGGCATACAGCACTTCAAACTCTTCCAGAACAGCAGCGATAAGAGCTACTCGATCAACCTCTTCACCCGCTTCGATCTTAAGTGAGGTGGCAACATCGGTTAGCGCTTCGGGATAATCCTGCGGATCCAGATTAACACTAATACCAATTCCGGCAATGCAGTAGCGTACATACTCATCCTCGGCTGCGGATTCCAGCAAAATGCCGCTGATTTTGCGCCCATTCACCAACAGGTCATTAGGCCATTTCAGCCCGGCCATAACTCCTGTAGTTCTGCGCACTGCCCGGCAGACGGCGACTCCGGTCATCAGTGTCAGCTGCGGCATGTAATGCATCGGCTGTTTGGGTCTGAGCACAAGGCTCATCCATATTCCTTTGCCTTTAGGTGAATACCATTTACGACCCATTCTTCCTTTACCGCCGGTCTGTTCCTCCGCGATCACAAGAGTCCCCTCAGGCGCATCCTCTTCGGCCAATAACTTGGCCTCCTCCTGCGTGGATACGGTAGATTCTATAATCTTTACCTTTTGGCCCATGGTTTTTGTCTTCATAGCTTTGATCAGCGATAACGTATCAAGCCGCTCGGGCTTGCGCAGGATCCGGTAACCTTTATGGGGAACAGCCTCAAATTCATAACCCGCTTCCCGCAGTTTATTGATCTGTTTCCAAACGGCCGTTCTGCTGACAGACAGCCTGCGGCTGATCTCTTCGCCGGATATAAACTCCTGCGGGTTCGCAAGCAGCAAATCCAGAAGCGTTTCCTTCTCACTCATGTAATCATCACCCGTTTCACTTCATCAATTAATATCTCTCTGTCATTGGGCAGAATTCGAGAAGCTACTTTAACAAGCAGGATGCCAAGTATCTCTCCGATCCATGGACCGCCTCTCCGTCCGGATAGATCCATCAGGTCCTTCCCTGTAACGGATAACTCGGACAAATGATAAATTTCCATCTCTCGGGTCCAAGCATCGCCGTTCTTCAATATTTCAGATGGGTAAACTCCGGGGTGCCGCCGGGTAATGTAACCCGCCATGAACAGCCATCGTTCAGCCGTCTCCCGTCCGTGTTGAAGCACCACCGAAACCCATTGTTCTTGATATGGGATATCCGTATTCATCGCTCCTACGGCTTCACCGACACTCAGAATCCCCGCTATTTGTTCCCGCATTGTATTCGCAAACGTCCATGAACGCAAGCTGTTATGTGCCCCTTGTGCGCTTAATCCGCAGGCATAAAGGAGCATTGCCCAACGGATGATTGTATTTTCAGGGGATATCTCATCAATCACCGAAACCAGATCTCTATCCGGTTCATATGTAAAAGGGATTTTTGCATCCGACAGGAGCCCGCTCCGGTGAAGAAGGTGAAGCCCTCTGCAAGGCCTGCTGCCCTCCATCAGCTTTTCAAGTTCTACCCGAAACCGTTCCATGGCAATATAACGGATACCCTCGCGCTCTTCAAGCAGTGCTCTCCATGTGCGGTAAGCGATGCCGAACCCGAAGACCGAGGCAAAGCGGATACAGCGGACCATACGCAGAGCATCTTCCTGAAACCGAGTTCTCGCATTGCCCACGCAGCGGACAACGCCTTTACTTAAATCCATTGTCCCTTCAAAGGGGTCGACAATCGTTCCATCAACCGCCCTTGCAATCGCATTTATCGTAAAATCTCTCCGTTTGAGATCTTCCTTCAAATCACGGACAAATTCAACCTCTGCAGGTCTTCTGTGATTTTCATAGGCGCCCTCAACACGGTATGTCGTTACCTCATAAGCGAAAGATCCGCAAAGCACCGTAACCGTTCCATGTTTAATACCTGTCGGTACAGTCCGCTCAAATACGGTTTCTACTTCTTCCGGAAGTGCGGATGTAGTGATATCCATATCATGCACAGGCCTACCCATGAGCTCATCTCTCACACATCCGCCTACCCAGTAAGCTTCATGGCCATGCTCAAGCAGCTTGGATACCACCGCTTCGCTATGAAACGCCATATCTGCGTCCGCCTGTTTCCAAGTTACCAAAATAATTAACCTCCCGCCTACAGCTATTACCGCTTTGAATTAGCCGCAAACCGGATTAAGCTTCGGAACCTCGCGTCCCAGTACGCGGTAGTAAATTTGCTCATACTGCTGTGTTATGAGACCGTCAGCAAATTCACGGCAAGCTCTCTTCAAACATGCCTCCCGGAAATTTGCGGCAAGCGCCTCGTTTGACAGAAGCTGAATCGTGTAATCCGCCATGCGTTTCGTATCCCCGATAGGAGCCAAAAATCCGGTTTCGCCATGAACGACAAGCTCGGGGATGCCCCCGGCAAGTGAACCGACAGTTGGTACGCCGCAGGCCATCGCCTCAAGCGCAACCAGTCCGAAGCTTTCCTTCTCGGAAGGAAGCAGCAGCACATCCGCAAGCGAAATCACCTGTGCAATTTCATCCTGTTTTCCAAGGAAAAAGACTTTATCCTGCAGACCAAGCTCCTGAATTTTGCATTGTACCTTAGGCAAATCCGGACCTTCTCCAACAAATAAGAGCTTGGATGGAACCTTTTCGTTTACCTTTGCAAAAATCTCAACAACATCCCCCACCCGTTTTACAGGACGGAAATTGGAAATATGCATCAGTATTTTTTCATGGGGCTCAGCAAAATCACTGCGAAGCGAGCTGGTGTCTCGCGGATAATATATCCGTTTATCCACAAAATTATAGGTGAGGTCAATATCTCTGCTGATATCCAGAACATCACGTGTCTCATTGATCAAATCCCGGGAAACGGCAGTTACTGCATCGCTTTCATTAATGGCCAGCCGGATCAGGTCTTTTAAAGACTCATCCTGCGCCAGGACGGTAATATCCGTACCATGGAGCGTCGTCACAACCTTCAGTTGATCCCCTACCATTTGCTTGGCAAGAAACGCGCAGACAGCATGCGGAACCGCATAATGCACATGCAGAACATCCAACTGCTGCATTTTCGCAACCTGAGCCATTTTCGTAGCCAAGGACATATCGTACGGCGGATAGCGGAATACATAATAATCGCTTACTTCCACCTCATGATAGAAAATATTCTTGTGGAATGTTCCGCCCAAGCGAAATGGTATGCTATGTGCAATAAAATGGACCTGATGCCCTCTTTCAGCCAGCAGCTTCCCCAGCTCAGTCGCTACAACACCAGAACCGCCCAAAGACGGATAACATGTGATGCCAATTTTCAATTGTTGGCTCAATGTGACCCACTCCTTCCTTAAACATCCATTATATGTTTATATTATTGTTCCCAAAGCGTTAAATAGCCAGAACTGATCTCCTGTTATCTCCAAAAGATCAGCCCTGACTTTTTTTAATGGGAATCCTTCATGAATTTGTCCACAAGAAAAGGCGACCGCGCAGCAAAGCCTTCCGCATAAGGAACGAGTCTGCGTTGCCCGGTAAGCTTGTCCCGGGACCGCACACGTTCAATATACCCCTGATTCAGCGGGGTCGAAACGGCATCTTCCCCATCCTGGCTGCGTTCAAACTGTGAACGGTAGCACAGAAGGGATTGCTCCTTCTTCTCCTGCTGGGCCGTTATATCAACCATAAGTTCGGCTCTGCCCATATCATTAATGAAGTAAAAATAAAGCTGATCTACGAGCACCGCAGGCTTGTCCGGCATATAACGCCGAAGCTTCGCATTAAAAACAGCTTCTTCCACAAGCTTGCTGCAGGCGACATGATCCGGATGCCTGTCCTCCCAATAGGGTGCAAACACGATTCGGGGCGCATGAAGGCGGATTTCTGCTGTGATTGCCTCAATATGCTCAGGTGTATTAAACAAACCGCGGTCAGGAAGTCCCAAATTGCTCCGCATCGTGAGCCCAAGAACATCGGCGGCGGCGGCTGCTTCCTGCTGGCGCCGCTCGACGGTACCGTTAGAAGACATTTCAGCAAACGTTAAATCGCAAATCCCTACACGGTACCCGGCTTCTACATGCTTTATAATTGTACCGCCCATACCAATTTCGGCATCGTCCGCATGTGCTCCGAATACCAAAATATCTAGTGATTCACTCATATTTCAGCACCTGGCTTATATTTATGCACCAGCTCCCGCCAAGCGAAATCTCCGCGATCCAGAGCTTTGACTAAAATTTCCGCTGTTGCAATATTGGTTCCGAGTGGAATGCCCTGCACATCGCAAAGTCTCAATAGAGCATTAATGTCCGGTTCATGCGGCTGAGCCATCAGTGGATCACGCAGGAATATAATCAGATCCATTTCATTTTCCGCGACAAGTGCTCCGATCTGCTGATCACCGCCGAGGGGGCCTGACATAAAACGGTGAATTTTCAAGTCTGTGTTTTCCATGATCCGTTTCCCTGTCGTTCCGGTTGAATACAGCTCATGTCCTTCAAATACTTTTTCATAGGCCGTTACAAAATTGACCATCTCGTCTTTTTTACGGTCATGTGCAATAAATGCGATTTTCATCCTGTCCCACTCCTTTAGAAGCTACTCTATAAAGTGATCAAATCCGTAAACCATACCGGTATAGCTCATAACTTTTTCAATGGCCATTTTCACGCCAGGCATATAACCTGCCCGTTCATAGGAATCATGGCGGATTTTCAATGTCTGGCCGAATCCGCCGAAAATCACTTCCTGCTGTGCAAATACGCCCGGAAGACGGACACTATGAATGCGGAAGCCATTGTAATAGCCGCCCCGCGCACCATCAATTGTCTCTTCTTCCTTCGGATTGCCCTGACGAATTTCTTCGCGGTTCTGAGCAATCATCTCAGCTGTTTTAATCGCGGTTCCTGATGGGGCATCCAGCTTCTGGTCACCATGAAACTCCATGATCTCCAGATGAGGGAAATATTTAGCCGCCTGAGCAGCAAACTTCATCATGAGAATGGCGCCAATTGAAAAATTCGGTGCGATCAGTCCGCCAATATCCTTGCTTTGACACTGCTTGTCCAACTCTTCGATTTGTTCGGGAGTAAACCCGGTGGTGCCTACAACTGGCCGGATGCCAAGAGAGACTGCCAGCGCCGTGTTCGGATAAGCAAACTGCGGCGTTGTAAAGTCGACCAGAACATCCGGTTTTGTTTCCACTAAAGCTAGCTCCAGATCACTCGTCAGCTTGATTCCGCATGCTGGCAGGCCTACTAATGTTCCTGCGTCTGTGCCTTCCTGAGAGCGGTTCACAGCTGCTACCAGTTGAAGACTTGCATCCTCAAGCACTAGTTTGACTACCTCTTTTCCCATTCTGCCGGCTGCACCGGCTACAGCAACTTTAATCTGATCTGACATCTGCTTTCCCCCGCCTTCCTGTACTATGTTCATCAATCATGCAAATATGTGCTTAATCGATTTTTAAGCTGAGCGAGCATATCCTGCAGTCCATGATCCTGCGGCTGAAGCGCTATGACCTCCTTCAAGGAGGATATCGCCAATGCATGTTCATTCAGCTGGCTGTACGTTAATGCAAGCCAAATATACGCCTCACCATACAGTGGATCGAGCCGCACAGCTTCCTTCAGCATGGATACTGTCTGGTATAAATCACTTGCAGGTGCCACCTTACCGGAATCGATGATCTTTTTTGCATCCTGCACCAGCCTCATTGACTGCAAATGCTGTAGATAAAGCAAATATTCTGCTTTTTCCGGATCCAGCTCACATGCTCTTTGCGCATGATCAAGCGCCTTCTCGAGCCTGCTGCTTCTGGCGTAGGTCACGGAGCAGCGGTAATGAATTTCCGCGGATTCCGGATCCTCTGTTACAGCCGCTTCAAACCATTGTAAGGCCCCTTCAAAATCATTCTGCAAAATGCAGTGATATGCATTCCGGACGAATTGTTCGGATTTCATTCTGCTGTACTCCCCCCTGTTATTACGGGCTATTGTACAGCATATGTATGACGGACTTATTCGGTGTCCTTTTTCGTCCACCGGTTCGCGTCACGAGTATTAAATTTATGCATGACCTTGTCATGCGCCTCGGCTAGATCAATCCCCAAGGAATTGGCAAAGCATATCGTTATGAACAGTATATCCCCAAGCTCAAGCTCGATCGAATTATCTTCTTCAGAGGCCTTTTTCGGCTTTTCTCCGAAGCTGTGATTCACCTCTCGCGCCAGCTCGCCGACTTCTTCCGACATCCGCGCCAACATGGACAGAGGACTGAAATATCCTTCTTTAAACTGGGAGATATACTGGTCAACTTCCCTCTGCATTTCAGCCAAAGACTTCTCCATCTTGATGACCATTCCCCCTTTTTAACTGTATCCATATACCGGATAAACCGGGTATTAGTTTACTCCATATGTTATCGCAAAGCAGAATTGAAAACAAATCTTTTTTAAATCCGGAGGGAAAAAGGTATACTAAGAATGGAGCGAAGAACAAATTCTTCCTACTTTTAGCTATGCGAGGGGTATCATGAGTTCATCAAAATGGTTTGTACAAATGAAAATGGTATTGCCGATTATACTCGGAGCTGCGATTTATGCTTTTGGACTGCTCTACTTCATTATTCCCAATCAGTTAATGGAAGGCGGTGTGACTGGTGTCACCGTGCTTCTCAACTATGCTTTTTCCATACCGCCCGCGCTCTCTACACTGATACTTAACATTCCGCTATTTTTGCTTGGTTGGAAAATATTGGGATCAAAGCAAATGGTATATACAGGCGTAGGTATCGCTTCACTGACGTTTTTCTTATGGCTGTTTGAAAAAATGATTAACGCAGGGTGGATTTCGCCCTTCCAAACGGAGCGGGATTATATCCTTGCCTCTCTCTATGCCGGTGTGACATTAGGTGCAGGACTTGGTATCGTCTTCCGATTCGGCGGAACGACTGGCGGTTCAGATATCGTGGCGCGAATCTGCAACCGGAAATTCGGCTGGAGTATGGGTCAGGTTATTCTGGGGATCGATATCATCATTATAGGCGCTTCCCTTTTCTTTATCCCGAGAGAAAAAATTCTCTATACATTTGTAGCCGTCTTCATCTCATCAAAGGTCATAGATTTCATCCAAGAAGGGGCTTACGCTGCTAAAGCCTTTACGATCATCAGCGATCATGCGCCTGAAATTGCCGATCTGATCACGGTAGAGATGGAACGGGGGGTTACGCTCATTCCTGCGATTGGCGCCTACTCCAAACAGGCCAAGCATATGGCCTACTGTGTTGTCGCCAGGCATGAAATCCGCAGGTTAAACGGGATTGTCAAATCCATAGATCCACGTGCATTCGTCATTATTAATGATGTCCATGATGTACTCGGAGAAGGATTCAAGGAAACCTAAAACCGATCTCAATCAAAAAAGCTCATCTGAACTTTATGTTCAGAGAGCTTTTTTAAATGAATGAATTAAAACGCTAAACGCCTCAGACACTCGACCCCTGATCACGCAGGTAAAACTTCCATTAGATATGGTCTGTCTTCATTTTTGTATCGTTAGTTTACTTACCACTTCGGTGTCACCTTTTTAAAACTGTCCCGCTCTCCCCGATATTTCCGGTATGCTGTATATGCGAGAATGACGAGGATAAAAGCACCCGCCCACATCGCCCATGGCCATGCCCCGTTAACCTGCTCCAAAGGAGCAAGTGCCGGATAATCCTTTTTCTTACCAAACAGACCGTTGAATATTTCCTCGCCTATCTCAATACTTCTCTGCATTTCACCCGTTTTGGGTGTCACTGCGTTGACCAACCCTCCCGCATAAGAAAGCCATGAGTCCACCATCGTCACGTCGGCAGGCTTGCGCTGAATAACCACCGCAGGACGTATGATTTCATAATGCTCCTGGAGACGCTCGTATGCCTGTTTTGCGGCTAGAAAATCACCTTTTTCGGTGTTAGACTTCATTTGAGTGAGCTCTTCACGGATCAGCTTGTAATACTGAAGCCACAAGGCCTGCTTCGGATTGTTTATACTGTCAGCCGCCATTCTCAGCTTAGCCGATGCTGTAAGCCAATGTTTCGGGTCCAGCTGAACCCTGGCAACGGCTTCTTTCATTTCGATGATGCTTTCCGAGAGGGCATGTATGCCTTCTACAGTGGTCAGTTTTTGCAATGAGGAATTCTCGAATATGGAATCAACCTCTTGAAGATCCTTATGCACGAGATTGGTATCTCCTTCGAGAACATGCTGATACAGCCGCTCAACAGTCTGGCTAAGCGTTGCTGCCTGCTTAACAGCCTCTGCTGACTTTCCCGAATCCTGGTTATCACCAAGAGCGTTTATCTTAGCAGGCTGCATGGTAATGCATAGAGCCACCAGCAATATAAATAACCATGGTTTGCGTTTAAATAATCGTTTGCTCCCCCGCATAGGACATCCCTCCTACCGTAAATCTATGGCAGAAGGGATGGTTGTAGAACAAGCTATATGTTTTTGCGTTTGGCAAGCCTTAGAAAGACCCAAGCCAACAGTACACTGAAAGCAGTCAGTCCTAAAGTAAAATACTGAACTCCAAGAAGATCATCCTGCAGTTCATTTGGAAGCCATGGAAACACACCATATGTATAATCCACAATATCGTTCAGGAAGGTCCATGCCGCAGCCGGAATCAGCATAATAGCTCCAAAGCGGAAGAAACGAACAAACAGCAGCGCTTCTACAGCCATCGCAAGATGCGATGCCACAAGCATCCAATCCTGCCATACCAGATGGTCCCCTTGTGCGGCTCCTGCGAAAATAATACTTACCGCCCATATCCCATATTTAACAGAAGTAACGACTGCTAGGGATTCCATCAAAAAACTGAACCCCTTCACAGCCTGCGACTTCGGAGGATATAATAAAAAGAGAATTCCGATGGTGAAAAAAAGACTGGCCGTTGGACTGTCTGGAACAAAAATGACCTGCCAAATGGCATTATGGGCGATGGTATATTCCATCTGTTCACCGTACCACATATATCCATATATGGTTCCAGCCAGATTACACCAAAACAGCAGCCATAAAACAAACCGGTTAGTCAGCAATGCACGGCTCCAGAAAAAAGAAATGGACATGATCGTCCCTCCTACATGAAGAGCTTGAAATTAAATCTCTGTGTATGATCCTATACTCCCAAAAAAACCTGACCGCTTTCACGATCAGGTTTTTGGTAAGTATATTCGGCTTATTTTGCTTCAGCCTTTTGTTTGGAAAGCCAATCTGCCAAATTATCAACGTCTTTGTCGGTCAAGCCTGCTGCAATTGCACTATCGTACATCGCAGGCATTTTACCTTCATAGCCTTCTTTGATAATTTTCAGAATGTCATCTTTACTATGTTTATCACCGACACCGCGAAGCGATGGACCGCTGGCACCCTTCATATCAGCAGCGTGGCAAGAAATACAGCCCGCTTTTTTGAAGGATTCCATGGCTGGGTTTTCCTTATCTACAATAGCAATTTCTTTTTGCTGATTGCCGCTTGTCGTAGGAAGACCTTTAGCCTTGTTCTCAGCAGCTTTTTCTTCACGCTGAATGTTCTCAGGAATTTGACCAGTTTCAGCCATCTCGTCCTTGTAATGAGTCCAAGCGCTGTTGGTCAAATATACAACCGCGATCAGAGAAAGAATCATTAATGACGATGCAATCGGTCTGCGGTTGAAACGACGTTCTTTACCCGTATCCAGGAATGGAGCCAGGAGCAGTGAGCCGAAAGCCACGCCGCTTACGCCGATCGTACCAAGAACGATATAACTTCCGGAAGCGTATGGAAGCTTCAGGTACTGATACAAGAACAAGAAGTACCAGTCCGGCATCGGAATAATGGACGCACTCGGATTCGCAGGGAACCATAGTGGAGCAGGTTCTGCGATGGTAAGCACCAGGAACCCTACGAGGACAACAACACCAACCATCCATTCTTTCAAAAGAAAGTTAGGGATGAACGCTTCCGATTTGCCCGGAAACGCAGTGTAATCCGGAGGAGTTATAAATCCGCCGCCTCTTTTAACACGGGAATCGCCTACATATACAACTTTTTCTTTTGAATCTTTTCCATGTGCCATCGATATTCCTCCCTTCTTATTATAGTGGACCGGAAATGCCCTGTCTGCGGATCATGATAAAGTGTCCCACGATCAGTACGAGCAATACGGCTGGGAGGAAGAATACATGCAGTGCGAAGAAGCGCGTTAGCGTCTCTGCGCCTACAATGGTTCCGCCCTGCAGGAATTCCTTAATAATTGGCCCGAGCCATGGAACGGAATTCGCAATTTCCAGGGTAACCTTTGTAGCAAAGTAAGCTTTGTTATCCCAAGGAAGCAGGTAGCCTGTAAGGCCCAGACCCAGCATAACAAAGAAAAGAAGCATACCAACAACCCAGTTCATTTCACGAGGCGCCTTGTAAGAACCTGTGAAGAACACGCGCATGGTGTGCAGGAACATCATTACGATAACTAAGCTCGCGCCCCAGTGATGCATACCGCGTACGATTTGACCAAAGGCCACTTGCGTTTGCAGGTATTCAACACTGTTATACGCGTTGATGATGTCCGGTACATAGTACATGGTCAGGAACATTCCTGACAGGATTTGAATGACCGTGATAAAAAACGTCAATCCGCCAAAGCAGTATACGAATGCGGAGAAATGATGCGCCGGGTTAACATGCTCAGGCACTTCATGGTCAGCAACGTCTCTCCAAATCGGCGTGACATCAAGACGTTCATCAATCCAGTTGTAAACATTCTTAAACATCCGAATCTACGCCTCCTATTTCACTTCAGTATTTGGCTCCAGTTGTCCCAAGTATACCCAACCGTCTTTTTGTTGCAATTTGTACGTGTCGAGTGGTTTTGGGGCTACAGCCAAGTTCTTGCCGAGTTTGGTGTAACGTGCGCCGTGGCATGGGCAGTGATACTCATCCGGGAAATTTTTATCATTGTTCCAGCCGACTGTACAGCCCAAGTGCTTACAGATCGGGGACAGCGCGTAGATTTTCCCTTTTTCATCCTTACGGATCCAAGCTGTTAACGTAGCTTTGCTCGCATACCATCCATCCTGCTGCGGGAGTTCAAAAGTGAATTCCTGAGGCTCGTCCGTAATTTTGTTTACTTCCACGACCTTAATGAATTCGCCTTCACCTTTTTTATGCAGAATCGGATCGACTGCAAACCGCACCATTGGCAGGACAGGGCCCATAGCCATAAATGCGCTTGCACCACCTAAAGTATAAGCCAGAAATTGTCGACGGGACATTTCTTTACGCCCGGGTGGTTTTCCAGATGGTTCATGGTGGTCATTTTGGTTGCTCATAATGTCTTCAACCCCCTTTGTCAACCAATTCTTTAAGTGCTTTCAATGATTATTATCACACGACTTACTAGGACATAATAATAATATATTAGCCTTATAAGACCGTCAAGAATATCCAGATCTTTTTATCATATAGATGAAGATTTACCCAAATAAATTGTTGAATTTCTGTCACATTTACGTCAGAAGGACAGGATTCCATAAAATTTGGATTTTTGCCTGTACAGCAGCCGCAAGTTCCTTCCCTTCCAGCTCCTTCATCTCAGACCGTGAAAGAATAAGATCTGCTTCCGTTAAATCCTCTGATTGAAGTACATTGTCTGATGAAATTACGACTACATGCTTAAATCCCGTACTCTTCATGTTTCCGCATATTTCATTCAAAAGTGACATTTCTTGCTGCAATCCATACTGGAAAGCCGGATATGTAATAATTCTGCCCTTATACGGAATCTCGACCAGATCCATGAAATCCCGCAGCCGCTCCAAAGCTGCGGTGGCCTGCATCGGATTCTCCTTCCCGGTAAGTCCGGTATAGGGGATAAGGCAGGTGTCGAAATAGGGCTGCAGCTCCTGCCAGGAAGCCTCGTCCACTTCACTGAACTTCATTACTTTCATCCTTCCATCATTTTTCTCCATTATATTTCATATTATGCCAAGACTGAAGTAAAAAAAGAAATGCAGGTGTCTTTCAATTCATTTATATTTGGTATTTAATAAATGAATTGCAGCGAACTGCATTTCTTTTCAGTTATATTTTCAGTTCAGCAACCTCAGTTCATCCGTAAGATTGCGGAAAGCCGATTCGTCTCCGGAGGCTAGCGCCCGATCAATTTCTCGGTAAAGCTCCTCGCTCCGGTGTTTGCGCAATGCTTCGTCCCATACCATTTCAGCCGCCAGCCCCAACATGACTTCATACGTAACTTTCATTTTATCCATAGGATGCACCTCCAAGCTTTTGTTAGAACATCCTATACTCCTTCCCCTTCTCCACATAATTTTGAGTCGTGCGGTACATTCTTTGCAAATCTGCCTCCGTTAATTCACGGACCACTCTCGCGGGAGACCCCAGGGAAAGGGTATAGGGTGGTATTTTTTTATTTTCAGTAACGATAGAACCTGCTCCTATTAAAGCATATTCTCCAATGTCAGCCCCGTTCAATACAATGGCCCCCATACCGATTAATGTACCCTTACCTATCGTACATCCGTGAATGATGGCTGAATGTCCAACGGAAACATCATTGGCTAAGATCAGTGGCTCATCCGCATTCACATGCCCGACGGTTCCGTCTTGTATATTGCAGCGTTCGCCAATGATAATCGGTGCCATGTCTCCTCTGAGAACAGCGTTGAACCAAACACTCGAGTCCATTCCTATTTGAACATCCCCGATAATCTTTGCTCCCTCGCCCACATAGACCGAGGAATGGAGCTTAGGCATATGTTGACCATAACGCAATAACATTTCTCATCACTCCTAACTTTGGGAGTGATTTTAACAACATCGCTCAGGTCTTGTCAATGGATGTATGGAGCGTACCTCCACCCAAAACAGAGCTTTTGCCGGCAATCTTTTGCCCCCAGGCGGTCATTTGAACAACCATGCCATGCTCAGGGCTTTCTCCAATCCGCAGTAACCCCAAATGAAGCATCATCCCAAGGATTCGCTCATTCAATATCGATTCTGCCGTATCGTAGTAGTATGGCTTAATCAGCCAGCCTATAGCCTGATGCAAAGACGAAACCGTTACCCAGTCTTTCGTGCATTCGCTTGTCCAATATACCAGTGAGGAAAGGTTTGGCACGGCTTGTTTATAAAGTCTTAACCAGAAACGAAAAATTTGTACCATGCTCTCTTTCATTCCGCCTTCTAGAACCTCAGTTCCTTTTGCAGTTAAGCGCAGCCTTAGTCCATCTTCCGATATATATTCATGGTAGTATGCAAAATCGTACAGTAATGCAAACCGGCTTGGATAGGAGCTGAATGTTCTGCCATAGCCAAAACGCCACCCACCCTTCAGCACCAGCGGCTCTCCCACATGCAGCATCTCCATGATTTGCTGTTGATGACGTCGATACATCACTGACTCCTGATTAAGCTCGATATCCTGTTGATGCAAGTACCGGAGAAATAGCAACAGATCATCCGCGCATAAATTCTGTTCCTCCCGGTATACAGGAGGCTCGCTAGTCCTGCTGATTTGTTTGCGGAGTGTCATCCCAAGCTCTAGTCTAAACCTGTCCTTCAAGTCATTAGGCATCTGGAACAAAAATCTCGTGTTTTGCGTCATTCCGTTAAACAGCCACCCGCTCCGTTTGTAGCGTGCAATAGCTTCTCTGGGACTTTCGGGCTTCTTCTTCCCCTTCTGCTCGCCATCGAATGCCGTTTGCGTAATCATGGCCTGCAGCTCTTCTACGCTGTATGAATTGCGGTTATCAAACAAAAGGGTGTTTAGAAAACGCAAATCCTTGGCCGAGCAGTTACTGACCTGTTGCTCAATGAATTCCCTGCGGCTTAGCATAACCAAAATGCTCTGGATCAGTTCATGCTTGGAATTCCGTTTGCACTCGCATTCATAATGCTCCGCAATGGTTGTCAGCTGGCCGATATCCGCGTATGTCAGCATATCCGCTAAATTCATCTCTGATCGCCTCGCCGTTTTAATACCATTATGGGAATTATTACAATTTTTATTCGGTAGAGACAAAAAAAATAACCCGAATGAGTTCGGGTTATTCCTTGTTTTCCAAGAGGTGCCTTGTGCAATTATAGAGAAGCGGGACCCAATCCAGATCCGTTTTCTCAACAATGGTTAAGGACAGATTACCTATCCTTTCCGTATAGCGTTCCTTATACAAGGAGCGGTAAAGCTGCGCCAGAAAGCCACCATGAGAAATGACCAGCATATTTTTGTCAGGATATGTATTCCACATGTCATCCATAAAAGCAAGACCCCGTGCCTGGATCACTTCATCCTTTTCCTGACCGAGCTCCTGCAAATGCCAATCGGGTCCCCATTTACCCTCTCTTTCGGAAAGTGTCAGGCCTTCCACCTGACCGAAAGAACGTTCATTTAATCTCGGATCAGGCTCAAGTACGGGAATATTCAGCTTCGAGGCTATAATTCTCCCGGTTTCTTCTGCGCGTGAAAGTCTGCTGCTGATCACAAAGTCCCATGTGTACTCCTCAGTAAGCAGACGATCGCCAAGAAGTTCAGCCTGTCTTCGGCCTTCCGTATTAAGTGGTATATCACTTTGCCCTTGAATTTTGCCCAGCATATTCCAGTCCGTTAACCCATGCCGGATTAAACCAATTTTCATATGTGAACCCACTTTCTATCTGCAGTTCAAGGAAGAACCGTTCTATTTTCGCATCTGACTTAATTTCCGCAGTGAAAACAAGGCCATTGCAACACCAAGCACCGACAGAATCATCCAGTATTGCGGATGAGTAGGACCCATCCCTACAACCAGTGGCTCAATAATCCCACTGTTTGCAGCGGGGATGTCGTAGCTGAAACGATCCGATATTAAAGTCGCATGCCCAGCAATTCCGGTTGGCAAAATTCCGGTGGCTGCCTCCGCCGTTTCTTTCACATGCGGTTTATCCATTAGCATAAAGTATAGAAAGCTGCACAGAAAAACCATGACAAAGCCGGCTATCCAACGTGACAGATGCCTTCTGGCAACCGCAGGCACATCAAACGGTTTGCTTTGATCCGGGATTAGCCACGGGGATTCACGATAAATCCTATCCATGACATTCCGGTTGATTTCCTCAGCACGCGCATCGGATGGTTCATCCTGCAAGTCCATAATGAAGCTGCTGCTCTCCACCCATAATTCAAACTCGGCCGCGCAGTCGCTGCATGTAGTCGTATGCTCCTTCAGCAGCCTCAGTCTTGGATCATGCTCCTCCATATCCGATATCAGCCCGAATATTTCCTGAGCTTCATCGCAAGTCATCTGCTTTTCATCCCTTCGTATTGTTCATAGTAATTCTCATAAAAATACGGTTCCAGCTGTAATTTAACACTGGATCGGGCTCTAAACAGCAAGGATTTGACCGAGCTGACACTTTGTCCAAGAATATCTGCTATTTCCTGGTAGTCCAGCTGATCGTACTCCCGAAGGATTAAGGCTGACCGCTGTTTCTCCGGCAAATTGTTAATGGCCTCGCGGACAAGCTCCACCTTCTCATTGCGCAGAATGGCTTGTTCCGGGGCAATCTCTGCCGGCGCTACCGGGGTAATCCCGCTTTCCTCCAAAGGAATATGTGCGCCTCTTTGCTTTCTCAGCTCACTAAGCACGGTATTCCGTGCAATCGTATACAACCATGTCGAGAAGGATGCATCTACTTCCCGGAATGAGTGCAGGCTGCGAAAAGCCTTATAGAATGTCTCGGAGCATAGGTCTTCTGCCATGAGCTCCATGTGGGAGCTTTTAAGCATATGATAAACAAAAGCCAATATTTTCCGTTGATAACGGCGCATTAATTCAGAGAAGAGCTCAATATTGCCCTCCTTGATTTCCCTAATCATCTGGGAATCCGTCATTTTTATGTAACCTCCTCGCCCGTACAAAAGCGTTTCCGTTCGATTCAGTTGTATATTAGTACCGAACAGGACTTGAAAAGTTGCGGTCGAATACTCGCGTTGGCGGTTTTCGTCAAGCAAACCTATGTATTGGCAATTTCACCAACGATTCTATAAAAATACCTAATTCATTGTACCATATTAATGTTTGATAGTCAGTTAAACCCTGCACATATTGCCGGATTTTGCTGGTACATAAAGATTTTTCCCGACATAAAAATATACTCAATATCCTATTAGACGAAACAAGTCCTTAAAAAGTTACTAGAAAATACATATTTTTTCCGAGTCGTTGATAGAGGTATAAGTTAAGGCATTGTTTTCGGTGGAAAGTTCATTTTCTCATCTATTTATCCACAAAAATGACCGCCATAATGGCGGCCTGTCCCCCCTATTTGGGCAACACCTTCCCAACATCCGTTGACAATTCTTTCTAATTAAATTAATGTTTATGATGATATTGATAATCATTATCAGTTAAGTGTTTATCATCCATGCAAGATACTAGTGAATTGGAGGCGGATCATAGTTCGGCTATATACGACAAAATTATAATTTGAATGCTCTTATTTAATAATTTGAAGGAGTACATAACTATGAAAAAGGCATTACTTCCACTTTTATTATGTTTTATCTTAATTTTAAGCGCCTGCGGTAAGCAATCATCGGATGACAAGGGGGCAGCGCCTGACTCTGCTGCAGATCACGGAGACAAAACGATCACTTATCAATCCGAGGACGGTCCAGTCGAGGTACCAGATCATCCTGAGCGGGTCATTGTCCTATCTACTTATGCCGGAAATGTAATTTCGCTGGGAGTAACTCTGGTGGGTGTGGATGTTTGGTCGAAAAAGAGTCCGATCTTTGAAAAAGACTTAAAGGCTGTTGCCGAAGTATCGGATGAGAATTTGGAGAAAATTATTGAACTCAATCCTGATTTAATTATTGGTTTGTCCGGCTCTGATATTAAGAATCTTGACAAATTGAAGCATAGCTCCTACCGTTACTTTTACCTACGGGAAATTGGATTATTTAACGCAGCATTTAGAGATCGGTAAGCTGCTTAATAAAGAGAAAGAGGCTATAGCCTGGGTGGATGATTTCAAACAGCGGACAGAAGAGTCCGGGGAGAAAATCAAGGCCAAAATTGGTGAGAATGCTACGGTTTCTGTGATTGAGAATGATGATAAACAGCTGTATGTGTTCGGAGACAACTGGGGTCGGGGTACAGAAATTCTGTATCAAAAAATGAAACTGAACATGCCGAGTAGGGTAAAAGTGGTGGCCTTGAAGAAGGGTTACTATGCGATTTCTTCTGAAGTATTGTCAGAGTTTGCAGGTGATTATGTGATTTTCAGCAAAGACAGAGAGGGTGACACTTCATTCGCATTCCAGGAAACATCGACTTACAAAAATATTCCGGCTGTGAAGAATCATCATGTATTTGAAGTCAATGCGAGATCGTTTTATTTTAGCGATCCCATAAGTCTTGACTATCAACTGAAATTCTTTGAACAAAGCTTTCTGGGTGAGTAGCACTAGATAGTACATGTGGAGCGTAACAAGTATTCGGTGAAAATAAAGTCTTTCGAGTATATCGGTCTCATTTGCGTCCTCCTTGTTAGACCTTTTACTTAAATGCCATACCACGTTAAATTGCCCGTTTGTTGAACAAATGGCAGCCGATTATGTTGAGATCGGCTGCCTTCTTGTTTTTATTGAGCTATCGCTTCCCGTCAACGCCACCGCCCAATCTATAACTTTATTATTACGGTCTAGTTCTTTATTGTTCAGTACTTCATTTTATCGAACACCAACAAATCTTTTGCATTTCCCCACCCCATGCGTTATTATTTTTACATTGACAAATATGCAGGTCTATATAAGGAGGTTAACACGCTATGTGCCCCCGTACCAAAGCACAAAATGAACTCATACGCATGCAGCGCAGAGAACAGATTCTGGACGTCGCCGCGCTCTCCTACTTTCGCACGGGCGGCAGCTTTGATATTCGCGACGTCGCCCGCGAGGCAGGGCTTGGTTACGGCACAGTATACCATTATTACCCCAATCGGCATTTATTAATAGAAGATGTGCTAGGAAGCGGCTTCGAACGATGTGAGCAAGTTATCGCACAATGGGCGAACATCAGCGGCAATCCCCCGGATGACTCTCCGTTGTTGACGTATTGTAAAGCGCTGCTCCGGCTGTGGCAATCGGACGCCCGCGCATATCTCGTATACAAAATGGCGGCGGAACATTATTCAGGCTTGCCTGAAAGGGATCGGCACCACGCCAAAAGAAAATTTATGGAACGGCTGTACGTTCCACTCCAATCGATCGCCCAGTGCGAAGACGACAGCGTCGACCATATGCTTGCCGTGCTGGTCGGTTGCTGTGGGCTGCACTACTATGCGGGCAATTCCGACCTGGACGTCGAACGAATCGCCCGACTCGCTATACAAGCTATTACGAAGGAGTCCTGATACCAACATGGTCATTTTAAAAAGCAAGCATGAAATTGAGGCTATCCGCAAGGCATGCCAAGTGGTAGCTGAATGCCATCGTACAATCGCCCCGCTTATCAAACCGGGGATTACCACCAACGAAATTGAGCGCATATTCGAGGACATTATGCTGAAGCACGGCGCAAAGCCATACCAGAAAGGCTATAAGGGCTATCAATATGCGACCTGTGCCTCCGCCAACGATGTGATCGCACATGGCTTCCCTAGCAATAAGCCACTTGAGGAAGGCGATATCGTGACAATTGACACGGTCGCTGAGCTCGATGGATGGCTCGGCGATTCGGCCTGGAGTTATGCGGTCGGGCAGATCTCGCCGATGGCCGAGAAGTTGATGCGTGTCACGAAGGAATGTCTTGACCTGGGCATCGAGCAGGCGCAGCCCGGCAATCGACTCGGTGACGTGACGAGTGCGATTCAGCGGCATGCGGAATCACACGGTTTCGGCGTCGTTCGCGACCTTCTCGCCCATGGCATCGGCCGCGACCTGCATGAAGAGCCGACTTATATGCATGTCGGCAAGCCTGGAAAAGGCCTCCGTATCAAGGAAGGTATGGTGTTCACGATTGAGCCCATGATCACCGAAGGCTCCTACTTCATGACGATCGATCCGGACGGCTGGACCGCACGGACGATGGACAACAAGCTCGCCGCCCAATACGAGCATACGATCGCCATCACGGCTGAAGGTCCACAGATATTGACCGCGCAATAGAAAAATTAGAGGTCGACCAACGAATTGGTCGACCTCTTTTTTTCGTATTCGGCATAACATCTTTCTTTATATTTTTTCATTCTACAACTTTATTGTTGTCCGCTAACTCATCTGCCTGGCGTTCATAATCTTCTACATTAGCTGGGATCTTTAATCTTACTTTATCGCCATCAAGGACTACTCCCATTTTGCTCGCATGTTTGAATGGATCATACGGTTCGTTGTTTTTAAGGCATGAGTATAGAACTTGTGCAATCTTACCGCATACATGACCTATGGCTTTTCTCTTGGCCATTCCTCGATCAACTAATCGTTTATAGTAAACGCGAAAACTATTTTCGCTTATTTTTGGGGATATTAACAGCAAAGCTGTTTGGTAAACGCCGTGACATGAAAATAGCAGGAATAAGGGGCACAGCACCCTTTGTTCCTGCTATTTCTTTTATTGAATAATAACTATCGTCAGCTGAACACAACTATCAATAAGTTCCAGCCTCTCTCCCCTAAACGGGAGGCACAGGTATCATTTGATTGCGTTCCATCAGAATCCACAACTCTTCAACCAATTCTTCTGCGGGGTAAGACTCGGAAGAGGTAATCCACCATTCAATCATGCCTGCCATTGCGGAAGCGAGGAATTGAAGCATAATCTCCTTGTTCCTCCCCTGGTTGATGCCACTCATGTCGATCTGTTTATCCAATCCTCGAAGCAGAGCAGCCTGCAAGCGGGTTCGAAATTTCGGGACGCTTTGATCAGCCAGCACTGCATCATAGAATGGGGCATGCTCTCTCAGATACCGAAAACTGTACAGCAAAGCTTCTTTGGAAGGGAAAATGCCAGTAACTCCACAGAAGAGACTGCTCTCGATCAGCTCCACCAAGTGGGATTTAATACACTGATCCAGCAAGTCAAACTTGTCCATAAAATGCAGATACACCGTTCCGCGACTTACATTGGCCCGCTCAGCGATTTGATTAATCGTGATTTGCTCAAAGTTTTTCTCGGACAGCAGTTTAATAAAAGCCTCTATAATCGATTCACGTGATTTTAGTATTCTTCTATCCATGCTTACTCCTTTTTGATCGAACAGAGATTGAACAATACCGTGAAATGTGTTCAATATTGTACATATTCCATTGTTTTAACAATTGTTCCCCAATCCCATTATAAGTACAATCAATTATATTGAACGGCTATGTACAAATCAACCAACAGCCAGCAATACCGAATGGAGGACGACAATGATGAAAGCAGTAGTGATAGAAAATTATGGTGGCTCGGAAGTTTTTGCGGAGCAGGAGTGGGATATACCACATATTCGTGATACACAGGTGCTCGTGGAGATGAGGGCGACCACGGTATCCTCAGCAGATCAACTGATCAGGAGTGGAACATTCCGTCAATTCATGCCAACCCAATTCCCTCATGTTCTTGGAGTCGACATCGCTGGTATCGTCGTGGCTACCGGAAAAAAGGTTACTCGTGTACAAACCGGGGATCGCGTTCTTGCAGTGTCCCGTACAGGCGGGGGCTACGCTGAATATGTCGCTGTGGAAGAATGCGATCTTGCTGTGATACCGCAGTCTCTTTCCGATGCAGAAGCCGCTTCGCTCTCTGCTTCCGGCATGACGGCCTGGCTATCCCTATTTCACTATGGCAAGCTGCAGCCGGGACAGCGTATTCTGATCCACGCCGGTGCAGGTGGCGTAGGACATCTCGCCATACAATTAGCCAAACAGCGTGGAGCTTATGTGATTACCACAGCTCAGGCACATAATCATCCCTTTGTTCTTCAGCTCGGTGCTGACGAAGTGATTGATTATACATCAACCGACTTTGCGGAGACTCTGAGTCCTGTTGATGTCGTGCTGGATATGGTCCGTGACCCAGATGTCGATAAAGTTACGGGAATCGGAGTAACAGAACTGAAGAATTACAACATTTTAAAGGATAATGGGACGTTCATCTCTCTTGTAAATCCGGCGATTGCGAAACACCCTCTCATCCGTGGGATTCATGCCCAGTTTGCCTTGATCACCCCGGGTGCGGGTGACTGGGAAGCGTTTATTCAATGGATTCAGACGAATAAGCTCGACATACATGTGGACCACGTATTCCCCTTTACCGGCCAAGGTGTAGCCGAAGCTCATGAATATTTCGATACCCGGAATAAGAGAGGCAAATTAGTCATTCAGAGGGACTCTATTCACAGTTAATCCATCGTTAGAAATCATACTACGTCTAGGATGGTCGAATTGTGCAATCGGACAGGCGTTAGGACGGCACCATTCCGCGATTGCCAGAGAGCGGCTATGCGGGGGTGAAGATAGTATGTATACGGCGGAGCATTCCCACTCGGCCTACATCGCACGCCTAATGTCCAGTAGACCTGTAGGAAGGCTGACTGCGGAACTGGCCTTTGAACTTGAAGAGAAGCTCCATCAAACCTTTTGTATGCTTCAAAACGATCTACCGATGGTGATATGCGAGTCACACATGCTGAAGGCGAAGTAAAGGTGCTGCGGCATAAGGGAAAGCGTCGTAAGCCTGTCATCCATAGTCTGTCATCGGGAAAATGCTTCAAAAGATTAATGCCCCCCCTACCGCCCTAATGATCGTAAGAAGGGGCTTTCTTTATAAAAACTTGCTGCTATTTATGGTAAGGTTAAGGTTCACCGTGTTTGATCTTAAACTAAACTGCCCGTTAGTTCAATAAAAGGACGCTCCCATGCCTTGCTTGGGCTTTGTCCTCCTCCCTACATTCCATCTCCAATATTTAACTAAAGAACGTATCCGGGTAGCATGTAATGCTTAAAAGGAACCCTATCTTAATCAAACCACTAAGAAAACACTTTATTTTCCAGTCTAGAACTGAATTTTATTATCTTTTGACAGACAATAAGCCCGCATGTTCGTGTATGTAAGAACTTATTATTTCATAAAAAAAAGGCCACCTTTATTGGTGGCCTGTCGCCCATATTAGGGCAACTCAGTTATTTGGATAGGAGTGGAGAGAAACCATACTGTACTTTTATTATATGTATACGTTTTCATTTTGTCAACCCTATATTAAAACTTGAAATGTAAACGTTTCATGGACTACAGCGAAATGCTGTAGTCCATGTTGTTAAGCAGCTCTTTGGCCCGCTCCATATCCGTTTCTTGGCGGAAAGACAGTCGCATAATGCCAGGTACATCTTCTCGACTCTCGATGATCTGCATATTACTCAGGTTAATATGGTTTATCCCGAGCTCGGTTGCGATTTTTCCAATAATACCAGGATGATCCGGTACGTCGATGTACAGGTCAAAAGAGGAAGTAATCATGCCCTTACGGCCTTCTGGAAGCTCGCTGCGGAAGTCGTTGGCTTTGGCAAAGGCTTCTGTGATCCCTTCTCCGTCTTCTGCCTCAAGCATCTGTACAAACGAAGTGATCCCCTCGTTCCAATCCGAAAGCATCTGAAGCATAATATCGCGGTTATTCAGCAGAATATCACGCCAAATCAACGGATCACTGGAAGCAATCCGTGTTATATCCCGGAAGCCGCCTGCAGCCAGCCTGCGGTAAAGGGAATTAGTTTCATTGTAATCACATACTTGGTTTACCAGCGCTACAGCAATGATATGCGGAAGATGGCTGATGGCACCAACAATTCTGTCATGCTCTAGCGGATCGACCTTAACAATTTGAGCACGGGTATATACGAGTAGTTGCACTAATGATTCGTACACCCCTTCCGGAAGCCCAGTTGGAGGCGTCAGAACATAATAAGCGTTCTCGAACAGCAGCGGTGTTGCCGCTTCGACTCCTGAGCGCTCTGAACCCGCCATAGGGTGACCGCCGATAAAATAGACATCCTGAAGCTCAAGCTTGGATGCCGCAGCAGCGATGCTCGCTTTGGTACTTCCAACATCGGTAATAATGCAGCCCTTCTTCAAAGGCATGGAGCTAAGCTTCGTCAGGTACTCGTCCAACTTGCCCACAGGTACACATAAAAAAATGAAGTCGGCATCGAGTGCCGCTTCCTCTATGGACAGCGTGGCTTCATCGACAACACCACGGCTTATATACTTTTCAGCGGAGACGGGACGGTGGGCATGACCCACGACGGTAATCCCCGGCTTGCCTTTGAAGCAAAGAGCCAGAGAACCGCCGATGAGTCCCACTCCGAAAATTGCAATTTTCGTAGTCATGTTACCTCACTTGATTGTTCGCATCTTATTATGCATGAGCCTTTTCTTCTTCCAATACCTGCTCCAGCGCATGAATAAATGCTTTATTTTGTTCTTGCGAGCCTACGGTCACCCGGATATAAGTCGGGTACTTGCTGTGGCCACCCCGAATAATGATACCTTTGCGGAGCAATGCTTCGAATATTTGACCCGAAGGCTTGCGTACATCCACCATGATGAAGTTGCCATGTGCAGGGAAATACTCCAGACCCAGACGGTCAAATGCATCCTGAAGCTGTACGATTCCCGCAGCATTGGCCGTACGGCACATCGCAATGTATTCTTGATCCTTCAGCGCTGCTTTAGCCGCTGCCTGGGCTACACGTGACGTGTTGAACGGTTCACGCACCTGATTAATCAGTTTAATAACATCGGGCTGGCCTACACCATATCCGATACGCAGGGAAGCGAGACCGTAAATTTTGGAGAATGTGCGCAAAATGACAACATTCGGATATTTATCAAGATATTGAATGCTGTTCGGGTAAGATACATCTGTTACATACTCACAATATGCTTCATCGAGGACAACCAATACATCCCCTGGAACTTTTTCCAGGAATGCTGTCAGTACTTGCTCAGACAAAATGGTGCCTGTCGGATTGTTTGGATTGCATACCCAAATCATTTTCGTATGGTCGTTGACCTTATCCAGCATCGCATCCAAGTCGTGGGTCCCATCAACAAGTGGCACTTCAATGCTGATTGCCCCTTCGATATCCGCGTTGCTTTTGTATACCGAGAACGTTTGGTCTGCCATGATGGTTTCATCACCAGGAACAAAGAATGCACGTGCAAGCAGGGCGATAATTTCATCGGAACCGCAGCCAAAGATGATTTGATTGGCATTCACGCCAAGAGAGCTCGCAAGATCAGCCGTCAACTCGACAGACCCGCCATCCGGATAGATGCTGATATTTTCCAGCTCAGCCAGGATAGCCTCTTTTACTTTGGGAGAGGCACCATATGGGTTTTCATTTGACGCCAATTTGATGACCTCATCCAGTCCTAGCTCTCTTTTCACGTCTTCAATTGGTTTGCCCGGCTGATACACGGGAAGATTCACAATATGGGATTTTGGTTTCATGATAACCACTCACTTTCAGCAAATTTATGCTTTTAATTGTGCCACAAACTTGCGTATTTGCAAGAGCCCTTCCTGGCGGGTGTCCACATTTTGTAGGAGTGGTATGGTTTCTTCTATCTGGCGGACAATAGCGCTGCCTACGACAACGCCGTCGCAGATCCGTGCAAACTTCGCTGCTTGCTCGCCGTTAGAGATGCCAAAACCTACCGCTGCTGGAATGTCCGTATACTCTTTCACTTGGGCGATAAACTCCTCCACTCCATCAAAGAAACTGGAACGCTCACCCGTCACACCCAGGGAAGATACGCAGTATACAAAACCTTTGGCACTTGCCACGATGCTCTTGATTCTTTCATTGGAAGTCGGTGCTACCAGAGGAATGAGATGAATCTCCGCGGCTTCTGCGCGTTTAGATAATTCCGCTGATTCTTCTACCGGCAGATCCGGAATGATCAGTCCGCTGATGTCATGCTTCTTCACTTCTTCGAAGAAACGCTCCAGACCGAACTGAAGCACCGGATTATAATAGGTAAACAGGATAAAAGGAAGCTTTACGCCGGCAGCCCGCGCTTTAACAGCAGCCTCCATGCAGCTGGCAATGTTCACTTGATGCTTCAGCGCCCGCTGGGAAGCCCGTTGAATGACAGGTCCATCCGCAAGAGGATCTGAGTAAGGAACACCGAGCTCGACAATATCAGCCCCGGCCGCCTCCAGCTCTGCTATAATCTCAACCGAGGTATCCAAGTCCGGGTCACCAATGGTCAAAAAAGGGATCAAAGCAGTCTGCTGATTTTCTTTTAATCTGGCAAACGTTTGGTCGATCAAATTCATGCCTGGTTCCCTCCTGTGTATGCCATAATGGATTCCACGTCTTTATCCCCGCGTCCGGAAAGGCAGATCACAACAATATCATCACTGCTGAGACCAGGTGCCATCTTGATCACCTGCGCAACTGCATGCGCGGATTCCAGTGCAGGAATAATCCCTTCCGTACGGCACAACAGCTGCAGTGCATCAAGTGCTTCCTGGTCCGTAACCGGTACATATTTGGCACGTTCAATATCCTTCAGATACGAATGCTCTGGTCCTACTCCAGGATAATCCAATCCTGCAGAGATCGAGAAGGCTTCCTGAACCTGTCCAAAATTATCCTGAAGCAGGTAGCTCATAGAGCCTTGGAATACCCCCTTGGTGCCTTTGCTCATGGTCGCTGCATGAAAGGCGGTTTCCACACCCTTACCGGCAGCCTCAACACCTATCAAAGCCACTTCCTTATCTTCGATAAAAGGATAAAACATACCAATTGCGTTGCTGCCGCCGCCGATTGCCGCTACTACATGATCCGGGAGACGGCCTTCTGCTTCAAGAATCTGGCGCCGTGTCTCATCTCCAATAATCCGCTGAAAATTACGCACCATCATAGGATACGGATGTGGTCCAACAGCCGATCCCAAAATATAAAACGTATCCTCCACGTTGCTGACCCAGTAGCGGAGAGCCTCATTGCCGGCGTCCTTCAGTGTCCGCGAGCCAGACAAAACCGGAACCACTTCGGCTCCGAGCAGCTGCATGCGGAATACGTTCAACGCCTGACGCTTGGTATCCTCTTCCCCCATGAACACCTTGCATTCCATTCCCAGAAGAGCTGCTACTGTTGCGGTAGCCACACCATGCTGACCTGCTCCCGTTTCAGCGATGACCTTTTGCTTGCCCATTCTTTTGGCCAAAACACCCTGCGCCAAAGCGTTGTTGATTTTGTGGGCACCCGTATGGTTCAGATCCTCACGTTTTAGATAAATTTTGGCCTTACCCAGATGCTTACTCAGCCGTTCCGCATAATAAAGCGGGGTTTCCCTTCCCGAATACTGCTTCAAAAGATAGGAAAGCTCCTCCTGAAAGGAAGGCTCCTCTGAATAATGATTATAAGATTCTTCCAGATGTATCAGAGCGTTCATCAAAGTTTCCGGTACAAACCGTCCTCCGAATTCGCCAAAGCGTCCATTTTGATCCGGCAGTTGTGTCATGCCTGCTTCACCCTTTCCACAAAAGCTGCGATTTTTTCGAGATCCTTGTCCCCGTTCGTTTCCACACCACTGGATACATCAATTCCGTCCGGTGCATAATCCTGTATGAGTCCTGCGACATTGGAAGCGTTCAGCCCCCCTGCCACAAACAGCGGTATACGTTGACTTTCGGTCCACTTCTGATATGCCGGGATCTTATCCCAGGCAAAAGTGGAGCCAGATCCGCCTCCGTAATGCGGTTCAAATGTATCAATCAGCAAAGCATCGATAAATCCCGCATAATCCTGAAAAGCCACGGGGTTTCCGTCCGCGCGCTGCTGAGGTCCTACAGAAACGACCTTGAACAGGTCAACTTGAAAGCGTTCCTTGATATCCCGGCAAAAATTCGGACTTTCCTGGCCGTGAAGCTGGATCACATCAAGCTCAAGATGAGACATAACCTTCTCAAGCTGATCCATATCCGGATTGACAAACACTCCCACACTGCGTGGAATGACAGGCGCTTCCCATTCTTTCAAAACGGCTGCCATGGAGGCCGCCGCTTGGGGCATGACCTGCCGCCGGCTTTTGGCAAATACAAAACCAATATAATCAACAGGCATGTTTATCATTGATTTTAGCACTTCAACGCCCTGAAGTCCACAAATTTTTACTTTTGTATTATTCATGCAAATGAACGCCGCCTTCCTCCGTTACCGGCCCCATCAGGCTCCGAACCGCCGCAGCGATATCTTCCTGTCTCATGAAATATTCACCCACAAGGACGCCCGATGCACCTGTATTTCTTAGAAACTCCATATCCTGCGGGCCTGCTATCCCACTTTCACTAATGACGGGCACACCTGCCGGCACCAGCTTGCTCAGCAATTCTGTTGCTGCAAGAGAAGTTTCAAAGGTATGGAGATTTCGGTTGTTGATACCAATCAAGGCACCATCGTGAAGTTCGAGTTCGAGCACCTGATTCATCTCTTCCAGGCTGTGAACCTCGATCAGAGAGTCTAGGCCAATCGAGGCTGCCGTTTTCATAAACGATGAAATTTGTTCCGGTGTGAGGATCGCTGCGATGAGGAGAACCGCGTCTGCTCCCAGCAGCCTCGCCTCATAGATCTGACGCTCATCGATTACAAAGTCTTTGCGTAACAGCGGGAGATTCACAGCTTGACGTACAGCCTTCAGATATTCGCCGCTTCCTTGAAAATAAGTGATATCCGTCAGTACTGACAAGCAATCCGCTCCCGCCTTTTCGTAAGCAAGTGCAATTTGGACCGGATCGAAGTCCGGACGGATCAGTCCTTTCGAAGGAGAAGCCTTCTTCACTTCCGCAATAAGCCCCATATCCCGTTTCCGGCCTGCTGTAAGCGTACGGGCGAACCCTTTGGTTGCAGGCAGTCCTGCGATGGTCTCAAGCGCCTTATCTATTGAAAAGGTTTCAGCCAGTATGGCTGTTTCTTCACGTTTGGTTTCTACGATGCGATCAAGATACATAGCTCAGCTCTCCTGTCATTTGAATCAGCTGCTGCAGTTTGGTATATGCGCTGCCGGTATCAATAGCCTTTGCCGCTGCAAGGACCCCTTCTGCTATGCTGTCTGAAAGTCCGGATACATAGATACATGCGCCTGCATTCGCAAGAACAACATCCCGGTACGGACTTTTTTCTCCTTGAAGTACGGACTCCACGATTTTGGCATTTTGCAGCGCATCCCCGCCCAGTACGGACTCAAGCGGATGAACATCCAGTCCAAGATCATGGGGATGAATATCATAAGTGCGGACCTCACCATCACGGAGCTCAGAAACTTGGGTTGATGCAGAGATACTGATTTCATCGAGACCGTCATGACTTGTCACGACAAGTGCACGTTTGGAACCAAGCTCTCTAAGTACCTCGGCAATCATCTGGGTCCGGTTACGATCATAGATTCCAAGCAGCTGCCGGTCTGCACCTGCAGGGTTCGTTAATGGTCCAAGCATATTGAATACCGTACGAATACCAAGCTCCTTGCGCGGGGCAGCAGCATGCTTCATCGAAGGATGATAGAGCTGTGCGAATAAAAAGCAGATGCCGATCTCATCAAGACAGCGCTTTGCCTGCTCACTGCTTAGATGAATGTTCACACCGAGTGCTTCCAGTACATCTGCGCTTCCGGCCCGGCCCGATGCCGACCGGTTTCCATGTTTGGCTACCCGCACAGAGGCGGAAGAAGAAATAATGGCCGACGCTGTTGAAATATTAAATTTGTGTATTCCCGATCCGCCTGTGCCACAGGTGTCCAACAGCTTCTCATTATCGGTTTGGACCGTGCTGGCAACATTCCGCATCGCTTCTGCAAACCCAGTAATTTCTTCAACCGTCTCTCCCTTGATTCGCAGTGCCATCAGCAGCGCTCCGATCTGTGACTGGGTAACATTACCATCCATGATCGACGACATCAATAGACGTGCTTCCTCACGCGTTAAATCCTGCCCCCCGATCAGCTGGTTCAAGCATGCTGGAATAAACTCGCTAGTACTCATACCTTCTTCTCCTCCTTTGTGTTTATGGCGTGTATTCATAAAAATAATCCTGATTCAGCTGCTGCTCTATTTCCACTTTGGACTCTGACGGAAACATGGCTTCAGCGGTCCGGATCGATTTTAGCAGTGCTTTGGCTTTATTCACCGTCTCTTCGTATTCCTTCTCGGGCACCGAATCCCATACGATCCCTGCCCCGGCCTGCACGTACGCTTTGCCCTTACGGAAGATGATCGTCCGGATTGTAATGCATGAATCCATATTGGAGTTAAAGCCCAGGTAACCAATGGCTCCCGCATAAGCTCCTCTGGCTTCCCTCTCCAGCTCGGCGATAATTTCCATCGCTCTCAGCTTTGGCGCGCCGGATACCGTTCCCGCGGGCAGGCAGGATAGAAAAGCATCGAAGAAATCCTTGTCGTCCCGAAGCGTGCCGGATACGTTAGAGACCATGTGCATGACATGCGAATAACGCTCAATTTCCATAAACATGTCGCATTTAACCGTCCCGAACTGTGAAACACGGCCCAAATCATTGCGTCCAAGATCGACGAGCATCAAGTGCTCAGCCCGTTCCTTTTCATCCTCAAGCAGTTCCTTTGCCAACCGATCATCCTCGGCTTCGTCCGCTCCTCGGGGCCTCGTACCTGCAATCGGCCTCGTTTCGACTTTACCACCGTCAATTTTAACCAGTGCTTCAGGCGAGGTTCCAACAATGATCTCCTCATGCATCTTAAGGTAATACATATAAGGGGATGGATTGAGTGTTCGCAGCACGCGGTATACATGCAGCGGAGAGACTTCCGTTTCAATATGAAAACGCTGGGACAGTACCACCTGGAAAATATCGCCTGACCGTATATATTCCTGTGCCTGCTCCACATTTGCCATATATTGTTCCTTCGTCATATTGGACTTGATGTCGCCCAGCTCAATATCTGCAGGAATCGTACGTCCATTTACGTTTTCTCGCGGCCCCTGCGTCTGCAGCTGTTCAGCAATTTGACTAAGCTTGTTGTCGATCTCCACGTAACTGCGGCGGATATCCTCATCCCGATCACCGTCCTGGACATGAACATTACCGACCAGCAAAATCTGCTGCTTTACATGATCGAAAACAATCACCGTGTCGCAAAACATAAACCGGATGTCATCCATGACAAGATCATCTACTGCATGGGAAGGAAGCTTCTCATAATATTGCAGCAAATCATAGCCGAAGAAGCCGATCGCTCCACCCGTGAAAGGAGGTAGCTCCTCCGTTTTCGGACTCCGGTAGCTGCGGAGCAGTGCCTTCAGCTCTTCAACAGGCTTGCCCTTGACGACTTCTTCTGCGCCGTTTCTTTCCAGTACAATCTCGCCCTTCTTGCCGTAGATCATCATGAAAGGATCGGTTCCAATAAAAGAATACCGTGCCCACTGACTGCCACCCTCTACACTTTCAAGCAAAAACGCGCAATCGCGTTCAGCGTAACGCTGAAAAATTCGTATCGGGGTTTCCATATCCGCCAGCAGCCGTTTTACGACAGGAATCAGATTATACTCGCGGGACATCTTTATGACCTGCTCCACACCCGGATTCATCATGACTTGTTCCCTCCTTCGTTTTTCATTCGGATTTCGGTAATACTAGGGTGAACTATTGATGTAGATAACAAAAAAACCTCTACCGAAGTAGAGGTTTGACGTTCATTAAGTATGTGGAAAGAGTCGTCCGCAGCAATCACGTTGTGCTTAGATTATTTGTAATTCCCGCATCCCAGATCTCTGGAAAGTAGAACTAGAAACATCTATGCAAAACATTATGGCTGGACGTTCCAAAATTTGCATTACGCATATGGACTCAGCTCTTCTATACTCAACTCAGCTCATCTAAACTCTACTCAGCTATACAGATTAACTTAGATCTCTATCTAAGTTCAATCCATGGACATTGTTCGAAATCCTTCGTTCGAACTTTGCGTTATAGAATGATCATCAACATCTTCTCGCATCTGTCATTCTATGTAACTTACCTACACTATACAGGATGGACCCTCGTCCTGGCAAGCATACATCTCAAAAAGTTAGGCCTTGGGGGCGGCAAGGTCCGGGCGAAGCTTCTTCGCTTCGTTCATATACACATGCTTAATATCGCTTTGGCTCTTTTCGGTGTTAACCTGAACCATTAGGCGGATGCAGCGCGGCAGGCTTCCTTTTACAGGAACTTCTACGGAACACATCAAAGGAACCAGTTCCCAGCCCTCCAATTGTCGGATAGCTTTCGCCGGAAATGCGGCGTCCAGATCTTGAGTCAGGGTGATCCAAACACTGCAAATATCTTCCGGATTTACTTCATTGCGCTCCACGATTTCACGCATTAATACGACAGTTTCATCCAGAATTTCACGTTCCTCATTAAGCTCCACGGTTGTCGCACCGCGAATACCTCGGTTATACATGGGCTTCTCCTCCTTTTCTAAGCTGTTTCAGGATATCTCTGACCAGTTGCTGCGGAATATCCTTCACAATGCTGACTGAGCCGATCGAATCCGGTACCACAAATACCATTGTACCTTCCTTGAACTTCTTATCATGCATCATAGCCTCCATCAGGTCGTCCTCATCCAAATGCTCCGGTAGTACAACCGGCAGATTCAGAGCGGTAAGCATTGCTGCCGTTTCAGCATAGATACCTTTTTTTCGTCCCAATGCCTCAGCCAAGAGCGCCGAGCCGGCCATTCCGATCGAGATGGCTTCACCATGCAAAAACTCTCCATAGCCGCCAACAGCCTCTATCGCATGTCCAATGGTATGTCCAAGGTTTAATATGGCACGCAGACCACCTTCACGTTCATCCTGGGATACAACATCCGCTTTAATAGCAACGCCCCGCTCCAAACCATATCCAAGCGAATCTAAATCAAGGGCTAACAGTTTACCCGCATGATCCTTGCACCAGTATGCAAACGCTTCGTCTTTGATGAGGCCATGCTTGACCATTTCAGCCAATCCGGCAGAAACCTCGCGGGGAGGAAGTGTTGTAAGGGTGTCAAGATCATACAGCACAAATTCAGGCTGATGAAATGCGCCAATCATATTTTTGGCAAGCGGATGGTTAACGGCAACCTTGCCGCCAACGCTGCTGTCATGTGCCAGGATGGTGGTTGGCATCTGGATAAATGAAATACCGCGCATATAAGTAGCGGCTACGAAACCGGCCAAATCTCCAACGACGCCTCCACCAAGGGCGATAACAGATGAGTTGCGATCAAGTCCACCCTGAATGGCATCTGTCATGACATTTTCAAAGACTGACAAAGATTTGGACCCTTCTCCGGATTTAACGATTGAGATCACTAACCGGAATCCTGCCTCTTGCAGCGAGGACTTCAAGGTTTCAAGGTGATAAGGAGCGACCTTATCGTCTGTGACAACCAGATGCGGACTTTTAACAGATAATCCATGCTTTATCAGATAAGCCGCGGCCTGCGGCAGCAGGCCGGAGCCGATATAGATCGGATACGAACGCTCTCCCAATTCCACATGTACGTTTCTCATCATCAGTAATTCTCCACTTGTGTTAAGTAGTTATTGTAATTCGCACGGATCTCATCCATCGAATCGCCTCCGAATTTCTCAAGGAAAGCTTTGGCGATTTCCCATGCCACGACATGTTCCATCACGACACTCGCCGCAGGTACCGCACAAGCATCAGAACGCTCAACCTGAGCTGTAAATGGTTCCTTTGTATCAATGTCCACACTTCTGAGCGGCTTGTAAAGAGTTGGGATCGGCTTCATTACGCCGCGCACAACCACAGGCATTCCATTCGTCATGCCACCCTCAAAACCGCCGAGACGATTACTTGCGCGGTAGTATCCTTGTCCGTCTTCGTGAATAATCTCATCATGCACCTGAGACCCACGGAGAACGCCCGCTTCAAATCCGATACCAATCTCTACACCCTTGAATGCGTTAATCGACATCACCGCCTGAGCAATGCGCCCATCAAGTTTTCGGTCATACTGGACATAGCTTCCAAGTCCAACCGGCAGACCTTCAACAACACACTCGACAACCCCGCCGACCGAGTCGCCTTCTTTTTTAATTTGATCGATATAAGCTTCCATCTTTTGTTCCGTTTCGGAGTCCACCACTCGTACGGAAGAAGCTTCTGTCCGCTCATTTAGCTCATCCACAGATAGTTGGTTGGCAGGTGCCTCAATCTCTCCGATACGTATAACTTGTCCGCCTATCTTCACGCCGAAGGCTTCAAGAAACTGGCGGGCGATCGCTCCACAAGCGACGCGGACGGCCGTTTCTCTTGCGCTGGACCGTTCCAGCACATTCCGAAGATCCTTCAAATTATATTTCAGGCCTCCGTTCAAATCCGCATGACCCGGACGTGGACGATGCACACGACGCTTCTCTTCATCACTGCCTTCAATTGGCTCAACATTCATGATCTGGTTCCAGCTGGCCCAGTCCTTATTTTCCACCACGATGGCCACGGGTGCACCTGTCGTTACGCCATGGCGTACGCCACCGACGATTTTTGCAGTGTCCTTCTCAATTTGCATCCGGCGTCCACGACCATGACCTTTCTGGCGGCGGTGGAGCTGGAAATTCAATGCTTCAAAATCAAGCTTAAGATTGCTTGGCAAACCTTCAATAATGGCAGTAAGCTGGGGACCATGCGTCTCCCCGGCTGTTAAGTAACGAATACTCATGTTGCTTTCCCCCTTTAAACTGTTAAACGGTAATTGGCTAAAATCCGAAGATATCTTTGCTCATTATAGTATAGCTGCCACCGCTTTGACAAGGAAGGTATACATTTGCAAAAAAAGACGCCAATCCCTCAATTGAAGGGACGGCGTCTTACTCTGCATTACTGCTATTAACGGGGAAGCACTCTTTTTGATTACTTTCTTCCTTCAGTCTTTCCACGGAATCCTGTACCATCTGGCTGAGACGGATGTCCTCGATACCCAGGATCTGACCGCATTCCTGAATCGTTATAAAACCGCGACGGTACGCCGAAATCACTTTCCGCTTATCCATACTGAAGCAGACCTCCACTTATCCATATCATTGTGTTAGCCATAGTATCGCATCAAGCGGCTGCAATTATACCCTCAGGATGGAATTTCAGGATTTCTTCCGGTAGAAAAAGGTTTCTGTCGGTTCGAGGCCATATTGCCCAGGTGTAAATATCTGCTCTGTGCTGCCAACAAACAAATAGCCGCCTGGACGAAGGGCCTCCGCAAACTTATGATACAGTTTGTTTTTGGCATCCTCTGTAAAATAAATCATCACATTTCGGCAGACAATCAGATCATGTTTCTCCTCGAAACGGTCCATAAGCAAGTTTTGTTTGCGGAACTGAACGCTTTTCTTCAACTGTTCGCTGAATTTATACATCAAGCCATCCTGTGCAAAATAACGGGAAGCGACATCTTGAGGCACGTCCTTCAAAGAGCGTTCCATATAGAGTCCTTGCTTCGCCTTTGCCAAAGCCCCTTCATCAATGTCAGTCGCAACCAGAGATGAATCAGCCAGCAACCCTTTTCCATCAAGAATCATAGCAAGGGTATAAGGCTCTTCACCCGTGGAGCAGGCGGCACTCCACACCTTGAGGCGACGATTGCCGCCTGCGGACAGCTCAGGGAGAATGATATCTCTAAGAACCTCCCAACGGTTGGGATTACGCCAAAATTCTGAAACATTGATGGTCATACGATCGAGGAATTCATAGAAAAGAGTTTTGTCCTTAGAAATGGCTTCATAGAAAGACGCAAAGCTTTGATAGCCATTTTTTACCCGAAGTGTCGTCAAACGGCGCTTCATTTGGGCTTCTTTATACTCCGACAAATCAATGCCGGTACTTTGCTTAATATTTTGAATGAATTTCAAATAATCCGGATCCGGTTGATGCTCTCCGGCAGGAGCGCCTCCGGATTGAGAAAACGGGTTCATTACATCCACGGCGAAATGCTTTTGTCGTAATTCACCAGTTCATGCGCTTCAAAAAAATTAGCAATTTCGCGCGCGCTGCTTTCTGGAGAGTCGGACCCATGAATCAGATTATGAGGTGTATGCGATGCATAATCGCCTCGGATTGTACCCGGCAGAGCTTCTTTTACATTTGTTTTCCCCATCAGAATTCGGGACAGCGCAATAATATCATCGCCTTCCCAAACCATAGCGAACACAGGGCCGGAAGTAATGAAGCGCACCAGATTATCATAAAAGTCTTTTCCTTCATGCTCGGCATAATGCCGCTTCGCCTGCTCCTCAGATACCTGGACCAGCTTGCCGGCTGCCATGGTGAATCCCTTGTCTTCCAGTCTCGCAACAATTCTGCCGATTAAACCGCGCTGAACGCCATCAGGCTTGACCATTAAAAAAGTTCGTTCCATAAACTCACTCTCCTGTTTTGATTCAAGTCATAAGGTTTGGTTTGGTAATCTTATTACAGTTATTTCAGACTGACAATTGATAGAGGATCGGATCAAAAACCTTAATAAGAGCGCTTCGCAACAAAATTTGCAATATCCCTGAGGTTTTTCTTCGTCCGAATGTCCGGCAGCCGTTCAAGCGCGTCAAACGCTTTTTTGAAGTAGCGGTCGGCCAACTCCTCCGCCTTCGTAATGCCCTTGCTTTCCTTGATGATTCGAATGGCACCCGTGACATCACATTCCCCGTTTCGTTCACGGATATAGCTGATTTCACGCAGCAGCGGACCCCGTAATTCTTCGTCCTGCAATGCATATATGACCGGAATCGTAATGTTTCCCTGTCTCATGTCGCTACCCGGCGGCTTGCCGATCTGCTTTTCGGTGCCGCACAGATCGAGCAGATCATCCTGGATCTGATACGCCATGCCGACATTGTAGCCATAGCGGTACAGCAGATTAACGGTTTTCCGATCAGCGTCGGATGCAACAGCACCAAGCTGGCAGCTGATCGCGATCAGTAGAGCGGTTTTCCGGCGGATACGCAGAAGATAACGGCGCACGTTCTGTTCCGTATTAAAGAAATCACGGATCTGTTCCATTTCACCGATGGACATTTCGACCATTGCTTTGGAAAGCACCTGATGGATCAGAGGATTTCCCAGCTGCGCAGCGATCATAAGCGCTCGGGCATAAATATAATCCCCTGTGTACATCGCGATGCGGTTATCCCACTTTGACTTGACGGTCAGCTCCCCGCGGCGTGTATCCGCATCATCGATCACGTCATCATGAACCAGAGAAGCCATATGAATCAGCTCCAAGGGGACAGCCACATGCTTCAGCTTTTCCAGATCATAAGAGCCGAATTTGCCGCCCATCAGGACAAATACCGGACGCAGACGCTTTCCTCCCGCTTTAAGCAGGTGCATGGACGTTTCGTTCAGCAGTTCATGCTCGCCTTCGATACTCCGAAAGAGCTCGTCTTCAATATAATTCATGTCTTTTTTCAGTAAGCCGAATATGTCTAATCTTTTCATTCCTTCACCCGTGTCAGCGTATTCTCAATCCGCAATCCTTTTTCACAAGCAGCAGAATTCGAGTCGAAATTCTTCATCAGAAGCATTAATAGTCAAATCATAGCATATTTCTATCCCATAAATCACTTATGCGATCTCTCAATTCTCTGTAGACAACCTAGCCGCAGCTTGACCGCCGTTCCAGCGAGTAAAGAGACGATGCTCAACGCGCATGCTATCAAGCATTTTCCCCACCTGAAAATCAACCAAATCCGCAATCGTTTCCGGATGAAAATAAAAAGCCGGCATAGCCGGGATAATCCGTACGCCCAGCCTGGCGAGCTTCAGCATATTTTCGAGATGGATGGCGTGAAGAGGCGTCTCGCGTGGCACCAGAACCAGCGTCCGCCCCTCCTTCAGCATTACATCCGCTGCACGGGTCATTAAATTATCGGAGGTCCCGTTTGCGACTGCAGACAGCGTCCCCATGGAGCATGGAGCAATCACCATGCCCTCTACCCGAAACGATCCGCTTGCAATAGTTGCACCGATATCGGCAATGGGATGATAATACAGTTTCCCCGGGAGTCCGTCGAACTTCTCTCTAAGAATCTGTTCCCTCTTGCCGGCATTCCATTCCAGTTCCTCGCTTAGCACCCGCCAACCCGCGTTGGATACCACGACATGAACAGGAAAGCCTTGTTCAAGCAGCACTTCGACCAAGCGCACCCCGTAAACGGAGCCGCTTGCTCCCGTTATGCCGACGACCCAGCCCCGCTTTTCATTTTCCGTATGTATCAATGGTACTGCACCACCAGATCAATCAGTGTAAATACGAATACCGCAATACTAAGTACGCTGTTCATCGTAAAGAACGAGGTTTGCAGCTTGCTCATATCTTTAGGAGACAGGATGTAGTGTTCATAGAATAAAATAATATATGAGATCACCATTCCGGCAAAATACCACCAGCTAAGATCTGTCGTGAAGAACAGAACCACAAAGCCAACCGCCGTCACAACATGGAAAAACTTTGCAATCTGAAGTGATTTATGAATCCCAAAACGTGCAGGAATGGAATATAACCCCTCGTTTTTGTCAAACTCCATGTCTTGAATCGCATAGATCACATCAAACCCTGCAGTCCAGAAAGCAACCGTTACATAGAGCAGGACAGCAACCCAATCGATGCTGTTAGTCACTGCAACCCACCCTCCCAGTGGAGCAAGGCCGAGCGTTAAACCAAGCACCAGATGGCAAAGCCAGGTAAACCGTTTGGTATACGAATAAAATACGAGCATAAACACTGCAATAGGAAGCAGCTTCAACGCAAGGGACGAGAGTTCATATGCCGCCCAGAATAATAAAATAAATGACACGATCGTAAATACGATGACTTCCGCATTCTTCAGAAGCCCCGCAGGAATCGCACGGCCAGCCGTACGCGGATTCTTTTTATCGATAACCTGGTCAATCATCCGATTCAGACCGAATGCCGCACTTCTTGCCCCGAACATGGCCATAAGAATCCAGCCGATCTGTGCCCATGAAGGCAGGTGGCTATTGACCACTACCGATCCCAGAATGGCTCCCATGAAAGCAAAAGGAAGGGCAAACAATGTATGCTCAATCTTAATCATTTCCAAAAAAACACCGATTTTCTTAAACATGCCGATTCTCCTTAATCCCAATATGTAATGCCGCGATGCCACCAGTCAGGGGAAAGGCCTCGACATGCTGTAAACCGACGTTCCGGAATATCGTTGCCAGCTCCTCCCTTCCTGGAAAAAGGGCTAATGAATCCGGCAACCACTTGTACTGCTCATATCTTTTGGCAAAGAGCTTGCCCATATTAGGCAGTATTTTTTGAAAATAAAAATAATAAATGCCTTTAAACGGCTGCCAGGTAGGTTTGGACAATTCCAGACAAACTACCATGCCGCCCGGTTTAACGACTCTTCTCATTTCCTGAAGCACCTTTTCCAAATCAGGCACATTCCGCAGCCCAAATCCAATGGTGGCATAGTCAAAGCGGTTATCTTCGAACGGCAGCTCCATTGCATTCCCCTGAACCAGTGTAATTTGGTCTTCCAAGTGCTTGGCGCGTACCTTGCTCTCCCCAACCTTAAGCATGTTCGGACTGAAATCCAGTCCCACCATTTTACCGTTTCCGCTTGCTTCAGCCATGCTCAGTGTCCAGTCGCAGGTTCCACAGCACAGATCCACCGCCGTATCACCCGGTTTCATCGCCATCTTCTTCATGGCAAATTTACGCCAAGCCTTGTGTCTGCGGAAGCTCAAAATGTCATTCATAATGTCGTACTTGGGAGCTATGCTTTCGAATACGGACTGGACATGATCATATTGTTCCTCCGTATGTGCTTTGGGCTCAGAAGTATTGATATTCATTGAAGCAACCCTACCCTTCTCCGACAGCAGATCCGGAAGCATGAAGCTGCCGCTGGAAAGGCTCCAAAACTTGTCCGATTTCACGGAAGCGGCTATCAGCCTTGACGCTTTTCAGTATGGACTGAACACCGTTTACCGCTTGGCGAAGCTTTTCAGCCATATGCTCTCCTGCTTTATATTTCAGCATCAGCTTTTTCCAATCCTTGTTGTCGATTTTACGTTCTCTGAGTGCCTGTTTGTCTTCTTCACTGGCAACATCCAGGATATGCCAATACGAATAACTGTACATAAACGGCTCATTACTGCTCCGCTGCATTTCTCTTGCTACGGTCTCACACTCGCTGACATTGCGCAGGAGCGTATTCCACAAATCATGCAAGGATTCTTCGAGCAGGGGAGTAAAAGAAAGAAACAGCTGCATATTCAGCTGCACCGTTTGCCGCAAATATTCTTCCGCTGACATGAACAGGCTCTTCATTTTCCCATACAAATTCATTTTTAACACGTTCACGTCGCAAATCGCCTGACTGAGACGTGACACAGTCTCGATTTGCCCTTTTTGAGACAGGATCTGATAAAACCGGCTGCTGAAATAATCTCCTGCGAGAACCTTCAGCTGGCGGGAACGCATAAATCCTTCTCCCGGCTTGCCCTCCTGCGTATCAATCGTTTCATGCGTATCTATACCCATTTGCACCAGGGAGGTAACCAGCGAGAACAATTCGCTATGAACGGATGTCTTGCTTGTTCCCTGGTTCAGAAAAATATATAACAGCTGAACACGGGCGTCAGGAAAAGGCGGCAGCTCCGTATGTTTTTGTATCATGTCGTATTCGACATATTTCTTTGCTAGTTGGGGTACGCGGTACGGTTTCATCGTCAGCCTCCGAGCCTATTTCTTTCTTGAATCACTTTCTTTTTCACGAACAAGAACTTTTGTTCACAATCTTTCCTATTATATCACATGTTTTTTCGCCACGCACGGTGGCACTTCTTCTTTTTTAGATTATAAACGGATAAGTTTTCAGCAAAGTGAAAACGATTCTATAATCGTAAGATAAACTTCCATTAAAATGGGATCTGTCTTATGAGAAATAACATCAATCATGTTTTTCTTACCCGTTTTGGAGCAATCCGAACTGGTTTTTCCACAATATTGTTTCGATGACATGGAAACGCTGTTTAATCAGATCAGACAATGGCGCTTCCCCCGTACGTTTAAGCTCCCCATTTAGTCCGCTGTCCCAATCTTCCCTTCTGACATCCGCTGCGAGCAAAAGATGTTTTGTTCCAAGCCACTTGTCCTCAGCCACAAGCCTGAGCTTGACCTGATTCACATTAATAGTACTTGAAAAGCTAAAAGAAAGGAGATCAGCAATATTTTCATACATCTCCGAAAGCTTGGTATCCGGAGCCGATACGATGAGATCAATAGACATGGCTGGTTCATTCCATTCCACTCTGCGGATTGGCATAGTCAGAGGAAGTGAATGCAATGCATCGACGATATTGTCATTGCTAAGTTCCCAGCCGGGTTGATGCAGTAGAACAGGTAATGTTTCTGGTGAACGCGACACCGAGGTATGAAGATTGCTGAATGGTAAGAGCAGAAGTACTGTTCCCAGAGTGATGAAGAGTGCAGCACTAGTTAGGATAAAGCGGTTCATGGAAAAGGCCTCCCTCGCTTGTTGTATCCTTTAGTTTAATCTTCATCGCAGAAGTCCATACCTCGATTTACAACGAAAAAAAGCAGGCTATGCCTGCAATCTAGCTTTCGCTCTCGATAACGCCATGCTTCGTCTGAACTTCTGCCTTGCCACGAATTTTCATTGCAGAAGTATGATCTGTAAACTGAGCAATCAGGACTTCACCCTTGTCGAGCTTTTCCGTGTGATGAAACTTGGTATCCGTACCCCGGGTCAGTCCGATCACTTGCACACCGTTTTCCTTGGCCTTGACGACAATGTAATCCGTATTATTGGTATTTTCCATTCTTCATCCTCCTCTCCTATATCATTTTAATGGTCATAAGCTGTTGCGCTGCCGGGCATACTGACACGGTATTTATTATAAAAGGGAGTGTTTGCGATGAACTATGAACCAGCACAGCTGGATGAAGAAACAGTATTCAAGCTTCGCGAGTTTGAGCAGCAAATGAGTGAAGCCGCAGGCGAAACTGTGGTACTCATTGCTTATACGGATCAGGAAACATCCCGATAGAAAAGAAAAGGCCGTGAACAGCCTGCAGATCCATTCGGTTGAACCGAAAAGACTTGCAGGTATCTTCAATTCTTTACTGACAAAAGTTGAACAGTAAAAATTTGAAGATTTATCACGGTCTTGTTCTTGCTTACATATGGAATATGTAGAAATCTTATTTGATTCCGTCTTTGAGCGCTTTGCCTGGTTTGAAAGCAGGAATTTTGCTCGAAGGGATTTCGATTTCTTCACCTGTTTGCGGGTTGCGTCCTTTGCGTGCAGAACGTTCGCGAACTTCAAAGTTGCCAAATCCAACGAGTTGGACTTTGTCTCCGCTTTGCAGAGCTTGTGCAATGGATTCGAACACAGCGTCAACCGCTTTAGTCGCATCCTTCTTGGACAATTCTGCCGTTTCAGATACTTGGGAAATCAGTTCGGATTTATTCATTTCTATTTCACCTCCCCAATGATTGAATCGGTTGTTACTCACTCTTTCCGTTTTGCCGTAAAATATACGTTCATCTGTTTATTTTACAGATAGAATCGCCATAAAGCTAGTACAGCCGCAGGCGCGGACAAACTTATAGTAATACAGTGCAACTAGAATTTCAAGAGTTTTAAACTTGAGAACGGTTTAAAACATAAAAAGTGACGATAAATGCATGTCTATATACGCTTCTCTCCAGAAAATCAAGCATACAATTTCTCCGCAAGATAACACTCCCATTCCCTGCATTTCACCATTCTACGGCCGCAATTACTGCTAGGAATTTAATGAGAATTAATTTACAAACAAATGAATAAATATTAATTTTGTAACGCTAAATTGACAACAGCATGGTATATATAACTCCTGAGATTCAGGCTATTTTAAAAGCATCATGTTATTAACTTTGTAAATGTAAACAGCAAAAAGCCGCAGGAGGAGTATTCCGCCTGCGGCTTTCTTTTTGCATTTTTATAAGATGATGGCAATGAGACCGCCAGAGCCTTCGTTGATGATCCTGCCAAGTGTCTCCTGAAGTTTGTATCTTGCATTATCCGGCATCATGGCAATCTTGCCTTGAATACCTTCGCGGACGATGGAGTGCAGAGACCGGCCGAAGATGTCTGAATCCCAAATTTTGATCGGATCGTTTTCGAAATCCTGGATGAGGTAGCGCACAAGCTCCTCACTTTGCTTCTCGGTGCCGATGATCGGGGAGAATTCGGATTCAACATCCACCCGGATCATGTGGATCGAAGGTGCAGTAGCCTTCAGTCTCACGCCAAATCTTGTTCCCTGACGAATGAGCTCAGGCTCATCCAATGACATTTCCGCAAGAGATGGTGCAGCAATGCCGTAACCCGTCGTCTTGACCATCTCCAGTGCCTCAGCGAAGCGGTCATACTCCCGTTTGGCATGAGAGAATTCCTGCATCAGCTGCAGCAGATGATCCTTGCCGCGGATTTCAACACCGACCACTTCCATGAGGATCTGGTCATATAATTCATCCGGAGCGAACAAGTCGATCTCCGCTACACCCTGACCCATGTTCATGCCGCTGAGAGCAGCACGGTTAATGAACTCATAATCCATGAACTGCGATACTACACGGTCCACATCACGCAGACGACGGATATCCTTCACCGTATCGCGGACGGAATTTTCATAGTTGCTGCGGAGCCAGTGCTTCTCGTTCAGCACCATCACCCAGCTCGGCAGATTCACGTTCACTTCGTGCACAGGGAATTCATAGAGAACTTCACGAAGAACCCCTGTGACGTCATCCTCAGTCATCGTAGCAGCGCTGAGAGACATGACCGGAATGTCATACTTTTCAGCAAGTTCATTCCGAAGCTGGAGTGTTTCTTCACTGCGCGGACGGGTAGAGTTGATTACAAGAACGAATGGCTTACCCACTTCCTTGAGTTCAGCAATGACACGCTCTTCTGCCTCCACGTAAGAACCGCGGGGAATTTCGGCAATAGAGCCGTCTGTTGTAACAACCACGCCAAGCGTGGAATGCTCCTGAATTACTTTGCGTGTTCCGATTTCAGCTGCTTCCTGGAATGGAATCGGTTCCTCAAACCAGGGAGTGGAAATCATACGCGGACCGTTTTCGTCCTCATATCCCTTCGCACCTTCAACCGCATAGCCCACACAGTCCACCAGGCGGACGTTGACGTCCAGACCTTCAGCCACCTTAATTTGCACTGCGTTGTTTGGCACAAACTTCGGCTCGGTTGTCATAATGGTTTTGCCTGCTGCGCTCTGCGGCAGTTCATCTACGGCTCTGGCACGGTCGGCTTCGCTTGCGATGTTCGGAAGCACGATGGTTTCCATGAACCGTTTGATGAAAGTTGACTTGCCTGTTCGGACCGCGCCGACGACACCCAGGTAAATATCCCCGCCGGTGCGTTCGGCAATGTCTTTAAAAATGTCCACTTTTTCCAAAAGAGATCCCCTCCTCATTTACTCCGAAGGAAAAATGCTTAAGAGCATCCGCTTCGTGTTCCATCTGGAGCCTCGAGCCATTGCAACGGATTGGAGCCATACAATGTCGTCAGTAGTCCGCCGCCGGGGTCAGAATTGGATCGGAAACGGCAAAGCGGCGATACTCGCTTTAGGCATTTGGACTAGTATCATATTATGTACCTATCAAAAACAATATGACGGGTATTTTGCAAAATCTCATAACTTATAGATTGAGTTAAGGTTGCTTCTGCCCATTCCCCTCAACATTAGCTCATTCTATATACCCAAACTTTGCCCGGCCTCGTCATCCATCTCAGATATATGCGAGAAGATGTTCATCTATGTATATCAATTGGATGGAGAAAAAAAAGAAAGCCATTCTCCAAAGTGCAGAAGCACGATAGAGAACGGCTTTGAAGTTAAATCATTGACCTTCAGGATATTATGACTGTGGTTGAATCGCGACCGGAGAATCACCGGACCATTTATAAGGCAGAGACTTGACGGGGACATAGTCCGAGGACTTCACGAGTTCTTCCCGCAAATCTTCCTCTTTGGAAGGCTTCAGCCCTTCCTTGTCAATCAACTGCATAATATCAAACGCATAGTCAACATAGACCACACCCGTCTGATCCATGATAAAATTCATGTCTTGACCTGAGTAGACACTTTTGAGAACGATATTTTTAGTATCCGCGAGTGCCGGATCTACCATATGAATACCTGCATACACTTCATCCCCGGCAGGGAGCTTACCGTCATGAGCAATCTTATAGCGGTTTACAGCCCGTTGTACATCGTTAACTTTCTGTACCGTTATCAGATCCATGACCTTAATCGTCGGGTCTGTTTCCTCATTCTGAATGATGAAATAGCCGCTACCGCCTTTTTCAAAGGCTGTGGTTGGTATTTCATCAATGAATCCCCGCTTTTGAAGCTGATCCAAATCAACACGAAACTTTTCATATTTCGGGGTATCTTCATCCGCATTCAGAATCGGCAGCAGGCCCTGATCCTTCTGAAAATCATCAATAGCCGACTGAATCCGTTTCACGCTTTCACGGTATGAGACCCTGTTTTCGTTCTTCTTATCATCCGGGTACAAGCAACCGGTCAAACTCACTGCGAGCAGAATTACCATAACAGTCGCTGCAGCTTTCCGGAAGCCTCCGGAGCGTCTAGAAAATGAAGCTTGAGTCACAATGATCATCCTTTATATCCATTGATATTATGTTAATGAGACTGTCTTACCACAGCCGATCCTGATCTTCTTGCCGGGCCGCTTCCAATTGTTTACGGATTGCTGCCTTTAATTTATCTTCCGGTATGTCTACGGTTACGGGTCCTTCGATTTTGGACTGACAGGCCAGTCTGACGCCTTGATGCACAAGCGATCCAAGCTTGCGTTTTTCAGATTCGGCCGGACGCGATAACATACCGCGAGCTTCTTCATCCACATTTATCTTGCACATCAGACATCCCATCTTCCCGCCGCAGCGTGTGGGGATATGTACTCCAGCCCGGTGTGCGGCAGCCAGAACAGATGTACCATGGCTTACCACAGCTTTTTTGCCGGAAGGCCTGAACGTGATTTCATGTTTCATTTCGTGTATGGCTCCTCTCGCAACGGAGCTTGAAGAGGATTTGCACTATCATTCCCGATTCGGTTCAAGCCTAATAGACCTTCTACCCGCCGGATATGCATTTCGGTAAAGCTGCTGCTGTCTAGTATTTGTCTTAAAAGCGGTAAATGGGCCTGAAGATCTGTCCTCATTACCTTAGCAATTGCTTCATACCGGTCGGACCGGTCTCTGAGCATATTAAATATCAGTTCATGACTAAGCGGCATTAATGGTACAAATATTCCTTCCAACTCAACCACTGTGGCTTGTGGTAACAACAGCTTGTCTACATGCACTTCATAAAGACTCCCTTGATCACGTACCCGAAAGCCGCCCACCAATTCCATCGTGTAATCTTCAAGCTCATAATGGCTTAGGATGGAATGGTATCTTATCGTTTCACTTAAAGCAGGCTCGTCAACAGAGCGGTCTTGCAGCAGATGATGAAGATCTGCCATATGGACTTGGTCCGTATAAACATCGATGTCTCTTGGCATCGCGTCCAGATGCACGTTCTGGAGCAGAAGTCCGCAGCTACCGCCGATCAGCCAGCATGTTCCGGCTTGGTTCAGCGTCTCGGACACCTGCTGCAGCGCATGCTGTAATTCGGATGTGATCTGCATGACCCACTCTCCTGTTCTTCCCATCCGTTTAGAAATAGGTTTTATTACGCGCTGAAATAATCCCTGATGTCTTCACAACCGCTTGGCAGCCCAGACGGAAGCCTTCGTCAAATTCTTCCGGATCGAGGCGTTTATGCTCAGCTTCCGTCGGCTCCTCCAGAAACTCAGCACCTTCAAGCACCTGACATCTACAGCGGGCACAAGTGCCGCGTTTGCACATATGCTGCCAATCAATCTCATGATCCTTGGCGTGCTGAAGAATGGTCTTACCCGGTTCAGGTACTACCATTTTCTCAATCGTATTGCCCTTAAGCTTCATCGTGGCTTCATGTGTCACAGTCGCTTCAACTTTAATAGTTTCTTGGGCCGGCTTTTTCTTGTCAAAAAGCATGCGGAAACGGTTCATCACATTAACGCCGCCATTCCCCCGAGAAATCCGACCACCATAATAATAAACGCCACAAAGGATAACGTCCCCCGAAGAACGCCGGTCGTTTTGGTACGTGCAAATGTAATTAAAAACACAGATAACCCCATTACCAGCATGGCAATCAGGGAAACCCACATTTTTGTCATCGGATCCATAGGCTCTGATTCTCCAATCTTTTTACGATGATATAAGCGTATTATAGCATGAAACTTGTTCACTTTCTTGCCTATAGATAAAAGCATGATTCCATGGAAGCATGTACATTCTTTTATCTTAAAAAAAGAGCATAAAGTCTCGGAAGCCGCGAGGCTTCGTCGACTTATTGCCCTTTACGCTACAGTATTCATGGGTTATTTCTTCATCATTAGTTTCATCAGCGATTCCATATTTTGCGGACTCATTCCGCTCTTTTTAACCGCGCTTACGATATCCTGTATGGTATCTTCGCTGACTGGAACATTGGCCATCGCGGACACCTGCTTGATCAGTTGGCGGAGCTGGGTCTCATTTTGCATAGTAGAAGGTTTTACGGTGCTGGCAAGCTTCTTAACGGCATTTTCCGAGATATTCTTTCCTGATTTCTTATTGACAACATTCAGAACATCCTTGGAAATATTTTTGCTCATCTTCTCCCCTCCTCCGGCAGTCCTCAAATTATATATATGAGGAATTGCCCCGAAAGGTGAAAAGCATCAGCTGTGCCACTGCTCCCAAGTTGCGAGCTTCATCGACTCCATTTCCGTCTTGGGATCGCGCCCCATCAACGCTTCCACCGCAATACGCGGGTCTTTGTCTTCAAAAAGCACTTGATACAGCTGGTCAGCTATAGGCATCTGAACACCGAATTTTTCTGAAATTGTGTGAGCCGCCTTGGTCGTGCGGATCCCTTCCACCACCATGCCCATGGAATTCAGCACTTCATCCAGCTTTGTCCCTTGGCCGAGCATCGAACCTGCGCGCCAGTTACGGCTGTGCTGGCTGGTAGCGGTAACAACAAGATCTCCGACACCTGCCAGTCCAGAAAACGTTAGCGGATTTGCTCCCATCTCGACACCGATACGGGTTATTTCCGCAAGGCCCCGTGTAAGAAGAGCTGCTTTGGCATTGTCTCCGTAGCCAAGGCCGTCTGACATGCCTGCACCCAGTGCAATAATGTTCTTCAGTGCACCTGCGAGTTCCACACCAAGCATATCCCGATTGGTGTACACACGGAAATCCGCATTCATAAACAGATCCTGAGCAACTGCAGCAGCCTTTTGATTGAGAGATGCGACGACGACCGTGGTAGGGCAGCGCCGGACCACTTCCTCCGCATGGCTTGGTCCGGAGAGGACGACAATATCCCCTTCCGTGCATCCGAGCTCTTCGGAGATTACCGTGGACATCCGCTTCATGGTCTCAGTTTCAAAACCCTTCGTTGCATGTATACATATCATATCCTCACGCCAATAGGCTTTTAAGGACCGTGCAACCTCGCGCATCGCTTTGGAAGGCGCAACAATCAACACAGCGGCTGCTCCATTGACTGCCTCTTCCATATCAGTTGTCGCTTTCAGATTCTCAGGCAGACTTACCTCTGGAAGATAGCGGCTGTTCATGTGCTTTCCGTTAATTTCCTGTACTTGTTCAGCATTGCGGCTCCAAATCACCACATCCGGATGATTGGCGGCGAGGACGCTAGCCAGTGCCGTTCCCCAACTGCCAGCCACTAGTACAGCTACTTTATTTGACAATTCCCTTTCCTCCTTTGGATCCTCCGGAGCCTATCTTGTTTTCCCGACCTTGAACAATTTTCACAATATTGCTTCGATGTCTCCAGAAGGCAAACAAACAGATAACGAAGCTGGACCAGAAGACGGACCAGTCAAAACCAAAGATCAAACCAGAGATCAATAGAGAAATTGGGGTGAGCGCTACAAATACGAGCGACCCGAGAGATACGTAACGTGTGATTACAATAAGCAGTATCGCGATAGCTCCCGCACATAAGGCCGGAACAAAGCTGAGGGTGGCCATTACGCCAATCGTAGTGGCAATACCCTTGCCTCCGCGAAAGTGGAAATAGATCGGCCAGTTATGACCGATGATCGCAGCAATGCCGCAAAGAGCAGGAATCCATTCATTTCCGTCTCCAAGCCATCTGCCAACCCATACGGCAACGATTCCTTTTAAAACATCGAGCAGGAGCACGACAATTGCCGGTCCTTTGCCCAGAATACGAAGTGTATTGGTTGCTCCCGCATTCCCGCTTCCATGCTGGCGGATATCAATCCCTTTAAGCATTTTAGCCAGCACGACGCTGAAGCTGACAGAGCCGAGCAGATAACTCAGAACAATAGCTATGATCTGTAGAATCAATCTATTCTCCCCTAACTTTCATCCGATTTGCGCCGAGTAAAGATTCTAATCGGTGTGCCCTCAAAATCAAACGCTCCCCGGATTTTGTTCTCCAGGTAACGCTCATAGGAGAAGTGCATCAGTTCAGGATCGTTGACAAAAACAACTATGGTTGGTGGCTTCACAGCCACCTGGGTTACATAGTTAATGCGCATACGTCTTCCCTTATCCGTCGGAGGAGGATTAATTGCCACCGCGTCGGAAACTACGTCATTAAGAAGATGGGTCTGTACTCGAAGATTATGCTGTTCAGCCACATGCTGAACTACAGGAAGCAGCTTATGTAAACGCGACTTCGTTTTGGCAGACAAGAACACGATCGGTGCGTAGGTCATGAAAAGAAAATGATCACGGATCTTTCTATCAAACTGCAGCATCGTTTTATCATCTTTGTCCACAACATCCCATTTATTCACAACGAATAGTGATGCTTTGCCCGCTTCGTATGCATAGCCGGCAATGTGCTTGTCCTGATCGATGATTCCCTCTTCGCCGTTAATTACGATCAGCACCACATCAGCACGTTCAATGGCACGCATGGCACGCATAACACTGTATTTTTCCGTTGTTTCATATACTTTCCCACGCTTACGCATACCAGCTGTATCAATAAGCACATACCGCTGTCCATCTTTCTCAAAAGGCGTATCGATTGCGTCCCGTGTGGTTCCTGCGATATCGCTGACAATGACACGTTCTTCGCCAAGAATCGCATTAACCAGTGAGGATTTGCCCACATTCGGCCGACCAATCAAGGCCACACGAATAACATCTTCATCATACTCATCATCATTTAATTCAGGCAGAATCTCGACGATTGCATCCAGCAAATCGCCAATCCCTGTGCCATGACTTCCGGAGATTGGAATCGGGTCTCCAAATCCCAGGCTGTAGAATTCATAAATCTCGTCGTGACGGCCGAGGTTATCGACCTTGTTCACGGCCAGTACAATCGGCTTACCGGAACGAAATAGAATTTGAGCTACTTCTTCATCAGACTGTGTCAATCCGCTCTTAGCGTCACACATAAACACAATGACATCCGCTTCTTCAATCGCAAGCTCTGCCTGCATGCGGATAGATTTTAAGATCTCATCGTCTCCATCAATCTCGATACCACCAGTGTCAATGACGCTGAACGGTTTTCCGTTCCACTCTGAAACACCATAAATTCGATCACGGGTAATTCCCGGTTTATCTTCCACGATGGCCAGTCTATCGCCGATCAAACGGTTGAAAATGGTTGATTTGCCAACGTTAGGCCTGCCAACGATAGCTACTACGGGTCTTGCCATATTCACTCCTCCTGTCAATACTTACGATTATCATCATAGCAAAAAACACTTATTTTGGCTAACGTTTCATCTGACTATGCTCACTTTAATCCTATTTTTCCGTAGAAAATGGTTTCCATGCACCTTTGTGCCATATTTTCACTGCATTTTAGCGAATCCTATGCCAAGATGATAACGGAAAAGATAAAGTAATTTACGTCTAAAAAAAAACAATCGGAAAACCCGGTAAAGGGTTCGCCGATTGTCATTTCCGAGACTGCAAAAATCATTTGAATTTGCTGAGTTTGTCTCCAAAACGCTCTCCAAGCGTAATGCTGAGGCCTTGGTTGCTCAGAGATACGTTAGGATTGTCCTTAAGCTCATCCTTATGATTGCTGCTTCCTCCTCTAGCTGGTCTTTCCGATCTAGGAGCAGCAGCCGGAGCTTCTTCTGTTTCTTTGATGCTGAGACTCACACGTTTTTCTGCAGTGTTGATGTCAAGGATTTTCACTTGAACCTCTTGTCCTTCTTTCAGGACTTCCTGCGGAGTTCCGATGTGTTTATGAGAGATTTGGGAAATATGAACAAGTCCTTCAACTCCTGGAGCAAGCTCAACGAATGCGCCGAATGCCACAAGACGTTTAACTTCGCCTGTAACCACATCGCCTGTGTTGAATTTCTCTGCAGCAGAATCCCAAGGTCCAGGTTGAGTAGCCTTCATGCTGAGACTGATTTTACCTTTTTCAGGGTCTACTTTAAGGACTTTAACCTTCACTTTGTCTCCTTCGGAAACAACGTCGGCTGGCTTTTCAACATGATTCCATGCCATTTCAGACACGTGAACCAGTCCGTCTACTCCGCCTACATCAACGAATGCGCCGAATTGCGTCAGACGTTGAACGGTACCTTCGATTTCTTGTCCTTCTTGAAGCTGGGACATCACTTGCACTTTGTTGGACTCGAATTCTTCGTCGAGAACATCTTTAGCGGAAAGAATAACCTTGTTGTTTTCACGGTCAATTTCTTTCACTTTCACGCGCAAAGTGCGTCCTTTGTAGTCGCTGAAATCTTCAACGAAATGACGTTCTACCATGGAAGCAGGAATAAAGCCGCGTACACCCACGTCAGCAACGAGGCCGCCTTTAACCACGTCTGCTACAGTCACTTCGAGCACGTCTTTAGCTTCAAAATGCTTTTCGAGCTCTTCCCATGCATTTTCGCTATCGATCGCACGTTTGGAAAGAACAAGCTTTTCCTTTTCGTCGTCAATGCTGACCACTTTGCATTCAACTTCTTGACCAACCTGAACCGCATCCGATGCGTTGTCCAGATGAACAGAAGACAGCTCACGAATCGGAATCACACCGTCATATTTATATCCAATGCTTACATAAGCCTGGTTGTCCTCCAGCTTGACGATTGAACCTTTCACGGTGTCCCCTTTTTTCAAGGATACGAATTGGTCCATTTCCTCTTGGTTTACTTCAACTTCCTGATTTTTTGTTTCTTCCGACATGTCAATACCCTCCTCAATTCAAAAAAAGCCATTTATTCAAACCTGCTGAAGCAGAGTTCAAAACATTCAAATATGTGTTTAATATCTTTCCAATAAGTGCTTGCCTTCATGCACGGGACCGTTAATTCACCGTAGGCTTTCCGGTCTTCTGCATCTCATGAATGCGGGACATTATTTTGTCAGTCACTGCATCTACCGCTTCTGCGGACTCCATGTCAGCAAATTCGGATAAATCTAGCGGCTTCCCGTATATAACTTTCATTTTCCGTAAAAACTTGTAATCACCAATGATTGCAGCCGGCACGACTGCGGCTCCGCTTCGAAGAGCAAAGCTTGCAGCACCTTTTTTCGCAGCACCACTGTCAGAATTACGTGTTCCTTCCGGAAAGATCCCCATGATTTCGCCACCCCGTAAAATTTTCAGGGATGTCTTAAAGGATTCTTTGCTGACGCCTCCGCGTTTTACCGGAAATGCGCCAAGCTGTGTGATGAGCCAGCCAAGAACAGGAACCTTAAACAATTCTGCTTTAGCCATGAACCTGACTTTGCGTCTGAATTTAATTCCCACCGTCATGGGATCAAGTAAGCTGATGTGATTCGAGCAGAGCAGAACTCCGCCTTCCTCCGGGATGTTTTCCTTGCCTACCGCCTCAAGACGGTACATAAAAGCAAATATCACCCGCAGCAATCCCCGGCAAAAAATATAAATCATGTTTCGTTCTCCCCATCCTTATGAGTTCGTATGAGTTCTACAATAAGAAACAATCGTTTCCACAACCTGAGGGATGTCCATTTGCGTCGTATCCAGAACGATGGCATCTTCTGCACAACGCAGAGGTGAAACTTCACGACCTTCATCCAGACGATCACGTTCTGAAATATCCTTCTCAAGCTGTTCCAAGGTCAACCCTGGTGCATCACTCATCTCTTTAAAACGGCGGAGAGCACGTTCCTTGACGCTGGCCGTCATGAAAACTTTCAATTCGGCATCCGGCAGTACAGTTGTTCCGATATCCCGTCCATCCATAACGACGCCTTTGCGTGCAGCCATCTGCTGCTGGAGTGCTACCAAATGCTTGCGTAGCCCTTCAATTTGCGCATATTGCGACACCATGCCATTCACTTCCTGTGAACGGATAAACGGCGATACATCCTGACCATCCACCAATACCTTCTGCCCATTGGCACCCGGTATTAATTCAATCACCATGTTTTGAGCATGTTGAAGCACTTCAGCGGAAAATTCCGGTAAAATTTTATGCTTCAGCATATACCAGGTTACTGCCCGGTACATGGACCCAGTGTCCACGTATATGTAGGACAGCTCATTGGCCACCAAGCGGGCAATCGTGCTTTTGCCTGCCCCGGCAGGACCATCAATTGCAATATTGATCTTCAAGTTGTTTCCAGTCCCCTGCCTATCCAAAGGGGCATTCCTCCTCAAACACAAACGTAAGAAAAAAGCAGGCACTGCCTGCGACGTGAAAATTATACCACACAACATACACTGATGCAAAAAAGACCCATGAAATCAGTCATGCCAATCCTTGACATTCCGCTCCTTGACAGGGATGCCATCCAGTCGATCCACCGGTGAAATAAAAGGGCGCAGATAACGGATATGCAGTGCGGCTTGAAAGAATATTAAGGCAGCGATTAAAAAGATCAGCAGGATCTTGGTTAACTTTCCTGCTTGTGCATTCAGCCTTTCAAATAATAGCAAATACTGTTTTACCTGCTCTTTTTCGTTCATAAAGATGCACTCCCGGATTTTTCCTATAATGTTTCCGGAAAATGGCTGCTTTATTCTTGAATCATCTTTTAAGCAGGGACATTTTAACGTCTGAAATCAAATTGACGTTCAAAGCAATAACGGATCAGCTTTTGGCGTTCCATATCTGCAATTGTTGTGAATTTGACCATGACAATTTTGCGGCCATTCTCAAGCACCTTGATGCGGACGACTTCCCCATTAAACGGCACATGTTCAATACTTCCGTTTTTATATGGAACGAGAACCCAGCAAGATAAGCCTTCCCCTTCCGAAATACGGTGGTTGGCGTCGCAGTAGAAGGACAATCCGCCCCCCCCCACATCATCCGTACGGGCAACGAAGCGGAGCATCTTGTCCGTTTTGACAGCTACCTCAAGCTCAGCATGGACACGCAAAAAGCTGCGCCGCTGGATTTTACTGATGGATTCGGGTTCGGGTCTGCGGATCCGTACCATTCGAATAACATCTTCTTTATATCCAAAGACATAAGAATTGAAATAGTTTTTGATTCCGCCCTCGGTCATAAAAAAAATGGATAGCTCGTCCCCGATAAACAATCGCTTCAGCCGTCCGGTGCCCTCCTGCATTGGCACCTCGATGAGAATCGAATCCTCGTCCATATCCCCAATTCTGGATTTGTACTGAACGTTCGCTTCTTTTTCATCCCCTGAATCTACGCTAATAAACAATAAGTCACCAATTTTAGGATACAAAAAAGTTCACCGCCAGCTCATATATTAACCGCATATCCTGATTATACCATGTCTTTCGTCACAGGTAATATGTGTTTTTAAGCAAAAAAGAAGCCTCTTTACGAAAGAGGCTTCTTGATAGCTGGGTTAAAAGTCATTTATTTTACAGCCGCCTGCTGGTCTGAAGATTTGAGCTCCTCAACAATTTTTTCGGAGCCGTCAGCAGCATCCATGTATAAACGGTATCTCGCTCCATTAATGTTTCCTCCGAATTCATAGCAGAGCGTTTCCTTGGATTGGTCATCCTTAATCAATGCCAACCGGCTGTAAGTCTCCTTGAACTCGGGGTTTATCTTTTTGCGAACCTCATCAATGGTCATCTTTGGCTTCGGCAAATTACGTTTGCCTTTATGCTCATAAACATAATCGCTTGCTTGGAACCCTGTGACTTCACCATTATCCAAGCCGACTCGGACCGTGATTTTTTCAGGATATATCAAAACACCGTCCTGTACACTAACATAAGTGAGGTTACCCATATTCCCATATTGGTCCGCGGTCACAGCTGTCATATCTTTATAGCCCTTTTTATTCAGAAACTGGCTGGCCTTTTCTTTGGCCTGCTTAATGGTAACCGACTTCTTACCGATCTTCCGATTGTCATGGTAGCTAATCAGAAGTCCGCCTTTTTTGGTAAAGTCCATGGAAACTATCGCAGGCAAGTTTTTGGATTTAACCGTAGCCGTATAGGATTCCCAATCCGTTCCCTTACCGTTTTCTGTTACCTGAATGGAGGCTTTTGGGCCTGCATCCGCGAATTTCGCAGCCTTACGCTTAATATCCTCCTTGGATACCGCTACGCCGGACAGCATTTTAACAGAACGCTTGTCGTAAATGCTTGATACAGCCGGTCCCCAGTTTAGTTCCGGATATTCACCAACCCGCTTGTCCACCGTTTTGAAACCGTCGATGATCGTGTTGTCGAGAGCCTTTTCCTCAGTGGCCATAGCACTCTCTACATCCATCCAGCGAAGCCGGTTCTGAATAACCTTGCTTTGCACCGTCTGCAGATCCTTGGTGATGTCAGCCGAGTTCTTATACAGAGTTTTCAGGTTTATAAGCTCATCCTGTGACAATGGCTCCTTATCCAAATTACGCATCGAGGTCTGATACGAGAAATTTGAAATCCGGGACAGAAAATCCTCTGTCTTATTAAAAGGAAGCATCGTCAGCGGCAGCTGGTTAATCTCATTCTGGGCCTCGCTAGTCAGTCTCCAAACATTTATTAGCCCTTTGCGGTGCATTGCGTTGGAGGTAGAGCTGACCGCAAGCGTATTGCCAAGCTCACTATGCAATCGGTCCATATGATAGGACAAATCATGAAAAGCCCGCTGGTACTGGTTCTCGGCTTTGATGAGAACTGCGTTTTTCTCTTGATTCTCCTGATACCCCCACACGAAAGCCCCGATCATAAAGAGGGTGACGATGGGAAACAAAACAGCGCTTAGTCGCTTGTACATAATTGCTTGAGTCTCCTTTCTTCAACTGTTTAGATCAAACCAAAGCCCGCGGCATATCACAGCTGATTTTGATCAATCTACCACATAAAATGAACTAAAGTTTAGCCTTGTATTTCCTTGATTCTTTAGTCCAATTTATATCGTTGCTGCTGTTAGTTTGACAAGAAGAAAGGAGTCTTATGCATCTTATGGCAGTTTACTTTACCGGTTTTTCAGCTTAGATCGGCAGCTCTTCAATATCGAACAGGTTTTTATTGTTGCATAGGCATTGCTTAAAACCCGTCTCAATCCGTCCCCGGTCTCTTTTTCCCCTTAATATAAAACGTTCTCCGCATTGTTTGCATACAATCGTGACTTTGACACGCAAAAAGGCACCCTCCATCCTGTACAAATTTCCAAAATTGGAATCTCGTAGGATAAAGTGTGCCCATTTTTATTAGGTATTAACCTCTTCTTCACGTTTGACGAACCGGAACGGAGAGCGGTTGTTAGCCCGGTATACCTTCCCCATTCCCCCGTACCACAGAAACGCCATTAACGGAACGATAAACCATATCCAGTACTGGGTCATAGTGGCAAGAATCAGATCATAAACGCCATGCCAGAACCAAGGAATGATCATGGAGTAAATCAAGTAACGCTTAGCTTTCCTTCCCGTGGAGAAGCGGGCGCGTCCCAGATAATAACCCATCATAACCCCAAACATGGCATGGCCTGAGACTGGCAGCAGCGCCCGCAGGAACATCGCTCCGATGGAAGCGTGGCTGTACCAGGCGTACATGACATTCTCCACCGTAGCAAATCCAAGCGAAATGGCGACCGCGTACACAATCCCATCGTAAGGCTCGTCAAATTCCGTATGGTTGTAAATCATATGGTACAATACAAACCATTTCAGAAACTCCTCAACAAACGATGAAATGATGAATGACTCGATATATGGATTGCCTCCAAACCCGTTCGTCATCCCCCGCTGGATGATCATTACCGGCACAACAATCAGAAAACCAAGCACAAACACCTTGATGACCATCATGAGTGGTTCCTGCTCATATCTGTCTTTCAGATAAAAATACGTCAAAAGGGCCAGACCCGGCGCTAGCGCCGAAGCTATGACTGAAAACCAAAGCACCGTTTCTTTCCCCCTTTTCCCGTGTGTTTATCGCTTTAAAAAAGCAATTCATCCCATGAAATCATTGTTCATGGGATGATTCACCAAAATTAATCCTGTCGTTTGAAATGCTCGCGTATGCCCGCGATAGCATTTTCCTGCATGACAACCTTACCGTATTCGTCGAGAACAGCTTCTGTATAGGAAGCAGCTTCTCCGTATTCTGCCAAAACGGCTATGAGTGAAGGATGCTTGCTGGAATCAATCAGTTCAGGATCCATGTACAGCACCCATTTATCTTTATAGTGATAAAGACGGCCTGCCTCTGTAATATGACCGCCGAGAACATGCGCAGCTTCAATCAGTATTTCAAAATCGTTGAAAGCATACACGATGGAGTCGCTCTGCTCCAGGGTCACTTCCATTTCATACACTTCTTCGGGCAGCTCATCTTCCCCTAAATGACTGTAATGCGAATGATCATATTTCCCACGTGTCACGATGACGACCATGCCTTGAGCAGGCAGAGCAAAGACTTCCACAGCGAGCGGTCCAGTTGCGTCAAAACCAAGTTCATTATAGGCTTGATCCATCATTTCGGTGAACAGCTCGTGGACCTTTGGAAGCTCTTGCCACATGTCTTCCTTTTGGATTCCGCGCTCACTCAAATCGTCGAACGTGAGGAAAATCCGTATCTTATCTGAGCTCAATCGTTCTATTTTCATGACAGGATCCTCCTCTGTAAGCAATGATATAACAAATTATGATGTCCCCCATAATGTGTGCTGAAAATAGTTCTATGTAAGTATGTTATCATTATATAACCAGAAATGCACGCTGTAAAATAGACAAAAAAAAGAATCATTTCGAGCATTACCTGCTCTAAAAATGATTCTAAAGGCTTGCGTTTCGTTTACATTCCAGGTATGACCGTATTGGTTTCCTTCATAATCATGTCCACTTCTCTTTTCACGTCTGGATTCGAGTTGATGAAGTCATTGATTTGCTTCATACTTTGATCCTTGGAGTGCGTCTGGACATGTTGGCTGCTATGGCTCCCTGAACTATTCATTCCAAGGGAACTCATATCCATCATTTTCCCCGCATTTTGAGTAATTGCGGAAGTGATCGAGCCTTTGTTTTTGGACATGATAGCCGTAGCTGCGGCACCAATCAGCACACCGCTTATAAATGACGAAGTATTCACAATTACAACCTCCTTATGTGATAAACTCAAGTGTATTGTTCGCGGAAAAGGACATACTCATGCGGCATAAAAACAGGAAAGTGAGATGGAAAAATGGTTAAAAAGACAGCTGCGCTTCTTCTTGTGACTGCCTTGTTGTTAAGCGCATGCGGCGGCAAAAACGAAACGACTGCAGACAAGAATCAAAACACGACTACCCAAGACAACACTAAAACGACGACAACAGCCGTTCAAGGCTCAAATGATGATTCAGGACATGAGAATGCTTCCAATGGAAATCAATCCGGAGAAGCCGGCAAAGATGAGCCAGACGGAACGAAAGAAACAGGCACGCAAAATGATGGTACCCAGGATAACGCGGCGGGACAAAATGGTGAAACTGCTGCCGTACCTTTGAAATACCACATGAATAAGGCATACAATATTGTCCCAAATGAAGAAGGCACGGAGAAAAAGGTCGTGCTGCTGACATTCGATGATGGTCCTAAAAAGGCTGAATGGATTAACAGCTTGATTGATACGCTGGACAAGCATCATGCCAAAGCAATTTTCTTCGTAAATGGATACCGTGTCAAAGAAAATCCGGATTTGCTTAAGCTGATCCATGACCGTGGACAGATAATCGGCAATCACAGCTGGGATCACATTTCCTTGCGAAAAGAACCAGAAGCAAAAGTGAAAAAGCAAATTGAAGATGTACAAAAGATCGTAAAGGATACAATTGGAGAATCGCCTGTATTCTTCCGGCCTCCTTTCGGTGAAGGCGGAGATGTGGGCAAGAAGATCGCGAAGGAAAACGGACTTCTGTACATGACCTGGTCAAACGGTTCTCTCGATTGGACGATGAAGTCCAAAGGGACAGATAATCCACATAAGGTGATCCAAAACGTTATGGACCAGCTGCATGCCGGAAGCAACATTCTGATGCATGAGCTCTCATGGACCACCGAAGCGCTTGATCAACTGCTGACCAAGCTTGAGAGCAAGGGCTACACGTTTGTGGATCCCCGCAGTATTGAACTTGATATGAGATAATGTGACGAAACTAAACAAAGGCACTCTTCCCAATTCATTGTCGGGGCGAGTGCCTTTTCGTATATACAGGAAAATTACTTCAGCTTACCAGCCGTGCCCTTCTTCAACCGAATAAGGTGCATCTCGGCAGGACAGCATAAGCGGAGCGCGACGCGCCTATTGCCGAATCCGCGGCTGATCAGCATTTGCGGCAGCTTCACAGCAGACTGCGGCTGATACCATCTAAACCAGCCGCAATCATATTTGCGGTAAAAAGCGTTCAATCTGATCGCCCCGAAAAATGGCAGTCTGATTTGCCCGCCATGTGTGTGCCCTGCAAGAATCAGATCCGGTTTATCGGAAGCATAGCGGATCCAGGCGGGGTCATGTACCACAACAATCCTGCACGCCTTAATATCACCGTCCGGCAAATCCGGAACCCCAGGATAACCATCCCGCTTGGTTAGCGGCTGGTCGACGCCTGTCAGGCATACCTCTTCTCCTTCTCGTTCCAGCCGTATGTTCTGATCCCTTAGTAGAATTCCACCCGTATCTCTTAGCACCTGTTCCAATCCTTCGGGATCTGCCTTCAGATCATGATTACCGTATACGGCGTATACCTGACCCAAGTCTGATAAAATCTCCAAGTTTTCCTTCACACGCTCTAACGGAACGTTTTTCTCCATAATATCCCCGCCAAGAATTACCCAATCCGCTTTGCCTTTAAATTCCTGCAAATATTTGTCCGAAAGCTTGCGCTTGTGAATATCGGAGATAAAAAAAATGCTGCAGCCATCGAAAGCTTCCGGCAAGCCTTCCATTATAACTTCTGAATGCGTAACGGCATGAAGCCGTGCCTCATAGGACATCCTTGCAAAAATCAGCACACAGCATAAAACAAGGAATCCGGCGATCCAAAGCAGCACTGCCGTTACCATAAGTCCTCCAGTGGGGGTGCACCCTTCACACCCCAGTATACGAGAAATACCGTCAGAACAAGGAACAAGAAAAATAAAGAGTTGGTAAAGTACTTGCTGATCACATTTCTGCGTGAACCATAGGTTTCAGAACGTGCCGGGGCAGAGTCCAGCTCCTCTTCTGTGCTTGCAGCTCCATAACCCGCTTTATGCTTATGTGCGCGGGAAGGGTATGTCTGTTTGGGATCCGGCTTTGGATCAGATACCTGCGGGGCTTCTGACCGGCTGTCTGCAGGAGAAGATAAAACTCCGCGGCTTTTCCTCTCCTTCATTGCCCTCACCCTGCTTAAAGGAGGGGCAGCTGCCGGCTTCTTCTGTTCCCTACGGCTATTCGCGGGCTTAGCCTTAGGAGCTTCTTCAGAAGTTGCAGGGGGCTTTTTTGTTTGGTTTTTTTTTCGGCTTCTGTTATACGTTTCAACTCTGCTTAATTCACTACTCATGATTCCCTCCGAAATCGAATCACTAACCCGGAAATACAATCTATCGCAAAATGGCATACCACAGGGGCAAGAAGTGTGCCGGAGTGTATGTAGATATAACCGAGTCCGAAGCTGCTCAGGAATACCCAGCCCGTCGGAATCCAGTGCTTCAAATAGCGGACATGGATCACGGCGAACAAAATACTGGTCCAGTACGGACCGAATGAATGCTGGATAGCACCCCGGAACAGCAGCTCTTCGCATACCGCCACCAGAGCCGCTATCAATACAATATGCCAAACAGGACGGTTTTGAAACAGCATGTTGTTGATTCCGCCGTCATCCATGACTTCCTCTGGCGTTACGCGGGACACCAGAAAATCAATTAAAAACATGACGGCAGCCAGTCCCAGCCCCCAAGCCACAAAATAGTCACCTTTATGCGGCACGAATAATTCGAAAGGATTTCTCTTCTGAAATAATATCCAGGCCAATCCGATAATTAAGGTAAGACCTTGTGTAAGATAAAGATTGATCAGGAGCAGACGGTCTGTCAGCTGATCTGGTGTCGCCTGCTTCAACTTCGGCGCACGGAATTTAAATTTTTTCATATTATGCCTGCCTGTCTTTAGTTATTAAACGATACAAGGATCATCACCATTTTGAAGGAGTGCAAGAGATCATGAAAAACCGCCCCTCCCGTTTCGAGCTTTACTTCAGCCTATTATTTATACTCGCATTGATTGTGACAGCAGCAGCGTTTCTGTCAGGGGTTCAGGTAGGTGCCAACCGTATGGAGGAAAAGTACAACTATCTGAAGTTATCATCCGCTACACCCGATTTCACCGATTCCTACCAGCAGCAGGATGTCGTCACCTTCTATCATACCGTATTTTTGCCTTATCGGGAATTCAAGAGCGAATGGCTGGCACAAACCGAAACTGCTGGTATCTTTGCGAAAGAAAAATCCGGCATTTTCAAAAGCCTTTCCAAGCTGGCAGATCAAAAATATAATGAGGTTCTCCAAATCTCCATGTATGACTCTTCACCTCTGCTGCAGCAGTCCCAAAATAACACACTGAAAAGCCTGCGGTTGTTCAGTAAGGCTGCTCAACACGCGGCTGTGACGGAATCGAATTCAAAAACTATCCTTGATTCGCTCGAAGAGGATGCATATTATCAAAATGCGGTGAAATACGGTCTCTTGGCTCAAAAACAATATTATTCCTCCATGCTGAAATGGGGAACAAAGGTGAGTCCGTCCATCCCGAATCAATATATCATGCCCTCAACCCTAAAACTGACCGAATGGGAATCTTACCCGTTGATGGTGAAAAACGAAGCGGTAGCCTCCATCATGCTGAGCAGCGCCTTCTTCAGTGCAGCCGATCCGCAGGATGTCACCGCATTCATTGATTCCTGGATTGCAGCAGGAAAGACCAAAACGTATAAACTTAACTCACTTCAGGAGACCATTAACTTTCTACGTAAAAAGAATGCCGTTCATCCGAAGGATTTTATTAAACTGAAGGCACAATACGGCGGAAATGAGCTGCTGCCCCAGCTTCCCTTCTTTTTCGAGTCATAAAGCGACAATGCCCACAGGAAAACGTCAAATAATATCATAAAAATCATAGCAGATTTAGCGCAGAAGATTCAAGGAGCCAAGATTCCCTATTGACAGCCATCACGGGGCCGTGATACATTATGAAAAAATTAACGAGTTAAAACCGATGAAGGAAAAAAGACCCTTGAAAGTCTTCAGAGAGCCGGTGGTTGGTGCAAACCGGTGACAGTCAAGCCGTCTTAGCGTTCCAGAGAAGTTGCATTGAACATTACAGTAGGTGCGACCGGGTCATTTCCGTTATCAAATCAGGTCTTTAGAAGGCCTCTGAGGCTGCCGGATGCAATATCCGGTGGTGAATTAGGGTGGTACCACGAACAACTCTCGTCCCTTACTACGCAAGTAGTGTGCGGATTGAGGGTTTTTTTGTTATATTAAGCCATTTGTCCGTTGTTCTCCCAAGTTGCGGGCGGAATCCGAGTAACAGCATACCTTCACTCTTTTATACAGCACCGCGTTGCCCAGGGAATACAATATTTCCACAAAGCATCTGAGTATGGTTTTACGGGAATGTATTTTTTGTGAAATACAGCCCTCTATTATATATGTTTTCCAACAGAATGAGGAGGAAAGAAACCATGTTTAAAGTGTTAGTATCGGATCCAATCAGTGATCTGGGAATTCAGCAGCTGATGGATGCAGCCGATGTCCTGGTAGAGAAAAAGACGGGACTCGGAGAGGATGAGCTTGTTGCCATTATCGGAGAGTATGATGCCCTTCTCGTCCGCAGCCAAACACGTGTCACGGAAAAAATTATGGAAGCAGGTACAAATCTCAAGGTGGTTGGCCGCGCCGGCGTAGGTGTGGATAACATTGATCTTGAGGCAGCTACCAAGCGCGGAATCATCGTTATTAATGCTCCTGACGGCAATACCATTACCACTTGTGAGCACACCTTTGCCATGATGATGGCTCTGGCTCGGCATATTCCACAGGCTTATGCCAAAACGGTTGGTGGCGTATGGGACCGGAAATCCTTCCTGGGCGTCGAACTTCGCAATAAGACTCTCGGCGTCATGGGTATGGGACGGATCGGCAGTGAAGTAGCAAAGCGTGCGAAAGCATTCGGTATGAACATCCTGGCGTTCGATCCCTTCCTGACTCAGGAGCGTGCTGAAAAGATGGAAGTCAAGCTGGCATCCGTGGATGACATCGTTCGGAATGCAGACTTCATGACCGTTCATACGCCGCTGACGCCTGAAACACATCATATGATCTCCCGTCCGCAATTTGAAGTCATGAAAAAGGGCATGCGTATTGTGAACTGCGCACGTGGTGGCATCATCGATGAAACGGCTCTCGTGGAAGCTATTAATGAAGGCATCGTAGCTGGCGCAGCATTTGACGTATTTGAAAGTGAGCCGCCGGAAAAGGATCATCCGTTCCTTACCAATCCAAAAATCATTGTGACACCTCACCTTGGCGCTTCGACCGTTGAAGCCCAGGAAAACGTGGCCATTGACGTATCGGAGGAAGTACTTCATATCCTTCGTAACGAACCGTTTAAAAACGCTGTGAACATGCCTCCGGTAGCCGCAAGCGTCATGAGCCGTCTGCAGCCTTACTTCTCAATCGGTGAGAAGCTCGGCAGCTTTGCTGCACAAGCTGCCAACCAAGCTGTCAATGAGATCCATGTAGACTATGCGGGCGACCTGTCGGATGTGGATACACTGCCACTGACACGTTATATTGTGAAAGGTGTGCTTGCGCATCATCTTGGAAGCGAAGTAAACATCGTCAATTGCATGCATCTCGCTAAATTGCGGGATATCAACGTGGTTGTGACCCAAGCTTCGAAGTCCAAGGGCTTCACGAATTTGCTGACAGTCACCCTGAAGACACAAAACAATGAGGAAACTCTGGTTGCCGGTACCCTGTTGAACGGTTATGGCGAACGGATCGTACAAATTGACAAATTCCCTGTTGATATGGCACCGGAAGGCCATCAAATTCTCATTTCCCATAACGATAAGCCAGGTATTATCGGCAGTGTCGGTACGCTTCTTGGCCAAAACGACGTCAACATCGCCTCCATGCAGGTGGGTCGTAAGATCATCGGCGGCGCGGCCATTATGATTCTGTCCGTTGACAAAGCTGTCCAAAAAGATGTGCTGGTTCAGCTGACAACCCTTGCTGAACTGAACCGTGCCATCGAAATTACCCTGTAACGATTCACGCAAAATTAAATCAAATAACCAAAAAGCGCATGCCCTATTAGAGGGTAAGCGCTTTTTGGGCATCATCGATTGTTCCACGTTGAACAAGATTAATCTTTCAACTTCAACAAAAAACACCCCAGAATGAGGTGTTTCTTGGTATGCTATCAAGATTTATGGCTTTCGACAGGAAGTCGTATCGAGAATATGGTTCCTTCGCCAAGCTGGCTTGTAACCCGAATCGATCCGGAATGGGATTCTACGATACTTTTCACGATGGCAAGCCCGAGCCCCGTTCCATTGGAACCTCCACGCACTCTGGCTTTATCTGCCTTATAAAACCGTTCAAATACAAACGGAATATCTTCCTGAGGGATTCCTGCACCTTCATCTTCGATCTTTATCTGCAGATCAGTAGCAAGTCCCTCTCCTACCCGTTCGGCTACAATACGGATCTGCTTGCCTTCAGGTGTATGGCGGAATGCGTTGTCCAGAAGATTTGTGAGCACCTGCTCCAGCTTATCTTCGTCCGCCTCCTCCAAAAAGAGATCATCCGACTTTTTAATGTAAGATAGCTCGATTACATTATCCTTCGCCCGTACGGAGAATTTACGGTATACGCGTTCGAGCAGCTCATTTACATCCAGCCTGCTCCGCTGTATATCCGTATGCCCGGCCTCCATTCGAGCCAGATCAAGCAGATCCTTTACCAGCCGTCCCATCCGCAAGGATTCATCGTGAATAACCTGAATCAGTTCCTCACTCTCTTCCGGAGATGCAGCCATTCCATCAAGCAAAGCTTCACTGTAGCCCTGCATCATCGAAAGAGGTGTCCGGATTTCATGGGACACATTGGCCACAAAATCCTGTCGCATTTTCTCCAGCTTCACCTGTTCGGTAATATCTCTGAGCACTGCCACAGCGCCGCGAATATCATTATCAGCATACAGGGGAGCCATATGGACAGACCATACCCCCTGCTTAACATGCACATCCGCACTTACATCCGCACTTTCCTGAAGCATCCGTTCAAACAAATCCAGCAGCGGTTTAGGCACCTTTTCCTCGAATGGACCTTCAAGCTCTTCTGACTGATCCATATCCCAATCGATATCCTTCCACTTGGGAATCAGCTTCTGGGCCGGTGGATTAGTCAAAATAATATGGCCAGAATTGTCAATCGTAATCACTGCATCACTCATGCTTCGCAGTACACTAGCCAAGTGTTCTTTTTCCTGATTGAGATTGCGGATATTGTCTTCAAGCTCAGTAGCCATATGGTTAAACGTATTAGCGAGCTTTCCAATCTCATCGCTGGTTACGATGGACAGACGGGTACTATACTCGCCTTTACTGATCGCCTCTGTTGCGCTGATCAGTTTTTGCATAGGCTGAGTAATTTTAGTGAGAAGGAATAGCGCAAAAAAGGTGGTCATCGAAAAGCCGATGATCGCCGTATACGTAAATAGACGCTTAATGTCTCCGGAATTGTTCGAGAAATTGGTATCGATATACGGAAGCAGGAACAAGGCCATGATAATCAGAATACATGCCACCAGGCATATGATCGTTGCCCACAATTTACCGACCAGAGATGTCCAGAAGTTCACGTTACTTTGGCACCTCTAACTTATAACCGACTCCCCATACGGTTGTAATCATGGCAGCCGACTCCGGAGATACTTTATTCAGCTTTTCCCTTAATCTTTTGACATGCGTATCCACGGTACGCAGATCACCGAAGAACTCGTAATTCCACACATCCTTCAGCAGCTCTTCTCTTGAAAATACCTTATCAGGTGAAACTGCGAGATAATGCAGAAGCTCGTATTCTTTCGGTGTCAAACTGACTTCATGTCCGCTTGCGGTTACCCGGTGTGCGTCATGTTCAATGACAAGGTAAGGAAATACGATATTATTGCTGGAATTACTATCCTTCGACAAATACGCCGTGGCTGAGGAACGTCTCAGGATCGCCTTTACACGATATATAACTTCCCGGGGACTAAACGGCTTAACAACGTAATCATCCGCTCCGACTTCAAACCCTTGAACACGGTTGATTTCCTCGCCCTTGGCCGTCAGCATCAGGATCGGTGTTGATTTTAATTGTCTTAAACGGGTGCAGACCTCCATGCCATCCATTCCTGGCAGCATCAAATCCAGCAGAATAAGACCATAATCTTGATTCGAAGCTTTGCGCAGCGCAGTTTCTCCATCTTCCGCTTCTTCCACTTCATAACCTTCTTTTTCCAAATACATTTTAAGCAAACGTCGAATCCGTTCTTCATCGTCCACAACCAGTATTCGATTTCCGTGCTCTGACATAGACAACAACCCCTTTATGTTCATACGAAGATCTTCCACTTGCTCTCAAAGGACAATTATAGCGAAAATCCGCTTCAACATTCAACATCAAATGCGAAACGGATTCTCTTTATGATGGTTTTTGTCGATTAATGAATGTTATTCAACACCTGCATAGGAATGCAAACCTGCAATAACCAGGTTTACCCCGACCAGGGTGAACATAACTACAAGGAAGCCGATAACCGCGAGCCAGGCCGAATTGCTGCCCTGCCAGCCGCGGGAAAGTCTGAGATGCAGATAAGCACTGTAGAACAGCCAACAGATGAGCGCCCATACCTCTTTCGGATCCCAGCTCCAGAAGATACCCCAGGCAATTTGTGCCCAAATCATCGCAAAGATGAGAGCACCTAAAGTGAAAATCGGGAAACCAATCGCAATGGCGCGGTAGCTGATCTCATCCAAATCGTCTGCATCAATGCCATCCATTAAAGGAGAAGCGGCACGGCCAAGCGGCTTGCGGACGATCAGACGCAGAATACCGTAAAGAATGAGGCCGGTGAGAACGGACCAGATAATCGTGTTGAATTTACGTCCGGCATTTACCCCGTTCATCCAGGATGGAGCATTAAACAACGGCTTGCTCATGCCCAGGAATGGCTCATAGCTTTCGATCTTGCTGTGATACGGTGCAACGATCGGCGGCAGTTTATAGGATACCTTCTCGGTAATCGTTGTTTGTGCCCCTACTTGGCCCGTTACTTTCGTTTGGGTAAACACCGACTCATAACCGGCTGAGCGGAAAATAAATACAGTAGCTATAAAGGATATAACAAGGATGATTGAAAAGAAAATAACTTCCACCCAGCGCTGCTGTTTCTTCGCTTTCTTCTCTTTACTCTTAAAATCAACCGTGCGAATCAAGTACATAAATCCGGCTGCAAAGCCGATGGCGAAGAAGGACTCACCCGCTGCAGCTAAAGTAACGTGAATCTTGAGCCAGTAGGATTGCAGCGATGGAATCAGCGGCTGCACTTCCTGCGGGAACACCGCAGCATATGCCATAATAATGATGGTAATCGGTACGGCGAACAAGCCAAGCAATGTCTTTCTGTAAATCAGGTATACGACCGTAAACGCGACCATAACCATCATCGACAGGAATGACATAAATTCATACATGTTACTAACCGGTATATGTTCGCCGCCAATCCAGCGGGTCACGAAAAATATCAGGTGGAAGATCAGACCCAGGGACGAACCCAGAAAGGCGATCCCCCCCCATTTTTTCATATGTGCTTCAGGGTCGCGATTGCTCCACCTGCGGCCCATCAGAGCAACGGCGAATAATATAAATGCCGCGCAGTAAAGGAAGAATGCAACGACAAACATATTGCTGCTGAAATCCAATAACTTCATGCGTTTTTTCCTCCGTTATCCATGGACTTTTCGTCCACATCCAGATTCATTTTTTTCAGAATGGCCGAGATCTCCCGGCGTATGCCGAACCAGTTTTTATTGGTGTGTGCTCCGAGTGTCAACATACCGTCATCAATCCGCAGCCAGATCCGGCGGTGCTGCCAGTAGAATCCCAGCACGAGGCCAAGCATCACGATGCTGGCGCCGATCCAGATAAACGGCATTACCTTATCCACGCGAATATTCAAGTATGAGGTAGATAAAGAGAAATCGACATTTTCCATACCCTTCACGTCAAGCATGAGTGGAGCACTTCCTCCATTCAGCTTGGTGTTGATGGCATCTTGCTGAAAACGCTCTTTATCAATTTCTTTCGGAAAATAGATATACTGCACACCCGCAGCTGGCAGATCCGGACCTTTAATCAGGAAAAGAAATGCCGGCGCATTTGGATTCGGAGTTTTCGTGACAGGCTTGCCATTTTCATCAAGACCAAAGTCATTGTACTTTTCTTTCAATTCAAGCGAATAGTCGCCAACCGTATAGTTGCGTTGCGGATTTCTGATATCCAGCTTGAATTTCCCGAAGTCTTGGCCCGTCTTGACATCTACCAAAGATGGACTCACCGCTCGCAATATCGGAGTCATGTCATAGTCAAACTGGTATGCCATCAGGCCCTTGTAGTCCAAAGGATCATTCACCTGAATATTATGCTTTGTCACTTCTTCAAGCTTTGGTTCTTTGGTCGGATCATCACAATCGGCAGTGCATTGATACAATGTAGCTTGGGTATTAAACAGCTTGGGAAGAGTCTTGCCTTTATTGCGGAACTCCTCCGGCATTTCCTCCTGCGTATAATACTCGACTGTGAACTTCTCGTTTTTCAGATAAAACGAAGTATCCGGTATGTGTTTGATTTCCCCTTCGGGAAAAGGAATATGCTGGTCCATTTTCAGTCCAGGCAAACCACGTGCCAGAACGGCAAGCAAAAAGATGATGAGGCCGATGTGAATAACATAAGGGCCCCAGCGGCTAAAGCGGTATTTTTCCGCCAAGAGAGCGTTTCCGTCTGTGTACACACGATAGCCCTTCTTTTTGATCGGGGCTGACACCTGCTTCATCCAATCCTCAACTGTACCTCCAACCGGGCCCTGATAAACAACCCTCTGTCGTGTCAAAAACTGCATGTGCTTAAGTATTCTTTGTTTGGTAAGTGCTTTATAAAGCGGGAGAACCCGGTCCAAGCTGCATATAATCAGCGATGCGCCAATCATCACGAGCAGCAGAATAAACCACCAGGATTCATAAGTATGTGTCAATCCAAGCTTGTAATAGACCAGGCCCCAGGTTCCATAGGTATCCTTGTAATAGGTCGAAGGATCGACGTTCAGGAAAGTGCTTTCCTGAGGAAATATCGAACCGAGCATCGAACCGATCAGCGTCAGGATGATCATGTATACTGCTATTTTGACAGAAGAAAAGAAGTTCCAAATGCGGTCAATGAAATTCGGATTGACGCGCTGCGATCTGCGCGCCATTCCGTCATAACGCATTTCCAGAACTTCGGTAGACTCACGGTCCTCTTCTTCAAGCGGTCTGCCACAGGCCTCGCAAAGTACGGTGCCCACCGGATTCTGGTGTCCGCACTCGCATTTTGTGTTTTTAAAAGCGATTACTTCTTGTAACATTACGATTTCACCAGCTCTGCAATTTGTTTGTCGAGGGTGGCCAAATCCAGTTGACCGAGATGAATCTTGTTAATTTTCCCGTCCTTGGACACAAAAAGGGTGGTAGGCAACGGCGAAATGCCGTATTTTGCGATAGCATCCTTATTCGGATCAAGAAGAATCGGGAAATTCACGTTAACACTATTCACGAAATTTTCGACAGCCATCTTGTCCTCACCGGCATTAATTCCGACCACAACCACGTCTTGATCCTTCCATTTTTCCCATTGTGCCTGCAGAGCCGGCATTTCTTTCACACAAGGTCCGCACCAGGTTCCCCAAAAATTAAGAACCATAGCCTTTCCCTTGTATTCATCCAGCTTATGAGCCTTGCCATCCAGACCGAGAAGGTCGAAATTCGGCGCTTTGCTGCCTTCCGTAGGCTTGCCGCCCGAACCAGACACTTGCGAAACAATGGCATATCCGCCCAGAACAACGATCAAAAGCAGGATAATTATCTGAATTTTCTTCCTTGATTTACCCATGCCAAATGCTCCTTTACTATGACAAATCTCATGTTTTCCATCGCAGGTTTTGAACATCCTATGAACAATTATATCGAAAACATGTCATATTTGTGGAGGCTGGTTATGAATATTGTGTGACCTTCCGAGCTATTTTTTACCCTGTTTTCCGGATATAGCCATATTCTTCAGGCTCTCTATTTCATCCTTCGTTAAATGACGATAGAGTCCGCGCTTCAGATTCTGGAGCAGCAAATCACCGAACGAAATCCGCTTCAGACGGATGACTTTATGGGAAATCGCTTCGAACATCCGGCGCACCTGACGGTTTCTGCCTTCATGAATCGTAATGCTGATTACAGCCTCTTTTTTCTCGGTATCGATATCCTTATATTCGACTTCTGCAGGGGAAGTCATACCGTCCTCCAGCTTAATTCCCGCGCGCAGCTTGTCCAGCTCGCTGCCGTGAGGAATACCCTCTACGGTCGCGAGATATGTTTTGGGCACATGATGCTTCGGATGCGTCAGCATATTCGCAAATTCGCCATCATTTGTCAGCAGCAGAAGTCCCTCTGTGTCGTAATCCAGACGTCCTACCGGATAGATCCGTTCCTTGATGCCTTTTACATAATCCGTAACAATCTTGCGTCCGGCAGGGTCCGATGCACTTGTAATGACGCCTTTGGGTTTGTTCAGCATAATGTAAATCTTGTTTTCATTTCTGATCGGCTTGCCTGCCACCGTGATGATATCTTGTTCGGGGTCCGCCTTTGTTCCAAGCGCAGTAACGGTTTCCCCGTTAACTTCCACCTTGCCGGCCAGTATCAATTCCTCGCATTTGCGTCTAGATGCGATACCTGCCTGTGCTAAAATTTTCTGTAATCTTTCCATTGTTTATTAGGTCACCTCAAACTAATGATACCCGTGAGAAGGGTAAATCACAAGTTCATTCCAGGGAAATTCTTTTCCCGGACAGGAAGGTGTGTGCGGATAAAGAAAAAGGGGAGAAATGTCATACTGTCTGGACAGCTCCATAATGAGTTTGCTGGCAATAAAAAGCTGCTGTTTTTCAGCAGGACCCAACAGCTCGTAGTCCCTGTTGAAATTGCCTTCCAGACAGATATGAATATGGGATGGGTCCGTCAATAAAGGAGCCGAGGTCACGAAGCCGTCCGCTCCGATCCAGAAATCATAGCCGACTCCATTGATGGACGTGCAAGAGGAATGATGAATAATAAAGCCTTCAAATGTCATGATTTCACCTCAATCCCTGTACAAATTCATGCGTGGTACAGTATATGAGGTGTCTATCATTACGTTACGCTCATAAACGGGGATTATTTTCAGCCGAAAAAGAGAAGGCATACGGCAATTGAAGCTATAAATCCGATCACATCAGAAAAGAGACCGACTTTTAGTGAGTACCTGCCATTACGGACGCCTACCGCTCCCATATATACAGTTAAAACATACAGAGTCGTATCTGTACTGCCTTGAATCGTAGAAGCCATCCTTCCAATCATGGAATCGGGCCCATACACCGAAATCAGATCTGTAGCGAATGCGAGTGAGCCTGTACCCGTTAATGGGCGCAAAAGTCCAAGGGGTAAGATTTCACTCGGTACTCCCAGCCGATGCAAAAACGGGCCTGTCCAGCCCACAAAAAAGTCCAGTGCGCCGGAAGCCCTGAATACGCTAATGGCTACCATCATGCCAACAAGATTGGGTATGATCTGAATGGCCGTTTGGAAGCCTTCCTTTGCACCAATGACAAAGGATTCGTACACAGGCACCCTTCTCGTAAAGGCAAAAAGCGGAATGAAGGCGATCAAAACAGGGATCGCCCACGCTGAAATCATATTAATGATTGCAGTCATCCGAAATCATCCTTTCATATCCGGAATGTCCTGTTTTAAGGCTGATGATGGACCCATTAAAATTGGGGGCTTTGGATGTCGGTTCAAAAATTTCCTGCGGTACCATCTGTCTGCCGCCACCGCGGCAAGAGTCGCCACTATCGTGGCTGCTAGCGTTGTGCCAACGATTTCTGTCGGGTTGGCCGACTGGTAATTCATTCGTATGGCAATCAAAGTCGTTGGAATTAAGGTTATACTCGCCGTATTTAAGGCCAACAGTGTACACATCGCCGGACTTGCCGCGGTTTTATCCGGATTCAGCGTTTGCAGTTCCTGCATCGCCTTAATCCCCATCGGTGTTGCTGCATTGCCAAGTCCGAGCAAATTCGCACTCATATTGGAAAGGATGTACCCCATTGCAGGATGGTTTTTGGGCACGTCGGGGAACAAGAATCTTACGACCGGGCTCATCAGCTTCGCAATTTTTTGAAGGAGCCCCGAGTCCTCGGCCAGCTTCATCATTCCCAGCCAAAATACCAGCACACTGATGAGCCCAAAACATACGGTGACACCGGTTTTGGCTCCGTCAAACGCAGCTGAGGTTACGATTTCTATATTCCCCTGCGCAGCTGCAAACCCAAATCCGATGACGATCAGCGCCAGCCAAATGACATTGATCATTAGACATTCTCCTCTCCCGCTTCTCCCATTATCGACGGTTAGTCATGCTGCAGGAACAGTTTTTTAACCACTTCTGACAGCGCTCCGGCAAAGGTCGATGGATGCACCGGAGCCATTGTGTTCTGGACTGGATTCCGTTCTTTTTCAGCAGGCAGGAAACTTCCTTTCTGATAAACCGGAACCACTCCCACTTGCTTCCCCTCAAGATAAATCTGTATTTCCCCCCGCAGTCCAAAGCTTACATCTGTGCTCCCTTCTCTAACAGGCTGATGGAGAACCAGCTTTTTTTCGACTCCATCCTGTTCACCTTTGGCAAAGGGATATTGGAAGGTATTACTTACCACCAGATCATAGCCCTTTACAGCTTCCCCTTTCTCCATCAATGAGGACAAGGGATAGTATTCAAAGCCGTAGTCCAGCATTTTGCCATGATCATTCCAGTCATCCCCATCATTCAGCGTCACAGCGACCAACTGCTGGCCATTGCGTGTTGCCGAGCTAACCAGACAGCGAAATGCTTTTTTGGTATACCCAGTCTTCACGCCATCGGCTCCATCGTACAATCTAAGCATTTTGTTCTTGTTATCCCATTTGTAATCCCAGGACTCATTAGGATTCGGTGCTTTTTTGGTTGGTGTCTTGACGATATTCCGGAAAACGGGATTATGCAGTGCATAGGCTGTCAGCTTGGCCAGATCATTCGCCGATGAATAATGACCTTCCGCATCGAGCCCATGGGGGTTGGCAAAATGTGAATGCACCAGACCAAGCTGTTTTGCTTCTTCATTCATTAAATAAACAAAGCCTTCCTCTGACCCGCCAACATGTTCGGCAATTGCCGTAGCTGCATCATTCCCTGAACGGAGCATTAGGCCGTAAAGCATATTTTCAAGGGTCATCTCTTCACCCAGCTTGAGATAGATGGATGAGCCCTCTTTTCCAAAAGCATTTTTGCTAACCTTGACCGGTTTCTTGAAATCTCCGTGTTCAATGGCAACAATGGCCGTCATGATTTTAGTCAAGCTGGCAATCCGCAGCTCATCATCTCCATGGCTGGAATACAGCAATCGCCCTGATGTTACATCGATCAAAGCGGCAGCCTGCGCATGTGTGTACAATTCAGGAAGAGATGGTCTGTTTTGCGCTGAAACTGATACGCTGCAGGTCAGCAAAAGTGCAATCATAGCGATCCAGCAAGTGATTGATTTTATCCGCATGGTTATCTTTCCTCCGGGATTCTTGAAAATCTTGTACAAGTATATGCTTGTCTTCGGGCGGTTATGCCCCTGCGTTCATTCACACAAAAAAATCCCCTCCGGCTGGAAGGGGACGGGCAAGTGTTAATAAAACGTTGGATTGGGTTGCTCGACTGGTGTTTGTGTAGTATTTACGCCAGCGGTTGCAGCAGGATTGGTTTGGAACATGGACTGGATCTTTTCAACCATCATCGGTGCAGAGTCGATCAGCTTCTCAAACAGATGGGTTTGATTATCCAGCGGCACGATATGCACACCTTCTTTACCCACAACAAGAAACGCGATTGGACGAATAGATACACCACCGCCGCTACCGCCGCCAAATGGCATGGAAGATTTAAGATCGTTGTGGTTTTGGCCGTTTGCGTTAACGTCTTTACCGGCATATTCTCCGTTAAAATCGCTGCCTCCGGCTGCAAACCCAAACCCCACTTTACTGATCGGAAGAATCACGCTGCCATCCGGTGTTTGAACGGGATCTCCCACAATTGTATTCACATCAACCATGCCTTTGATGTTTTCCATAGCGGTCTGCATGAGGCCTTGAATTGGATGATCGGTCATTTGCTGCTTCCTCCTTCATGAAATCTAAATAAGGTCATTTCAAAAATTAGTTTGCCCAACTTCATATCGAGTATGTAGGAGGGATTTTACTCATCTCCATGTCAAACACTTGGAACTTTCTGCCCCTTACCCTTACCTTTCCTCTGTCGGTATAAGCGAATCCATTTTTTCAATCCGCCTTCCACTTTCAGAATCCGTGATAACAGAATAATGGCAGCGAATAGGGCGTAACCGAAGGATAGCCGGGAAACACAATAAAATTCCGTCGAAAAAAGCATCTCGTCTTTGAACACGGGAATGACATTTATCCGGGGACTGCTTTTCATACGGACCTGAAAGGATAACCAGCCGATCAGCGTTGTTTTGATGCTCCATAATACACCCGAAGCGATGGCAGTCCACTCGGCTTCGCCTGTTGAGAAATTAGTTGACCACTTCAGCTCGTGAACCCGAACATGGGAAAATGTCCGCTGAAGCCATTTTTTTAATGAAGCGGTCGATCTTAACAAAATCCGGATTTCATGAGCCCATAAATCCGTTTTTTTCTTATTAATCCGGGTATGCGTCGTGTTTCCCGAATTCCGGCTCAGGTTGCTGCTTTTTTCAAGCTTAAGGAGAAAGCCTTTTTTCATATTTTCAAACACAAGTTTGGGCATTTCATAATGAAACCGTACCAGTCCGTACAGCATATGGATGTCGATTATTGCCTTATCATCATGACCATCCTTGCTGAAACGGATGGTGCAGATGATGTTCGACATGGCGGCAGCGGCAAGCAATATGAGAATAACGGCTATAACAGCCAGCGTAATCCACACAATATAGCCCCCTACAAATGACCATTCGTTATCTTCGGACATAGTATGGCATACAAAGCTGGAAAAGATTCGAATTTCTATTTTAAGCTCAATTTGGACATGATTTCTTTTTCGTCTGATCACAATAAAAAACCGGCAATCTAAGATCTAGATTACCGGTTCTATTCATCAAATTAGTTCACATCATCGATCGTAAGCTGTCTGCCGTCAAGCTTTTCGAACAGCAGCTGTGTTTCTTCCTCCAGATTTTCTGTGCTTTCAAATAATTGCGGTTCCGGAAGCGCCTGTAGACTTGGAAGGCCGAAATAATCGAGGAATGATTTTGTGGTCCCATATAAAATCGGCCGACCAATCGCCTCTGCTCGGCCGATCTCTTCTATAAGGTCCTTGTGTACCAACGTCTGAATGGCACGCTCCGATTTAACACCGCGGATCTCCTCTATCTCAACCCGGGTGATGGGCTGGCGGTAGGCTACGATGGCCAACGTTTCGAGCGCTGCCTGGGACAGAGAGGACCGGGAAGGCGAATAGGCCAGCTTCTCATAATATGCTGCATGATCCCCGAGCGTGGTCAGCTGGTAGCTTCCTGCAATTTGCAGCACCTGAATACCCCGCTGCTGCTGTTGAAAATCCTCTTTCATTTCCGTGAGCGCATCAGCGACAAGCTCTGCCCGGTGATCCACTATTTCGGCAATTTGTTTGACCGTAAGGCCTTCATCCCCTGAGAGAAACAGCAGTCCCTCAATAATCGATTTCAATTTCGGAAAGTCCATGATCCTGCTCTCCCCCTTTCCATTCCATTACAATGTCGTCGAAGAGCTTTTCCTGATAACATAGAATTTGTTTCATCTTCATCAGCTCCAATATGGCCAGAAAGGTTACGACGATCTCATGTCTCATCATGTCTTCATGTAAAAGCCTGGAGAACAGCACTTTGCCGCCCCGCCCAGACTGCTCAAGTACGTTTACGACCTGTCTGATCCGGTCCTTGACCGATATCTCATCCCGCTGAATGCGGGTATAGGTTGTCCGTTTAACCGCTTTGCGGAGAGCTTTCTGGAACGCGGCGACCAAATCTGAAGCATGGAGGCCCCGCACCGGATTCTCGGTTACCGCCGGCACCCATGGAGTCAAATCCTCTGGCTCTTTCGCATAGAGCAGGCTCCGTTCCCATTCCTTCTCCTGCAAATGCTTGGCAATTCCTTTATACTTCCGGTATTCAATCAGCTTCTGCACCAGCTCCGCACGCGGATCAAGATCCTCTTCATCGTAAAAATCAAATTCGTCCATGATGAAAACCGGGGGCTTCGGTAATAGAAGCTTCGATTTAATGGATAGCAGCGTGGCTGCCATCACCAGAAACTCACTTGTAATATCGAGTTCCAGCTCCTGCATGCTGTGCAAATACTCCATATATTGGTCGGTAATCTCGCTGACGGGGATATCCTGGATATTGATTTCCGCTTTGTCTATCAGGTGAAGCAGCAAATCGAGCGGACCCTCAAATGTCTCCAGCTTGTATAATACTGTGTTCACGGCCTATCCTCCGTCCATAATAGATCAATCTATCAAATTTTATCAGCACTACTTCTACTTCTATATTAAAAAAATGTAGTGCCCTATGTAAAGGCACTACATTAACTAAGCATGATTTCTGCAGTTTCGTCAAGCTCGTAAGCTTGTCACATAGAGATTATCCGATGATCTTTTGGGCTACAAACGCCAAATCACTCAGATTTTACAGAGAAGGATACCAGCGGCAAACCCAGGATATCTCCTAAATATGGCAGGGAACTTGTTGGCTTTGGTCGCCTCAAAACCATGAAGTGAAAGAACTGCCTCCTGGTACCCGGACAACTGGGAGGACTTCAAATAAAATACATCCGGCAAATCGTTTGCCGCGAGCCTCACCTTTAAATATTGACCGTTGTTATCCGGTATGGTCTAGATTTCCTGGCTGGGCGGTTTGCAGGGAGCGATCCGTATTTTGCTGCAGAATATCGCGTTTGTAAATTGAGGATGATAGAGCAGATCAGCTATAAATAAACGCAAAAACACCTACCCAGCCTTCGAGGTATTTCGGGAAGTTACCCTATCATTTGACGGTAATGCAGAAGGACTCCGATGATTTGAAAAGCATCTATCGACGTATTATCACATAAGGGGGGCCCATCATTGGAGCATGCAAAAAAAAGACACCCTATGAAAAGAGTGCCTCCTTGTCCTTGAATTCTTATTTAAACTGTTTTGTCAGGTTGGCCATTTCGATAGCTGACGTCGCCGCTTCGTAGCCTTTGTTCCCCGCCTTGGTACCCGCCCGTTCGATGGCTTGCTCAATGCTGTCTGTCGTCAGAACGCCGAAGATGACCGGAACGCCTGTCTTCAGACTGGTAGCGGCAACGCCTTTGGCCACTTCATTGCATACCACATCGTAATGGGAAGTGGCCCCGCGGATGACGGTTCCGAGAGTAATCACGGCGTCATACTTTCCGCTTTCGGCCATTTTGCTGGCAACTAACGGGATTTCAAAAGCTCCCGGTACCCACGCCACATCAACTTCATCTTCACCAGCACCATGACGCTTTAATCCATCGAGAGCGCCGCCGAGCAGCTTACTTGTAATAAATTCATTGAATCTTCCAACCACAATCCCGTATTTTAAACCGCTTGATACCAAATTGCCTTCAAAAATATGTGCCATTTCTATATCAACCTCTCTTATATGTGATTAAGATTCCATGCTCAGCATGTGTCCAAGCTTCGTTTGTTTCGTATGCAAATAACAGCTGTTATCGACTCCGGCTTCCATCTGAATCGGAACACGCTCGACAACTTCCAGACCATGGCCTTCAAGACCTTTGATCTTTCTCGGGTTATTGGTCAGAAGACGGATTTGCCGAACGCCCAGATCCTTAAGGATTTGAGCGCCGATGCCGTAGTCGCGAAGGTCCGCCGGAAATCCCAGCTTGAGATTTGCATCCACGGTATCCAGCCCCTGCTCCTGCAGCTCATAAGCCTTTAACTTGTTAATCAGGCCGATTCCCCGGCCTTCCTGCCTCATGTATAACAAGACGCCGGAGCCTTCTTCTTCGATCTGCCGGAGCGCTGCAGCGAATTGCGGACCGCAGTCGCAGCGCAGCGAATGGAACACGTCCCCTGTCAGGCATTCGGAGTGCACCCTCACAAGCACCGGTGTTTCACTGGATATCGTCCCTTTGACAAGTGCCAGATGCTCTTTATCATCCACATCGTTGGTATAAGCTACTGCCTGAAAGACTCCGAAATCCGTTGGCATCCGCACCTCGGCTTCCCGGTGGACCAACTGCTCTCGCTGATTGCGGAATTTAATCAAATCCTGGATCGATATCAGCTTCAGATTATGCTTATTCGCGATGCCCTGTAAATCCGGAAGTCTCGCCATCGTTCCGTCCTCTTTCATAATTTCACAAATCACGCCGGCGGGGGCGCAGCCGCTTAATCTTGCCAGATCCACCGCTGCTTCGGTATGACCTGCCCGCCGCAGGACGCCCCCATCCTTGGCGATCAGAGGAAACATATGCCCGGGTCGGCGAAAATCCGCGGCTGCGGCTGCCAGATCGGTCAGAGCCTTTACTGTTAATGAGCGTTCAAAAGCGGATATGCCCGTAGTTGTAT